>WRMN01000013.1 GCA_009777095.1 Bacteroidales bacterium | reverse complement strand
AAGGTCAACAGAATAATTGCCGCGTTCAAATGTATTCCGTAATGTCAGGCGCCTTAGTCTTAGACCAACAGGTAGTTAATTTCAACAGTAATTTCAACGTTAATGTCAGCAATGTACCTAACGGATTATATTTCTTAATTCTGTTGCAGGGAAATGAAATAATTCAACAGCAGACTATTTTGGTGTGCCATTAAAGTTGTTATATCGTTAATTTTTTTATTACCTTTACCCCAAAATTAAAGATTTAAAATTCAATAGCTTTATAAACTTTTTATTCTAAAACTTCAAGATCATGAAAACAAGTATCTTAAAATTTACAGCATCTTTGCTGATTATTGCAGGGAGTTTTTTTTCCTGCAAGGAAGAAACAGCACCCCTCATAGAAAGAACCTATTTGGAAGGAACCAAATGGAAATTGGCAGGTATCGTTAATACTGAAACAGGCGTTTTGAAAGAACTTGAACCAGTAGATTGCGAACATTGCTATACGCTCACATTTGACACAGATTACACAGCTACTTCCCGTAGTATATGGATGACACGAAAAATAGACTTGTTAAACTTGGATCCTTATGTTCCTCTATCGGCTATACTTTTTTGTGAACGCTATTATGTGGATGGTAGTGATTATTGCGATAGTGATGTTTTTCGCACAGCTGTTATTAGAACAGAATCCTATACTGCTATGCCTGAAGAACTAAAACTGCATTTCAACCTAGGGTATTATTATTTGTCATTCAAACCTTTTACAGTTGTAGAATAATGAAACAAATACTATTAGTTTGTGTCCTTTGTTTGTATGGCTACATATTGCCTGCACAAATAACAACATGCGAACAGCCCATTGGTTTGAGTCTTATTCAAGAAACTGATATTCAGCATAGTGAAACACTTGTCCAAACATTAGAAAAGCCGAACATAGTAGTTATCAATGCCGAAGACGCTATTGCTGATACACGGCCCGGATTTTTCCGTTTTGCATATCCTGTACATGTCAGCTATACGCTGAACAATTCCGGAACCTGGCATACCTTAGGCAACGGTGACAGACTGTGGCAACTAAAAGTTCGATTGCCGGACGCCTTGTCCACCAATACCTATTACGATAAATTCTATCTTCCTGAGGGAGCTAAATTTTTTGTATATAATGAAAAAACCGGACAGTTCATAGGTGCTGTAATTTCCGATTTTTTGAATGGCAGCTTTGCCCATCCCAAGAAATTTGCTACCGGCTTGATTTATGGCGAAACGATCGTTTTTGAATACTGGCAGCCGGCAATGGTTCAGGACTCTGCCATTATATCCATTTCCCGTATTGATTACGGATATAGAAATATTAACAGATCAGGGGACATTATTGATACATCTGCTGTTATTGTAGGCGATTGTCAGATAAATATTAACTGCCCGGAAGGGAATAATTGGCAAAACGAAAAACGGGCTGTAGTTAAAATACTGGTTCCAAAAAGCGATGGAACAAGAAGAGGTTCCGGTGCATTAGTGAATAATACAAATAACGACAACACCCCCTACGTGTTGACTGCTAACCACGGCTTGCGAGATGAGTTTGGAAATCAGGTTTTTGACGCTATTGCTAATAATGATGCTTCGCAGTGGACTTTTTATTGGGATTATGAATATCCGGAATGTGATAGCAGTGCTGTTGAGCCACCACATAAAAGCACAACAGGTGCAACAATTGTTGCCAATGACAGTATTTCAGATTTTGCCTTGCTGCTATTAACCGAAGATCCACGTAATTTAAGCAATTTTATACCGTATTATCTTGGATGGGATCGATCGGGGAACGCCGGAACGAGCGGCATTGGAATACATCATCCACACGGCAACCCAAAGAAGATTAGTATCACTAATGACATAAAAAATCAATCTGAACCAATAAACTGGGAAAATGAATATCCTTCTTTGCCTAATACCCATTGGAATGTTCTATGGAATTTAGGGGCAACTGAAAAAGGTTCTTCCGGTTCGCCCTTAATAAATAATAACCATAAAATAATAGGACAATTACATGGAGGTTCTGGAAGTTGTGGAAATTTAGCATATCCGGATTATTACGGCAAGCTCAGTGTTTCCTGGACAGGTAACGATGCAACGGACAGTCGAAGACGATTGCGCGACTGGCTTGATCCTGTTGGAATCAAGTTTCCAACTCTTGAAGGAATAGCAATAAATGTTTTAATTACCGGCCCCGACATCATTTCCAGCGGAACCTGCCAGGCAACTTACACATTAGCCAATCTTCCTGCAAATGCTACAAATCCGCAATGGAGTTGCAGCCAAGGTCTTGTAAAAACAGCCGATGATGGTTTGAACGGAGCCGTATTTCAACGATCAGCAGAGTCCAACGATCCGGTGTTTGCTACTGTCAATTTCAGTTTTTCTCTCAATGGAAACTCATATACGTTTAGCAAAAACGTTCAGACCAGTCCCATTCCTGTGCTTCACGGGGTTTTGGATTATCAAACACATTGTTTACAAGGTCAGGGAGAAACCGGAACACTTTATTATTTAGAAGCTGCCTTATCGCACATGCCGCCTGCATTGGCATATCAGTGGACAATTACGCCTCCTGAACACCCTAACCTATCTTCTTATGTGGCAATGTTTACCGGATGGTCAACTATATATCAGCCGCATGGCTTTGACCGCCCCGGCTATCATAGCATCCAATTGCGAATACAGGATGGTTGTGGTTGGAGTCGAATGACTGGCCATGATTTTTTGGTTACAGGCCTCCCCATTTATCCTTTCCGCTATTCGTTCTATCCTAATCCTGCCTCTTCTATCATATATTGCGAAATTAATTCCGAAGTTGTAGAACTATGCCAACAAAATGTACTGCAACAGCAGGCAAACAACATGCAAGGTCAACAGAATAATTGCCGCGTTCAAATGTATTCCGTAATGTCAGGCGCCTTAGTCTTAGACCAACAGGTAGTTAATTTCAACAGTAATTTCAACGTTAATGTCAGCAATGTACCTAACGGATTGTATTCATTAATTCTGTTGCAGGGAAATGAAATAATTCAACAACAAAATATATTAATTCAACATTAACTACTATAAAAAAACATAAAAAGTGGCACGTATTCTTACAAATATTGTATTCGTCTTAACGCTGATCTTGCTGATGGGACGTTGCGCCAATGTCTCGCAAGGCCCCGGCGGAGGGCCTAAAGATTCCATTCCTCCGGTGTTGCTGATGACCTTGCCGGAATATTATGCAATTTATCAAAATCCATCGAAAGTAATATTGCGTTTTGATGAATATGTGCAAGTGAAGGACGCTGCGAAAAATGTAGTACTTTCGCCCCCTTCGCTCCTACGGCCTGAAGTACGCATACGAGGAAAGACCGTGCAAGTGGTGTTCAATGACAGTTTAAAAAGTAACACAAGTTACGTGATTGATTTTGGGGCGTCTATTTCCGACCTGAATGAAAGCAACCCTTTCCCGCCTTTTCGTTACGTTTTTTCTACAGGCCCAATAATCGATTCCATGAAACTTACCGGAAAGGTGTTAGATGCTTATACCAAAGAGCCTGTGCCCGCCGCAACAGTAGCCTTATATGAAGACCGAAGCGACACGGCCATTTATAAGACCCTGCCTGTAGCTATTGCACGCACCGACGAGTGGGGCTATTTTACCCTTCAGAATATTAAGCCGAGACAGTACAGTATGGCTGCCTTTGTTGATAAAAATAACAATCTGAGATACGATGCAGGCAGCGAAATGTTGGCTTTTCTTGATAGCGTGGTCTGGCCTGTAACGGTAATTACCGATTACAAGGAACTGCTTACGGCAATAGACCCTAAGGACACCCTGCAATTGTTGGCGCGGCCTTACGAATGGGAACTGTATGCTTCTACGGAAAAAGCAGGCAAACAATTCCTCAAGGAACAGGAACTGACAGGGAAACGGCAAATCACATTAGTTTTCACGCAACCGCATGCTATTGTTGATTCGCTATTGATAAAAGATGTTGCGGAAGCGGATATGGTCGTAGAGCGCAGCCGTTTTTCCGACACCTTGATTTACTGGATTACCGCAGCAGCCTTACCCGATACAATATCAGCATCGATTACCTACCATCGAACCGACTCCTTAGAACTTTTATCGCCTTATACTACGCCCTTGAGACTGCAGGTGAAGAAGGAAGAAAAGAAAAAGGACAAGGAGGAAGAAGATACAGAACCGAAGCTTACGCCAAATATTAGCTTTAGCGGTGAAACCATTATAAAACATGGCATCTTACTGAAATTTCCGACCTTACTTACGCAGGTGGATAAGGAAAAGATACAGCTTTGGAAAAAAGACGATAAGGATAAGGACAAACAAACAGCGGAACCCTATACTCTGACAGCGGATACCGTATATCTTCGCCAATACATACTGCAGGCAAAGTGGCAGACCGGAACAAGTTATGAGTTGTCGCTCTTGCCGGAAGCCTTTACGGATATTTACGGCTTGACTAATGATACGATTACTAAACCCCTTACTACCGAAAATCCCGATAAATACAGCAGTATAAAGTTTGTTATTTCAGGTGTTGAACAGGAGCAACAGCTCATCGTACAATTGCTGAACGAGAAAAAGGACAGGGTTTTGCGGGAAGAAATTATTACCGAAGACGGAGCAGTGCTTATGGACTATTTAAGAGCAGGAACATATACCCTGCGGCTGATTCGCGACGATAATAAAAACGGCATTTGGGACCCTGCTGTATATTTGGAACGAAAGCAACCCGAATTGGCAGAGTTCTATACCCTTCCCGACGGAAAAGAAGTAATAGAGTTGCCCAATAATACGGATATAACACAGCAAGTAAATGCAGCAACCGTATTTGCCCGCGACCGAAAAAACGAAAGGCCAAAAATAGAGGAAACCCCTCCAATAGATGGTAGTACGCAAATAGATAAATTATTAACAAAAGTAGGCATTCCCAACGATGATAACAAAGCAGAAAGTAGAGAATAAACTGCGGGCAATGCTGATTGCTTCGCTTTTTGTTGTGCTTCCTTTCCTAAGTAAGGCGCAACATTTTATCGGTATTAAAGAAGGTATAAGTATATCTGACATAGCATTCACTCCCGCACAATCCGATAGTTCAACCCGCCAGTGGTTTAATGTAGGTCTTGTTTATAAGTACTACAACTACCCATGGGTGGGTCTTCAAACAGGATTGAATTATGCCGAAAAAGGCTTTGTGTTGGACAGTGTTACCCGCCGCTACAAAGTGATTGAACTACCCTTGTTGTCGCAATTTCATTATGAAACATGGCATTTGCGCTTTCTGATTAATGTCGGCATGTATGCCTCTTATGCTTTGAGCGCGGAACAAAGTTATGAAGACAATGGGGCAACAGTAAAAGAAAACTATGTCTTTGCCGACACTGACCGTCGGATTGAATATGGCGTACATTTGGGCGCAGGCTTTGGACTTGTATTCAAACCTTTTGAACTGCAATTCGAAGCAGGTTATCAGTTCGCTTTTTCTTATATGATGTATCCCCATAATATCAATGAACGCACCATATATAACCACTTTCAACACTGGTTGTTTTCGGTAGCGCTGCTTTTTCAACTGTAAAGTTCAAGGTTTAAAGTTTAAGGTTCAAAGTTTAAAACAATATATGCGGCGGAAAACTAAAGAAGTGAATATCGGAGGCCTTGCTATGGGCGGCAAGCAGCCTGTGCGCGTGCAGACAATGTGCACTACCGATACCTTAGATGTTGCGGCTTCTACGGCGCAGTGTAAACGCATTGCCGAAGCAGGCGCCGATTACGTAAGGTTGACTGCGCAAGGCCTGCGGGAAGTAGAGGCTCTGGCGCAAATTAAACAACAGTTGCGCGCTGCGAGTTACACCATTCCCTTGATTGCCGATGTACATTTTACGCCGAAAGTAGCGCTTGCCGCAGCAGCTGTAGCCGACAAGGTACGCATCAACCCGGGGAATTTCGGGCATAGCCGCGAAGAAGCTGCTGTGCAACTGCTGCAACTCATTGCTGTTTGCCGCCAACACGGCACGGCCTTGCGCATTGGCGTAAACCACGGCTCGCTATCCGAACGCATAATGGAAGACTACGGCGACAGTCCGCAAGGAATGCTCGCCTCGGCGATGGAATTTTTGCATATTTGCAGAGAGCATGATTTTAACGATGTGGTGGTGTCCATGAAATCGAGCAACACAAGGGTGATGGTCGAAGCCTACCGCCTGTTGGTTGCTGCTATGGATGCCGAAAATATGGACTACCCCCTGCACCTTGGCGTAACAGAGGCAGGCGACGGCGACGAGGGTCGCCTCAAATCGGCTGTGGGCATAGGCACGCTGCTGGCGCAGGGCTTGGGCGATACCATAAGAGTATCGCTGACCGAAGCGCCCGAAAATGAAATTCCTGTGGCGCAGGCCTTAGTGCAAATCGCCCCGCAATACCCTTATGCAACCAACTGTACAACAGAAAAAGCGCAATATATTGCACGAAAAGACATTTTGCAGGTAGGGTATAAGGTAGCAACGAGAGAAGAATTATTGCTGCGCCTCTCGTGTCAGGCAGGACCCTTGCTCCTCGATGGCTATGCCGATGATGTAGCCATTTCTGCCGCAATTAATAATGAAATGTTAAGTCGGGCGGAATGCGAAGACTTGGCCGCAACACTATTGCAGGCAACCCGCGTGCGTTTCAGTAAGCCTGAATATATTGCCTGCCCTGGTTGCGGACGCACTCTCTTCGACTTGCAGCCGATGTTAGCGGCTGTGCGCGCGGCCACCCAGCAGTTGAAAGGCTTAAAAATTGCGGTGATGGGCTGCATAGTGAACGGCCCCGGTGAAATGGCCGATGCCGACTACGGTTATGTGGGCGCAGGCCCCGGACTAATTACGCTGTACAAAGGCAAAACACCTGTCAAAAAAAACATTCCGCAACAATTCGCCGTTGCAGAATTGGTAGCTTTAATCAAAGAAAACGGCGACTGGGCAGATGAATAAAAATGTTTTGA
This sequence comes from Bacteroidales bacterium, assembly GCA_009777095.1. Lineage (GTDB taxonomy): Bacteria > Bacteroidota > Bacteroidia > Bacteroidales > UBA932 > UBA932. The sequence continues at coordinate 52,333 of WRMN01000013.1, read as the reverse complement.
ATTATTTAACCAATACCTTAACCTATGAAAAAAACTATTATTGATTTTTTTGAAGAAAGTGTTGACAAATACGGCAACAACACCTTCCTTTGGGAAAAAAAGACTACGGCTTATGAACCGATTACGTTTAATCAGACCCGAGAACAAGTATATCGTTTGGCCGCAGGATTAATACAGACAGGCGTTCGGTCGGGCGATAAAATAGCCTTACTGTCGGAAGGGCGTAACAATTGGATTATCGGCGAGTTGGGGATTTTATATACCGGTGCGGCCAATGTCCCCCTTTCTATTAAATTAGAAGAAAGCAACGATTTAATTTTCAGACTTCAACATTCGGAAAGCCGTTTTATAATTGTTTCGGGCAACCAATTAAAAAAAATCCGCCGTATTATATCCTCGCTTCCCTTGATTGAAAAAATATTTGTTTTCGACCCGCAAGACAGTTACGAAAGCAAAGAAATATGGATTGGCGAAATTTTTGCAGCAGGCGACGAGTTTTTGAAAACCAACAAAGATGAACTGATAACCCGAAGTCGGGCAGTACAAAACGATGACTTAGCTACAATCACCTATACTTCAGGAACGACCGCCGACCCGAAAGGGGTTTGTCTTTCGCACCGCAACTACACCGCCAATGTTGAGCAGGCCGTTGCACTTATTGCGATTACTCCAAAGGACAGCAATTTGATAATCATTCCCTTAGACCACTGTTTTGGTCACGTGGCAGGCTTTTATGCCTTTATGCATTATGGAGCGAATGTGGCTACCGTACAGGTAGGCAAGACAGGCAGTGAAACCATAAAAAATATTCCCATAAACATCAAGGAATTTCAGCCTACTGTTATAATGAGCGTCCCGGCGCTGGCGAAGAATTTCCGTAAAAACATTGAAAGCACAATTGAGAAGAAAGGAAAACTAATCAAAAAACTTTTCAATCATGCCTTAAAAACGGCCTATTCTTACAACAAAGAAGGATACAATAAAGGCGGCCGAAATCAAACAGGGAAAAGACTTTTGTTGTTTATTTACGACAAACTGCTGTTTGCCAAAGTACGCAAAGGCATGGGCGGTAAATTACGTTTCTTCATCGGAGGAGGCGCCTTGCTGGATATAGAATTGCAGCGATTTTTCTACGCTATCGGCATACCGATGTTTCAAGGCTACGGACTTTCGGAAGCGACTCCCATTATCTCTGCCAACGGAATAAGAAAGCACAAATTAGGTTCGTCGGGAACATTGGTTGCTAACTTGGAACTCAAAATTTGCGATACGGAAGGCAAAGAACTCCCTCTCGGAGAAAAAGGCGAGATTGTTGTGAAAGGTGAAAACGTGATGCTTGGCTACTGGAAAAACCCCGAAGCGACAAAACAAACCGTTATTGACGGTTGGTTGTACACAGGCGATTTGGGTTATATGGATAAAGACGGTTTTCTGTATGTGCTGGGACGTTTCAAAAGCCTGCTGATTAGCAGCGACGGTGAAAAATACAGTCCGGAAGGAATAGAGGAAGGTATTTGCGATAAAAGCAAATACATCGAACAGATGGTACTTTACAACAATCAAAATCCTTACACTGTGGCGTTGATTGTTCCGAATAAGGAGCAATTGAAAAGGCATGTTGAAGAAACGAACCCGAGTTTATCATGGGAGTCGAAAGAGGCTAAGGAAGCAGCGTTACTTAAGATACAGGATATTATCAACCGCTACAAAGGCTCGGGTATTTATGCGGGTGAATATCCCGAACGCTGGTTGCCGGCGGCTATTGCGGTACTTCCGGAAGCCTTTACCGAACAAAATCAACTGTTAAATTCGTCATTGAAAATGGTTCGGGGCAAGATTGAAGAACGCTACAAAGACCGTTTGGATTATTTATACACTTCGGAAGCAAAAAATATCGTTAATCCATACAATTTAGAGGCCTTGTAATTAATAATTTATTCCCTAACTTTGCAGCCTGAACTTTGGACAAATGGTTATAAATGGGAAATACACGATAAAACATCAGGCTAACTGTCTGATAAATAGTATTTTATCCCACCCCTATATAAGATTGACTATCAGTCAATTACAGCAACTCAGATTATAACGGCAAGGCAACTTCTGTCCTTGCGGCTATGCTATTTTGCCTATCCGAGCACCCGCAATGACAGGATTGCTTCGCCGCTGACGCGGCTCGCAATGACGAAAAAATAAGTAAATAGTAAATAATGATTAATAAATCGCATATCCAAATCAACAAATAAACAAATCATCAAACAAACAATTAAACAAAACAAACAACATGAAAAAATTAATTATGATTGCAGCAATAGTCGGCGTAGCGCTGGCAGGCTGCTCGAAAGGCGAAAACGACAAATTGACCAACGCCTACACCTACGATGGCAAGACATTCAACATTGTCTATGCTAAAAGCTACACCTCGCCCGGCAACGGCATTCAATTTTTCATCAGCCCCACCGTTCCTGCGGAAGACCCTTCCGACGAACCCGATTTCTTCCTCTTTGAATGCCCCATTGAAGCGCTCGGACAGTTAATTAAACTCCACGAGCCTTACGATGATGTCAACTGGTTCCCGTATGTCGCCTTACAATACAACGAAACAGAGTATTGGGGCGGTAGTGTGTCTGACGAAGCAAACCTAAACGACCTTTCCGGTTCCGACAATCGGGTAAAAGTAACTAAGAACACAGGCGCCGACAATTATACCCTCGAATTTGCCATGACCCTAAACGGCAAACGCATTGAAGGGAATTACACAGGAACTTTCGAGGAATATGGCGGCTGGATTTATTAGTGATTAGTGGTTAGTGGTCAGTGGTTAGTGGTTAATAAATAGTAGATAATAGATATTTAGGTAGGGGGCGCGCAGCCCAACTCATAAATCATAACCCATAATTCATAAATAAAAAAGCGGCAGTTCGACTAACCACTAATCACTAATTATAAAAATTACATTTTCTCTACAATAAAGGGATTTGCTCGTTTTTCTTCGCCTACAGTGGTGGCGGGGCCGTGGCCGGAATATACCACTGTCTTGTCGGGCAGAGGAACGATTTTATTCAAAAGGCTGTCTATAATTTCATCATAATCGCCGCCGGGTAAATCGGTGCGGCCAATACAGCCTTGAAACAACAAATCGCCGGTAAGCACAAAATTGCTTTCCTCAGCATAAAAACACACTGAGCCTTTGCTGTGGCCGGGCGTGTGCAAGACCTGCAGTTGCGACTGTCCAAAGCGAATGATTTGCCCATCTTCGAGATAACCGTCAGGAGCGGGCGGGTTTTCCACATTATTATAACCGAAACCCTTAGCAATTTCAGCGGTTTGAGCTAAATATGCTTTGTCGCCGACATGGATATAACTCTTAATGTTGTAGGTTTTCGTAATAAACGCATTGCTCATATTATGGTCGAAATGGCCGTGCGTACTCAATAACATTACAGGTTTCAAATTATGGTTGGCAATAAATTTCTGCAAGCGGGCGCATTCGTGTTCATTTTCGCAGCCACAGTCCACAATAACACATTCGAGCGTATCGTCCCACAACAGGTAGGTGCATACGCGCAATTCATTAAAGTAAAAAACTTTTATTTGCATTAAACTAATCCTCCTTTTCGGCGTTACGAATATAGTATTGAATCATACGCGCCAAGCGGTAAACATCACGGCGAAGCCCAAGCAGCAAGATGGGCGAATCGGAGTAATCCACCGTAACCTTGTCTTCATACATTCGCATCAGGCGCGATAGCGCGCTCTTATTCCGAAAGACCATCTTATTATCGTTATCCGACACCAGCTCAAACTTTACCTGTGCAAACATACGAATGACCTCCTGTTTATACTCTTCGAAGGGTTTGGACGCATATACTTTTTGTTTCACATAACCAATCAAAGGATAAGCTAAGCCGAAAATCACAAAAAACACAACAATACTCGTTATATTGCTCTGTTCGATAAGCTCCGCAAAAGTTAAATCGGGGCGGCTGCTTTTTCCAAGAAAATAACCGATGACATAAATAAGCGTTCCTATCACAAAGAACAGTACAATTGCTTTTAAAGCTTTAATAAAATAACGTTGTGAAATCATAACAGCATATTAGTTTATTGTTGTTCATTAAATTTTTTCCAAGCTAAGGCCGCAGCGCCTAACACGGCAGCATTCTTATTCTCTAAACCCGAAGGCAACAGTTTCACTTTTCCTTTCCAAAAGCTAAGCATGTTGGCTTCCATTTGTTCACGGGTAGGCTCAAAGATATATTTACCGGCATCGGCCAAACCGCCAAAGAGGAAAATAGCTTCCGGCGCAGTGATGGCTACTAAATCGGCCAAAGCGCGACCTAAATACAAACCGGTATGGGCAAAGGCTTCAATTGCAACAGGGTCTCCGTTTTCAGCGGCTTTGGTAATCATCTCGCCGGTGAGTTCATTAAAACTAATAGCTTTCAACTCGCTTGGATCGCGATGGTCGGCTAACAGTTTATATACGGTACGTACAATCCCTGAGCCTGAAGCGTAGGTTTCTAAACAACCACAACGGCCACAGCCGCATTCGCGTCCGTTGGGACTTACAATAATATGCCCGAATTCGCCGGCAAAGCCATCGTGCCCATACAGTAATTCACCATTGATTACAATCCCGCTTCCCAAGCCGGTGCCAAGAGTAATTACCGTGAAATTTTTCATTCCTTTGGCTGCGCCGTACAGCATTTCACCAATAGCAGCAGCATTGGCGTCGTTAGTAATAACCACAGGGAGGTTAGGATAATAAACGGACAGCTTTTCCGCCACCGGCAACACTTCGCCCCAAATTTTTAAATTGGCGGCATGTTCAATATTGCCTGTATAATAGTTTCCGCAGGGAGCGCCGAAACCTATACCTATCAACTCCGTCTCTTCTTTTACCGATTCCTGCAATAATTGCAGTCCATGCACTAAAGCTTCTAAGAAAAGGTCAAATTTTTGGTATTTCATAGTTCGGAAACTACTATCGGCAACAATTTTACCGTCTATATCCACCAAACCATATACGGTATTGTTGCCTCCAATGTCAATGCCTACTGCTAATTTTTTCATAATCAATAATTTTTGTTTAATTAGTTATTTGTTTATTTGTGTAATCGCTATTTCAAAAGGTAAAGATACGAAAAAATTTGTAAATTTGTAATTTATTCTTATTTTGATGTCGATAATAGTAGAAAATATCAGTCATTTATATGGACGGCAAAAGGCGCTGAGTCAGGTTACGCTCCATATTGCTGAAGGACAGGTTACCGGTTTGCTGGGGCCTAACGGCGCGGGTAAGTCCACCCTGATGAAAATCCTTACAGGCTACTTGCAACCTACTTCAGGAACAGCCCTGGTTAATGGTTACAGCATCACCACACAATCCTTGGAAGCCCGCCGCCACATTGGCTATTTGGCAGAGCATAATCCTTTATACTTAGACCTTTATGTCAGGGAATATTTGGAGTTGATGGGACGGTTACAAGGTTTAGGCTCAAAGGCCTTAAAAAGAGCTGAAGAGGTAATTGAATTGACGGAAATTACCCCTGAACGGCACAAATTAATCGGACAATTATCTAAAGGCTATCGGCAGCGCGTGGGCTTGGCGCAGGCCTTGCTACATGAACCGAAGGTGCTAATATTAGACGAGCCTACTTCCGGCCTTGACCCTAACCAGATTGTGGGTATCCGCAACCTGATTACATCACTGGGACGCGAACGCACGGTGTTATTATCCACTCATATTATGCAGGAAGTGGAGGCTGTGTGCAACCGCGTGATTATTATCAACAAAGGGAACATAGTATTAGACGAAGGCATGAGCCGCTTCAGCGGACAATCCTTGGAGGAAAAATTCAGAGAACTGACGATGAGTTGAGCTACGGTATGGTTGCTCTACTTCATCGCCTCTTCAATCGCTACAGCTACGGAAACGGTGGCGCCTACCATGGGATTGTTGCCCATGCCTAAGAAACCCATCATCTCAACGTGAGCAGGCACTGATGAGGAGCCTGCAAACTGTGCATCGCTGTGCATGCGCCCCATGGTGTCGGTCATGCCGTAGGAGGCGGGTCCTGCAGCCATATTGTCGGGGTGCAGGGTACGGCCTGTGCCGCCGCCCGAGGCCACAGAGAAGTATTTCCGGCCTTGCTCCACGCATTCTTTTTTGTAAGTGCCTGCAACAGGGTGCTGGAAGCGGGTAGGATTGGTAGAGTTTCCTGTAATGGAAACATCAACGCCTTCTTTACGCATGATGGCTACGCCCTCGCGCACATCGTCTGCGCCGTAGCATTTTACCTTAGCGCGCTCGCCGGAGGAATAAGCGGTTTCATTGACCACTTTCAACTCGCCGTTAGCGTAGTCGAACTGCGTTTGCACGTATGTAAAACCGTTAATGCGCGAGATAATCATCGCCGCATCTTTACCCAAGCCGTTGAGAATCACGCGCAGCGGCTCTTTGCGCACCTTATTGGCCGATTTGGCAATGCCTATGGCGCCTTCGGCTGCGGCAAAGGACTCGTGGCCAGCTAAAAAAGCAAAGCACTTGGTGTCGTCTCTCAATAACTTAGCAGCTAAGTTCCCGTGTCCGATGCCCACCTTACGGTCGTCGGCAACCGAGCCGGGAATGCAGAAAGCCTGCAAGCCGATTCCTATAGCTTCGGCGGCTTCTGCCGCTTTCTTACAGCCGTTTTTAATAGCAATGGCAGCGCCCAGCACGTAGGCCCACTTTGCATTTTCAAAGCAAATAGCCTGTATTTCTTCGCAAATTTTATAAGGATTAATACCCTTAGCCTCGCAAATCGCCTTAGCCTCATCAAGGTCTTTAATGTTGTATTGTTTAAGTACCGCTTCCACTTGTTTAATTCGGCGGTCGTAACTTTCAAATAATGTCATGAGTTTATAAAGTTAAAAAGTTTATAAAGTTTAAAGTTGTTTTTTGTTGAACTTTGAACCTATTCTTGTCTCGGGTCAATGTATTTGGCGGCTTCGGCAAAGCGGCCGTAGGTGCCGGTGGCTTTCTTCAACGCTTCGTTAGCGTCAATGCCTTTCTTGATGAAGTCCATCATTTTGCCTATGTGTATAAATTCATAACCGATTACTTCGCCTTCCTTATCTAAGGCCACGCGGTTGATATAACCTTCGGCCATTTCGAGGTAGCGCACGCCCTTTGCGAGGGTACTATACATAATTCCTATCTGGCTACGCAAGCCCTTCCCTAAATCTTCAAGACCGGCGCCTATAGGCAAACCGCCTTCCGAGAAGGCACTTTGGGTGCGGCCATACACAATTTGCAGGAACAATTCACGCATGGCGGTATTAATGGCGTCGCACACCAAGTCGGTGTTCAAGGCTTCAAGAATGGTTTTACCTGCCAGTACTTCGGCGGCCATAGCAGCCGAATGGGTCATGCCGGAACAACCGATGGTTTCTATCAGGGCTTCCTGAACAATCCCTTCTTTCACATTCAAGGTCAGCTTGCAGGCGCCTTGATGAGGGGCGCACCAGCCCACGCCGTGGGTCAGTCCCGAAATGTCTGTAACTTCTTTTGCTTTCACCCATTTCCCTTCTTCGGGAATAGGCGCAGGACCGTGATTTGGTCCCTTCTTCACAACACACATGTGTTGCACTTCATGAGAATACTCCATAAATATTATATGTTTTAAAATCGATAAGCAAAACCAATCATGAACTGCATAGAACCAACGCCTATTTCTGCATTCACCGCAAAATTTTCAAGAAAAAAATAAGAAACGCCAACATGTAAGTCGCCGTAAAGAAACACATTATTTCCCAATTGGTTACTATGGGTGGCAAAGCCTAATCCCATGCTAATTCCTCCGTAAGTATCCAAGCCCGGCACCTCCCAACCATAATGGAAATTACTGCGTAGGGCAACATTGAGGCGGGAAAAATTCATTCCCTCATACGATGCTAATCCCATTCCTGCCTCAGCGCCAAGGGAAATAACGCCCGGTCCTGCCTGCCATAGTCCTTTTTGAGCAGCTATTTTAAAACCAAAACCATAGAGCATACGGCTACCGCCATAAATGTGGCCTCCAAGGCCTATATCGGCATTAACCATCCAAGTACCTACTTCTATAGGGTCGGTAGGGGCGTCTTGGGCGCGTGCAGGGAAACTTGAGCCAAGCAACAAACAAACAACGCAACAAACAGTAAATATTTTCTTCATAATATACTATCTTAATTTTTGAAAAAATTTTGGCAAAGGTAGCAATTTTAATTTAGAAACTGTTTTGAATTTCTAAAAATAACATATAAACATTCTTTTATCTATTAGGCTGTTTTTTAATGCAAAGGTTTAATCCGTAAATGACTACATCGACAATATCTTCGCTATTTTCACCCAGTTGCGGTTGAGGGCGTTGTGGTTGGCAATGGCTTTTACGAAAGGCGTATGTACTATTTCGCCGTTAATTTCGCCGACCATCACGTCGCTGAGGCCGTCGAGTAGAGCAACCACTGCTCCGTAGCCTAACACGCTGGCCAACACGCGATCGCTGCACGAGGGGGACCCGCCGCGCTGGATATGTCCCAGGGTGGTTACCCGCGTTTCGTAGGCGGGCAGGATTTCCTTTACCTTGGCGGCGACTTCGGTGGCGCTGCCGACCCTACAGCCTTCGGCTACAATGACGATGCCCGAAGTTTTATTTTTCCGACGACCATACTCTAAATAATCGCACAGGGCCTGAATGTCCGACTCCACTTCGGGAATGAGGGTAGCCTCGGCGCCGGTGGCAATAGATGTGCTGAGGCCTATAAAACCCGCATCGCGCCCCATGACCTCTACGAAAAATATAATATTGTGAGAATCAGCTGTATCCCGAATTTTATCAATGGCGCTGATGGCAGTATTAATAGCCGTATCGTAACCTATGGTGAAATCGGTGCCGTATATGTCATTATCGATGGTACCGGGAATGCCTACTACAGGCAGCCCGAACTCCTGATGCAGCGCATGTGCGCCCCGAAACGACCCGTCGCCGCCGATGACAGCCAAGGCGTCTATACCTGCTTCTAACATGTTGTGATAAGCCACCTTACGCACCTCCGATTCACAAAATTGAGGACAGCGCGACGATTTCAGGATAGTCCCACCCAAGGAGATAATTTTCGACACCGAGTGATTTTGCATGGGAAGGAAATCTTTTTCCAGCAGGCCGGTATATCCGCGTTTAATTCCTATAACTTCGAGATTATGATATATGCCAACACGCACAACGGCGCGTATGGCGGCATTCATGCCCGGGGCGTCGCCTCCTGAGGTTAAAACGCCTATTTTTCGAATTGGACTCATGGTTCTCATTAAAAATAAACTGCAAAAATAGCAAAAAGCAACATTTTTTCAAAAAAAGATTACCTTTGCAATATTGATTGATCACCACTCTTTATGAAAAACGCAGATAGGATACTTGATACCCGAAGGGAATTATATCAGAGTTATGGCAATGAATACGAAAAAATATTCTTTGACGACGACACAGGTGGGTATGTTGTGAAACATATCGGTCATAAATTAGACCCAGAAACAGGTAAATTCGAGATGAAATCTGCTCATATACTTGCCCATAAGGGATATGCTATTGAAATGATGGACGAATCTGATTTTACCAAACCGCAATACGATATTAAAGTAGATGGAGTACCATCAGAAGTAAAAGTAATGAGTGGGTTTAGAAATATACACAGAAGGGCGGAACAAGCATCTAAACAAGGTGCAAAAAGAATTATATACTATATTAATTTTGAGAATGATAGGGAAATGCTTAATCGTTTTAATAATGTATATAAAACCATAGGCCCTATCAATGAAATATGGTATATTAAAAATGAAAAGCTACACTTCCATCTAAAAATATAACCCCTGTGAAAAACAGAGGTTACCTATGCGTCCAGGAGGGACAAACCCTTTCCCCGACACTGCAAATATACAAACTTTTTCTTAAACCGCAAAATTTTTGCAGAAGAATATTTCCTGCTTTAACACAATTTCTTCTAATATTTTCACAAATTTTTAACATATACCTGATTATCAAATAAATAACAATTTATACGTAACTATAACAGCGGCGTTATCTGCGTGTTAAAATATTTTTCAAATTATTGACATATCGCTATTGTGCACTTACACAGTAAAATAGAAAACGTATAAGCATTAATCTATGCAGGAAGGGGCAAAAAAAACGATCTTTTGTTGAAATCTTGTTTGTAAATAAAAAAAAATAATCCTATCTTTGCAGCCCCAAAAAATGGGCATAATATAATTATTGTACAAGTATAAACGTTTAGAAGCTATATGTTACAACCGAAAAAAACCAAGTTCAGAAGGCGGCAAAAAGGCCGTATGAAAGGAATTGCCCACCGAGGTCATGAATTGACTTTCGGCTCGTTCGGCATCAAAACGATGGAAGAAAGCTGGTTAACAGGCCAGCAATTAGAAGCTGCCCGTCAGGCTGTTGTGCGTTACATGAAACGTGAAGGCCAAATTTGGATTCGCGTGTTCCCCGACAAGCCCTTCACCAAGAAACCCGCCGAAGTACGTATGGGTAAAGGTAAGGGTGCGCCCGAAGGCTTTGTGGCCCCTGTTACTCCCGGCCGTATTTTAATTGAAGCTGAAGGCGTTCCGATGGAAATAGCCAAGGAAGCCCTTCGTCTGGGAGCCCAGAAATTGCCCGTAACTACCAAATTTATAGTACGCAGGGATTACGCAGAATAATTAAAACAATAGATAATAATGAAAACTCCGGAACTACGCGAGCTGTCAGTAAAAGACCTCAAAGAACGCCTCGAAACCGATAAGGCGAATTTTGCCCGTATGAGAATCAATCATGCCATCTCGCCGTTGGAAGACTCTTCAAAAATCGGTAAGGCCCGCAGACAGATTGCGCGTATGAATACCATTATGGCACAAAAGTTAAACGAGGATAAAAAATAATTCAAATGGAAAGAAATCTTCGGAAAGAAAGAATTGGGTTGGTGGTAAGCAACAAAATGGATAAGTCCATCGTGGTTGCCGTACGACGTAAAGTAAAGCACCCCATTTACGGAAAATTCGTAAATAAAACCACAAAATTTACAGCTCATGACGAGAAGAATGAGTGTAGCGAAGGCGACACCGTACGTATTATGGAAACTCGTCCGCTGAGTAAAAATAAATGTTGGAGATTAGTTGAAATCGTAGAAAAAGTAAAATAGCCATGATACAACAAGAATCACGCTTATTAGTAGCAGACAACAGCGGCGCAAAGGAAGTGCTTTGCATTCGAGTACTCGGAGGCACCCGCCGCCGTTATGCCGGTGTTGGCGACAAGATTGTAGTTACAGTGAAAAGCGCAATGCCGGGAGGCGATGCCAAAAAAGGCACGGTAACTAAAGCCGTTGTCGTACGCACAAAAAAAGAAATTCGTCGCCCTGACGGTTCATATATTCGCTTTGACGATAATGCCTGCGTGCTGTTGAATGCACAGGGCGAGGTGCGCGGAACCCGTATCTTTGGGCCTGTAGCCCGCGAACTGCGCGAAAATTATATGAAAATTGTTTCATTAGCACCGGAGGTACTGTAATGCAAAAGAAACGCCATATTAAAAAAGGAGACACCGTATTTGTTAATGCAGGTGACGACCGTGGCAAAACAGGCAAAGTCCTGGAAGTAATTGCCGACAAAAACCGCGCCATAGTTGAGGGTATCAACTTAGTGAGTAAACATACCAAGCCTAATTCCAAAACGCCTCAGGGAGGCATCATCAAAAAGGAAGCAGGGATTCATATTTCCAACCTGCAAGTGGTTGACCCCACATCGGGCGCGCCTACCCGCATCGGCCGCCGTTTGAATGAGAAGGGGAAATTAGTACGTTACGCAAAAAAATCGCAAGAGGAGATTAAATAATGGCAAAGAAAGAAGGAGCTTCAAAGGCTGCAGCCGGTGTGCAACAGGCTACCCCTAAGGGATATATTCCGGCTCTACAGAAAAAATACAAAGAAGAAATTGTTGCCAAGTTGATGAAGGACTTTAACTACACTTCCGTAATGCAGGTTCCTCGTCTCGAAAAAATCGTCATCAATCAAGGTGTTGGCAGCGCCGTTGCCGATAAGAAGTTGATTGAAGTAGCGCAAAACGAATTGACGCTGATTGCCGGACAAAAGGCTATTCAGACTCATTCAAAGAAAGACATTTCTAACTTCAAACTGCGTAGAGGTATGCCTATAGGCGTAAAAGTTACCTTGCGCCGCAAGAAAATGTATGAGTTTCTTGATCGTTTGGTAAGCGTGGCTCTGCCCCGTATCCGCGATTTCCAAGGGATTACCGCCAAGTTCGACGGACGTGGTAATTACACCTTAGGCATTAAAGAACAAATCATTTTCCCTGAAATCGACATCGATAAAATTACAAAAATCTTAGGCATGGAAATGTCGTTCATCACTGATGCTAAGCGTGATGAAGAAGCATACGCCCTGCTGCGCGAATTCGGATTACCTTTCAAAACAAATAAGAAGTAATATGGCAAAAGAATCAATGAAAGCACGCGAAGTGAAACGTGCAAAATTGGCGGCAAAATATGCTGAAAAACGTAAGGCCCTGAAAGAAGCCGGCGACTGGGTTGCTTTGGCGAAATTGCCCAAGAACTCAAGCCCTGTTCGCCTGCATAACCGTTGTTCCATCACCGGTCGCCCCAAAGGCTATATGCGTATGTTCGGCATCAGTCGTATCCAATTCCGCGAAATGGCCAGCAAGGGTCTCATTCCGGGCGTGCGCAAAGCTTCATGGTAAAAGAGTAAAGAGTTAAGCGTAAGTCGTTAAGCGATTGTAACGACACTTCACGTCTCACGCTTCACAAAATATAAAATATGGATATCGGGCGCTGCAAGCGCTGCAAACTTAAAAAACAAAAACAACAATGACTGATCCAATCGCAGATTTTTTGACAAGAATTAGAAATGCATCGGCAGTAGGCCACAAGACGGTTGAAATCCCCGCTTCAAAAATGAAGATGGAACTTACCCGCATTTTGCATGAAAAAGGCTATATTTTAGCCTACAAAGTAGTAGAAGGAAGTCCTTCAAACAGTATTAAAATCGCATTAAAGTATCACCCCGATACCAAGCGTCCGGCGATTAAGAAGCTCCAGCGCGTGAGTACCCCCGGTTTACGCCAGTACACCGATGTGGACAATATGCCGCGCGTATTGAACGGTTTGGGGATAGCTATTCTTTCCACCTCCAAAGGAATCATGACGGATAAAGAAGCCAAGGTTCAAAATGTAGGCGGCGAAGTTCTTTGCTACATATATTAAACTTTGAACTTTAAACTTTTAAACTTTATAAACTAAATATAGTATGTCACGAATAGGAAAATTACCTGTAGACCTGCCCTCGGCCGTAACCATAAAGGTGGAAAACGGCAATGTGGTTGTGGTGAAAGGCCCGCTCGGAGAACTGCGTCAGAAAGTAGATGCAGATATTAAAGTATCCGTAGAGGGAAGCGTGTTGACGGTAAGCCGTCCCACCGACCAGCCCCGCCACCGCTCCATGCACGGTTTATACCGCGCCTTGATTGCCAACATGGTTAAGGGCGTATCAGATGGGTTCACCATCAAACAAGAATTAGTCGGCGTGGGTTACCGCGTAGAAGTGAACGGACAAATCCTGCAGTTTAGCCTCGGCTATTCTCATGATATTCATTTCGAAATACCCAAAGAAGTTAAGGCAGTTGCAGAAACTGTGAGAAAAGGGGCTAACCCTGTGTTAACCCTGACCAGTCACGACAAGCAATTGATAGGGCAGGTAGCGGCGAAAATCCGCTCATTCCGTAAACCCGAACCTTACAAAGGAAAAGGTATTAAATTTGTTGGCGAACAAATTCGCCGTAAAGCCGGTAAATCGGCCAGTGCAAAATAATTAGGGAGGTAGCGTTATGGCATTATCAAAAATTGAAAGAAGACAAAGAATTCGGTATCGCATACGTAAAATCGTTAGCGGTACGGCTGAACGTCCCCGCATGGCGGTGTATCGCAGCAACAAATCAGTATATGTACAATTTATCGACGATGTGGCCGGAGTTACCCTTGCAGCCGCATCATCACGCGATAAATCATTGGTGGAAACCGTTAAGGGCAAACCCGGCGTTGAAGTGGCCAAATTAGTAGGCCAGTTAGCCGCCGAGCGTGCAACGGCAAAGGGCATCACTACCGTGGCTTTCGACCGCGGAGGGTACCTTTATCATGGAAAAGTTAAAAATTTAGCAGAAGCCGCCCGCGAAGGGGGTCTTAAATTCTAATTAGATAAACTATGACTACAAACGTTAAAAAAGTAAAGACAACCGATTTGGAGTTAAAAGACCAATTAGTGGCTATTCAACGTGTAACTAAGGTAACCAAAGGGGGACGCCACTTCAGTTTTGCAGCTATTGTTGTAGTGGGCGATGAAAATGGGGTTGTAGGCTATGGCCTCGGAAAAGCAGGCGAAGTAACTTCTGCTATTGCTAAAGGTGTTGAAGACGCCAAGAAAAACTTAGTGCGTATTCCTTTGAATAAGCGTACTATTCCTCATGAACAAACAGCTAAATTCGGCGGCGCACAAGTGTTTATGAAGCCCGCAGCTCCGGGTACAGGAGTGAAGGCAGGGGGCGCTATGCGCGCTGTGTTCGAAAGTGTGGGCATTCACGACGTGCTGGCTAAATCAAAAGGCTCATCGAACCCGCACAATTTAGTGAAAGCTACGATTGCTGCATTGCTCGAATTGCGCGATGCTTATACTGTTGCGGGTGTTCGCGGCGTGAATATGCAAAAAGTATTTAAAGGATAAGGAGAAGCAACTATGGCAAAAGTGAAAATTACGCAAATAAAAAGTAAAAACGGTGCAACCGACCGCCAAATAGCAACTTTGGTATCCTTAGGCCTGCGCCGTATGCACCAAACCGTTGAACGCGAAGTCAACGATGTTACTAAAGGCATGATAGAGAAAGTACGGCATTTGGTAAAAATAGAAGAAATTGCAGAAGAGGTTAAGGCTGCAAAACCCCGTGCTTCCCGTGCGAAGAAAAACGTAGAAGCGCAAAATGTTGTGCCTGCAGAAGAAAATGTAGAAGCACCAGCGATTGCGGCGGAAGAAGAAAACAACGTAGAGGCGTAACGCCTTAGGTCTAACAAACAGCGAGTTAATAATTAGCGATAGCATAAAAATAAAAAAGATGAGTTTACACAAATTAACCCCGGCGGCGGGGTCAACCCATAAGACTAAACGTATTGGCCGTGGCGAAGGCTCCGGCCGCGGAGGAACTTCTACACGCGGCCACAAAGGCGCCCAATCGCGTTCAGGTTATTCGCGCAAAAAAGGTTTTGAAGGCGGCCAGATGCCCCTGCAACGCCGTTTGCCTAAATATGGTTTCAACAACATGAGCCGTATCGAATACAAACCCATTAACCTGTCAACCCTCCAAGCTTTGGTGGATAAAAATAATGTACAGGACATTACGCATGACATTTTGATTAATGCCGGATTGGTATCTAAAAACGACAAGGTTAAAATTCTTGGCAACGGTACGCTTAGCGCTACCGTAAACGTAACTGCGCACGCCTTCTCAAAAACGGCGATTGCTGCTATTGAAGCTAACAAGGGTACAGCAACCAAACTTTAAATCGTGCCATGAAAAAGTTAATTACAACCATACAAAATATCTTCAAGATTGAGGAACTGCGCACAAGAATAATTTACACTGTTCTTTTGCTCTTGGTTTATCGCTTGGGAAGTTTTGTCGTATTACCGGGGATTGACCCCTTGCAATTGGCCAACTTACAATCGCAATCGTCGGAAGGGCTGATAGGTTTGCTCAACCTCTTTTCAGGAGGAGCATTTGGTAACGCCTCCGTTTTTGCCTTGGGGATTATGCCTTACATTTCGGCCTCTATCGTTATTCAGCTGTTGGGAATGATGATTCCTTATTTTCAGCGTTTACAGCGTGAAGGTGAAAGCGGCCGCCGCAAGATGAACCAAATGACCCGCTATCTGACCATAGCGATTTTGACTTTGCAGGGACCTGCTTATATTGCGAACCTGCATGCTCAAATTCCCGCATCAGCCTTTATGCTAAGCGGCTTTGGATATAACCTTTTTGCTACCCTGATCCTTATTTCAGGCACGATGTTTGTAATGTGGTTAGGCGAACGTATTACCGATAGAGGTATCGGCAACGGTATTTCCTTAATCATTACCGTAGGTATCTTGGCCCGCCTGCCCTTTGCATTTGTGGCAGAATTAGGTTCCCGCCTGAATGAAACAACAGGAGGTATCCTGATGTTTATTGTTGAAATAGTGGTGTTGTTCTTCATCTTTGCCGCAACTATTGCCTTAGTGCAGGGAACACGCAGAATCCCCGTACAATATGCCAAGCGTATTGTCGGCAACAAACAATACGGCGGCGTGCGTCAATATATTCCGTTGAAGATTAATGCTGCCGGTGTTATGCCTATCATCTTCGCTCAGGCATTGATGTTTATTCCATTACTGCTGTCGGGTTTTGATGCTACCAGCGGCATTGCTGCCGCCTTCGGGAACCACACAGGATTTTGGTATAATTTTACCTTCGGTTTAATGGTCGTACTCTTCACTTATTTCTATACAGCCGTAACAGTGAACCCCACCAATATGGCTGACGAGATGAAGAAAAACGGAGGTTTTATTCCCGGTATAAAACCCGGTAAGAAAACAGCCGAATATTTAGACGAGGTAATGTCGCGCATTACATTACCCGGCTCTATCTTCTTGGCTTTAGTGGCTATTTTGCCTGCTTTTGCCATGATATTAGGCGTTAGTAATCAATTTGCTCTTTTCTATGGCGGCACCTCCCTGCTTATTATGGTGGGCGTGGTATTGGACACCTTGCAGCAAATTGAAAGCCATCTGCTAAACCGTCATTATGACGGATTGATGAAATCCGGACGTC
Source organism: Bacteroidales bacterium (assembly GCA_009777095.1). GTDB lineage: Bacteria > Bacteroidota > Bacteroidia > Bacteroidales > UBA932 > UBA932. The sequence continues at coordinate 35,373 of WRMN01000013.1, read as the reverse complement.
TGAAAGGGCGTAACGGATAGCAACAGTAAACAGGCGGCGGCAATGAATTTTGCCGTTCGCTATGTGCTGAAATGTTCTTTGGAAAAATGATAGCACTGAGAACCAACGAGGAAATCGCACTGCTGAAAGAAAATGCGCTTTTAGTATCGAAGACCTTGGCAGAGGTCGGCAAAAGAATACAGCCGGGAATAACCACATTAGAATTGGATAAATTGGCTGAAACCTTTATCCGCGACCATGGTGCGGAACCGGCATTCTTAGGTTACGAGGGATTTCCAAATTCCTTATGTATCTCGGTAAATGATGTGGTTGTGCATGGTATTCCTTCGGCATATCGCCTTCAGGAAGGAGATATTGTGGCTATAGATTGCGGTACGCGCTATAAGGGGTATTACGGTGATTCGGCTTATACCTTTGCGGTAGGCAAAATCAGTCGGGAAGCAGAAACTTTGCTGAGTGTAACGAAAGATTCGCTCTACAAAGGCATAGCGCAGGCAATAGCAGGTAACCGTGTGGGTGATATTTCCGCTGCCGTGCAAAGCCATGCCGAACAGTTCGGTTACGGAGTGGTTCGCGAGATGGTTGGACATGGGATAGGCCGTAAGATGCACGAGGCCCCCGAAGTGCCGAATTTCGGCAAAAGAGGGCGCGGAAAGCAGTTGAAAGAAGGAATGGTGATTTGCATTGAGCCGATGATTAACGAGGGGACTAAAAAGGTGTATCTCGATAAGGACGGTTGGACCCTGCATACCGAAGATAATAAACTAAGCGCCCATTTTGAGCTAATGGTTTGTATCAGAAAAGGCCACCCCGAAGTCCTGTCAACCTTTGAGTATATTGAAAAAGAATTAAGATATTAAAATAGAAAATAAATAAAATAAACCGTAAACTTTTAAACTTTAAACTATTATAAACTATGTCTAAACAGGCAGCGATAGAAAAAGAAGGCATTATCATCGAAGCATTATCCAATGCCATGTTCCGCGTGGAGCTGGATAATGGGCATGTTATTATTGCCCACATTTCCGGAAAGATGCGTATGCACTATATCCGCATACTGCCGGGCGACAGGGTGCGCGTGGAGATGTCGCCTTACGATTTAACCAAGGGCCGCATAGCCTTTAGACATAAATAAAAATGAAGAAATAAACTTTAGTAAAAAAAAAAGAAAAAAGATATGAAAATAAAAGCATCTATTAAGAAACGCAGCGAGGACTGCAAGATTGTAAAACGCAAGGGGCGTTTGTATGTGATTTGCAAAAAGAACCCAAAGTTCAAAATGCGTCAAGGCTAAGATAATAAATAATAAATAATAAATAACAAATTATTGTATGGCACGTATAGCCGGGGTAGATTTACCCAAAAATAAACGCGGGGAGATAGGCCTGACCTACATCTACGGCATTGGCCGCAGTACAGCTCAAAGCATTCTCCAGCAAGCAAGCATTGATTATAACATCAAGGTAAAAGATTGGAATGACGAGCAGATAAACGCCATTCGTTCGCTTATTCAACAGGGCGGCTTCAAAATTGAAGGAGAACTGCGCTCCATGGTTCAATTGAACATCAAACGGTTGATGGACATTGGTTGTTACCGTGGTATCCGTCACCGTATCGGTTTGCCTGTTCGCGGCCAAACCACCAAGAACAACGCCCGCACACGTAAGGGTAAGAAGAAAACTGTAGCAAATAAGAAAAAAGCAACTAAATAGCAGGTAACATGGCAAAAAAGACCACAACAACGAAGAAAAGAGTAGTGAAGGTTGACGCTAACGGACAAGCGCACGTTCACTCCACATTTAACAATGTGATTGTAACTTTGGCAAACAGCGAAGGACAGGTAATCAGTTGGTCGTCGGCAGGTAAAATGGGATTTCGCGGTTCGAAAAAGAACACGCCCTATGCCGCACAAACCGCAGCCACCGATTGCGCTAAGGTAGCCTTCGATTTAGGTTTACGCAAGGTAAAAGTATATGTTAAAGGGCCGGGAGCCGGACGCGAGTCGGCTATCCGCACCATTAGCTCCGTCGGTATTGAAGTTACCGAAATTATTGATGTTACTCCTTTGCCGCACAACGGCTGCCGTCCTAAGGGACGCCGCAGAGTATAGTTTAAAGTTCAAGGTTTAAAGTTCATTAAAGTATAAAAAATACTCAACTTTATAACTTTCAACTTTATAAACTTTCAACTCAAAGGTTAAAGCATACAAGCTTAATAATTAAACAACCCCGGCGGCAACGGGTAATATTCGGCAAAAATTAAATGGCAAGATACACAGGGCCAACAACAAAAATCGCCCGCAAGTTCGGAGAGCCTATTTATGGCCCCGACAAGAATTACGACCGCAAAGCCTATCCTCCGGGGCAGCACGGCTTGGCAAAGAAACGTAAAAAAGTGTCTGAGTACGGTGTTCAGTTACAGGAAAAACAAAAGGTAAAATACACCTATGGCATTCTTGAACGCCAGTTCAGCAACCTTTTCCAAAAGGCTTCACGCATGAAAGGACGTAAAGGTGAAAACCTCTTGTTCCTTTTGGAAAGCCGTCTCGACAATGTGGTTTACCGTTTGGGTATAGCGCCTACGCGCGCAGCTGCCCGTCAGTTGGTTACACATCGTCATATTGTGCTTAACGGTAAGGTCTGCAATATTCCTTCCTGCACCATTAAACCCGGCGACTTGGTCGGCGTACGCGAACGTTCACAGGCGCTTGAGGTAATTCAGGATAATGTAAGCGGACGCGGAACAAGCAAATACCCATGGTTAGAATGGGATAGCGCTACGCTTACCGGTAAATTTGTAAGCCTGCCTGAACGTACCGAAATCCCCGAAAACATCAACGAACAGTTGATAGTGGAATTGTACTCAAAATAGTCCCTGTTTTTAAATTTTATATATCAAAATTATGGCAATATTAGCGTTTCAAAAACCAGATAAGGTAATATTACTTGAAGTTACCGATACTTTCGGACGTTTTGAGTTCCGCCCTTTAGAGCCGGGTTACGGCATCACTGTCGGCAATGCTTTACGCCGCATTTTATTATCCTCGCTCGAAGGTTATGCAATAACCTCAGTGAAGATAGCAGGCGTTGACCACGAATTTGCTACTATTCCCGGCGTTATTGAAAATGTTGTAGAAATAATACTGAACCTTAAACAAGTTCGTTTTAAGAAAATGGTAGAAGAAGAGAATGGCGAATCCGTATCAATTACCATTACCGGACAGGAATTTTTCAAGGCTGGCGATATTTCTAAGCATCTTTCGTCGTTCAAGGTGTTGAACCCCGACTTGTTGATTTGTCAAAAAGAGGTCGGAGTGAAACTTCAAATTGAATTAACCATCGGTAAGGGACGCGGATATGTTCCCGCCGAAGAAAATAAACCTGAAAATGCTCCTTTCGGCTTAATTCCCATTGATTCGATTCATACTCCTATTAAAAACGTAAAATATACCGTTGACAACTGGCGTGTGGAACAAAAAACCGACTATGAGAAATTAATGCTCGAAATTACTACCGACGGCTCTGTTCACCCTAAAGAAGCCTTGCGTGAAGCAGCAAAAATTCTGATATATCACTTTATGCTCTTCTCCGAAGATAAGATTAGCTTTGACGTTCCGGAGGAAACCATTAACGAGGAATTTGATGAGGAAACATTGCGCATGCGCCAACTGCTTAAAACCCGTTTGTCGGACATGGAGCTTTCGGTGCGTGCTCTCAATTGCCTCAAAACAGCAGAGGTGGAAATATTAGGCGAATTAGTACGGTTCCAACGCAGCGATTTGTTAAAATTCCGCAATTTTGGCCGTAAATCACTTACCGAATTGGACGCCCTTCTCGATCGGTTGAAGCTAAATTTCGGCATGGATATTACAAAATATAAACTTGACAAAGAATAAGAAGCGATGAGACATAACAAGAAATTCAATCATCTCGGGAGAAAGAGCGGCCACCGAAAAGCCATGTTAGCCAATATGGCCTCTTCTCTCATTTTACATAAACGTATTGAAACAACAGAAGCTAAAGCCAAGGCCTTGCGTGTGTATGTAGAGCCTTTGATTACAAAATCGAAAGACGACACTACGCATTCGCGCCGTACGGTGTTTAGTTACCTGAAAGATAAGTATGCCGTTTCGGAATTGTTCCGCGAAGTGGCTCCGAAAATTATGACGCGCCCCGGCGGTTATACACGTATTTTGAAAATAGGCTTCCGCCCCGGCGACGCTGCCGATATGGCTATGATCGAATTGGTTGACTTCAACGAAACAGCTATGGGTATAACTAAAACGACAGCGAAGAAAACTACCCGCCGTAGCCGCGGCAAGAAAGGTGCAGTAACTTCCGAAGGTGAAGCTGCTGCCGAAGGCGCAGAAGGGAAACCGAAAAAAGTAGTTGAAAAGAAGTCGGCAGCTAAAAAACCGAAGAATGTTTCCAAAGCCGTAACTGCTAAACCCACCAAGGCCGCCGGCCATGCTCCCAAGCAGACCCATACGAAAAGAGGGAGTTAGGGGTATTCAGGAAATAGTTGCTCCTTAGGAATACGCTTTAGGCAACAGCGATGTAGAGGCATATTCCGACAAAAAGTATCGTATAAAAATGAGCCGAAAAAGTCGCTTGGCTTTTTCTTTCAATATTTCCATCAATTTCTTCAAATTCCAGGCAGTAGCCGCCATCAAGGCATTGATCTGTATGCCTTGTTCGCCTTGTAAATAATTTTGTGCCAGTCTGTGGTCTGTCTTCAGGTGTCCGATGATGGGTTCTATTGCTGCTCGCGAGCGAAATTCAATAAAATTCATTATATTTGCGTATAATTGTAGAGTTGTGCGACACCCGCTGGCGACAGTGCGAAAACGAAGCGAATAAGAAGAAAAATATCTGACAAGGTAGAATAAATATGAATCAGACCCAATTTCAAGCAGGATATGTACTTGACAGCATCAAGGAAGTGCTAAAAGATTACGGTAAAGAGAAAGAAGTTAAAGGACTTCTGAAACATTTGTCGTGTTTTGACATTGAAGCCGATTGCAATATTTTTTCTAATTCGGAAAATCCATTTGTTTCAGTAATTCACAATCTAATTTCGAGAGGAATACCCACGCGACCAAGTGTTTATATTGAAAATAAATTTTTAGAGACATTTCAAAAATTCATAATTGACGATACTGATTTTGCAAAACAATTAGGAAACATAAAGTATATTCCGTCATTTGACAAAGAAGAAATCAAAAGCATGTTTTCAGCCTTGCACATCATTGACCCAAGAGTAAAACTGACTGAAAATAATTATGGTTTTGTGCTTGGAAGTAATTTTGAGAGAGATTTTATTTTCAACTATTTATCAGCGAATAAATTAGATTTTTTGCAACAACTTTTAGAATCTCAAAGAAAACTTAATACAATCGTTACATCTGAAATAGGACATAACTTTCATTCTCAAAGAGTAGATTTCTCGTATGAATTTCCATACGAACTTGAAGAATCATTTGAGAATTTCGGAGAGAAGAAAGTAAAAACTTATAATCAAGGATTGATTGTTGAAATTGACGGAACAAAATTCCATACAAACCCACAACAAGCACAATTAGACAAATTTCGAGATAAATCAGCAAAAGAAACCAAATGGATAACTAAAAGAATATCGAATTTTGAAACAACTGACTTTGCTAATTGGATTAAACGCTCTAATTCGTTGAAAATTATTGCTGAAAATCACAGCAAAGAAATAAAAAACGATTGGCTCGACATTCTACAATTAACGCTATCACCTTTTGCTATCGCAAGAGTTCAAAAGACGATTATTGAACTTATATTATCCAATAATCTCGACTTACACGCCAAAGAATGGAATATTTTAGCAATTGAAAGAGATGTGCCTTGCTTTAGTTTAGCGATAGAAGATTTAAAACAACAATTTGAACAACTTTTTTCTCTTGCAGGAATAAAAAACATTTTTCCAACTGTTAATTTGCACGTTTTAAGCACGGAAGAATTTGTAAATTCAATATTACATAATGTAACACCAAAACTCATAAATGATTTTCAGAGTAAACAAGAATTTGATTTAATTATTGATATTTCTATCCTGCAAAGGCGAGGAGTAATCAAAACAGATATTAAGTTCAATGGAAGGGCGAAAGTCATAATTCGTTCATCTCATTATGTAAATTCCGAGAGAAAAATTTACACATCGGACTTGATTGAATACAAACCTATCACATTAAAAACAGAAAAAGAAACCTACGAGGATATTCCCGAAGCGAAAGAAACTTTGACTTATTTTCTTCAAAACATTTTCAGAAAAGAGAGTTTTAGAGAAGGGCAACTGCCAATCCTAAACCGGGCATTGCAATGTAAAAGCGTAATAGGTTTGCTGCCCACAGGAGGCGGGAAATCTTTGACATATCAATTGGCTTCATTGTTGCAACCCGGAGTTACAATGGTGATTGACCCGATAAAATCCTTAATGCAAGACCAATACGATAATCTTGTAAAAAATGGGATTGACAGTTGTAATTTTATCAATTCAAAATTAACTCGCGAAGAAAAAACGATTGCTACTAATCAGGTTGCAGAAAGCAAAGTGATTTTCACTTTTGTTTCGCCAGAACGCTTACAAATTGAAGATTTTAGACTTTCCCTGCAAGAAATGTACAAAAACAAAGTTTATTTCAGTTATTGTGTAATTGACGAAGTGCATTGCGTTTCTGAATGGGGACACGATTTCAGAACATCATATTTGAGTTTGGGGAGAAACGCTATCGAACACTGTAAAACTAAAAACAAAAAGCACATTCCAATATTTGGACTAACTGCAACTGCCTCTTTTGATGTACTTTCCGATGTCGAAAGAGAATTGTCAGGAAATGGACTTACAAATATTGACACCGACGCCATAGTCCGGTTTGAAAACACGAATAGAACTGAACTGCAATATCAAATTGTCAATCCTCAAGTAAATTTCACGAGAGCCGAAAAATTTAAAATCACGCTTTCGAATAAAACCGAAATCATACTTCCCATACAACCAATAATAGGAGATATAAAACAGCAAACTGCACTTGAAAAACAATCTGTTCTAATCACAGAAGTAGATTCAATTCCCCTAAAAATTCTTAAATTGAATAAACAATGGAAAAAGATTTTAGAATGGACAAAGGAAAAATTTTCAGTTGACGGCGAACTTCCCAATATTAAAATTAAGGACTTTGAAGCAGATACTTTTTTTAGTCAAACATCAATAAATGAAAAACCTATATACAAGAATGGGGGAATAGTTTTTTGTCCACATAGAACTCATTTGTTTGGAGTAACTGACAAATTTAAGTTTGATACATATTCTGAAGATATTTGTGATGAATATGGAAAAATCATTCATCGTTACGGAGATTTTGTGTTAGATGAAAATGGAAAAAAAGTAAAATTGCCTCTTGAAAAGCGAAAAGGAGTTGCCGATGCTTTAACTCGGACAGGCAATTATGAAGTTGGTGTTTTTATGGGTAGCTCCGATGAAGACGAGATTGTAGGAAAAGAAATTGAAACAGAATCATTTGAAAATCAAAGAAAATTCATTGAGAACGAACAAAGTATAATGGTTGCAACCAAGGCATTTGGTATGGGAATTGACAAACCAAATGTTCGTTTTACGGTACATATAAATATTCCTGCCTCAATCGAAAATTTTGTACAAGAAGCAGGACGAGCGGGGAGAGACAGAAAAATGGCACTTTCTACAATTTTGTTTAACCAACAAAAAGTAGCCATTTTTAATCAAAGATTTTACGATGCCATAAAACCTAAAATCAGTGGAGAATCTTTCAACTTGTTGAAAAAACTAAAAAATCAGAAATTTTTTAAAGATGAAATTGACGATGTTTTATTGGCTCTTAATAACGAAGAAATTGTTGAAAAAGGAGAAGATATAAAAAAAAATTTAGGAAAAATTTTCACCGATAAAGATAATTTGCTATTCTTTCATAACAATTCTTTCAAAGGACAAGAAAAAGAATTTGTGATTATCAATGAGTTGTTACAGGAAATTCTTCTGCCAAATAAAGATAACCTATACGCTATTTCAGAAGTTTTAAAAGAAGAAATAGGAGAAGAAGAAATTTGGCTTAGTCTTTATGAAGGCGATTTTGTTGATAGGATTTATGTAAACTGTGGGAATACAGAAAAATTTGGGTTTATAAATATTAGAAATTTTAATTTAGACACAAATGGCTCAACTTTTCCACACGGACATTCATTGCAAGTTTTGAATAGCGTTTCAATTTTGTTAAAGGAAGATTTCCCAAATTATACAAATACTGTTGAACTTAAGCATTGGCTGAAAGCAAAAATAGATGGAATTTCAGAAAATGGTATTGAACAAAGACTTAACAAATTAGATTTTCATCAAGAAGTAATTCCCGAAGTAATTGTTCCGTTTGTAAATAAATATGCGGACAAAAATATCTTTCACGAAGAATTTAAAATGCTGTTCAAAGAAACAATTACCGAAAATGCAAACGATGATGTCATTACAGGCTCTATTGAAGGAACTTTTGATAACTTTTTAAAAAACATATCAGAGAAATTAAACATTGAAATAAACCCTGATGAAGAAAAATTGCTACCTTTAAAACAACTTTATTACAGTCCAAGAAAAAAGCCAGACACGGACAAAGCAATTTTTCGTTTATCATCTATCGGAATAATTGATGATTATACGGTTGATTACAACGCAAAATGTTATAAAATACGAACCTTAAAGAAAACAAATGATAAATACAAAGAGCAATTGAAAATCTTTATGCGGAAGTATTATTCTGCAAATCGCGTTGAAACCGAAATTAAAAAAGTTGACGAAGCAAAAGGAGATACAATTTTGCAAAAATGTTTATCATTTTTGATCGATTTTGTTTATAAAGAAATAGGAGCAAAGCGTTTACGCTCTATCGAAGATATGATATTAGCCTGTGAAACTGGAATGCAGGAAAATGGGAATGAGGAATTAAAAGATTTTATCCATTTGTATTTCAATTCAAAATATACTAAGAAAAATCACGAAATAAAAGGCGAATCATATTCTTTGACTATCGACACCGACAATGCAAAGGAATATTCTTTTGAAATTGTATGGAAATTTATAAAAGCAACTTTAATTGACCCAAGCGGAGCGCAAAAAGATAATACAAAACATTTGCGAGGAGCAACATTGAGATTATTACGGACAGAGCCAAGAAACGGAGCATTGTTGTTATTAAAAGCCTATTCTTTATTGGTTTTAGGCATAGGCAAAAATAAAAATATTGAAAACGAAGCTAAAGAAAGTCTGACATTTGGCTTTAAACTCTTTAAAGAAAAATATTCAGACATCAGTTTTGAAGAATTGTCTCAACATATAGAGCGTTACAAAACAGAAATAATTAATAATGCTAACGACAGCAACGAAGTTTCAAGCATACTTGATATAATTATCGAAGAATTGTATTTAGAGTTTCACAATGATTGGCTAAAGAATTTTAATCATAAATATTTATTAGAATATGACAGATAACAAAACACATTCAGTACTTTCTGAACTTCAAAAAAACCTTGAAGATTTATCTTCGGCAAAAGTTCAAATGGAAGAATTTCGCGAAACATCTTTGGAAGTTGTTCGCGGAATAGACGATGTTAAAGTCAAGTATGTAGAACATCTTGAAAGCATTAAAGCAGATTTCAAAGAAAGAATTGCTGAACTTCACAAAAAGTTAAACTCTTTTCTTGCAGAAAGTCGAGATAAGAATGCAAAAATTATTCAAGAGATATCTTCTGTAGCGGTAGGAGCGATAAATGATGCAGGCGAAGAACTTGAGTCTGTTGCCAGAAATGTAGAAATAGCAATCAAAGAGCAAATCGAAGTAATAAATAAACTCCTGGAACATTATAAAGGTATTGTAGAAGCGTGCGATGAGCTCATTAAAGTCTTAAAGGAATTTGATTTTCCGGCAAAATTACAGCTTGTTATCGAAGCTATAAAAGCACTGGAAATTAAGTTGATTGAATCTCAAAATTTGATTATTGACAAGGTAGCGGCCGCAAAAGAACAAATAATTCAAAATGAGGAAAGCAAGTACAACTTACTTACGGAAAAAATAAAAACAAGCGAAATTGAAGTCAAAAATAATTTGAAGGTAGTCTTTTACAACTTAAATGGTATATTAGAAAAGAGATTTAAGCAAATTGATGAGCGTTTAGAAAGGCAGGATAAAGAAATTAAAATACAGAAAATTTTATTATTTGTAATTACAACAATAATAATTGGAGGAATAATATTAAACTTTGTAAAATAAAAGAGCATCATTAAGAGTGGGTGATCGTACAACTTAAGGTTTCACCAAGCGGGGGTGTATGTCCGCAGAAGCATTTGTGCAAATTTGCAAGTGCATCGCCCGCCCGAACCTTTGTGGAAGCCCTGCCTGCGTGAAGCCGCCGGGACGAAATTCGTTCTTCTTAAATTTCACCAAAAATCAATCGCCTCACGCTTAACTGTTTTCTCTTCGCGAAAAATGGGGGCTTAATTCGGGATATTCAGGAAATAAAAATTCAAATCCCAACATTTTCAAAATGAATTTGTTGGGATTTCTAAATTATAATCCTGCTGCTTGCAGTTTGAAAAACAAGCCATGAACAAACGGCCTAATGCAATCAGGTATTTATTCTTCATCGGCAAAAAAGTTATAACAATGAAATGTTAACAGATCTTCATTATCCGTAATCACCTGAATATTAAACCCATCTGAGGAAACAAAAGAACAAAACGGATTGAATACAACATCTTTAGGCAAGGTTGCTTCTCCCAAATAATTAAAATCCGCATCTAACACAATGACCACTGTCGGTTTTCTATTACGGTCTCCCAATTCATATTCTATTTCTGTCGGCAGCCGGGCTATGCGGTAATATCTGTTTTTGTATTTATCATAAAAAACGCCTTCGTAGGAGGGGCTACTCATGTACCAATTCGCCCCCACCTCGACATCTATACGAGGGAGCGTAGGATATTTAGGGTATGGCAGAGGCTTTATTTCATCTATAAGCCTGCTGCCGGCATAGTGTTGTTTTATTTCTCCGGTAAGTAAAGAATATTCTACAATATAGTGGTGGGCATAAAAACTGACCGCCATGGACTGTCCGTTTATATCATAAGAAACTTGCCTGTATGTAAATCCGCCTCCCCAATTATATTTTGCATACTGCTCCGGATAGTTAATGACATATTTTACCGAATCGGTATCCGAATTATAAATAATTCCTACCGGTCGGTTTTCTGTAGTTTCACGTTCAGGTTCTCCGGCAATAAATCCTGTCATAATAATATTTCGATTTACCTTTCTCAAAGGAGCATTATTCATAATCTTAGCTGCCGGATAAATGATATCGGGATTATCATATTGTTCTATTTTGTTTTTGGATAAAACAGAGCCTTCGGCGTTGGTCAGGTACAACAATTGCGTCCCATAGGAATAGAGATAAATGCTGTCGTTATTGATGTAGTAATAGCCGTCAATCCCGCCGACCCCATCGGGTCCTTCTCTGTGGTAAGGAATATGCTTGAGGTACAGGCGTGACTCATGGTCGTAAAAATAAACGGCATTATTATGCTCGTTTAAAAAACTAAGGTATTGAATGGTATCATGGTCTGTAAATTGTAGGCTTTCTACCATATAAGAGGTTTTATCGTCTAAGGGGAATTCCTTTATTTTTTTTAACGTCAATGAGCATCCGTTAGGGTACTTGTCTCTTTCTTTATTGACTACAGCATTCGCACAGAAATTAAGCACACAACATAAAACTACCGTTAAAGAAAAAAATTTCATAGTTGATATGGGTTTAAATATTAATAAAAAAGGCTGTCCAAAGTCTTTTAGGCAGCCTTGTAAAATCAGGTCAGGGACGAGCGTCCATTAAAGTAAGGTATTCTTTTTCAAACGTGTCATGGCATTCTTTTATGCCGGTAGTTACAACACATGCCCACCCTTGACCATCAGTTCTCAGTAGACATTCACCTTGGTTGCCCTCCGTACAAAAATGGATTGCCTTTACTTCAAATGTAATAGCAATTATGGCTACTACAGCCACAAAAGCAGCTATGCAGCCTGTTATTATTTTCTTTTTCATATTTACTCTTTTTTAAAATGTTTATAAATGTCGCCCTCTATTGTTTTTGCTTGTAAGTCCCTTACTCCTCTTGAGTTACCTTTTTTAACCGCTCGGTTACATCTATGTCGGTTATCTCCTTTGAAAGCAGTTGTATGGTCTCTTCGGGAATGCCGGTTAAATCAAGCAGCATCAAGGCATCGAGACAGTGGTTGAAATCAGGGTCAACATTGAACCCGAGTACGCGGCTGTTGAGTTGAAGGTATTTGCGGGGCAGCACAGGCAGTCCGAACTTTCCGCGCTCTATATCAAGCACAATCTTGTTGATGTGTTCTATGGATTTTACGCCGTCTATCAGCGAGTCGTCTATAGGAGCGTTGATACCTTTCAGGCCGGTAATCGGTCTAATATAAGCAGCTAATTTTTTATCAAAATAATGCTTCTCAAGATATTTTGCAATCAGGGTTTTCGACACCATATTCATTTCTCCGGAGATGGATACAGGGCCTAAGAGATAATTATACCGCGCATGTCGAAGTATCACGTGGAGTATGCCCTTCCAAAGCAACAGCAGGGTTAAGGGCTTACGCTGGTATTCGCTAACAAGGAAAGAACGTCCTAATTCTATGGTCTTCGACATTAAATGTCTCATTTCGGGACGGTATCTGAACAAGGTGTCGGTATAGAATCCTCTCAGGCCATACTTTTCAACAATTTTATCGCCGAGCCCCAAACGATAAGCGCCGGCTATCTGTTCGGCTTCGGTGTCCCAGATAAAGAGTTGGTGGTAATATTTGTCATATTTATCCGTATCAAGGCACTTCATGCTGCCCTCGCCGATTTCGCGGAAGGTGATTTCCCGCAGTCGGCCGATTTCCGTCATAATGTTCGGAATTTCTTCAGGTCTGGTGAAATAAAGCTCGTAATTGTTGCTGCTGAAGAGTTTGTTGCTATCGCCTATTTTTTCCAGTTCGGCCTTTATATCCTTGCGATTTACAGGAGCAATTATTTCTTCTCCTTCAACATGCTTGCTTTTTATAACAATTCTTTTCCACCAGTTCAACCGCTTCTTATGCAGGTATTCGACATTAGCCCTCAGGTAGTTTCCGTAAACTTTTATGTCTTCAAACTTTGCCAGAAACTTGGGGGTCATCGGTGCGCCTATATTGACAGCTATTTTCTTACCCGATTTGTTGATAAATTCGCGGCCGAGCATGGCTGTGCGAAGCATAGGGTGTATCTTCCCCAAAAGGTGGAATAAGCGACTGTTGTAACCTTCTATGCAGAGCGGAATTACAGGAACCTTAGCCTTGCGGATTAGCTTTATGGCCGACTCATTCCATGGCTTATCTCCAACTTTGCGAAAGCCCTTTCGGTAAGTGGCTACTTCGCCGGCAGGAAAGATGACTAATAGTCCGCCGTCATTGAGGTGCTTGAGCGCTTCGCGAAAACCGGCCACATTGCGCGCTTTACTGGCCGAGTCGAAAGGGTCAACACTTATAAAGAAAGGTTTAAGTCCTTCAATATAATTCAGTAAGAAATTGGTCATAAACTTTACGTCGGGCCTTATTGAAGAGAGCAGGTCGATGAGCAAAACTCCGTCCATAGCTCCGGTAGGGTGGTTGGCCACAACTATAGCAGCTCCTTTTTGGGGAATCTTAGCCTTGTCATACTCGAAAACGGAGTAACTCGTACCCATTAATGAAAGCAGGTTGCCGCTCAATGTTTCCCCTTCTGTTTTTGGTAAACCATTATCATAAAGCCAATTCAGACGCTTTATACGTAGCATCTTAGCTGCGACCTCCGATATAATCTTCCCGGTAAATCCCTTCTTCCCCAAAATTAAATCGCTCTTCGTTATGAAAGGCATATACGCTGCATATTAGACGACAAATGTAGCAATAAATATTGATTTGAATTAATATATTTTGTTAAATAATGTTAAAAATGCACTGCAAAGTGTTAAGCAGTGTTAAATTTTCTGTAAAAATAAAATATAATTATTTAATTTTGTCCAATTAAATGTACTGTTACATACCAACTTAAAAAGATGAAAACCAAACTAAAGATTAAAATTGCTTCTAATATCGTTGCAGTTTACTGTTTATTGTTTACTGCCTGTGGCTTACTGCCTACTAAGGCCTTAACCCAAACTGTCGTCTGGTCGGATTTAGGCGGAGCGACAGAGATTCAGCCGATAAATATAGGCTATAGCACCCCTTCGACCATGTCTTTGTATTTGATAATGCAATCAGGGTCAATAAGTAATGGGCGAATAGAGGTCGTGTTGCCAAATACGCTTGATCAGGAATTTGTAAATACGCCGCCTGTTCACTTGACCGGAATTACCGCTACATACGCGGGCTATAATGCAGGTACGCTGACATTCACCAATGTCAGCATGACTGACGGTAATGTGATGCACTATTCTATTGCCGTACAGAGTAAACAAAGAAATGTCAACAGCAGTACATTGACCCCTGTAGTAACAGTGAATGTATATACGGGACCAAGCGGTACGCATACGGCTACAGGCAGTCCCGGTACTTTTAATTTGACTTATAAATATGCGGGTATCACAGTGTTAGACCCTGTTGTTCTGCCGGGTTATCAGAATACACCGCTGACCATTAATTTTGGGGCAAACAACGGAGGAGCAACCACTAATTCTACCTCGCAGAATTTACAGTTTAGAGTAGCCTGTTTGAACGGCAGCGTTGACTCCTGCGAGTTAACTTTTTCTACTTGGATAGATGCGATGACATTTGAAAACTGGAATTTCGCCGGCACACTTCTTCCCTTGTCGCAAATTACAGTAGTAAAAAATATAACAACAAGTTTCTCAGCGACAACCAGAGGCACTTACACTATTAAGCTACGAAAACAGGATTTTCCCGGCGGAAACGGCTTTAAGGAAGGAGACAACTGGCCGCTTACCGTGGACGTAACCAAGCGTTATGGCGGAACGGAAAATGTTAATATAACAGGACAATGGGCTGTCGCAGCGAACACCGTGCTTCGAGCGGCTTTTAACATTACAAACACGATGATTTTTAGCGCTAATATTGCAGGCGGAACCCCTGCGGTATCATCATTGGCTACTATCCCTTCTTTTCAGTCTAATGGATTAATTTGCCATACCAATGAAGCGCCTAATATTTATACCTTTGCCTATAGAAATACCGGAACAGGGAATATGGCAGGTATTATCAACCAGTATCGTACTTACGAAGCCCCCGTCGGCTATATGGATACCTCTGGAATAGTAGTGCGAAAAGGTAAATACGGCCCTCCCTTGCCGCGGTCAATTCATGTCTCTACAACAAGTGGCAATACGCATCCTGTTCTTGCCTACAGGAATCAGCCGACCTCTATTTATGTTTATTGCGGGGCGGCCATACTCGGTGCAGGTACTGCCGACACCCTTTATGTCAGTATTCCTTACCATTTGCCTGCAGATTTTAATACTTCAGTTCCCTCAACAGCATACGTACAATCAGTTACTCATTGGTTTGGCCTTAATTCCGGACCAAATGCTGCCGGATATGGAACGACGTGGAACAGTTATTGGTATCCTGTTTATACTCCGAATGTAGGTAATTATTTCTTAGGCATCGCATGGACGAATCCGGCCAATAACATGGTGAGTGCAAATGAAGTTTTCACCGGACAATTTCAGTTAAATACTCAACCCTTTAACTATGTGGGCTTTGCCGATAATACCGCGAAGATGAGTATAACTTTAAAAATGCCGAAAGGCTTGGAATTGGAGCATAACCTTGTAGGCGATATAAGTGTTTTTTATTCATCAAATACTTGGTCGCCGAGCAATTTTTTAATGACCGCAACGGCCGATTCTAATATTTATACTTTTGATTTACTGCGGAGTACTTATCCCTCTACATCAACTTCGGCTTATAACTTATGGGTGAAATTAAAAAATAACTGTACGGCTGTCAATGAAAATCGCGCAGTAAACATAACGGCCAATTGCAAGGTTTATCCGAGCACCTCCGGCGCTCCCTGTACTGCCGGAGTATATAATTTTACTACCGCCGGGCCCTTGATCCTTCATTGTATAGATGAGGGCCTTGACTTCTACAATCTTGAACAGCGGCGGCAAACAGTGGGGCTGAGGGACGCTACACCTATGAATGGTATGCCTGATGTCCCGAATACGCAGGCCATTTACAGCGAACGTAGAGAAGATATCCTGATTCGCGGAGATACTATGGTATTTACCATGAAAGCAAGGGTGATAGATGCCGGTACCTATTCAAGAATCTATTTGGTAGATTATAGCGATCAAACTAATGCTTATGTAGTGCCCGGTATTGGTTCCGGAGCTTCCTTTACTACCCTCCTGTTAAATGACAGTCCATCGTCTATTACAGCCCAGTTAGTAAATACCAATGTCAGTAGTTATTACAATAATACAGCCTATACACCCACCCATCAATATGTTTGGGCATGGGAAATACAGAAAACCGATGATTCGAGTTTTGTGCTGGACGACAGCATTAAGATTGTATTAGTACATTCTTTCACAACATCTTCATCAGGCATCTCACGAGGGAATCATCATCGCTTTGACCTTTATGCAACTGAGCTTCCGATAACTGCCGCCGGCACCTTGAGTAAAATAGAACAGGTAGCTAATCCGGGCACTTTGCGAAAGGGTAGTTCCGACATTTATAACGGATCATTTACCATACAATCTATTTCGATGGCTACCTATACGGCTCCGGCTACAGTTACTGTTAGCGCTACCCCGGCAACCTATAATACATCGGGAGGAGCTATAGCTTATCAATATACTAATTGGCGCTTCCCATACGAATATCGGTCAATATATAGTATTGATTCAGTGGTTGTTAATGCACCTGTTGGCTATGTACTGGACAATGATCAAAGCTTTATGCTCACCGCTTATTATGGAACTTCAAGTTCAAGGACTTGTACCATTAACGCTACGGCAACACCGGAGACACAAGCAAATCCTATCCGCAAGGTCTTTAAATTTGATACGCTTTGGAGTACTGCGGGTAACCTTACAGGCTCGACTCCGCCCTTTGTTCCTCCCGGCGGGTTCTTTATCTTTAACCATGCGACACACACGGTAAGCGCCAGTTCAGCTACTCCTCGAGGCTCTTATACTGCAAACACTACGGTCTATATGACCAGACAAACGAACTATTTACAAGGCGAGCTAATAACTTGTACTTCGACGAAATCCTATAATTATCCTTTGGCAAACAGGGTATTATTAAGCTCTACCGGAGCGACGAGCAAGCCCGCCGAAAGCAATACTGTTTTTTATGACATTGGTTTAGCGGCAGCCTCCTCAACGCTCAGCAGCCCATGGTTGTATGTACAGGGTAATGTAAAGGACGCACAGTTGGTTATTAGCGCAGGAAACGGCTATCCGGCCGCTACCTATAGCGGCACAGGGCAAGACAATAAATGGATACAACTAAACCCCTGTTCAATAACAACGAACATTGCCAGCGCCCGCTTGTATGTAACCTATGAACCTTCGGCTTGTCCAAGCGTTGAGCCGGTGAAGTTTTATTCCATAGCCAACCCGCCCCAAACTTCCGGAACCTGGTCGCCAATAGATTTATCGCCAAGCATTCCCTTAACCGATGCGGGTTTTAATGCCTTGTCTGCCAATGCGGCTTTAACCGATTATTGGAATGCCATTCCCTTAAATTTGGAAATTACCAATCCATCGGCAAGGATTGACGGAGCTATTACTCCTTTGAGCCAGACACAGGTAAATCCTTCAGTACTGCGACTGGGAGCAACGGTATATGGAAACAATACTATTCAGGTGGGCTATCAATTTCCGGTAGAGTTGCAGATCAATGCCATAGGAGGCCAAACAGGAGTACAATATGCCAAGGCAGAGGCAATCATTCCGCGCGGAATGGAATTTGTAGCCAATTCGGCCTATATAGAATATGACGGCATAGTATATCCGATTACTGCCGGAGCAATGTACGCAGAGCTTCTAAGTCTGACAGGAGGGACAACGGCGCAACATATTACCTTAGACTTGATAGATTCCGGCCTTCCCATATTCTCTAAGGGTGAAATAGCGCCTAATAAAACGGTTTACATCAGGTTTGTATTGAATCCCGCCTGTGAAGTAAATTCGTATTATGCCGAACAAATAAGCATGACGATAAGCGGCAAACGAATTTGCGGCCTTGATGCAAATAACAGTAACAGCCATATATACCGTTCAAGTTCCTTGTTCCTGACAGGCGTTATCGCCTCTTATGCTGTTAATGCCAATTTAACGATAGCCAGCAATTTAGACTTTGCAAGCTGTCATGGTTCGGAAGGAGTGCGCACTGTTACTTTTAGCGCCTGGCGTATAGACAAGGCTACTTCGGTTAATATGTCTCCAATAGATTCAATATTTGTATTGATGCCTGCCGCCTTGAATATTGATGTCTCCGGAGAGGTTAGTTATGCTTATTCAGGCTATGTTGCTGGTAGCGGTACGCTCTCTCCCTCTTCGATGACCAACGTATTGGTTAACGATGGCGCTATGCGCAAGCTGGCGTTTAAATTAGACGACACCTATCTAAATTCCTTAGGCGCTAACGTAACTTCGACAACAGTAACCTATAGTTTTACGACTCAATTTGAAAAAGCCTTAGCCGATGATCCTGTGCCTGACGGAACAATAAGCGCCTCGTGGATGAACTTGTCCCAGCTCAGCTTGGAGTGTCCGGAAACCTTAGCGCCGGCTATCACAAAAATACTGCCGATGCAGGTGTATGCACGACCGCGGGTGGACAACATGGAAAATAAGACCCTATGTGCGGAAATTTTATTTTCGGGCGCCACCTTTACAGGCAATTATACCGGAATAAGTTCGAGTTACAGTTATAACTGGAGTTCTACCGGCGATGCCATCGGCGGTACGACCTCAGGCTCTACGGTAACATCAATACCGGGCTTTACAACTGCTAATATCGGCGCCGCCCCGCTAACACGTACCTACACAGTAACGCCGACTTATGGAAATTGCACAGGATATGATTCAACCTTTACGATCACGGTACTGCCTGTTCCAAGGAGCAATACATATACTAATCAGACCTATATCTCCGGAGCGACAACAACTCCCTTTGCGGGTTCGGGAACGTTAACAAATATTACTTGGACGAACAGTAATACGGCAATAGGCTTAGGCTTGTCGGGAACAGGAACCATAGGAACTTTCACGGCGTCGAATACAACAAGTGTGCCTATATCCGGAACCATAACGGTAACGCCGATATACAGTTTTAACGCTACAAGCTGTAGCGGCAGCCCTGTTACCTTTACGATAACCGTGTTCCCGGAAAATTATCCTCAGGTAATACTACCCTGTGCCTCGTTAGCTGTTTGTGAGGGCATGCCGTTAGATTTAAGCGCCTGCACCCCTACGGTAGATGTAGGCTCCTGTACCTTAACAGGGTCCGGCTCGTGGACCTTGAACGGCAGCTATTATGCCTCCCCAAGTACGGTAAGCATCGGCCAAAACGGAGCCGCATTAGCCTATATAATCAACACAAGTTGCGGCAGTTTTACTTCAAACACAGTAACAGTAATAGTACAAGAGCTACCCACAGCGGCTGATGTAACGCCAAGCCCTACTACCTATCAAATATGCGAAGGAGGCTCAGCTACCTTAACAGCTACAGCAACAGCCGGCCATTTTGTACAATGGTATTCCGACTCCGGCCTGCAAAACTTAATTGGTTGGGGTAACAGTTACACGGTTACGCCAACAACAAGTACGACTTATTGGGTAGTAGCCGGTACTATGGGGACTAAAGATTTTAGTTATAATGGAACGACAGGAGACGATGGAAGTCCTCAAAGTTGGACAGCGCCGATAACAGGCCGCTATAAATTAGAAGTTTGGGGCGCACAGGGCGGACACAGTAATGATATTACATATAAAGGCGGCAGAGGAGGCTATGCTGTGGGAGAAGTAAATTTAACGGCAGGCGACAACTTGTATGTTTATGTGGGCGGGCAGCCAACAGCAAGCACCCATCACTGGTGCAGCTCAGGCGGCGGCGGCGGCACCGATATAAGAGTTAACGGAAATACTTACTATCACAGGATTATTGTAGCAGGCGGCGGCGGCGGAAGACATGGAGATGGACTGTTGGCTTATTATGATTCTTCCTGCGACGTTTATGCAGGTAATGATGGAGGAGGATTGTCTGCGCCTTCTTTCTCTTGTCATGGAACTGATTTTATTGGTGCCGGTCAAACGGCAGGAGGGTCCAGTAATTACAGTGATCATGTATCTAACGGGGAATTTGGTTATGGACCGGATAATACAGGAAATAATATTGCCTCAACAGGCGGTTGGAATGGCGGCGGTGCGGGCGCTGATGAATGGGCATCGGGCGGTGCCGGCGGCGGTTGGTATGGAGGAGGTACGTCCTGGCCTATTGGCGGCGGCGGCTCAGGTTGGATCTATACGGCCTCAGCATTCGGCGTATGGCAATCGGGCGATCCGGTTAATGCGGCATTATGGCAATTATCGCCGACCTGTTATTTGGAAGACGCTCAAACAATAGCAGGGGATCAGCCCTTTACATGGCCTGATGGAACAGTTCAAACAGGTCATTCCGGACACGGTTATGCAAGAATTACCTTTATGGAAGCAGAATGCCCTGCGCCGCCCTTGGCAGCGCATACGGTAACAGTAACGGTATTGCCAATAGTAACGCCTGCAGCAACGATTACCGCTTCCGATAATAATGTCTGCATGGGAACAAGCGTAACCTATACCGTAAGCAATACGGTAAATCAGGGGACAGCGCCGAGCTACCAGTGGTTGAAAGGTGGAAGCCCTATCGGCGGCGCCATCGGTACTACCTACAGCTATGAACCTGAAAACGGAGATATAATCAGTTGCGAGATGACTTCAAACGACCCTTGCGCCGGAACGACAACGGTTACATCAAATGCCATAACTATGACGATGACACCGATAGTAATACCTTCGGTATCTGTCTCGGCGGTGCCGGATTAGTTTATAAAGTTAAAAGTTTATTAAAGTTAAAAGTTTATTAAAAAATAATTAGTACATTTGCAGAATAACAAGTTTTTAAATCGAATAGAATGTCTCTTGCTGCTACTTGTATTAAACGTCCTGTATTAGCCACAGTATTAAATATTATCATATTGATACTGGGAGCTATCGGATTTACTTATTTGGGTGTACGCGATTACCCCAGTGTTGACCCCTCCATTGTAACGGTAAGCACCAGTTTCCCCGGAGCTAATGCGGACGTTATTGAAACCCAGATTACTGAACCCTTAGAATCGGCCATTAATGGTATTCCGGGTATCCGCTCTATTTCCAGTTCAAGTCGTGACGGCAGTAGTCGTATTACGGTAGAATTTAACTTGGAAGTTGAGATGGAAACAGCCGCCAACGATGTGCGCGACAAAGTATCAGGCGCGCTTCGCAGATTGCCGCGAGATGTTGACCCTCCGGTAGTAGAAAAGGCCGATGCCGATGCTAACCCTATCTTTGGCGTTTCATTGCGTAGCGAAAGGCGCTCTATGATTGACCTGAGCGATTATGCCGAAATTAATTTTAAAGAACGGCTGCAAACTATATCGGGCGTAAGCAGCGTTGGTGTTTGGGGTTCGAAAAAAATGTCTATTCGCCTGAAAATGGACCCCACGCGCTTAGCGGCTTATGGTATTACCCCCTTAGATGTACGGAATGCGGTTACTAATGAAAATGTAGAATTGCCGTCAGGCCGAGTAGAAGGAGATAACATCGAACTTTCGGTGCGGACTTTCGGTCGTTTCCGTACTATTGATGATTTCAATAATATGATTGTATATCAAGATGGTGAACGTCTTGTGCGCTTTAACGATATTGGCATAGCAGAGATAGAACCTGAAAACATGCGGGTAATATTGAAACTAAATGGCATTCCTGCAGTGAGTTGTAACCTCATACCGCTACCCGGTGCCAATTATATTGATATTGTTGACCGCGCCAAAATCGTAATTGAAGAATTGAAAAAAGACCTTCCGGAAGATATTATAGTGGAAACTACCTTTGATAATACGGTGTTTATTCGCCAATCGTTAGGAGAAGTGCGCACTACCATTTTTGAGGCCTTTGCCTTGGTGGTGTTGATTATCTTCCTCTTTTTGCGAAGTTGGCGTACTACCCTTATTCCGGTTCTGGCTATTCCCATATCGCTTATCGGCGTGTTTTTTGTAATGTACTTAGCCGGATTTTCTATTAATATCCTTACCTTATTTGCTGTTGTGCTTTCCATTGGATTGGTGGTTGACGATGCTATTGTGATGATGGAAAATATTTACACAAAAATAGAAGCAGGCATGGCGCCGAAGGAAGCAGGCATAGCCGGATCAAAAGAAATATACTTTGCGGTTATTTCTACAACGGTTGCCTTAGTTGCCGTGTTTTTCCCTATTGTGTTTTTACAGGGAGTTACCGGCCGCTTATTCCGCGAATTCAGCGTTGTAATTGCCGGAGCAGTATGTATTTCATCAATTGTGGCGCTTACCTTTACGCCGATGATTACCACCAAATTGCTAACAAGGAATGCAACGGAAAACTGGTTCTATCGTGTTACAGAGCCTTTCTTCATAGGCTTTAATAATGTTTATCGCCGTTCGCTCAACTGGTTTATGCGTTTTCGTTACATAGCCCTTGTTATTGTTGCGGCAGCGATAAGTTTGATCGTTTGGATGTGGTCGGAACTACCTTCCGAAATGGCGCCTTTGGAAGACCGTTCTTACCTTACCATTAACTCAGTAGCGCAGGAAGGAATTACCTTCGACTATATGAACCGCTACGTTGATGAAATGGTTGCCATTGTTGATGACCAAATTCCCGGAGAGTATGAAAATCTCATGGGCGGCGTCGGCATGGGTGGCGTTAATGCTTCGTGGCTGCGTATAAAATTAGTGCAACCCGAAGACCGTTCGGAAACCCAACAGCAAATAGCCGATAAATTAAATCCGATTGTTCGGCAGATGACCGGTGCGCGCTCCTTTGTTACCCAACAGCAAACCTTTGGCGGCCGCCGAGGAGGCTTACCTGTAGCTTACGTAATTCAAGCAAAAAACTTGGAAGATCTGAAAAAATACCTGCCGACCTTTATGGACGAAGTAAATAAAAGTCCGGTATTTGCGGCTTCCGACCTGAACATGAAATTTACCAAGCCGGAAGTTACCATTTCTATTAATCGGGAAAAAGCAGCCCTGCTGGGGCTTTCCGTACAAAACATAGCCCAAACCCTGCAATTGACCATGAGCGAACAACGTATCGGTTATTATATATACAATGGTAAACAATATCAGATTTTGAGCCAGTATGACCGTATAAATCGCAATAAACCTACAGACCTGACCGATGCTTATGTCCGCAATACCGCCGGTGAATTAATACAGTTAGACAATGTGGTGTCTATACAGGAGAGCAGTACGCCGCCGCAACTTTACCGCTATAACCGTTTTGTTTCAGCTACGGTTTCGGCAGGCTTGGCCAAAGGTTATACGCTTGGGCAGGGAATTGAGGAAATGGACCGTATTGCCGGCCACGTACTCAGCGATGACTTTAGCACAACTCTGTCGGGCGACTCTAAAGACTTTGTGGAAAGTACCTCCAGCTTGATGTTTGCATTTATTTTGGCCTTGGTCTTGATTTATTTAG
The DNA here is from genome assembly GCA_009777095.1 of Bacteroidales bacterium. Taxonomy (GTDB): domain Bacteria; phylum Bacteroidota; class Bacteroidia; order Bacteroidales; family UBA932; genus UBA932. Next base: position 11,523 of record WRMN01000013.1, on the reverse strand, counting down.
TGCTTGCAGCGCAGTTTGAAAGTTTCCGCGACCCTCTGATTGTCATGTTTACCGTTCCCTTGTCGGTAATGGGCGCATTGTTGGCGATGAAACTATATGGACAAACATTGAATATCTTTAGTCAAATCGGCATTATCATGTTAATCGGATTGGTAACCAAAAACGGGATTCTTATTGTTGAATTTGCCAATCAACGCCGCGAGGCAGGCTTGTCTTTAATGGAAGCTATTAAAGACGCATCTGTGTCGCGTTTTCGGCCTATCTTAATGACCAGTTTGTCCACCATTCTGGGCATTCTTCCATTGGCGTTAGCTACCGGCGCAGGCGCCGAGAGCCGTATAGCAATGGGCATAGCCGTAGTAGGCGGAATGATTTGCGCTACTTTGTTTAGCCTGTACGTAATTCCCGCTATTTATACCTTCCTGACCGGCGAAACACGGCAACAGCAAGATTAGAAAAACAATCCCGATCAATTCTTTAAACTTTCTTAGGACTCGTCAAAGCACAATTGTTGGCAATAGAAGACAAAGCAGTCATATTGGACAAGTTCATAGATATGGCAGAAAAAGAATACATAATATCGACACGAAAAAACTGCGACCCCGATTAAACCACGAATATGGCGAAGCGAACAAGAATACGATAAAAATTTATTTGCTAAAGTAATGTTTTAATAGTTTTTTTACTATCTTTGTGAGCTATACATATTATTAGTATGAGTTCAAAAATTAAAGTAGGTATCATAGGCTTTGGACGGATAGGGGGCTTTTTTCTTCAGGAAATGCAAAAAAGCGGAAAATGGGATATTGCCTATATATGCGACATTGATCCTTTATCCCGCAGCCTTGCACAACAATTATCCCCCAAGTCAGTCATTACTGCCGATGAACAGGAGATCTTTAATGATGCTGCCGTACAGGTAGTAGTTCTTTCTGCTTTGGCCGATTCGCGGGGAAATCAAATCGAAAAAGCTGTTGCATGCGGAAAACATATTATTGCAGAAAAACCTATTGCCGAAAACCTTGAAAGAGAGTGGGAAATAGTCAGGCTCACCGAAGCGTCAAACCTTATTTCTACGGTAAACCTCTATTTGCGAAATTCGTGGTATCACCATCTAATCAAAGATTTCATCGCTCAGGGCGAAATCGGCGAGTTGGCCATTATCCGCATTTGCCACCTGACACCGGGCTTAGCTCCGGGGGAAGGGCATGACTACGAAGGACCCTCTTTTCACGACTGCGGAATGCATTATGTGGATATTGCGCGCTGGTACGCCGCCTCGGAATATAAAACATGGCATGCGCAGGCTATCCGAATGTGGAATTACGAAGAACCCTGGTGGCTACAATGCCATGGAACCTTTGAAAACGGCATTGTGTTCGACATTACGCAGGGGCACGTTTACGGGCAATTATCCAAAGACCTCACGCATAATTCATACATTGACCTCATAGGAACAAAGGGCATTGCACGAATGACACATGATTTCAAAACCGCAATTGTAGAACTGCACGGCGTAGCGCAGACGCAAAAAATCCAAAGACCCTTTGGAGATAAAAATATTGATGTCTTGTGCGCTCGCTTTGCCCAATCAATTGAATCGGGAAAAAGAGACGAGATACTCCCTACCATGCGCCATGCCGCAAGCGCTTCGGAATACGCATGGAAATTTTACGAAGACGCCTTAACCCATGCCCTGCCTGCCATCGGAGATCTTCATACTTTAGAAAAAATCAGGGAACGGCGAAGCAACTTAAAAACAGGATACGGATTAATAAACACTAATAAAAAACTATAAACTTATGCCAAAAGAGATTTCAAGAAGAAAATTCCTTCAACAAGGAGCAGTCGCTGCTCTCAGTTTAGCAGTAGTTCCCAACACTGTATTGGGAAAGAAATTCGGCCACGTAGCGCCGAGTGACAAACTTAACGTCCTTGGCGTTGGCGTCGGAGGGCGCGGGGCCGGCGTGCTCAAGGCCATACCGAACGAAAACATTATCGGCCTCTGCGATGTGGACTGGAAATATGCCGACAGGGTATTCAAGGCATATCCGAATGCTAAAAAGTACAGCGACTACCGTCGTATGTACGATGAACTGCTGAAATCGGCAGATGCGGTAGTAGTCGCAACGGCCGACCATACGCACGCAATTGTTGCTGCCGATGCAATGACTGTCGGTAAACATGTGTACGTTGAAAAACCGCTTACCCATACGGTTTACGAATCGCGTTTATTAACCAAGCTGGCGAAAAAGCACAGAGTAGCCACCCAAATGGGGAATCAAGGCGCTTCGGGAGAAGGAGTACGTAAGATCTGCGAGTGGATATGGAACGGCGAAATCGGCGAAGTGCGTAAAGTAGAAGCCTTTACCGACCGTCCTATCTGGCCGCAGGGCTTAAATCGTCCGGAAAAAGTAGAAAAAGTACCCGGCACAATGAACTGGGATGCATTTATCGGCCCGGCACCATTCCGTCCTTACAATTCCATTTACACGCCTTGGAATTTCCGCGGCTGGTGGGATTTCGGAACAGGCGCTCTGGGCGACATGGCCTGCCACATTCTTCACCCTGTTTTCAAAGGATTAAAATTAGGCTATCCCACGAAAGCCCAGGGAAGTTCAACCTTGCTGCTTACCGATTGCGCGCCTAATGCACAAACGGTGAAATTAATTTTCCCTGCGCGCGACAATATGCCCAAGGTTGCTATGCCTGAAGTAGAGGTGTATTGGTACGACGGAGGCTTAATGCCGATGCGTCCCGAAGGACTGCCTGCCGGAAAAAACATGAACGACAGCGGCGGCGGAGTAATCTTCCACGGAACAAAAGATACGCTGATTTGCGGATGCTACGGCGTACGCCCCTACCTCCTTTCCGGCCGCGAGCCGAAAGCTCCTGAAGTACTGCGCGAGGTAACAACTTCCCACGAAATGGACTGGGTACGCGCCTGTAAGGAAGATGCCGACAGTCGCGTGGAAACAACTTCCTACTTCGGCGAAGCAGGGCCTTTCAATGAAATGGTGGTTATGGGTGTATTGGCTGTCAGGTTGCAGGGATTAAATCAGGAATTGGAGTGGGACGGCCCCAACATGCGCTTTACCAACATTCCTCAAGATGCAACAATTAAGACCGTGATTAAAGACGGTTTCAAAATTACGGACGGACACCCCACCTTTGACAAGACATGGACAGACCCCATTAATGCCAACCAATTTGCAGAGGAATTGATTAAACACACCTATCGCGAAGGATGGGCACTTCCCGACATGCCGAAATAAGCAATAGATGAAATAAATAATTAACAAACAACATTATGAGAAAATATTTTTTTAACTTATTATGTGTAGCTGTTGTGCTGTCAATAGCTGCCTGCGGAGGCGGAGCCAACAAACAAGAAAGCAAGGTCCCCGAATACAGGGTTATTGAAAACCCTATAGCAGATATCAACGAGTTTCAGGTTGAGCCTGATGGATATATTGTCATCTTTGACGGCACGTTTAAGGGCTGGCGCGGATATGGCAAAGATTATGTTCCCCAAAAATGGATCATTGACGACGGAGCGATAAAATTCAACGGCAGCGGAGCCGGAGAAGCGCAGGATGGCGACGGTGGCGACATTATTTTTGCCTTCCCATTCAAAAACTTTGAATTGGAATTGGAGTGGAAGGTGTCAAAAGGCGGCAATTCAGGTATCTTTTACTTAGCTCAGGAAATTGAAGCCAAAGGAGCAGACGGAAACTGGAGATTGGAGCCTATCTACATCTCTGCCCCAGAAGCACAGGTATTGGATAACGAAAACCACCCCGACGGCAAATTAGGTAAAGACGGAAATCGGCAGTCCACCTCGCTGTACGATATGATTCCGGCTAAACCGCAAAATGCAAATCCTTTTGGAGAATGGAACAAAACCACGATTCTGGTTTACAGAGGAACGGTGGTTCACGGACAAAACGGTGAAAATGTATTGGAATATCATCTATGGACACAGCAGTGGACAGACATGCTGCAAGACAGTAAGTTCAGTGCAGAAAAGTGGCCGCTTGCCTTTGAGCTCCTTAACAACTGCGGAGGGGAGAATCGTCAGGGATACATCGGCCTGCAAGACCACGGCGATGATGTTTGGTTCCGCAACATTAGAGTTAAAGTCCTTGATTAGATAATGAGAAATATCATTATACTATCCGCCCTGCTTTGGTTGTGCTCGTGCGGAGCACAGCCAAAACAGAGCGAGAGCCTTGCAAACATATCGCTTCAGCTTTATTCGCTGCGTGAAGATATATCCAAGGATTATGACGCCGCTATCAAAAAGGTTGGTGAAATGGGCTTTGCCTCTGTTGAAGCTGCCGGATATAATAATGGAAAATTTTACGGAAAAACGCCTGTCGAATTTAAACAAGATGTGGCAAATGCAGGAATGACGGTACTTTCTTCGCATACAACCAAACTGCTTACGGAAGACGAGTTGCAATCAAAAGATTTTTCCGAATCATTAAAATGGTGGGACGAAGCAATTCAGGCGCATTCGGAAGCAGGGGCAAAATATATTGTTGCCCCTTCAATGCCTGTGCCTAAATCGATAGAAGACCTGCAAAGCTACTGCAATTATTATAACGAAATCGGGAAACGATGCAAAGAACAGGGCTTGTCATTTGGTTACCACAATCACGCCTTTGAATTTACAAATATTGAAGATGTCATGATGTATGACTACCTGATTGAAAACACCAATCCGGAATATGTGTTTTTTCAGATGGACGTTTATTGGACGGTTATCGGCAAACAGAGTCCGGTTGATTACTTTAATAAATATCCCGGACGGTTTGAGCAGCTTCATTTAAAAGACCACAAAGAATTGGGACAAAGTGGCATGGTAGGCTTTGATGCTATACTTAACAATCTGGCTATTGCAGGAGCAAAACACCTGATAGTGGAAGTCGAAAAATACAATTTTACTCCGGAAGAAAGTGTGAAAAGGAGTTTGGAGTATTTGCGGAATATTATGAATTTAAAAAAATAATACTATATTTGTAGTTGAGTTTTTATTTAAAATTTTTGACCTATGAAAAGATTATTACCTGTAAGCATTATTATTTGTGTAGCCTTGGCTTCCTGTGGCAGCGGCGGTAGTAGCGCCGTTAATGAAAAAGAGAAACAAACGACTTTAACCGATTTGCAGCAGGACCGCCTCTCAGGCAAGGTCCTATCCGTCCGTCAGCGCGTGTATTGGGCGCTCGAAAAATTTGGCCGTATGGAAAAAGGGAAATTGCAAAACCTGCCGGTGCAGGATTACCTGAAAGTATATGACGACGATGGTTATCTGATGGAAGAAATCCACTATGATGCAACGGACAAAGTGGTTAGCCGTAAAGTTATTACATACGGACAGAAGCACCTGATGGCTCAGGAAGAAAACTATAAAGAAAACACCCTTTCGGAACGCATCATGTATACATACGACGAGAAGAACCGCTTAATGAAGAAAGAAAAATTCGATGGCGCAGGAAAAACCAAAGAATGGATACAGTATCTCTATGGAAGTAACGGTTTAGTAGAAGACGAGGACTGGTATAAAGCCGACGGCGCTTTGAACTGTAAATTTATTCACGAATATGATAATGATTTACAGTTGAAAGAAAAACGCAAATATTGGGGCGGCGGATCTTTAGCGCAAAGGGAATATTTCTACTATGATAACGGTAACTTAAGTGAAACAGTTTCAGAAAAACACAAAGATAAATTGCCGACCTTTGACTATCGTTATGTTTTTGCAGCTTATGACTCTTACGGCGATTATGGCGAAAGAACACAGTATAACGAAGATGGGGATGTACTACAAACGACTAAGCAAACGTTTAATAACCTGGGTCATCTGACGGAATATTATACCATTACTGTAAAGCAAGTCCCTATGAAAATAGAAATAGCAGCCATGGAAGAGTCGGAAGAAGAAGTTGAGGATTTGGATACCGGCGATGAAATAATGACAGCTATAGAAGAATACGCCGGACAGGCTTACGAATATGCCTACGATGAGCAGAATAACTGGGTGCAAAGAATAACGTATAAACTTAGCGGCAATGATATAGACGAACTCAAGAGAGAGCGTCAGTTTTATTACGAACGGATTATTGGGTATAAGTAGATGAAGACAGATGAATCCGGTTGTAGATGGTGGTAGGCAGTTTGTTGCTCAATGGCTTTATATGTTAAATTTGCAGCTTCACCTTTCTTCCTAAATTACCAAAGTGATAATTTCCCTGCAACTCTCGCCGTTCAAACTAAAAGAACAGGGTTGCCTCTTTGGGCATAACAACCTCGGTCCCAAGCAGAGGGCTTTTGTTATTGGACGCTTTTTAAACAAAAAGGTTTAAGGGTCTTCATCAATTTTTATCAAACTTTTTCAAGCAAATAAATCAAAAAATGCTTACCTTTGTACCATGCAATTTCAATCGGTAATAGGACAAGAGGAGCTAAAGAAAAAATTAGCACAAACTGTCGGGGAGGGGCGCGTCAGTCATGCGCAGTTGTTTTGGGGCATGGAAGGTTCCGGCAATCTGGCACTGGCCTTGGCTTACGCCCAATACCTGAACTGCACTAACCGCTCCGCTCTCGACGCTTGCGGAGTATGCCCCTCGTGCAATAAAATGCAGAAACTCATTCACCCCGACCTTCATTTTGCTGTACCTGTAAACGTTACTAAAAATGTACCCTCCGACAAAAAACCGATTACCGACCACTTTTTAAATCAGTGGCGGCAGGCCTTGCTCGCTAATCCTTATTTGACCGAAAATCAATGGTATGAACAGTTGGATATTGAAAATAAACAGGGTCGGATTAGTGTTCATGAAGCCAACAGGATTATTGAACGACTGAGTTTCAAGGCTTTTGAATCGGAGTATAAGGTGTTGATTCTTTGGTTGCCCGAGCGAATGGGCGCTGAAGCGGCTAACCGTTTGTTGAAATTAATAGAAGAACCGCCCGACAAGACGGTATTTCTGCTTGTTTGCGAAGATACCACCCGTATAATTAAAACCATTCTGTCGCGCACCATGCCCTTGCGCATACCGCCTATTTCCGAAACAGCTATCCGTCAAGCTTTAATACAAGAGCAAAACTTGTCGGAAGCACAAGCTGCCGATATTGCCCGCCTTTCGGTAGGAAGCTACAACAAGGCCCTTGAATTATTGCAAAGTAAAAACGAACAAAGTGCTTATTTTGAATGGTTTACATATATTATGCGAATGGCTTATGCCGGCCGTTTTTTGGATTTGCTCAACTGGATAGAAACCATTACTAAGGCCGGCCGTGAAAAACAAAAGCAATTCCTGCTTTATGCCGAACAGATGCTTCGCGAATGTTATATGTTTAATTGCGGAGCCGATAAAGCCGTGTATTTAATGGGCGAGGAAGAAATTTTTGCCCGAAAATTTTCCCCCTTTGTCAATGAACGCAATGTTGAGGAACTATTTAAGCAGCTGAATCTTGCATTAGGACATATAGGGCAAAACGGTAACGCTTCGATGGTTTTTACCGACTTATTCTTACAAATAGGCAGGTTATTGAGAAAATAAAGTCTTTTATAATCAAAAAAAATCATGTAACTTTGTAGCTTATGGCAAAGCGAGAACAAAATATATCCATTCGACGGCTGAGAAGTTCCTATCTTTCGGCTTTGATTAGTATTTCTTTAGTGTTATTTCTCTTGGGCGTGTCGGGAATTTTGCTGATTAATGCCCGTCGGCTTTCGGTTTATTTCAAAGAAAACATCACCTTTACCATTATTTTAGATGATGCCACTAATGACGCCGATGCTGCATGGGTGCGCAAACAGTTAGATGTTGCTCCATACATTCGTGAAACGAAATTTGTTACCAAAGAACAAGCTGCCGAAGAAATGAAAGCGCTGTTAGGAAGCGACTTTATGGAAGTTTTCGACTTTAATCCGCTCCCCTTGGCAGTGGAAGCCAAATTGACGGCAGAGTATGCCGTGGTTGACAGTATAGTTAAAATAGAAAGGCAGCTGTTGTCCATTCCTCATATTCGTGAAATCAGTTACCAGCGCTCATTAATAGACTTAGTCAACCATAATATTCAAAAAATAAGTTTGGTTATGCTGGTATTTATTGTATTGATGTTATTTATAGCATTGGTATTGATTAATAACACCATTCGCTTGAGCGTTTACGCCCGCCGCTTCATCATTAATACCATGCGTTTAGTCGGGGCTACCCCCGGGTTTATTGTCCGTCCCTTTTTATTGCGCAGCTTGCTGCAAGGCGTGTTATCGGGCGTAATAGCCATCATGCTGCTTACAGGCGTGCTTTATGTCGTGCAGAACGAATTTGGCGAAATCATTGGTTTTTTTGAAGACCTGCAATTGCTCTTGCTCTTTTTGTCGATTATTGTAATGGGCATGCTTATCAGTTTTATTTCTACCTTCTTTGCAGCTAAAAGATACGTGCGTATTGACGTCGGCAAACTATATTTTTAAATTTTTCTAAATTCTATATATGGCAACGGTTAAAAGAATACCAACAATTGCTGCAAAAAAAACTGCAGAACCTGCGAAAAAAATCGTCAACTTCGCTCTGACAAAAGAGAACTATAAACTTATTGCCATCGGTTTTGGCGTAATGATTTTGGGATATATCCTCATGATTGGCGGCGGCAGCGACGACGTCAATGTCTTTCGCGAAGACGCCCTGTTCAGTTTTCGGCGCATTACCTTAGCGCCTATTTTGATAGTAGGCGGTTTTCTCTTCGAGATTTATGCCATCATGAAAAGGCCAAAAGAAAAAGAGTAGTACGGTATGGAATGGTTTGAAGCCTTGGTATTGGGCTTGGTGCAAGGATTAACGGAATTTCTTCCAATAAGCAGCAGCGGCCATTTGGCCGTAGCCAATGCGTTGTTCGGCAATACAGGCGCAGGCAACCTTACTTTCACCATTGCTGTTCATGCCGGAACGGTATGCAGCACCTTATTAGTGTTATGGACTGAAATAAGCCGTTTGTTCAATGGCCTGTTTAATTTTAAATGGAACGACGAAACACAATATATTGCTAAAATATTGCTGTCGGTAATTCCGGTAGCTATTGTGGGTGTCCTGTTCAGGCATCAGGTAGAAGCCCTGTTTGACGGCGGCTTGTATATTGTGGGCGCTGCGCTTTTATTAACCGCAGGCTTGTTAGCGCTTACTTATTTTATCAAACCGCGCAAGAAGGAAAAAATTTCTTTTAAAGATGCTTTGCTTATAGGTACAGCTCAGGCTATTGCAGTGATTCCGGGATTGTCGCGCTCCGGGGCAACCATTTCTACAGGTTTATTATTAGGAAATAAGAAAGAAATGGTGGCCAAATTTTCTTTCCTGATGGTGCTGATTCCTGTCTTGGGTGAATGTTTTCTCGACCTGATGAAAGGCGGTTTCTCGGGTTCGGCAACTTTGCCCGTATCATCGTTATTGGCGGGTTTCTTTGCTGCTTTTGTATCCGGCGCTATAGCTTGCAAATTGATGATTAATTTGGTTAAAAAAGGAAAACTGATATACTTCGCCATTTATTGCGCTGTAGTTGGTGTTTTGGTATTATTATTTTTGTAAGATGAAGTATGAGAGATTTTCATGTTTATAACACGCTTTCCCGTAAAAAAGAATTATTTAAACCTTTACATGAAGGCCATGTGGGTATTTATGTGTGCGGGCCTACGGTTTACGGCGACCCGCATTTAGGCCATGCCCGCTCAGCCATTACCTTCGATGTGTTGACGCGCTACCTGCGCCACCTTGGCTACAGAGTGCGTTATGTGCGCAACATTACCGATGTGGGACATCTCGAAAATGATGCCGACGAGGGCGATGACAAAATCGCTAAAAAAGCCCGCCTTGAGCAATTAGAGCCTATGGAAGTGGTGCAGTATTACACCAACCGCTACCACGATTTTATGCGCCTTCTGAACGTGTTGCCGCCCAATATTGAACCGCATGCTTCAGGGCATGTTATCGAACAGATAGAGCTGATAAAAAAAATCCTTGAACAGGGCTATGCCTACGAGATTAACGGTTCGGTATATTTCGATGTTGAAAAATATAATAAAACATACACCTACGGCAAATTGTCGGGTCGCACTGTTGACGAGCAACAGGCCAATACCCGCAAACTTGACGGACAGGACGATAAACGCCAACCTTTCGACTTTGCTTTATGGAAAAAAGCCTCGCCGGAGCATATTATGCGCTGGCCTTCTCCTTGGAGCGACGGTTTTCCGGGCTGGCACCTCGAATGTTCGGCCATGAGCACCAAATACCTCGGCGAAACTTTCGATATTCACGGCGGCGGCATGGACCTGTTGTTTCCTCATCATGAATGCGAAATAGCGCAAAGCACAGCCGTAGGCCATAATGCCGCCCGCTACTGGATGCACAATAATATGATTACCAACAGCGGCCAGAAGATGAGCAAATCCTTGCAAAATTTCATTACTTTAGAAGAAATGTTTGCAGGTACGCATCAGTTGTTAGCACAGGCCTACACGCCGATGACTGTCCGTTTCTTTATGCTTCAGGCGCATTACAGCAGCACCCTCGATTTTAGCAACGAAACTATGCAGGCTGCCGAAAAAGTGTTGAAACGTATCCTTGAAGCCGCGAATACTTTGAGTAAACTTACGCCATCGGCTGTTTCGACCCGCAGCGAAGAAATTACCGCTATTGTAGAAAAATGTTACGAAGCCCTGAGCGACGATTTGAATACTTCCCTTGCTATTGCGCATTTGCAGGAAGCGGTACGGATTATCAACTCCGCCAACGATAAGAAAGATACGCTGACCGCTGCCGATATAGACAGCCTAAAAGCGCTGTTTTCCGGCATTCTGTTCGATAGTCTGGGCATTGCTGACGAGCAGCAGCAAGGGGTTGACACCACCTTGCTCGACGGCTTGATTCAAATGATATTGGAAACGCGCAACAAAGCCAAAGCCAATAAAGATTTCGCCGTGGGCGATAAAATCCGCAACGACCTGCTGCAACTTGGCATTGCGGTTAAAGACACTAAAGAAGGCAGCACGTGGACGCTGGGATAGCTCAATTGGTGATTGAAGGCGTTTTGACTGCCCGATAGCAAGAGAAACAAAAAGACTGTTTTCAACAACTTTTCTCTACCTTCTTCTATTTTCCTCTACTTTCTCCATTTTCTCATAAAACTCCTGTCCAAACCGCGCAATGAGCGGCTCTTTTAAAAAACGGAATACGGGAATCTTTGCTTCGGCTCCCTTTGTTCTTGCGGATTCGCAGGCATGCCAAGTGTCGTAGTTGAGGGCTATGTGCTCGTGCAGTTGCTTGAGCCGAATGGGATAGAGGTAACAGGAAACAGGCTTGCGGAACTTCGTTTGGCCATCTAAAAAAGCGCGCTCTATAGCGCAGTAGCAAATCCCTTCCGCATCGAAACAGGAATAAGCACATTCCTTGCCATTGATAAGCGGAGTTACCAAATCACCGTCGGGGTCAATCACCGTGTGCCCTTGTTCTTCCACAG
>WRMN01000012.1 GCA_009777095.1 Bacteroidales bacterium | reverse complement strand
GTATTCGACCGGCCAGAGCAGCCATTAGTGTTGTGCACGACCACCGAATAATAAGCCGTGACTGTACAGGCGCCGAGAGCGTAATAATTCTCTGCGTTAGTATGCAATTCTTCGTCCCCTTTATACCATGTATAAGACATGGCTGTTGTACTTCCCGCCGGTACGCTTGCCGACAGGTTTGCCTCAGCGCCGTAGCATAACTCATCGGGGGAAACCGTCAGCTGAATATCCGGCAGTGAGTTTACGGTTATGCTTACCGTATTTGAGCGGTCGGAGCAGCCATTCTCGTTACTTACGACCACCGAATAAGTAGCAGTGGCCGTTAAGGAGCCGAGATCGTAGTAAGCTGCTGTGCCGCTGCCCAAAACCTCTGCGCCTTTATACCAGGTATAGGTCATGGAGGTCGTTGTCCCTCCCGATACCGCAGCCGTTAAGGTGGAGGCTTCGCCGTAGCACAGTTCGTCGATTGAAGCCGAGAGTTCAATATCCGGCAGCGGATTCACCCTTATGCTTAGCGTGTCCGATATCCAAAAGCAACCAAGGTTGTTGAGTACCTGTACCGAATAGTCGGCGGTAGCCGTTAATGCACTTGCATTGTATTCGTTGATATCCGTAACCCCCAGAAGCGTACCGCCCTCATACCAGCTATAGGTCATAGCGGAAGTGAGGCCGGCAGGCAGTACGTTTGCCGTTAGGGTAGAAGCGTCGCCGCAGCACACAACATCGGGAGACACCAACAGGGTAGTTACAGGCAGGGGATTGACGGTAACCGTTACCGTATAGGTATTCGACAGCGTCCGACAACCGTAGCTGTTGCATACGTCAACGGAATAGTTTGTCTCTGTAGTTATATTATTTACAGTATAGCTGGCCGTATTGGTATCTTCTATGGAGGTTGTTCCGTCATACCATGTATAGGTCATTGCCGTAGTCGTACCTCCCGACACCTCTGCAATTAAGATGGAAGGCCCGCCTGAGCATACATTATCGGGATAAGCGCTTATGCTCGGCACAGGCATGGGAAGTACGGTAACGCTAACCGTATCCGCACTTGTTATGCCGCAATCGTTGGCTACTGTGTAGGTCAGCGTGCCTCCGTCGTAAGCCATGCTCATGGTGGTAGCGCTGTCTATCGTATCGCCGTTCAGGGTCCAGGTGCCGGGGCCTGTGGCACTGCTATTGTTCCAATTCACCGAAGGCGCCGTTAAGTCTAAGGGGCTGCCTGTGCACACTGCGTCAGGGGGAATTAATGATGAGGTAAACACAGGTTTATCGCCTACCCACAAGTAAACCGTATCGGTGGTAGTTTCGCCGCATTCGTTCACTGCGCGGTAAAAGAGGGCGGCATCATGGTTGGCTAAGGTCAGCGTACAGGGCATGGTAATAGCGGTGCCTCCCAATATCCAACCCTGTTCTGTTACCGCCGTTCCATTATCCTGCACTGTGGGAGCGGAAATATTTAGAATGTCTCCGGCGCAGAAACTGGAGGGAGCGGTGAAGGTGCCTATCGTTGGTTTGTCATAAACTAATGTAATTATGGTATGTGAAGTAACCGTTTCCGGCGCGGCGCAAAGCGCATTGGACGTTAGTATGCAGGTCAGCACATCGCCGTTGGCGGGCGTATGGCAATAGGTTGAAGCCGTAGCGCCGGAGATAAGAAGGTCGTTGTTGTACCATTGGTAGGTCGGCGCAGCGCCGCCGTTATAAATGTTCGTCTCAAAAGCAAGATCGTAACCCTCGCAGGTTTCTACCTCGAAGGATAAGCCGATAATCAGGACGCTTTCCAGTCTTTTAACCGTAACATTATCGGCTAAGAGTACTTCCATTTTTAACTGATAAACGCCGTTGGGAAGCGTCTTGCTCCAATTTATCAAATCCTCGGCGGCGGTTTCTTCCACCTCGTTAATATACCATTTCAGATGTCCTGCCTGTGAACTCATGGTCTCTTGTATCTCGGCTCGGAAGTTCATTAAATTGACAGTAAAAACTTCAGAAGGCAGGTCCTGATGATGGATCTCATTTACATAAAAGGCAATATCCAAATCGCGCATGGCAGAAGAAGCTAAGTAATAATAACTTTCCGCAGTGCCGGTGCCATAACCCATAACTACCAATCCCGCAGGATTAGCAAAGAAGTAGGAGGCGGTGGAACTGCTTAGCGGCATGGAGTAAAAGGAATAACCGGAGGAATGATCATACCATTGTCCGCCGCTTAAGGCCGCAGGCGCTGCCCCTCCAATAGCAACCGTTGTGTTATCTTGGGTGACGGCTGCAGTAATTAACAAGGCATAATGTGCATTTAAATTTGAGGCGCCTGAAGGCATAAAAGGAGCTATCAATGCAGTATTTACACTTTGCTCTATAGCTGGTACCCAGGCTTGGGCAGGGTCGGAGAGATTATCCGATGAATGATTGTACCTTGTACCTGTGAGGTAAGCGCATACGCCTACCGGTTTGTCGGCTTGAATATAACAGCCGTTGTTCGTTAATGATACATCTAATTCAACCCATTCGCCTGCACTAAGGCCGGTCAGTGTCATTTGACTGCCTGTGGCGGATACTAAGGTTCCTCCTGTTTGGCTAATATTAGTGCCGTTTTGAGAAACCATGACGCGCACCCGGTCTTTGCCCCTCCAACTAACCGGTATGAAAAAATTTTTACCCCAGGTGTTTACCGGCGCCAATTGTTGAAACAGACAATCAGCACCACTATATCCGGCAGGTATATTAGGTCCATGATTCACAGCAAAAAAAGCTACTGGTTTATCGGTAGTAACATGAACACCGGTCATATCGGAGGATGAGGTACGATAATATACCTGCCCTGTATGGAGCGTAGCTGTTAATGCGCCATTATGGAAGACTTGCGTATTATCCTGAGTAGCTACAACCGCATAAGCGTCAAAACGAGAAGATAACGGTGTATACGAAATTTGATAATAATCCTGACCCAAAGCCGTTATGGGAAGGATATTGCTAGCATCGGTGGTTGCCGAGTATATGTTAATTGCATAAGCCGTAACCGGTGCAGAGCTGGTGATATGGATACTATAATTAGTTGTTGTAGAGGCCGTAAAATTGTTGTATGCAGCCTGTTTTTGAGGATCGGACAATTCGTGGGTAAAGACCTCACCGACAGCTATGGAAAACGTAGTGGATGTTCCTAAATAGGTATAATATATAGTACCTGTAGCAGGCTGATCGCTCCCTACAATACGTAATTGCAGGATGGGGGAGAAGATGTATGCGTTCCTTCCAAAAGTTAACCAAAAATCAGTGCCTTTAGTATCCATCTGTGTATAGCTGCTGCTTCGGCTTATGCTGTTGTTCTTGGAAGGTTCGTAGGAGGGGAAGATGGGTGCGCCGCCGGGCGAACAACCGCCCGGAATCTCTGATATGGTGATGGAAGGCATTAGCGTTGGGTGTACCGTTATGGTTACCGTATTGGAAGAAAAGGTTCCGCAATCGGCGTTGATGATATAAGCTAAGACCTCGCCGTTTTGGCTGTAGCTCAGGGTGCTTGCAGGGTCAAAATAATTGCCGTTCAGTGTCCATGAACCCGAAGCGTTTTCCAAGCAATCGCTCCAGTCAATGGTAGGCGTACTTGCACTCAGATCTAAGACAGTTCCTTCGCAAATTGCCGGAGGCTCCGCTATGCTTATCTCCGGAGCATCAACTATTTTGTATGGACCAAAGGCACCATAAGTACTCGGAGGACTGATTGCATCAAGGCTATGCGCGTAAATACAGCCCGATTCCACATACCAGTGGATATAATAGGTTCCTGCAGGTTCTGTACTAAAAGTCAGACCGGTTACCGTGTTAGTATTATTGTTGGTCGGAATATTCAGCGCAGGCCAGCCGCTCATTGGGCTTGCTGCCAAGGCTGCCGCATAGGTCGGTTCTGTGCTAATCAAATACTTGGCTGTTACTTCGTATGGATCATAACCGGGCTCGGTACTCTTATGGTCAATGTTCAGCGTTAAGTTTACTGCTGCGGAGCAAGGATAAGGCAGTATAAAACTGCTCGGAGAGGCCGTAACTTTAATATATTCGTTATCATCGCTATCGTCGAATACTACCCGCTGAGCAAAACTGCACCATATAGGAGCCGACATAGGAACGCCGCCGTATTCGCCGTCTATCAGCAGCCTGTCATCGTAAATCCCTAAGGGTTTTCCGTGGTCAATCGGAAAGACCATATAAAAAACCAAGCCCTGCGTGAAAGCCGTGGGAGGGGCAATGGGGGTTATCCGATCGGCGGCGTAAAAAATTATCGAAGAAAAGTCGATACTGTCTTTCAGGCTAAAAGCTACCTCGGTCAAGGGTTCCTCATCATCATAGCTAACTTTGATACAGTAAGCATTGGTTTCGGCTTCAGTCGTTGTATAACCTGTTAATAAGGGCGTAGATGGGTAATGCTCAAACGCGATTTCCACCTCAAGCAGTGGCAATTCTACCTCGATTGATGTTTCCGATGTTCCCAATACCGTACGTACAACGGGCATGTATGGACGGCCAAGGGTAGCCGCTTGAGAGCTGGTAGCATTAGTAAAGAAGGTGGTATTTTGCTGAAACTCTCCCCGAAATTGCAGTATTCCCGAAGCATCGGTTCTGCCCACCCTCACCCTTTTCAGGTTAACATCAATCCCCAGATCGTTAAATATATCTTCTATACCAGGGGACTCCGTAAGGTCTAAGAAAATATCTGCATTTGCTTCGTAATCAACCGTATGAACTGTAATTAGCGGTTTGTTCGGGTCGTTAATATAGGTAATGTTTCCGGCTCCCGCAATTTCCCATCCGGGGTGGCATGTTGTTAAAGTATTTGCCCCGCAGGCAGTGATTTCGGCAGGGGGCAGGGCTATTATCGCACTATTATCGCCATAACAATCGGTAACACCGACAGCGCTTGGACAACCGCTGCCAATTCCGGCTGCATGGCGTTGGGCTTTGGCGTTAACAATTCCTCCATAGACTATAATTATTCCATTATAATAAGAGTAAAATCCACCGCCGATACCGGCGGCATGACCTCCCAAAGCAGTAATGTTTCCGCTGGAAATAATAATGTTTCCACCTGCTGTTTTTACTGTAGGTCCGCAATTGATTGTAGCTGTTCCTTGGTAAGGGGGATTAGGAAAAACAGGAGGTGTAATGACAGTAGCTGCGCTTCCATAATTGGGAGCGCCAATTCCGGCTCCTCCGCCCGGATTATCAGTAGTACCAAGAGCAGGCGCAGTACATCTTGCCTCTAAACTACCACTGTTGTTATCATTCGGGTCAATGGCGCTGATATGGATTTGGGCACCCTGATTCACCTGTAGCGCACAATAGTTATGTCGTGTATATTCAAGCGTATTTACGCCATCTAAAATAAAATTAACCTTAGTAACAGGCGTAAGATTAGAGCCATTATTGAGTCCCTCAACGGTAATACAGGAATAACTGTTTGCTCCATATAGCATAGGCAAGGGTTGAGTAGTAGTTGTTATGCTTAAATCTCTTAGCGTTACCGTTCCCTGATAACCGGTTTGAATGATTACCTTATTAACCATAGTTGTACCGGTAATAATGTAGCTATCGGTAGAAGCGCCGGGAATAGTCAGATTTCCCGTATTAATGTTGTGGGTAATGGTACTTTGTCCCCAAAGCATGGCACTCATCAACATGGTCGGCAATAAGGCGAGACATAAGCGTATAAGGCTTTTAGGCGCTATAGCAGTAAGATTCATTATACGATTTTTTCGGTTATTCACAGCAACACTAAGTCCAATTTACAAATGTAAATATAAATTTTCAAAAAAGCAAATAATTTTTACAACTACATCAGGATATCAACTTTGAACTTTATAAACGTTACAAACTGCCTGATGGATTTAAAAACCACCTCGTCCATGGGAATGTTCTCAGGTGCGTAAAACTCTACCGCTGCCACGTCATCGGCGGGCTGCAGGACTGACCAGTCTTTCACTGTAGCTGCAAAAGCTAAGTCGGCCGTGTAGGTAATCATGTCCTCAAACAAATATTCATTAGGGAAAGAGGTCAGGTAAGAAATAGTTTCCAAGTCCAGATTCAGCTCTTCTTTGACCTCCCGCCTCACTGTTTGTTCTACTGTTTCCAAAGCATCTACAAAACCGCCCGGCATGTCGAGCATTCCTTTACCCGGGTCGTGCGCACGGCGCGTCAGGAGTATTTCGCCCCGCTCGTTGCGGATAATCACGGCCACCGCCGCCACCGCATTAATAAACTGACGGCGGCCACAAATAGTACACCGCAAAGCTTTTACTCCATCGTAAACAGGGTCTGACGCTCCGCAGAAAGGACAGTATTTGATGACTAAGGAAGGGTGATGCATGATTATTTACGGATTTACAGACTTGTTGACTTTTAGAAATTACTCATTGTTCGTTATTAACCGCATGGCGGGTATGTCGGGTTCTTCGCCGGTAAAGAGGCGGAAAGCAGGAATGGCCTGATGCAGCAACCACTGCTTTCCATCGATATACAGTGCGCCGGCATTGCGGGTAATATCACGCAACGCGCCGCAGGCGTAATCGGCTTCTAATACCACTTGACCCGAATGTATCTTGATGCGTTCCGCTAAGGCGGGAATGGGCGGCAAAGCATTCACTATTACCGTATATTTTTTCGTTTGTACTAAAGCCTCATCAAAGGGCAAAATTTCAACAGGAAGGGAGCTATTCATAGCCTTTATCTTATCAATCGTACGATTAGCCGCGGTTATTCGTGCGCCGGCCTCTACCAAACCTGATACAGCAGCACGCGCCGCCCCACCCCAACCCAGAACTAAACATGCTGCATTTCCCAAGCTCACTCCTGCGTCATGCAAGGAGCCTGTCGCACCGTAAACATCGCTGTTGTACGCCACCCAACGATTAGCGCGGCGCTGCACAATATTAGTAGCGCCTGTCATCTGCACGTATTTATCTACATCATCTATGTAAGGAAGGATAGTTTCTTTGAATGGCGTAGTTACGTTCATGCCCGACAGGCCTTGCTCTTCATATAGTCGGAGCGCCGCCGCCGCCGTGGCGGCAGGCATCAGGCCGTAGGCATACTTGCCGTGATAAGCCGCTTCAAAGAGCAGGGGGCTTCGGCTGTGGGTGATGGCAATTCCGGTAAGGGAAAATCGTTTCATATTTCCGTTTAAAATCCGCGTTGACGCATAGCTTCAAAGGTAAGGATAGCTGTTGACACCGACACATTTAGCGAGTCAATCTTTCCTCTCATGGGAATTTTGATGCGTGCATCGGCTTCTTGCAGCCAAAAATCGCTAAGCCCCTCGGCTTCCGTTCCCATAATAATAGCAGAGGACTGAGTAAAGTCGGTTTCGTGGTAGCATTGCGCTGCTTCCAATTCCGCTGCAAATGCTTTTATCCCTTTAATCCGCAGCCACTGCAGCGCGTCCTGCGAAGAGCAGGCCACTACCTGCTGCATGAAAATGCAACCTATACTCGAACGTATCACATTAGGATTATAAAGATCGGTCAGCGGGTCGCAAATCACCACCGCATCTACCTTAGCCGCATCGGCTGTGCGCAGGATAGCGCCGAGGTTGCCGGGTTTTTCCACCGACTCCAGTATAATCACAAAAGGTTTTTTCGAGAGGCGTACTTCTTTCAATTTTAAATTATGTAAAGGAATGAGTGCTAAAAGCCCGTCCGAATTTTCGCGATAGGCCATTTTTGCAAAAACATCAGCCGACACTGTGCAAACACGCTTTGGTAAGTCGTGAATTGCTTTGAAACGTTCAAAGCCGCCCAAATTTTCGTAGGCAAACAAAGTATCAATACTATAGCCCGCCGACAAAGCCATCATTATTTCGCGCAATCCTTCCACCACTATCAGTCCTTTGGCGCGGCGTTCTCGCGATTTTTCCTTCAATTCCAATACCTCGCTGATGCGGCTGTTGCGTGTTGAACTAATTACTATTTTTTCCATAAGTTTATTGTTATTTTAGTCTAAGGGAAGGCCAAAGAGCGTAGCCGAAGAGCAGCGTTCTATCTGCACTTGCACATAATCGCCGCTACGGTAATTTTTCTTCGGAAATACTATGACTTTATTTTGAGAAGTACGGCCAAACAATTGCTCGGAGGAACGCTTGGAAAGGCCTTCTACCAACACTTCGCGTTGTTGTCCTATTTCTTTTTGATTGGCCTGTAAGGATAATTTATTCTGCAGCGCAATGATTTCATTCAAGCGGCGCGTTTTTTCTTCCGCAGGCACATCATCTTTAAAATGACGGGCTGTTTTGGTATTCGGGCGTTCAGAATACTGAAACATGAAGGCTTGGTCAAAACCTGCTTCTTTCATCAGCGAAAGGGTGTAGTTATGGTCTTCCAAAGTTTCGGTACAAAAGCCTGCAATAATATCGGTAGAGATAGCGCTGTCGGGCAAAACAGCTTTGATTTTGGCTATTCGTTCGAGATAATGTTCGCGGGTATATTTACGGTTCATCAGTTCTAAGATGCGGGAACTGCCCGACTGTACCGGAAGATGAATATGCCTGCAAATATTTGGCTGTTTCGCCATAGTATGCAGCAGCTCATCGCTCATATCTTTTGGGTGAGAAGTAGCAAAACGCAGGCGCAGCAACGGATTCACTAAAGCAACCTGTTCCAATAGCTGAGCAAAGTTCATAGTGGCCGAAGCCTCTGTCCATGAATAAGAATTGACATTCTGCCCCAGCAGGGTAACTTCTCTATAACCTTTGTCGAACAGTTCCCTGACTTCGCGAAGAATAGTTTCAGGAGGCCGACTGCGCTCCGCCCCGCGGGTATATGGCACTACGCAATAGGCGCACATGTTATTGCAGCCACGCATAATAGACACAAAAGCGCTCACGCCGTTTTTATCCAGCCGCACCGGCGATATATCGGCATACGTTTCCTCGCGTGAAAGCAGCACATTAATTCCCTTTTGTCCGACTTCGGCCTCGGCTACCAAGAGCGGCAACTGGCGGTAAGCGTCGGGGCCCACCACCATATCAACCACGCCTTTTCCCAGCAAATCTTCTTTCAAACGCTCTGCCATACAACCCAATACACCAACCAAGAGGCTCGGATTGCGCCGTTTTTCGAGTCGAAACACATCTAAACGTCCCCACACCCGCTGCTCGGCATTTTCGCGAATAGAACAAGTGTTGATAAAAATGATATCTGCCTCATTTATACGCTCTGTAAGGCGATAATCGGCCGCTTTCAGAATGGCGGCTACTACCTCGCTGTCGTTCACATTCATCTGACAGCCATAGGTTTCGATATAAAACGTTTTATTTTCCATATTTTGTGCAAAGATACATAAAGCTATAGACATTTTTTGTATCTTTGCATAAAATTTCAATACATGAAAAAAATACTGCTTTTTGTCGGTGTGATAGTTATAGCTACCGTTTCTTGTACCAATTATAAGGACGTCAGTTTTGAACATGTGGGGACAGAAGATGTTTCTTTCCAAAGTACTTCTAAGATTAACTTAATACTTGGTCTTAAGGTTAATAACCCTACAAAGAAAAAATTAACCCTCACTGAGGGAACCTTGGAACTTTTTCAGCAAAACCGCAATTTAGGCACCATTGTTGTGAGCGAACCCATGGTTATTGCCCCCAAGTCGAACGATTATAAACAATTAAAGTTGAATGTAACCATCAAAGATTTTATGGCCTTGATTGGTATTAACATGAGCGACAGTAATTTATTGGAGCAGTTTGATGTGGAGGGTTTTATTAAAGTCAAAGCCGGCATGGCAACCAAAAAGTTAAATGTACAAAGAACCAATTTTAACAACCTCCTTCAAAGTTTATAATAATGAAAGTTTTACGCATCTTATTTTTTACTGTTCTATTATTATCCTGCGGATTTTGGCTGCAGGCGCAAGATTTTGAATTTCCGCCCGATAGTACTACTGTGCAGGTACCTTACTATAATATTTTCACCTTGCTGAGTATGCCCGACAATAATGGTAATGTGGTAAAACTTCACCAGTCGAACCTCATCTCTCAATTAGTTGACAGTTATATTGTGCGCAATTATTCCAAGAAAAGCCCCGGCTTCCGTGTACGGATTTTCTCCGACAACAGTCAGACCGCCCGGCAACGGATTTATGAGGTGGAAGCGGCGTTCAGAGAATTATATCCCAATGTTCCGACTTATGCTTCGTATCAGGATTTGTATTTTAAAGTTACCGTTGGCGATTTCCGGACCCGCACTGATGCCATGCGTTTTCTAAACAGCATACAACGAAACTATCCGGGCGCTTTCATTGTTAAAGAAAATATAAACTTTCCGTCCCTATGACCGAGATCTTAAACCACGAGTGCGGTATAGCGCTCATACGCTTACGCAAACCGCTTTCTTACTACAAACAAAAATACGGCTCGTGGACTTACGGTATCCAACGCTTATATCTGTTGATGGAAAAACAACACAACCGCGGGCAGGACGGCGCCGGAGTTGCCGCCTTGAAACTGAACACCCCTGTAGGAATTCCTTATATCGATCGCACACGGTCTAACTCACAGGCGTCCATTCGTGCCGTTTTCGACACCATTAATCAATCATTAAGCATATTAGACAAATATCCGGAAGCCGGCGAGGAGTGGATTAAAGCCAATGTGCCCTTCCTTGCAGAACTTTATTTAGGACACCTGCGTTACCGTACCAACAGCGACCTTTCAATTGACCGCGTACATCCTGTGCTGCGTTCAAGCAACTGGAAGTCGCGCAATTTAGTGCTGGCGGGAAATTTCAATCTGACCAATGCTAATGAAATTTTCGAGCAATTGGTGGAAATAGGCCAACATCCGCGCGATTTCTCAGATACGGTAACTATACTTGAAAAAATCGGCTATTTTTTAGATAAGGAAAACGAAACAATTTATAAGGAGTTAAGGGAAAAAGAATCGGATAAGAACGCTATTGCCAAAGAAGTGGCCAAGCGGATTAACATTCACAATATACTACAAAAAGCTATTCATCGATTTGACGGCGGCTATGTCATCGGCGGTTTGATTGGCAACGGCGACGCCTTTGTGATACGCGACCCGCACGGCATTCGTCCCGCTTTTTACTATGTCGATGAAGAAATTGCAATGGTAGCTTCCGAACGTCCGGTGATACAAACCGCACTCCGTGTGCAGACTTCTACCGTTGAAGAATTGATGCCCGGCGAAGCTATTATCATTAAAAACGACGGCAATTGCAGCGTAGAACAGATTCTACCTTCAGGCAAGCGGGCGGCCTGTTCTTTCGAACGTATTTATTTTTCGCGGGGAACCGACAAATATATTTACCGCGAACGCAAACAATTAGGGGAGCAATTAGTGCCGCAAATTCTCAAGGCTATTAATTACGACCTCGACAACACTATCTTTTCCCACATTCCCAACACTGCCGAAACCGCTTTCTTCGGCATGGTCAAAGGCATTGAAGATTTCATGCTGGAAGATAAGAAGCGGCAAATTCTCTCGTTAAAAGATGAACTTAACGATGAAAAGCTGCACGGTATTATCAGTAAACGGCTACGGGCGGAAAAAATTGCGGTAAAGGACGTCAAGCTGCGTACTTTCATCACCGAAGACGAGGCACGCAACGACATGGTGGAGCACGTGTATGACGTTACTTACGGCGTTGTACGCCGCGGCATCGACAGTTTGGTCATCATCGACGATTCTATTGTGCGCGGCACCACGCTGCGGCAAAGTATTCTGAAAATGCTCGACCGCCTCGACCCTAAAAAGATTGTGGTAGTAAGCTCAGCTCCGCAAATCCGTTACCCCGACTGTTACGGCATTGAGATGACACACCTCAGCGAGTTTTGCGCTTTCCTTGCCGCAATAGAGCTGTTAAAAGAGAGCAATCAGACGCGCATTATAGAAGAGGTTTACCGTAAATGCAAGGTGCAAGAGGGGATTTCCGACAATGAATTAGTCAACCACGTAAAAGAGATTTATCGGCCTTTCACGCCCGAACAGATTGCAGCCAAGATTGCAGTCATGTTGCGCCCGGAGGGAATGAATGCGGAAGTGGAATTAGTGTTCCAATCGCTGGAAGGCCTGCACGCCGCTTGCCCCGACAATAATGGCGACTGGTATTTCTCAGGCAATTACCCTACACTCGGAGGGTTCAAGGTGGTGAATAAGGCCTTTATCAACTACTATGAGAAGGGTGTGTGAGAGTTTATGATTGATGATTTAATTCTTTTTTTATGAAAAGACTATTCTTTACTTTGATAACATGCTGTATTTTAATTACAGTAAACGGACAAAGGGCCAAACTTCCTGTTATAGGTATTTCGGCTACCGATAATTCGGAGGGTTTCTCGCAGGTAAGGGCTACCTATATTAACTCAGTTCTGCGGGCAGGCGGCGTTCCTGTTGTGCTTCCAATAACCGACAATCCGGAAGTAATAAAAACAATGATTGCTTCTATTGATGCCCTCATTTTAACAGGAGGAGAAGATATTGAGCCTATACGGTATTCGGAAGAGCCGCTTCCCAAATTAGAGACAATACACCCGGAGCGTGATGAGTTCGACATCTTGTTGATTAAATATGCAACAGAGCGGCAAATTCCCATTTTCGGCATTTGCCGCGGACACCAATTGCTCAATGTAGCTTTTGGCGGAACATTGTATCAGGACTTGGCAACGCAAGTAAAAAGCGAGAAGTTATTAAAACATCGCCAACAAGCGCCGATTTGGCATGGTACGCATCAGGTAGCATTGGAAGAAAATTCGGTTCTATCCAAGGTTTTAGGCAAGACCGTTATAATGGCCAACAGTTATCACCACCAAGCCGTAAAAGATGTAGCGCCCGATTTTGTAATTACCGGAAGAACAAGCGACGGTGTTGTTGAAGCGATGGAAATGAAAGGAAATCCGAAAGTATTCTCCGTACAGTTTCATCCGGAAAATGCCACTTCGCATGGCCTCGATGACTTTTTATCCATATTTGTTTATCTTGTTGAACTGGCAATTGAGAATCAATAGCAAAACTTCAAAACAGTTTTTCAAATAGTAAGTAATTATTACTGTATTATTACCACTTTAAATTGCCAATTGGTAGTAGGAATAATAGGCAATTCATTTTCATGGTTTTCGATAATGAATGTGATGTATCGTTCTTCAATATCGAAACGGATAATTTCAATGTCGCCTGAATTATAAGACCGGACATAAGGCAATATATTATCATAGTCTCCATCTATGAAGTAGGCTAATACAATACCGTAGCCGTTAATTGCCGGTAAATTTATACTGGCATACCTGTAAAAATTATACCCGTCATTTGCTGTTTGCCAAACTATGGGATACACGGTAATATAATACGTATCCATCGTCAAACCGTTGGGGTTTTCGTAATATTCAGTAATATACTCTTTTTGGATGCATGAATGTAACGAAATGAAAGCCAAAACAGTAAAGAATAAAATCTTTTTCATAGCACAATAATTTTAATTAATAATAATTCTCAATCAACAATCATCAATACCTCCGCGGCCCTCTGTCTCTTCTATCGCCTCTGTCCCTGCTGCCGTCCCTGCCTCCTCTACTCCGGCGATCGCCATCGCGGCGCGGGGGACGCGAGCGAGGTTCGGGTTCAACATAGCCTTCCGGTTTATCGGTCAACGCACGCATGGAAAGACGCAGTTTGCCGCTCCTTTCGTCAATTTCCAGCAATTTAACGGTTACTGTGTCGCCTTCATTTATTACATCGGTTACCTTACTGATACGTTTCCAATCTAATTCAGAAATGTGCAGCAGTCCTTCTTTTCCCGGAAGAATTTCGACAAAGGCGCCAAATTCAAGGACAGACTTTACAGTGCCGGTATATACCTGGCCTATCTCAGGATTGGAGGCAATGCCTTTAATCCACTCAATAGCCTTGGCGATACCCTCGCTGCTTTCACTGAATACGGCTACCATGCCTTTATCATTTTCTTCGGTGATGGTAATTACCGTACCGGTTACTTTCTGAATTTCCTGAATTACTTTGCCGCCTGTGCCAATCACTGCGCCGATAAATTCAGCGTCAATAACAATTTGTTCGAGGCGTGGCACGTGCGGTTTAAATTCGGCACGCGGCTCGCTGAGGGTCTTCATCATTTCGCCCATAATGTGCAGGCGGCCTTGTCGGGCTTGCTCCAGGGCTTGCTCCAGCACCTCATACGGCAGGCCGTCAACCTTAATATCCATCTGTGTAGCGGTAATGCCGTCAACAGTACCGGTTACTTTAAAATCCATGTCTCCGAGATGGTCTTCATCGCCGAGAATATCGCTCAACACGGCATATTTCTTCGTTTTACTGTCGGTAATCAGTCCCATGGCGATACCCGATACCGGTTTGGCGATTTTCACGCCGCAGTCCATCAGGGCAAGGGTACCGGCACAAACAGTAGCCATTGATGAGGAACCGTTTGATTCGAGAATGTCCGAAACTATACGCACGGCGTAGGGATTGGCTTCGCCGATGGGAACTACCGGTTTCAGGGCGCGGAAAGCTAAGTTGCCGTGGCCTACTTCGCGGCGACTGGTGCCGCGCGCCGGCCTAGCATCTCCTGTGGAGAAGGGCGGAAAGTTATAGTGCAGAACGAACTGCTGACTGCCTTCTACCAGCACATCGTCCACTTCTTTTTCGTCAAGTTTGGTGCCGAGGGTAACGGTGGTCAGCGATTGGGTCTCTCCGCGGGTGAAAACAGCCGAGCCGTGGGCGGCGGGCAAGTAGTCCACCTCGCACCATATTGGGCGAATTTGGGCACTGCTGCGGCCATCAAGGCGAATACCTTCGTCGAGAATCATATTGCGCATGGCTTCTTTTTCTACCGCATGGTAATACCGGTTAATCATCAGTTGTCTTTCTTCCAATTCTTCTTCCGGTATGGTTTGGATAAATTCTTCCTTCAAGGCCTCGAAGGCTTCTGAGCGTTCATGCTTTCCCTGTCCCGATTTGGCGATGGCGTAACACTTGTCGTAGCAGAATTGATGCACGGCGGCGCGTAATTCTTCGTCATTGGTTTCGTGGCAGTAAACTCGTTTTTCGGTCTTGCCTGTCTCGCGAGTCAGTTCCATCTGCGCTTGGCAGTGTTTCTTAATTTCGGTATGGGCGAATTTAATGGCTTCGAGCATGTCGGCTTCCTGCACTTCTTTCATTTCGCCTTCTACCATCATAATATTTTCGTAAGTAGCGGCCACCATAATGTCTAAGTCGGCAATTTCTAACTCCTTGAAAGTGGGGTTAATAACAAATTCGCCATTGACGCGGGCTACACGGACTTCCGAAATAGGGCCGTTGAACGGAATATCACTTACGGCTAACGCTGCCGAGGCGGCTAAGCCGGCCAAGGCATCGGGCATAATATCTTTTTCAGCAGAAATGAGATTTACGGTAACAAACACTTCTGCATGAAAATCATCGGGGAATAAGGGGCGCAATGCCCTGTCAATCAACCGAGAAACCAGAATTTCATAATCGCTGGGACGGCCTTCGCGTTTCATAAAACCGCCGGGGTAGCGGCCTGCCGCAGCAAATTTCTCTTTGTACTCTACTTGCAAGGGCATAAAATCCACATCTTCTTTAGCCTCTTTAGCGCAAGTTACGGCAGCCAATAACATGGTCTTGCCCATTTTCACAACCACTGACCCGTCGGCTTGCTTAGCCAGTTTACCGGTTTCAATTTCAATGGTTCTACCATCGCTCAACAGGATGGTTTTCTTCACAATATTCATATTTTTTCTTCTTAGTATGTTCTTTTTGAATTATTTGTAATAAAAAAGAAGAAAGGCAATTATCGGGAATTGCCTTTCTTTCGCTTGGTTATTTTCGAAGGTTGAGCGCCTTCACTATCTCCCTGTATCTCTCAATATCAGTCGCTTTCAGGTAATCGAGAAGGCGACGGCGTTTACCTACCAATTTCAACAAAGCGCGTTGGGTGTTGTAGTCCTTCTTGTTCGCTTTGAGGTGGTTGGTAAGGTGAGCGATACGGTAGGAAAATAGTGCGACCTGACTCTCAGGCGAGCCGGTGTCGTTATTAGACTTCCCGTATTGTCCGAAAATCTCCTGCTTTTTGTCTGCTGTTAAATACATTGCCATAAGTTAAGCATTTGATTTTAAATTAATTAATAAATTTCCCCACATTTTGGGGCTACAAAGATAAGCTTTTTTTTTAGATGTACAATGTTTTCTGAAAAAAAAGATGTTTTTTTGAATAAAGCTGTAAATATTCATTTTGGATGTTTGGAGCAATTTCTACTCTTCTAACCGCCGGACTTCTGAAATCCATATTCTTTTAAAAAATTTACTACCTTTGCACCTTATGATGATAAGGGCAAAAAAAGGATTAGGGCAGCACTTTTTGAAAGACAAAAGTATCGCTCAGCGGATAGTGGACAGTCTGTCGGGGAACAATATGCCCGTTTTGGAAGTTGGGCCGGGCATGGGTGTATTGACTGACTTGTTGTTGCAGCGCAGCGATATTAACATCTATGCCGTTGAAATTGATAGTGAGTCTATTGCTTACCTGAAGCAGCATTTCCCCGACTTACAAGCGCGACTTATACAAGGCGACTTTCTGCAAATGGATCTGCATACGCTTTTCCCCTGCCCTTTTGCCGTGATAGGAAATTTCCCCTACCATATTTCTTCTCAAATCTTTTTCAAGATATTAGATAACCGCGACCTCATTCCCGAAATAACAGGCATGGTACAAAAAGAAGTGGCCGAGCGCATTGCCTGTCCGCCGGGCAGCAAAACTTACGGTATTCTCAGTGTGCTGCTGCAAGCTTTCTATAATATTGAGTATCTGTTTACCGTACACGAACATGTCTTTGTTCCGCCGCCTAAGGTAAAATCGGGGGTAATCAGGCTCACCCGCAATGAGGTACGGTCTTTGGAATGTGATGAGGCCTTGTTCCGTAGCGTAGTAAAAACTACCTTCAACCAGCGCCGCAAAACTATACGCAATTCCTTGAAGCCATTGCTTGGCGATAAGATTTTGCCCGAACATTCGCTCTTATCTAAACGCCCCGAACAACTCAGCGTGGCGGAATTTGTGGAGTTGACAGAGATGGTAGCGATAAATAGAAGTAGTTAAAATTTAAATAATTGGAAATAAAATCCGTATGTTGCAAAAAATTGAATAGTATTTTGTGTTTATTTAAATAAAAAAAATTAATATGTGTGGCATTATAGGTTATGTAGGTAAAAGAAACGCTGTCCCAGTCTTGATTGAGGGACTAAAAAGGTTAGAATATAGAGGATACGACAGTGCGGGATTAGCAATAATCACTAAGCAAGGAAATTTATTGATGGAGAAGAAAGAGGGAAAGATTGTAGAACTTGAACAGTCTATAAACTGGCGTCCTTCAGAAAGTGAAAGCAACATAGGCATATCCCATACCCGATGGGCTACACACGGCGAACCAACAGCTATAAACGCACATCCACATGCAAGTTCCGACAATAAGATAGCTTTGGTTCACAACGGTATTATTGAAAATCATAAAAAACTGAAAGAACAATTAGAAGCAAAGGGATATAACTTTATAAGCCAAACAGATACAGAAGTTTTAGTGCATTTGATCGACTTTTTTTATAAATCCTCAGACAAAACAGAAGATGACTTTTATGCGAGTATTCAACAAGCGTTGAAGCAGGTACAAGGGACTTATGGCATTGCTGTGATAAACCAAGATCACCCCAATTTAATAGTTTCCGCAAGAAAGGGAAGCCCAATCATTGTAGGAATAGGCAACGACGAATTTTTAGTTACTTCTGATGTAGGGGCTATCATTGCTCATACCCAAAAAGTTATTTATCTTGAAGATGGTGAAATAGTAAAGATTACCAATAATCATTATGAAATAACCTCTATCAATAACGAAATAAAATCTCCGAAAATCACCACTATTGATTGGGATATTTCGAGTGTCGATAAAGGCGGTTATGAGCATTTTATGCTGAAAGAAATATTTGAACAACCCATTTCCGTAGCAAATGCTTTCAGAGGCAGACTGTCGGATAAGTATGCATCGTCACATCTTGGCGGGATAAGTGTTCATAAAGAAGTTTTGAACAATGTAAAAAAGATACAGTTAATAGGTTGTGGAACGTCATGGCATGCCGGGCTTATAGGGAAATACATTATTGAATATTTCGCCAGAATACCTGTTGAGGTTGAATATGCAAGCGAGTACAGATACAAAAACCCTATAGTGCCTGAGAACACCTTAGTTTTCACGATAAGCCAATCGGGAGAGACGGCTGATACGCTTGCCGCTTTGAGAGAGGCTAAGGCAAAAGGAGGAATGGTTTTTGGCATCACTAATATAGTTGGAAGTACTATTGCAAGAGAAACAGACGGCGGGATTTATATTCATGCAGGGACTGAAATAGGCGTGGCTTCTACTAAAGCATTTACCTCTCAAGTAACAGTTTTATTCTTATTAGGTTTATTACTTGGAAGAACAAGGCATTTATCGCCTATTGACGGGATAAAACACATAGAAGAATTGAGGGGACTTCCAGATAAAATTCAATATATCCTTGATAAAAATGGAGAAATCAGAGAGATAGCGAAATTTATGATAAATTCAACAAATGCTCTTTATCTTGGAAGAGGCTTTGAATTTCCTGTGGCGCTTGAAGGAGCGTTAAAATTAAAAGAAATATCATATATTCATGCCGAAGGCTATCCGGCAGCTGAAATGAAACATGGCCCTATAGCCCTCATAGATGAAAATATGCCTGTAGTAGCGATTTGCCCAAATGACTTTATGTATGATAAAGTCATTTCAAACCTTCAAGAGGTGAAGGCTAGAAAAGGTAAAATAATAGCAATAGCAAACGAAGGAGATACAATTATCAGCGCTTTGGCAGAGCATGTTATTTATATTCCCGAAACTTTGCCGGCATTGAGACCGATCCTGTCAGTTATTCCGCTACAACTACTTGCCTATCATGTGGCTGATTTAAAGGGAATAAATGTAGATCAGCCGAGAAATCTTGCAAAAAGCGTTACAGTTGAGTAATGTGGAACGTACATCGTTAACAAATAAGACTTAAATTTACTCCCACTCGATCGTAGCAGGCGGTTTGGAGCTGATGTCATAGGCTACGCGGTTAACGCCTTTTACTTTATTGATGATCTCATTAGACACCTTGTCAAGAAATTCGTAAGGCAGGCGTACCCATTCGGCAGTCATAGCGTCAACAGAATTTACCGCACGCAGTACCACAGAGTACTCATAAGTACGCTCATCGTCCACAACGCCTACGCTTTTTACAGGCAGTAAGATAGCGGCAGCCTGCCACACTTTGTCGTACAAGCCGGCCTGTTTTAATTCGTTGATGAAGATAGCGTCGGCTTCCTGCAGGATAGCTACTTTTTCCGGGGTTATTTCACCCAATACCCGTATGCCTAAGCCCGGCCCGGGAAAGGGGTGGCGCTCAAGGAATGCCGGCGGCATACCCAAAGCCTTACCCACAAGGCGCACCTCGTCTTTGTAGAGCATACGCAAAGGCTCTACCACTTTCAGATTCATGCGCTCCGGCAGGCCTCCTACATTATGGTGCGATTTTACAGCGACCGAAGGACCTTTATCCGATATTGATTCAATCACATCAGGGTAAATAGTTCCCTGCGCTAACCATTTTACCTCTGTAATACGCTGCGCTTCTTGGTCGAATATTTCAATGAACATCCGTCCGATAATTTTACGTTTTTGTTCAGGATCGGATATGCCGGAAAGTTCTTTCAGAAATTCCTCTCCAGCCCTTACGCCATGTACATTTAACCCTATATGGCGATAAGAATCCAATACCTGTTCAAATTCGTTTTTACGCAATAAGCCATGATCAACAAAGATGCAATGCAGATTACTACCTATTGCTTGATGCAGCAACATTGCCGTAACAGTGGAGTCAACGCCGCCCGACAAGCCCAGCACTACCTTGTCATTGCCCAATTGTTCTTTCAGAGCAGCAACTGTGGTTTCTACAAAAATTTCCGGAGTTTGCGCTCCTTTTTCCCTTTCAAAATTTCTAAATGTTTTTTCTGACATATCAATACTATATTGGTTTATCAATCAATGGTAGTTTTATCTGCAAGGACTCATTCCCTCTGCGTATTGTTAAACCTACACTCTTTTTTTTCTTCAAAATCTCATGTACATCCTCAATCACTAACTCTTTAACTGCTTTTTCGTTGATGTGTGTAATGGTATCTCCCAAGCGAATACCCACTTTTTCGGCATTTTGTTGCTCTTGCAAACTTCTCACAATCAGCCCATCACAAATATCTGTTCTGTCCGCAAAAGCAAAACCGGAACGATCTACTTGCTCTTCTTTATTAAAGTTTTTAGAAGGTCGCACATATAAATGTTTGTGTGGAAAATCAATAATTATCTCAAAATGTTTCAATATCTCGGTTCCAAGTAATCCATTATGATTTCTGTAGAATCCCTTATAATTTCCAACGGAAAGGATACCGGCGGTATCTTTCGAGAAAGAGAGTATAGGTGAATTAATTTCAAAATCTCCAATAGTAAGGGGCTTTGCCCTGAAAGAAACCCATTTTGATTTTCCTCCAAAACCAGCATGGCTACTATAAGAAGTAATAGTATTGGATAAGTTGGCAGAAAAATGATTTTGTTCGGCTACAGCCGTTGTAAAACGAATGCTACCACTATAACCCGTATCAAACAAAAACTCCCCATCTATTTCTATGCTATCTGTGACAGCTACTTTTGCTGTAATGTAATAAAAATATCCTTCATGTATCAATGAAAGTTTTTGATATCCTTGCAAATTTTGCAGGCTATCAGGCGATATTATACGAATATAGTTATTGGCGGCATTAAATTCAATCATATAATCTTTCAAATAATCCCAGCCTACAACGCCGTCAAGTGATTTTCCAGAGATTGGTTTC
Source organism: Bacteroidales bacterium (assembly GCA_009777095.1). Classification (GTDB taxonomy): domain Bacteria; phylum Bacteroidota; class Bacteroidia; order Bacteroidales; family UBA932; genus UBA932. The sequence goes on along the minus strand of WRMN01000012.1, from coordinate 39,071 downwards.
AACTGAGTAATAATAGCATAAGGCAAAACACTCGACAAGGTATCTAAATAACACGCAATAGGACCTCTAATATACATAGTTTCTTGCTTCCCTTCTCCTGACCCATGTAAAGTATGTGCACCTGTTTTTCCGGTAGTATCCAAAGGTATAGTTGACAAATACAAACTATCTATGTACATAGCATAGCATCCGGTGTCAAAAAGAAAATTTCCGGGAATAGAATCATATATTTTTAAAGGAAGAACCCAACCATTAACTGAAATAGCTCCTTCTGGCAAAACAATAGCTTTCCGTTCCCGGTTACAAGAAAAAAGAATAACTAAAAGTATTATCAAAAGAATGTTCTTCTGTATCATAATAGTCCGTCTATTTACAGTTTCCTGTTAACTTCTGCCCCAAAGCCGCTTTCACGAAGGCGACAAAGAGCGGATGCGGATTTTCTACCGTGCTTTTCAACTCGGGGTGGAATTGTACGCCGATAAAGAAGGGATGTTCTTTTATCTCAACAATTTCCACCAAACCGGTTTCCGTATTTTTTCCGACAGGAAGCAATCCTTTACTTTCTAATTCATCCGCGTACAGATCATTCAATTCGTAACGATGGCGGTGGCGTTCATACAATTGTTCCTTGCCGTAAATTTTGTAACTCAATGAATCTTTCTTCAGCGAACATTCATAAGCGCCCAAGCGCATAGTGCCGCCTTTAATGGTCAATCGTTTTTGATCTTCCATCAAGGCAATCACCGGATGTTTGGAGGCAGGGTCAATTTCGGTGGTCATTGCTTCCTTATATCCCAACACATTGCGGGAGTATTCTATCACTGCAGCCTGCATTCCGAGGCAGATGCCCAAAAAAGGAATATTATGCGTACGAGCATAATTCACCGCTGCAATTTTTCCGTCAATTCCCCGTACGCCAAAGCCCGGCGCCACAAGAATACCGTGCATATTACTCAACTTTTCAGTCACATTATCAGCTGTGATATGTTCGCTATGCAAACTATGCACATGCACTTTACATTCGTTGGTAGCGCCTGCATGGATAAAGGCTTCGAGAATAGATTTATAAGCGTCTTGCAACTCAACGTATTTACCCACCAAAGCAATATTTACATCGGTTTTCGGATGTTGCAGCTTATCTAAAAATCTTTTCCATTCGGTTAGTTCAGGCTTCTTGGCTGCCTTCAACTGCAATTTGTTAATCACTATCTCATCCAACTTCTCGTCCATCATCATTATCGGCACCTCGTAGATGCTTTTAGCATCAATAGATTCAATCACCGCATTGGGTTTTACATTACAGAAGAGCGCAATTTTTTTGCGGATATCGGACGTTATATGATGTTCCGTACGGCAGATAATAACATCAGGTTGCAAACCGTATTGTTGTAGCATACGCACGCTGTGTTGGGTGGGTTTTGTTTTCAATTCTTTGGCTGCATTCAGGAAGGGTAATAAGGTCAGGTGCAATATGGCGCAGTCCTCGTCGTCCAGCTCCCATTCCAATTGGCGGACAGCCTCCACAAAGGGCTGAGATTCAAGGTCGCCCACCGTGCCGCCGATTTCGCTAATTACCACATCATAATTGCCTGTTTTTGCCAAGAGCATCATGCGGCGTTTGATTTCATCGGTAATATGCGGTATTACCTGTACGGTTTTTCCCAAAAAAGCGCCTTCGCGCTCCTTTTGAATGACTGTTTGATAAATCCTGCCGGTAGTAACATTATTGGCTTTAGAGGTAGGAACATTCAGGAAACGTTCATAATGCCCCAAATCCAGATCGGTTTCCGTCCCATCTTCAGTTACATAACATTCCCCATGTTCGTAAGGATTTAAAGTTCCGGGGTCAACATTAATATAAGGATCAAATTTCTGAATAGTAACACGCAATCCTCTTGCTTGCAGCAGTTTAGCCAAAGAAGCGGAAATAATGCCCTTTCCTAAGGAAGAGGTAACTCCGCCTAACACAAATACATACTTAGTTTTCATTATGGACGAGTATAAGCTACAAAGATAAGCAATTTTTTGGAAAAAAATAAAATAATATATACGGTGACTGGAAATAAAATAGGATTTCAACAATGTTTGAATATTTCGTGGGAAATGAATAACCTCAAAATTTCTAAAAATAGATTTACAACGCAAATCCAAAGATTTTGAACATTTGCTATTTAACAAAGAAAGCAAGGATAAGATATTGAATTTCAGCAAATTTGTCAGAATACTGAATTGAGAATGGCAAAAATACCTGCACCTAACGGATGAGTTCAGGCAAGCGGAGGTGTATGCCCGCCTGAACCTTTGTGTCCCCGTCTTCATAAAGCCGCTACCAGATGCGCAGCCCGACAAAATACCTTTACCCTCACCACGTTGTTTCGGGATACTGTGGGAAGAAGAGTTCGTAAATTTTTTGGCGTGTTTCGCCCGAACCGTTAGCGCTGTTGGTAAAATAGATGCAATAAGTCTGTTCCTGTGGAAAAAGCCAAAACATAGCCCTGAAGTTCGTGTTGCTGCCGCTATGGTGCCATAGTGGTCCGTAACCAAGTTCCTCGTTGGGATTCACGCGGATACCCAGCCCGAAATACAAGCCCGGTTCTTCTATAAGCCGTTGCGGTGTAAGCATTGCCTCAAAGGTTTCACGCTTTAATCCGCGCCCCTCCATCAAAGCCTCAATGAAAAGCGAGAAATCTTTTACATTGGTGCGTAGCGTGTAGGCGGAATTTTCCGGCCTGTCTGCTCCCTGCTCACCCTTCTCATTGTTAGTATCGTAGCCGTAAGCATGGCTTGATGCGTACTCATCACGCCATTTATAGCTTGATGAAAGCATTCCTAAGGGAATAAATACTTCTTCATCAGCCAATTCGTTGAGGCTTTTAGCGGTAATGTGTTCTACTACTCGTTGCAGATAGTGAAAACCTTCACCGGAGTATGTGTAGCGCGTGTCAGGCTCGTCGGTAAAGACTAATTTGGCATTAGTTGGTCTGCTGCTTTGCATCCAGTTGGGCAAACCTGTGCCGTGGGTAAGCACCATACGCGCCGTTAAACGTTTTGCCCATTCCTCGTTGCGAACGCTTGCCTCGGCATCGTCAGGAATAGCATTGCGGAAACGCTCTTCAACTACACCATCTGTATATTCATACAGCGGGCGGTCAAGGTCAAGCAAGCCTTGGTCCACAAGCCTCAGCACAATATAGCTAAAGACTACCTTGCTAACCGAGGCGACCTGAAAGACAGTAGATACGTCGGGCGAGGCGGCGACAAAATCGAAATTAGCCGTTTCAAAAAAGAATTTTCTATCGCGCGTCTTGTAAGCTACCTGTATAATGGGCACTTTTTGAGAGAGGCCAATCTCTGCCGTACGTTCAATGTACCAATCCTTAGAAGGTTGTCCGGCTACATTTTCCGGTAAATTATTCTTTAGCGGAGTTTCCTGTCGGATAGCCTCAGACGATGGCAATTCTCTCGGATAACTTAACAGCAGGATTATTCCTGCCATCAATAAGATTTTTTTCATAAGCGTGTTATTTGTCGTTATATAATGGAATTGTACCTCGAAAGTTTCTTAGCATACACAGCACACACAGATATATACAGATTTTTTAGTACCGAATAGGATAGGCATAGTACATTTATTAACCGTGAAAACCTTAAGTATATATCTGTGTCGTCTGTGTGCTTTTAACCTCATAATTAATTTCCTCTCTATGGCCAGTTGGGATACTGCCTGGCGCCCCAGCCGCCTACGGCAAAACGAAGATAGTCGTAATTGGGATTTAGATTATCTTCAAGGGGCATCATTATAACAAATCCATTGCCGCTCGACAGTGTGGTGTTGTAGTAATCGAACTGCAGGCGGCGCGGCGTAGAGGTTATTCCTGTAAGCCAGGTAAAGTACCGGGTAAGCTGTGCACCGACATTCGGCCTATTCTCCATTAAATCGGTAGCATTAGGGGCGTTTGCCGCTATGGCATTTTGAAAATCGGGTTTATAGATGAAATCGCTAAGGGTCATTACTCCTGTGGCTTTGTCCACCGAAACCTTCCAACCGAAAAAGGCAGTCTTGTCCATATTGGCCGTACTGCTAAGGTTAGAGTGGTATTGCATGGCAAGCAGCATCAGACTGTCTCCTACATTGTTGCCATAGGAAGTGCTGGGTGTAAGCGTACTGGCGGTCTCCCGTGTATGAAAGACGAAATACATGTAATCCTGATAGCCTCCGTTCGCCCATCTCAGGCCGTCGGCGGCAAAGGCGTTTTGCAACGCTATTGAACCCGCGTTGGGATCATTGTTTTGGAAAGGATCCACGGGAGTCATTGTGCGCGAATAAAACATGGCATTTCTACGGTTTGCAGCAGGAAGCAGGAAGTCGCGGGCATCATCAAAAAATCTCTCCGACCGCGTAGTGTAGCTTCTTTCAGTTCCGTAGGCAGTAATTCCTTCGGAATTAATGGCGTAGGAGCGGAAATAGTAGGTAGTGTTATTCTCAAGCCCTGCCGCCACAACACTCACGGTAGCAGATAATGTTTGGAGGCGCGAATCGGCCTTATGGCCCACTCCGAGGGCGCCCAATTCAGGATTCGTTGTTTTTGACCAAACGATGCCTGCTTCGGTAATGGTCGCTCCCGGTTCGCCTGCATCTGTTACCCGCACATCAAGCGTTACGCGGTGCGATCCGGTGAGCGTAGCTGCTCCAAGCACGGTTTGCCCGACAATTGTTGAGACAGGCCTGGCAATGCCTACGGTGGAGGCCTGCCATGAGCGCAGGCTATACACTACACCTTCGGCGGCTGTTTCGGCGAAACTCCAAATATAGTAGAGCGTCTCGGCGTCTAAATTCGGCACCGATATTGAGAAGTCGCCGTTGCCACCGTTGGTATCAAAAGCAGTTATCGCCGCAGAATGGTTCCTGTCTATCGAGGGACTAACTACTACGCCGCGTCTGAGAATAGACTGCTCGTCGTCTGCCACGGCAAAAGCGCTAATGGTGAAAGAGCGGCTGTAGGCAGCAATAGAATTAACTGTCGATAGGGTAACCTGATAGAACTCTGTGGTGAACGAAACAGTATTGCTCGAATAGTAGAGTTCGTTCTCTGCGGTTTTTATGTAAGCCCGAACATAGTAAGTAGTCAAGGCCTGCAAATCGCGCAGCGTGGCCGTCATTATGGAAACGTTCTCATGAACGGGGTGCAGAAAGTCTTCTACAGTAGGATCGCCTGTAGTATTGTAGCAAAATCCGCGCTCGATTACTGTGTGTCCGCCGCTGTAAAATATGACTGTTACGTTGGCTGTGGTTTTGGAAACGCTGGGAACTTCTACCGTCCAAACCTCCGGTTCAATAAGTACGAGTGTTTCCTTATTGCTGCAGCCTGTAACGGCTGCGGCTATACAAATTGCGATGTATATTAATTTTATCTGTTTCATTTTTACATGCATTAAATTATTAACCATAACTTACGCCCGGATATTGCGGGAAGAAAATAGCATACAGCCGTTGCAGCGTAGTGCCCGCACCGTTGTCGCTATTGCTGAAATAAACTAAATAGGTCTGCGCCTTCGGAAAGACTATGAAGTGGCACCTGAAACGAGGATTGCTTCCACCGTGGGCATAGGTAGGCCCGTAGTCGAATGCTTGATTTGGGTTTACTCTGACGCCCAAACCGAAATATAATCCGAGATTGTTGTTCAAGCGCGAGGGCGAGAGCCATGCCTCGTGAGTCTTGCGTTCCAACCCTTGCCCTTCCATGATGCACTTTTCGATGAAGATTGAGAAGTCCCTCACGTTGGTTCTGAGCGTATAAGCGGCGTTTCCTGCCCAGGCCTCCCCCCTTCCCGTACCCAATACGTTATTGGCATCGTAGCCAAAAGCGTGGGTTGTGGCATACTCGCTGCGCCACACGTAGCTCGAATACTCCATGCCGAAGGGGCCGAATACTTCCTGTTCGGCCATTTGATTGAGGCTAAGTCCTGAGATATGCTCCAACACCTCTTGCAGGTATTGTATGCCTTCGCCTGAGTAAGTGTAGCCCATCTGGTCAGGTTCGCCTGTGAATACTAATTTTTCCTCGCTCGGCCAGCCTGTGCTCGACTGCCAGTTGCGCAGCGCTGTACCGTGTGTAAGCACTATGCGGGCAGTTAGCAGCTTAGCCCATTCTTCATTGCGCGCACTGGCCACAGGGTCGCCGGGAATGGCATTGCGGAATCGTTCTTTAACAACGCCGCCCGTATATTCATACAAGGGCTTGTCGAGGTCAATCATTCCTCTGTCAACATACCTCATGACGATATAGCTAAACAGCGCCTTGCTCACCGAGGCTGCCTGAAACATGGTTGTTACGTCAGGCGAAGCGGTAACAAAACTGAAATTGGCCGTTTCAAACATAAACTTACGGTCGCGTGTCTTGTAGGCCAACTGTATGATAGGTACATTCTGTGTGATGCCTACCTCTGCCGTGCGGCCCATATACCAATCTTTAGTGGGCTGTCCCGGGACATTTTCAGGCAGTTCGGAAGCTACAGGAGGTTCTGTCGGAATAGGTTCAGGCAACACAAGGGTTTCTTCCGTACAACTTAGCAGCAGGGTTATTCCTGCCATCAATAATATTTTTTTCATACGTAATAGCATTTATCGTTTATTGATTTTTTGAATTGATAACCATTCGCAGCAGTGTATAATATTGCTCGAAGGTAGTTTTGCGGTCGTAAACGGCATCGGTCTTGTGGGCAATCACCATATCAAGCGCGGGAATGACGGTGATGTACTGCCCCATTGCTCCCCATGCTGTATAAGCTCCTTTCAGCGCAGGCTCGTCGTCCACATTGAAAAGCCACCACATATAGCCATACTCGAACATATCTCGGCTTGAGCTGATAGCGTTCATTTCATGCTTCGGCGTAACAACGCTCGTGATGACTTTCGCCCAATCGGCAGAAATCACCTGTTCTTCCTTCCATAGTCCGTTGCGCAGCATCAGATAACCCAGACGTGCCATATCGCGCGTGGAAAAATAGAAATGGTAGGGTGGAAATTTCGATATTGACAAGTTGCCGCCCTTTTTCTGATTGGCCAGCTCGTAGTCTTGCATACCAATGGGAATGGCAATATCGTCCTGTAAAATTTCATAAATATTGCGGTCGGTGAGTTGCTCGAAAATTGCTCCGGCTACGTTGAAGTCCCAGTTGTTGTACAGGTAGTATTCGCCCGGCTGTTTGCTGCCTCTGGGCGGACGCCTTTCTGCATCGTCTCCTGAGTTCGACGCATCGTGATAAACGCCCGAACGAGCGGTAACAAGATGCCCGATGGTCGCCTCTTTCTCAATGGGCAGCAGCCCTCCGATGTCGTCTATATCCAAATCAGCCATTGTAAGCGAGAGGTCAATCGTTCCATTTTCGACATATTTGCCAATTATCATGGCTAATATGCTTTTACGGCACGAAGCAATGTAGCTGATGCGCGTCAGGCTGCCGTACTCGAAGATTGATTCGCCTCCGACTATAACCATACAGCCTGTAGTGTACATACTGTCCACGATATACCGTCGAACTTCTCCGAGCTTTTCGGCATCGTAGCCATATTTAGTCGGCGCTGCCTTTTTCCAATCAGGCGAGGGGTAAGTTTGCCCGTCGGTGTTCGCTGCAGTGAAGGATAGCGCTCCAAGCAGCAGGAATAACAAGAGTATTCTTTTCATAAAATAGTAAGATTAAATGGGTAGTATTCCTATTCCGGGCCGATCGCTGAGCGTTATTTTTCCGTCAACTATCTTCATGCCGTCGAATTGGTCGTTGGCTATAAGCAGATTTCCGTCCAAATCGGCAAAGTCCATACGCGGGGCAAGTTGGGCGGCAGCCGAAACTGCACAGGAAGTTTCGCTCGTACAACCGATCATGATTTTCATGCCTAAGGCCTCGGCTGCAGCAATCATTTTGCGCGCTTCATACAGTCCTGTACACTTGATAAGTTTAATATTTATGCCGTTAAATACGCCGTGCAAACGCGGCACATCGGTAAGGCGCTGACACGATTCGTCGGCGTAGGTAGGCAGCGGCGAACGCTCCGTAACCCAAGCCATATCGTCGAGTACCTCTTTGGGCATGGGCTGCTCAACCATCAACACATTGTGTTCAGCTAACCAATGTATCATGTCGATGGCGAGGCCTTTTTCTTTCCAACCTTGGTTGGCATCAACCAATAGGGGCTTGTCCGTAACGCTGCGGACAGTCTCTACGAGTTTCTTATCTGTGGACTCATCAACACCCAGCTTGACTTTTACAATATTATAGGGAGCCGCTTCGAGCGTCTTCTGCCTGACAACCTCTTCAGTGTCTATGCCAATGGTAAAGGAAGTATCAGGAGTTTTCGAGGCATTGTAACCGAACAACTGCCATACAGGGACGTCCAGCAACTTGCCTATGAGGTCATGCAGGGCAATGTCAACAGCTGACTTGGGGCAGGTGAGGCCTGCCTCAATATTATCGACGTAGCTCAGTATATCTTCCAATTGGAAGGGGTCGGAAAATTGCCCAAGGTCAATTTTGCTCAGGAACTGCTGCACCGTTTCATGGTTCTGGCCAGTCATATAGGGAGGCAATCCGCCTTCGCCATAGCCTGTTATCCCATCATAGGTAATTTTTACAAGAATAGAGGGAGTCTCATTGCGCGAGAAGCCCGAAATGTTAAATGCGTGCCTCATTTGCAAGAGAAGAGGAGTGAAAGAAAGTTCCATACGGCTCCCGCTTTTCACTTTTCGGCGCTCCGTTTGCCGATTAGTGCAAGCCATCAGCGACCCACCTGCTGCCATTCCCGCAGCTGCTACAGCCGACATTCGAATAAAATCTCTTCTTTTCATAATTATTTTACATAATTCGTTTCTATCTGTTGCGAGGCAATCAGGCGCAGGAAGCCTAAGAAACTGTTTTCCGAGTAAGAGGCTGTCAGTATGTTTGCGTCACGTTTTTGGGCAACCACCATATCTAAAGCAGGCAGTACGGCAATATACTGTCCGCCAGCTCCTTTTGCAGTGTAGGCGCCTTTGAAAGCGTCTCGGTTGGCATTGCCGTCCCACACCCACCACATATAACCGTAGCCGAATGACTGGGTACGTGCGGTTACGGGAGTCATCTCGCTCACAGGCGTATAAGCGGCAGTTGACTCTACGCACCATGCAGCAGGAACAAGTTGTACGCCGTTCCACTTGCCTCCGCGCAGCATAAGGTAGCCCAAACGAGCCATGTCGCGTGCCGAAAGGTAAAAATGATAGGCAGGATAAACCGATATAGCGGACGAGCCTCCTTTGACCTGCCTGAGGCGATTCCAGTCTTGCATACCTATAGGAACAGCCAGTTCGGCGCCTAAGGCATCATAAATATTTTTCCCTGTAAGCGACTCAAAAATGCTTCCGCTGACGTTGAAGTCCCAGTTATTATATAAAAAGTAGGTTCCGGGTATTTGGCTGCCGCGTGCCGGAGCTATGGCGCGGTCGTCTCCTTCATTAGAGCCTAAATGGTAAACGCCGGAACGAGCGGCAATACAGTGGCCTATAGTTGCTTCCTTCTCAATGGGCAACAGTCCGCCCACATCATCGGGAATAACGCCATTGCTAATCAGTTCGCCTATGGTTCTGCTGAGGTCTATTGTTCCGTCTGTAACATATTTACCGTAAAGCATGGAGAGGAGGCTCTTGCGTGCAGAGGCAAGATAGCTCAGTTCATTATCCGTTCCCCATGAGTAGATCATCTCGCCGCCAACCACCACCACAATTCCCGTAACGGCATTGCTTCCGACGTTGAGGTAAGCATCAAGCGTATCACGTGTGTTGGCCTTGTAGCCGTATTTTTCAGGACTAACCATGCTCCATTGCGCTCCCGGATAGAAGTCTTTACTCCAGGTGGGCGGCTGGTATGGTGCAGTAACTAATTTCTCGTCGGTGCAGCTGGAAAGCAGAACAAGCCCGACCAGAACGATTGTATGAAATAGTATCTTTTTCATGTGTTCATATTTTTAAGGATTCTGTATTATCAATGGATTAGCGTTGATTTCTATGTTCCGAGGTATCTTCCATTGCCAGCGGTTATCGCCTGCCGGCACATTCATAGTGGAACTTACCGATGCTATATGGTTGGCGCCTGTGCGGTCTAAGGGCAGGTTAAGCCGCTTGAGGTCGAGCCAGCGGAATCCCTCGCCCCAAAGTTCGAGGCGGCGGGCAATGAGTATGTCGTCAATTAATTGCGTAGCCGAACCAATGCTCCGAACGTAGGAAGGGTTACGTGTCCGCATTAGCGAAAACATTCTGTCGCGTGCCAGTTCCAGTGTACTCGAACCTGCTTTGGCGTAACCTTCGGCGGCAATCAGGTACATCTCTGCCGAACGCATACAGGGAACACAACCGGTACCATTGGTGCTGCCGTCTTCGGCAAAGAATTTCTGGTGTATATAGTCCCGCCTCATACCGCTTGGAGGGGTTATGACTATAGGGTTGGTAGCGCCGTCGGGAATCCATAATTTATCCCTGCGCACATCGGTTGCAGCCATGCGGCTGTAGAGTACGCTGTGAATCAACCTCGGAGACTCTGAAGTCGCACGGCCGGGGTGATTGCAGCCCATGTAGCCAAAGAAACTGGAGTAGTTGATCTGCTGACTGGCAATTATTTTGTGGCTCCATATCCATTCGGGGTTGAGGTAGTCGTTGTAGCCCTCATATTGTTGTGCAGTGGACATAAAAGCGTATCCCTCAGACGCTAAATCGGCCATTTGGGCGGCGGCTCCCCACTGCCCTTGCGTCAGCAATACGCGCGCCTTAAAGCCACGGGCAACCGACTGGTTGATATGCGACTTGTTCGAACGGTTGTATCCGTCTAACAGCGAGATAGCCAAATCCAAGTCGGCGTTAATTTGCACGTAAACTTCCTCCACCGTGTTGCGCGCCTTGGCTTCAGGCGAATCGAAGGTCATTATCGGCACGCCGAGATTGTTGTTGCTCTCCTGCGGGTCGTAGCGTTTGCCGTAGATTTGCACCAGCATAAAATGCGCCCATGCGCGATAGGCCAAGGCCTGTCCCTTAATCATATCGCGTTCGCTCTGAGGCCCTTCTGCGCCGTCTATATTACCGATAATAAGGTTGGCATTGGCAATAATCCTGTAATAGAACTGCCAAACAAATATGGTTTCGGCGCCTGTTTCAAGGCCGCTGTTTATCCACTGCATAAAACCGCCGAGGGTGTTTGGCCTGGCAGGCAGCGGCATATCTTCGCCCAATAAATCGAGCATGTGCATAATAAGACCCTGTCCGCCGCTGGCCTGGTCGGAATTAAATCGTTCGTAAAGCATACGGTGGATACCATTCAGTGCACCCATTGCATTTGTCGTGTTGGAGAACACAATTCCCACATCAACAGCGTTAGTCGGAAAAAGTTCCAAATAATCATCTGAACATGAGGGGGTAACGAGCATTAAGCTCCCCAAAATCATACTGTATATTATTCGTTTCATAATCTTAAATATTTTTATAGCGTGAGTGTAAGACCCAACGTTATAACACGACTGGGACTGTATTGATAAGAGGTAGTTCCGCCAAAGCTCTCGATCGGGTTAAGCCCCTTGCGTTCCGAGAAGAGTAAGAGATTTTCGCCGCTCAGGTTCACTACAAGCGAACTCAGTTTCAATTTCTCGGTGAGATTGCTCGGCAAGGCATAGGAGAGATTGGCCGAATGAAGAAAGAGATAGGAAGCGTTGGTTAAATAGCGCGTAGAAGTAGTGGTGTAAACGCTGTAATTAGTATTGTCCATACGCGGTACGTCTGTAATATCGCCAGGCTTCTGCCAGCGGTTCACCAAATCTTTGTGTATCGCATATCCGTAACGTCCCGCCTGTGTAAGGGTTTGGTGAACGGTATCGTATGTTTTGCCGCCTATCTGGTAGCTGAAGTTCACGTTAAGCGAGAAGCCTTTATAATAGAGAAAAGTACGCAGTGTTCCGTAGAGGTCAGGAATTGAAGAGCCTACATAGTTGTAAAGCGCTTTGCTGATGTCTGTGGTAACCTCTGTGCCGTCTGCCATCACGCGGCAAGTACCTTCGCTCCACGATGTTTCCGGGTTATAGGTATAGACTGGCGCTCCGTCCCGCGGGTCAACGCCGTACCAGTCGCGCAGCCAAAAATCGTATATCGAATGCCCCAACATGAGTTTCTTGTTTCCGGAAAGTAATTCGGGATTGTTGTCAGGCATGCGGGTTATACGGTTGCGCAAGGTAGCCGCTGTAAAGCCTACATTCCATGTCAGCGTGCTGTTGCGAATGATGTCGCCCGAAATATCAATTTCCACGCCTCGGTTATAAAGAGAACCGATATTTTGCATTTGGGAAGTCATACCGGTTGAGGACGGCATGATTACTCTAAAGACCAAGTCTTCGTTAACCTTGTTAAAAAATTCCACCGAACCCTTGATACGCGAATTGAACAGCGCATAGTCCACAGCAACGGAGAATTGTACTAATTTTTCCCAGGTCAGGAATTGATTAGCAGCCTCAGGGTCCATATAGTAGCCCGGCTCGTTTTGATTATTGTGGTTCAAAAAATAGACATCTTGCCATGCATAGTTGGAAATTCCTTCGAGATTGCCATTAGAGCCATACGAAGCACGCAGTTTGAGGTTGTTTATCCAGTTAAGTTGCTGCATAAAATCCTCGCGGGTAACAGTCCAGCCTGCGCCTATGGAACCAAAAGTGCCCCAGCGTATGTCTCTGTGGAATTTTGACGTTCCATCGCGGCGAAACGAGCCTTCCACATTGAAACGCCCCTTGTCGTAAGAATAGTTAGCGCGTGCAAAGTAACCTTCCGTTCGATGTTCGTCAGTGGTACTGTTAGGCAGTGATGAGATATTAATAAAATTTGACAGTTCGATATTACCGTCCATGATTTGCCCTGTGCGATTGGCGGTAACCTGTTTGGTAAACGTCTCGAAATTTTCATGGCCGATTACCGCGTTGATTTCGTGTTTATCCGCAAGTACTTTATTGTAAGAAAGCAATTGTTGGTATGTCTCATACGAGTTGGTGCGCTCGCTTCGCGACGATGCGCCTCTTTCTTCCGGATTTGCAGCAGCGGCATTCGCGCCTATCTTGTTCGACGAATAGCTATAGCCCGAATAGGGGCTGTAAACGATATTGGCGCTCACGGTGAATTTGAAGTCGTTGAGGAACATTATTTCAGCATAAGTGCGCGTCTGTAGCGAGAGACGCTTGTACTGCATGTCGTCCAACATTATTTCAGCTACGATATTGCGGTTGCCGCTGGCCGCCGGACGGCGGGGATAGCTTACTCCGTCGATCTCCTGTCCGCCGGTATCCCATATTTTATTACCGTTCGCATCAAGGATATACTCGCCTGTAAGCTGGTCGTGCAGATGCACAGGATAAATTGAGCCAATAATGCGCGCCGTATAGAAGGGATTGGTCGTTCCGTCTCCCGACCATGATTGGTTATAAGAGTGTACTAAACTGCCGAGAATGTTTGTTCCCATACGCAGCCATTTTATGGGCGAAAAATTGATATTGGCGCGGACCGTCATTCGGTCGGTGAAACTGCGCCGCATCCATGCATCGTCGTTCAGATAGTTAAACGAAACAAAGTAATCACTTTTGGCATTTCCGCCGCCCGCCGAAACCGAGAGGTCGGTACGTTTACCCACACGTGACATCGGGGCAGCCCAATCAAGGTCGTCGCCCCATTTGAGGCGCGTGGCGGCAGGGTTAAGCAGGCCCGTAACAGGGTCAATAATCTCGTTGTTATCAATGCCGTAGAAGGGGTTAAAACCGCCCATTTCTTCATAAAGACTTTGGTAGGTATTGCCGCGGAATGTTCCGCCTCTTACTGCTATCAAATTGGCAGTGGCCATGTCCATATTGAGGCTGGAATTAAAATAAAGGCTGTTGCGCTTGGCTTCAAACATCAATTGGTAGTACTCTTGAGGCGAAGCCGTTTCCTGTTCGGGAATAAAGCGCATGTTGATACCCTGCTGCAGTTTGACCGAGAAGGTTGACTTGTCGCTGCGTCCTTTTTTGGTGGTAATCATCACCACGCCGTTTGCTCCGCGAGAACCGAAAATTGCCGTTGCAGAGGCATCTTTAAGAATACTGATACTTTCTATATCATCAGGGCTTATGGTTCGCAGCGAGAGGCCGAACTCCGCTCCGTCAACAATTATGATAGGGCTATTCGATGCATTGATAGAACCGAAGCCGCGAATGCGTATGCTGGGGTCATCGCCCGGAATACCTGTAGCCGAGGTGGACAGTATTCCCGACGCAGCGCCAAAGAGTACCGCGCCAACGCTTGTTACAGGACGTCTCTCAATATCCTTGGCCTGTACTACCCCCACCGAACCTACCATGGTCGATCTCTTTGCCGTACCATAGCCTATAACCACCACCTCGTCTATCAACATAGCGTCTTCGGTGAGCAATATGTTAACTTCGGTTTGGTCGCCAACAATTATTTCATAGGTATTATAGCCCATTAATCTGACAGAGATGCGGTCGCCCGCATGTGCAACAATAGAAAACCGTCCATCTAAGTCGGTAACAGCGTGCTTCTGCCCGTTGGCGTTTATCACAGTCGCTCCTACAAGCGGTTCGCCGTTTTCTCCGCTAACAGTACCGCGAAGCGTGATTTCCGCCTGCTGCCCCGATGCTGTTATAACGCATAGCATCAGCACAAGGAGCGGAATCATATATTTTCTTGAAAAATGTGTCATCATATTTATTTGTGTTTACATCAATTGTACATTAATTATCATCTGCCGTGAAACGAACACATCTTACCGAAAAGCCGCCTGCACGCTGCATGCTGTTGTCATTGTTGGTTCCGGAAGTTGTCGTAAACCACATGGTGCGTAAAACATAATTCGTTACACCATCTAATCCGGGTATCCCCGGACTAAAGGTTCTGGTTGCACCGCCCATTGTAGCCATATTCATTCGCTCTCCGACGCCATCTAATGCGCCGTCAACGGGGTATAGCCAACCGGCCAGCGGGAACCAGTCCGTTGCGTTATAGAAGTAGCCGTGGTTAGCGGCATTATATACGAATGTGGTGTTATAAACAAAGCCGTCGTAGGTGGAAGCCGCGCCTGAACTGAGAACATCAGCGATCTTCCAGCCTTTTGGGCAGGGATCTTGAATGGCTTTAAATTCCCTGCGCCAATCCATCACTTGATTAGCCATAGGCGAGAGCAACCAGTCGCCCGCGTTGTTGCTATAGGAGGGAGAAGTGCTAAGCACCGCTTTAACAAATGTCGTAGGATTTTGTACGGCATAGGCAAAGGATCCGCCAACTCCCGGATCTTCCACAGGCCATGAGGCAAGTGTAGTAGCGGCGCGGGCAGTGGTCCCTGGAACGACAGCTGCTGCTCCGGGGAAGGGATCTTTGCGGGTACACTGGTAAAACAGTCCCAACGATCCGACGCTGCCAGGCGTTTTGTCTTTCGCTCCGAGGTTACGATCCATTGCCATGATACTACCGGTATAAGGAACAGCGTCATCAACCGTGAAATCGGTAATCCATATATGCCAACTCCACAGCCAGTCGCTGGCAGGGTTGCCTGCGCCGTCCGATTTCCTGATACCCACCACAGCGTTGCCCCACTGGTCGGCAGGATAATACTTCAGCGTCAAACCAATTCGTGTCGTTGATCCGGTGCCGCTACCTTTGCCGGGGGTTATGGTCAACACCTCGTTTGCTCCGGTCAGGTCGAAATCCTGCCAAATAATCTCGGCAATCCACGGAGTGCTTTCATCTATCATTTTCGAGGGATCAACACTGGTCCAAAATTCGTTGACGCGGGTAATGGGCAGCGTCAGGTAGGTGTCAAGCCCATTGTCTGACGGCGCTACCATGAACGAATTTTGTTCTTCGGGCAGTACAATTGTTTTCGGAGTGGCAAAGGTTAACTCAGTGATAACAACATCTGTAGCGTAGAATTTACCCGCCTCGAAATTCAATGCATCGGGATAGGCTACCTGTGTTACCGTTGCTACGTCTCGGTCGGTATGAATGGCCAACGACAGTTCGCCGCCTTGCGCTACGGTCAACGGGAAAATTGTCAGATAGAATGTCATTGACTCTCCAACGGCAAGCGTTACAGGCTCATCAGTCAGCAGGGTGATTTCCATCGTCCTGTCCTGAGAAGAAAAAGTGTATTCGTTCTGACGGAAATTGTAAACGCCCGATTTATACATGGTGGCGCCGCCTGCGCTTATCACTAATTTGTCTATATCCAATGGATCATTAGTCTGGTTGGACAGGTCAAATTGCAGTACAGTCGTAGCCTGATGCAGTGTCAGGGCTGTCTCCGGAGTCTGTCCGAGGGAAATAGCCTCGGTCGTAGTCATAAAGATGCCTTCGACAATGTGCGCAAGCGGGTCGGTTACTACCTGAGTCTGAGTCACAGGCAGGGCGAAGGCTACGGCTGTTGCCATCGTTTGCGCTGGGTCGTAGGGGTAGTAGGCATAGAAGATCTTCTGGCCGCTTGACCAGGGCTCATTAGTCTGTGCCGTTCCTCCAAAAATAGCGCTGGTATTTCCGGCGCCCCCTGAGAGGATAGTAAATTCGCGGTTGCTGTTAAGAAAAAGCTGGCTTTGGAGGTCGAACTCGAAGAGTCCTATCCTTGCCTCTGCCGGCCACTTCACCTGCAACTCCGAAGGCATACCGGAGGAGGTGAAAAGACCCATCGTAGCAGTGAGCTTAAACGAAGGATTGTCGCCGCCACCATTTTCGTCCTTCTTGCAACCTCCCATTAGGAGCATTGCAAGCATAAAAAACAGTAAAATTCGTTTCATAATGTTGTAGTTTAATTTTGGATAAATATCGAAAGTTGTTAGTTTTCATACATACTTAATTTTCGTAGCAGGGTTGCCTGTTAATACTTAATACAAAATTGCATAAAATATCCTCGCCCGAATATCCAAGCCTGTCCAAATTCATGAAATTGGACATAATACGACTAATAAGAATTAGGTAAATAGTTTATAATGACGGCGTACTGAAGATGAACTTAGCGAAGTTCGTCGTTGGCTTGTACCGACTTCAAATAGAAAGCAGGCGTTACTCCGATAATGTCCTTAAACACCTCGTAAAAGGTGTATCGGGACTTAAATCCTACTTTAAATGCAATAAACTCAATGGTATATTTGCTAACATCAGATTCCGAAAACAAGCGTTGAGCCTCACGTATCCGATAACCGTTCAGGAAGGATCGGAAGTTTTGTCCCAATGTGCTGTTAATGACCTGCGAAACGTATTTATGATTGGAATGTGCCAACTCGGCAAGCCGCTCAATCGAAAACTCAGTATCGCAAATCGTAGCAGTATCTTCCATGATTGTCAGGATTTTTGTAAGCAGCTCGTTTTGCCTCTCATCTTTGACGCCTGCGGTGCAGCTTTCTGTATTGTGCCTGATTTTTAGTATGGACTGCAAGTCCGTTCCGGCAGAAGAAAGGTAATCTATCAGCTCAATAATCTTTACATTCTTCTTTACCAGTGCTTTACGGACTGATATCAACCTTCTGTTTTGAACGACAAAAAAGATCAGTCCCCCGCTCACTAATAGCAAAACCGCTGAGATGATGAGCAAAACGGTTTGGCGATAGCGATTAGTTTGTTCCTTAATACGATGTTCTATAATGAGTCGCTCTATTTGCTGATTCATTTTCGATACATTGCGCAGATGTTGTTCTTGAAAGACATAACCTAAGGCCGCGGTATGGGATATCGAATCATTTAAGGCGGTGTACATTTCAAAATGCGCTAAGGCTTCTTGCTGTAGTCCTTTCGACTTTGCTATTTTGGACAAGAGCAGGTAGTTATCGGCCGAGTTTTGCAAAAAGTTGTTTTCTATGGCAATGGCATTCGCTAAATTGGTGTAATACTCGGCGGAGTCTATTTGCCCGCGTTCAAAAAACAGACGGCCTAAGTTATACAGTATGAAGGACTCAACTCTGATTAAGTTTTGTGCCTTTGCTACAGTCAGGGCTAATTGATGATAGTGGAAAGCCGAGTCGTAGCGTTGTTGGTCTCTGTAACATTCGGCAAAGTTATCCATAATGAAAGGCAGCCGAATATCTTCGTGCCGTCGGCTGACTTGCAGCGCATAGTTGAGGTGGAGGAAAGCGCTGTCTATGTTTCCGAGCCTACGTTCCGCAATGCTTAAATTAGTCAATACCATTACGAAGCGAATACTATCCTGAAGTAAATGTTTAGCTCTTACAAAGAATTGTTTAGCCATCTCGCACTCGTTTAGGTTCAAATAGACACGACCGAAACCGTTCAGGATATTTGCTCGATAGGCCGGCAGGTTAAAATTTTCGGAAAGCGTCATTGCCTGCATAAGGAAATCGTGAGCGCTGCGGTAATCGCCTCTGTCAATGTAAATAACGGCCGACCAGTAAAGCGCTTCAATCACTCTCTGTATTTGTTTATTGTCGTTTTTTTCAGATACGGTGTTAATGATGATACTATAGCAAGTCAAGGCCTCGCTATAATTGTTGGCATTATAGTGGTCTTTCGCCGTATCAAGCAATCTTTGCGGAGCTAAATCCTTGTACCCTGAAACGATAGACTCCTCTTGTCCATTAGCCGCAGCTACGGTAGAAAGAATAAAAACGGATATAAAGAGCGCTTTTTTAAACATAACAAACTTGCAAAATGTGCCAGCTACAAAGATACGAATTAAAAGGCTATCTGCAAAATTTGAGCTATTTTTTTAATCAATTGAACAAATAGCCTGCCTTGCGCATTTCTGCGGGCGAGGCAAAAGGTTTTTGAGGTTTCAAATAACGTTCCAAAAATTTGTAGGCAAGAAAACGCTCGTCGGTTGCTTCCTTCGTATCAATGCGGTCTAAAAAATGTCCGCCCGGCATACGGCCATGAATCTTATATTCAAAATCTTTTCTATAGAAGATAAGCGAATCAATCATGCGCCGTACTTCATTAACGCCTACGTCGTCGTCATTTTCGGCAGTGGTAATCATAAGCGGAATACGTAAGTCGCGCGCATACGTTACCGGCGAACGGCGGGCGTACTCTTCGGGCGCTTCTTCCGGCATTTTGCCAATATGGTACGATGCAGTGAAATTAAGCGCATACGACGGCCTCTGGTAGGAGATACGGTAGGCGAGGTCAGACACCGGTACTCCTGCATAAGCGCAGGCATATAGGTCGGGATATTTTAGGGCATTCATCAGACTGATCATGCCTCCGTGGCTCCAGCCCAGCAAGCCAACCCGCGAAGTGTCTATAATTGAGTAATTTTCAATCATATATAAAACTGAGGCTAATACGTCTTCATTCTCTAAGCCACCGTAGTCGATAGCACGGTAGAAGCTCTTCCCGTATCCTATGCTGCCGCGATAATCGGGTGCGACAACAATATATCCCTGAGCCACTAATTCACGAATTATATGGGCGGAGCCGGTAGTCCATGTTCCGTGAACTCCTCCGTGGGGGAAAACAACCAAGGGATACTTTCCCTCCTGCCGCGTTTCAAGGGGAAAAAAAATGTAGGCCCAAAACAGCAGGTCGTTGTCGAGCAAGGCGTCATGAAAAGGGTTTTCGATTGGAGTTTGCACTGCTTTGGGAGGCCCTGCCAAACGCACCTTGTCAATAAAGGCTACATCGCCGACTTTATTGTACCAAAGGATATCTTCTAACTTTTTGTTGACTATGTCGAAACTGTGTTCGAGATCATCTATAGTCGAAGATATTGTTTTAAGGCGGTCTTCGTTCTGCGCATAGGACGGTTGCAAACTACAAGTAAGCAATAGTGCTGTAAGTAAGGATAATAATGATTTCATTTTGGTCTTTTTATTAAAAATTAAGGTTTGTAAATTGCCAGTATGTATAAAATTTAAACTGAAAAGCTATCAAAATCGAATGTAAAAGTACACAATTAATTTCAATTTTAAGTTAAACCTCTGCACTTAAAAAGTGTCTATTTTTCTATAATATTCTTATAGATAATCATTTATAAACAATCAATCATCTCTCACCCTGCCCAGCCCTCGCGGTCGAGGTTGCGGTACTGAATGGCTTCAGATATGTGCTCGGGAAGGATATTCGCCTGTTGGTCAATGTCGGCGATGGTGCGGGCTACCTTTAATATTCGGTCATAGGCGCGGGCCGAAAGTCCAACGCGTTCTACGGCTGTTTTCATCAGGGCAGTGCAGGTTTCGTCGAGTCGGCAGTACTTTTTTAGCAACCTCGATGGCATCATGGCATTACAGTGGATTTGTGCCTCTCCGCTAAATCTCTGCTCCTGAATCTTTCGGGCGGTTATTACCCTTTCCCTGATGCTGCCGCTTTCTTCCGCAGGCCGTAGCTCCGCTAACTGAGCAAAGGGAACCGGAACGACCTCAATATGAATATCAATACGGTCGAGTAGGGGGCCGGAAATGCGGCTGAGGTACTTGGGCACCGCTCCGTACGGACAAAGGCACTTCTTGTCGGGGTGGTTATAATTACCACAGGGACAGGGATTCATAGAGGCTACTAACATGAAATTAGCAGGGTAATCAACGGTATAGCGGGCGCGGGATACCGTAATATGCCTGTCTTCCAAGGGTTGGCGCATAACCTCTAACACAGTACGCTGAAATTCAGGCAGCTCGTCAAGAAAAAGCACCCCGTTGTGCGCCAGCGATATTTCCCCCGGCTGCGGGTTAGTGCCGCCACCCACTAAACCTATGTTAGATATAGTGTGGTGCGGCGAACGGAAAGGCCGTTTGGCAATAAGGCCGCTGTTTTTATCCATTTTTCCTGCAACAGAGTGGATTTTAGTAGTTTCTAATGCTTCCTGCAAGGTGAGGGGAGGCAAGATAGTGGGCAACCGCTTGGCTAACATGGTTTTACCTGAGCCGGGCGGCCCTACTAATATAATATTGTGTCCTCCGGCAGCCGCTACTTCCAATGCCCGCTTAACATTCTCCTGTCCCTTTACATCAACAAAATCAATATCATAGCAATTACATACCTGCTCAAATTCTGCTTTTACATTAATTTTAACAGGACTAAGCGTAGCGCTTTCATTAAAAAAGTCGATAACTTCCTGTAATTCGCTCACACCGTAAACGTCAAGTCCATCTACAACAGCGGCTTCGCGGGCATTTTCTAATGGTAAAATAAAACCGTCAAACTTTTCGTACCGTGCTTGCAGCGCTATAGGCAAGGCGCCGTTGATAGGCCGCAATTTTCCGTCTAAGGACAATTCGCCCATAATCACATAACGCTCTAATTTGTCGGCTTTTAACTGTTCAGATGCGGCTAACAGCCCTATAGCTAAGGGTAAATCGTAAGCCGAGCCTTCTTTACGAATATCGGCTGGAGCCATGTTAATGACTACCTTGCGTCCGGGCATGCGGAACCCTATGGTTTGCAGGGCTGTACTAATGCGTTGCTGGCTTTCTTTCACTGCACTGTCGGGTAAGCCTACCATACAAAACCCAAAACCTGGCGAGGCATCTACTTCGATGGTAATTGTGCTTGCGCTAATTCCGTAACAGGCGCTTCCAAAGGTCTTTATCAGCATAAGAGTGGCGTGTTAAATTTTTACAAAGGTAAGAAAAAAACTACAGCTTGCCAATTTTTGATTAAATTTTATTTGTTTGTAAAATATTTATCTGTATATCAGATACTTATGAAAAATACACAAAAATATCAAAAAAAAGAGGTGGAAAAATTTGTAAGTAAATGTAAAAAAATGTAAATTTGCAGTTAATTTTAGAATAGATAACCTTTAGCAAAATTATCAGATGCGTTTTATTGGCGAACATACTGCGAAGCTTGACGACAGAGGCCGTCTGATTTTCCCTTCTGAATTTCGGGTGCTGGCGAACACTTTGGCTGCCAAATATGTTGTCCGTCGCGATATTTACAAAGACGACAGGTTGGAAATGTATCCGATGGAAGAATGGGAAAAGTATGCTGAAGAAGTGAAGGCAAGGCTTAATATTCATACCGAAGAGGGGAGCGATATGTGGGAACAGTTCAACAGCGACAGAGCTGTGATAATGCCCGATGAGCAAATGGGACGTATTACGATTCCGAAACATTTGCTGGAAGAAATACAAGTGCAGAAGGAAGTAGTGTTTAAAGGGGTGAATAATAAGATACAAATAATGTCGAAAGAAGCTCGGGAGCGCGAACGCAGCGCTGCGAACCGCAAGGAATTTGCTAAGACATTTGACAAGTTGATGCGTAAACAGGAATAATTATTATGCCGCAGGTCTATCATATTCCTGTGATGCTCAAGGAAAGTGTTGATGCACTTTGTATAAAATCCGGCGGCATATATGTAGATGCAACTTATGGAGGAGGCGGACACTCCCGCGAAATATGGGGCAGATTGAAAAACGGGAGATTGATAGCGATAGACCAGGATAGCGAGGCAGCGGCGAATGCCATTAAGGACAAGAGGTTTAGTTTAATTCAAAATAATTTCAGATTTATACGCGGATTGGTGCGTAGCGAAGGAATAGAAGCGGTTGACGGCATTTTAGCCGACTTAGGGGTTTCGTCGCACCAGTTTGATACAAGAGAGCGAGGCTTTTCTTTCCGTTTTGACGCCCCTCTTGATATGCGAATGAATAACAAAAGTTCTTTGACGGCAGCGAAACTGGTGAACACTTATTCCGAAGAACAGCTGCGCTATATTCTTACCGTTTACGGAGAAATAGACAATGTGGGAAGAGTCGTGAAATTACTGATGGCAGAACGCGAACGGAAAGCGATTCATACTACAGGGGATTTAGTAGAGGTGTTAAAACCCTGCCTGCCGAAAATGATGGAGCATAAATATCTGGCGAAAATCTTCCAGAGTTTAAGAATGGAAATCAACAGGGAAATGGCGGCTTTAGAGCAGTTTCTCGAACAATCGCTCAAACTGTTGAAACCGAGCGGACGATTGGCGGTGATTACCTACCATTCTTTAGAAGACAGGTTAGTGAAGAATTTTATGCGCTCAGGAGATAAGAAAGGGACAGTGGCGAAAGATTTTTTTGGGAATGAAACAACGCCCTTTAAAGTGATTACTAAAAAAGCAATAACGCCGACAGAGGAGGAGATAAAAAACAATACCCGCGCTCGCAGCGCAAAACTACGTGTCGCAGAAAAAATATAAACCTCACAGGAAGTGATGAAAAAGGCAAAAAATATTAACAGGTGGACTACCGATATACTGAGAGATGTACTATCGGGACGTTTGTTTTCTAACCTGATACTGGTGAAATACCGTTGGTATGTTCTCTTCCTGTTTGGCTTAGCCTTGACCTACATGGCTATGAATTACTATATGGAAAGAACGGTGAAAGAAGTCGAAAAACAAGAGATTGCCCTGAAAAAATTGCAGGAGGACTACACGCTTCGCCTATGGCAATTAGAATCGTGGAATAAACGGTCAGCTGTTATTAAACAGATAGAAAGTAGAATGATGGAACTTAAAGAGCCTAAAGAAACGGCTAAAAAAATAAAAACAAAAATAAATTAACAGGAGGTCTTATGCAAGCGTCTAAAAATATGTTGTTACGTGCCGGCTTAATATATGTTGCAGTGGCATTATTAGCTGTAGGAATATTTGTTTCCGCCGTTACCCTGCAATTTAATCCGAATTTGAAACATGAAGGTGTGCAAACCCGCTATGATACCATACCTGCTCAACGAGGCGATATCTTAGCCCGTGACGGCCGATTGTTGGTAACCTCCGTACCTTCTTATTATCTTTACATAGATGCGGTAGCTGCCGACAGCGCTGTTTTTTATCATGAGGTAGCCGCCTTGTCTAACAAATTGGCAGATTTGTTTGGCGATAAATCGGCCGCGGACTACGAAAAACAGTTGCGCGATGCACGGAAGAATAAAAAACGCTATCTGCGTATGGGAGATAAAGATAAACCTCAATGGATTAGCTATGGCGAGTTATTAGAGGTGAAAAAATATCCTGTGTTAAAGAAAGGAGCAAGGTCTAAAAGTAAAGACGGTTGCGAGGGTTGGGGTGGTGGCTTGATTGCACAGGAGCGGAATGAACGTAAAAGATTTTATGACGGAATGGCGCTTCGCACTCTGGGCTGGCTGAACACGCAAGGAAAATATGTAGGCCTCGAAGGTCATTATGATTATGCCCTGAAAGGCGTAGCGGGGAAAAGGCTTATGCAAAAAACAGGCGGCGGCGACTATATACCGGTAAATAATGTGCCGGAAATGCCGCCCCGTAACGGTTTAACATTGGTATCTACTATTGATGTAGATATGCAAGATGCTGCGGAAACAGCCTTGCGCCGACAGCTATCTATTGAGCACCCTAATGTAGTTTTTGAAGCAGGCTGCGCTGTGGTAATGGAAGTAGAAACAGGCGCTGTCCGTGCTATTGCTAATCTGCGGCGTAATCTAAACGGTAGTTACAGCGAAGATTACAACTATGCGGTGGGAAGAGCTACCGACCCGGGCTCTACTTTTAAACTCTGCTCCCTCATTGCACTTTTAGAAGATAATAAGGTAAGTTTGAGTGATACGGTGGATACAGGTAATGGCAGGTGGACCTATAGCAAACATACGATTAAAGATGTGTCTTCTGCAGGTTATGGCGCAATATCGGTACAGCAGGCCTTCGAAAAATCATCAAATGTAGGCTTTGCAAAGTTGCTGGTAGAGAACTACAGTGGCGATGAACGCCGATATGTCGATAAGTTGTATGCAATGAAGCTAAACGAAAAAATGAACCTGCAAATTCCGGGCGAAGCTGAACAACAGGTGAATTATCTCGGCGATAAGAAATGGTCGAAACTTTCCCTGCCTATGATGGCTATAGGCTATGAAGTACTGATTACACCGCTGAAAACGCTTACCCTGTATAATGCAATAGCCAATAACGGACGTATGATGAAACCTTTATTTGCAACAGAATTGCGAGACGATAAACGTGCTGTAGAGTCTTTTTCATCGGAAGTAACCAGCAACGCTATATGCTCGCCGTCAACCTTGAAAAAGGTGCAGCAAGCATTGGAAGGGGTAGTAGAGCGGGGTACGGCAACCAACATTCGCGACACGAGTTATTATAGAATTGCGGGAAAAACAGGAACAGCCCGTTTAACTTTTGATGGCGGTAAATATGAACAAGACGGCCTGCGTAAATATCAGGCTTCTTTTGCAGGTTATTTTCCTGCTGACAAGCCTAAATACAGTATGGTAGTAGTACTGTATTCCGAGCCTACAAAGTCTAATGGCATATATGGCGCTGCATGGGCAGCTCCCGTGTTTAAGGAAATTGCCGATAAGATTTATATCAATTCCCCCGAATGGGCTGAAGAAGTGAAAAAACCGACAGGTACACAGATGATGGCCGACCTTATTAAACAAAATGCTGCAAACAGAAAAAAATAAGTAATTAAAAATGAATCTCACGCAACTCATAAGCGCAATTAACCCCTTACAGGTAGTCGGAACTACGGATAGAAATATCCGCATTTTGGGCTTCGATTCCCGTTGCATTGAACAGGGACAGTTGTTCTTTGCCTTGCAAGGCGAAGCGGCCGATGGCCATAATTTTATTGAAGAAGCTGTTGCTAAAGGCGCTATTGCAATTGTGTGCGAACGTTTACCGAAAAATCAAAACCCTGCGGCTACTTATATACAGGTGCCCGATAGTCATGAAGCTATGGGTTTGATGGCTGCCGAATTTTACGGACACCCTTCAAAACACTTGAAATTAATAGGCGTTACCGGAACGAACGGAAAAACGACTACGGTTACTTCATTATACCGCCTGTTCCGTTTATTAGGCTATAAAGTCGGTCTTTTGTCCACAGTAATAAATTATATTGATGACAAGGAAATAAAAGCCGAGCGTACTACGCCTGATGCTATTCAAATCCAAAGTTTGATGGCCGACATGCTGGCTGATGGTTGCAGCTATGCCTTCATGGAAGTTAGCTCGCACTCCATAGTTCAGCGCCGTATTGTCGGTCTTCATTTCGATGGAGCAATATTTTCCAATATTACCCATGAACATCTCGATTATCATAAAACCTTTGACGCATATATAGCTGCAAAGAAAATGTTTTTTGATAACCTGCCTGCTTCCGCCTTTGCCTTGGTGAATATTGATGACCGCAACGGTAAAGTAATGGTACAAAACACCAAGGCTACGGTAAAAACTTATGCCTTGCAAACTATGGCCGACTTTAATTGCCGCATCGTAGAAGATACTTTTGAAGGAATGCACCTGAATCTTTGCGGAAAGGAATTATGGACACGTTTTATAGGACGTTTTAATGCCTATAATATTTTAGCCGCGTATGCCGCCTCTCAGTTGCTTGGAGTTGATGCAAACGAAGCTATGCGCCTGCTCAGCGCTATGGAACCTGTAGTCGGACGTTTTGAGTATGTGCGCGGAAAGAATGCAGTTACGGCAGTGGTCGATTATGCGCATACGCCCGATGCCTTACAGAATGTGATAGAAACCATCAACGACATTCGCCATGACAACCAACGCCTGATTACAGTAGTGGGTTGCGGCGGTAACCGCGACAAGGTCAAGCGTCCGCTGATGGCGCGCATTGCCGTCAATGGCAGCGATATGGCCATACTTACGGAAGATAATCCTCGTTTTGAAGACCCTGAGGCTATTCTTGATGATATGTTTGCAGGGCTCAATCCTGCGCAACAAGACAAGTGCCTGCGTATCCGCAACCGCCGCGAAGCAATTAAAACAGCCGTGCGCTTAGCCAATTCGGGAGATATTATTCTAATTGCAGGCAAAGGCCACGAAAATTACCATGAAGTAAAAGGTGTGCAAACACATTTCGACGATAAAGAAACAGTGAATGAATTTTTAAATCGAAGTTAGACCTAAAAAGATATGTTATACGAACTTTTTAAATACCTGCAAAGCCGATTCGACTTCCCCGGAAGCGGATTAGTGCATTATTTGTCGTTTCGGTCGGCAATGGCGATACTTCTATCCTTGGTTATTGCATGGGTATTTGGTAAATACATTATCCGTTTATTGCAACGCAAGCAGATAGGAGAAGAAATCCGCAACCTCGGATTAGAAGGGCAGCTATCCAAAAAAGGAACGCCTACTATGGGCGGGGTTATTATTCTCTTGTCTATCTTGGCGCCTGTGTTGCTGTTCGGCGATTTGAGCAACATCTATATACGTCTAATGATTATTACAACGCTGTGGATTGGCGCTATCGGTTTTCTCGACGATTATATTAAAGTTTTTCGAAAAAATAAAGCAGGTTTGCATGGCCGCTTCAAAATAGTCGGACAGATAGGCCTTGGACTTATTGTGGGTCTTACCATGTTTTTTTGCGATGATGTAGTAACCCGCGAACGGGTAGCCATGAACGACCCTGACGCACATACTGAAATAATTGAAAGAGAAGGAAACAGGGAAACAATATATTTGTCGGGCAATATTAAATCAACCCAAACCACCATTCCTTTTGTGAAAGGCAATGAGTTCGACTACAGTTGGCTCTCGCCTGTTTGCGGCGATACCTCGCAAACCATAGGCTGGATTATTTATGTACTGGTGGTTATCTTAATTGTGGTGTCTGTTTCTAACGGCGCAAATCTTACCGATGGCATGGACGGATTACTGTCGGGCATATCTATCATTATCGGATTGGTATTATTAGTCTTTGCTTACTTGTCGGGTAATATTATTTATGCCGATTATTTGAATATCATGTATATTCCCCATAGCGGCGAACTGGTTGTTTTTATGGCTGCTTTTATCGGCGCTTTAGTTGGGTTTTTATGGTATAATTCTTACCCTGCGCAAGTGTTTATGGGCGATACCGGAAGTTTGTCGCTGGGCGGCATTATTGCCGTATTCTGTATAGTAATTAGAAAAGAGTTGCTGATACCTCTCTTATGTGGAATTTTCTTCGTGGAAAGCCTGTCGGTTATGCTGCAGGTAGCCTATTTTAAATATACTAAAAAGAAATATGGCGAAGGTCGGCGCATCTTCAAAATGTCGCCGCTGCATCATCATTTTCAGAAAGGGAGCGGAGAAATTCCCGCCCTGATTCAACGTCCTGCACAGCCGCTTCCCGAATCGAAAATCGTAATCCGTTTTTGGATTGTAACCGTTTTATTAGCAGTATTAACCATTGTAACATTAAAAGTTCGGTAAAAATGAAAAGAATTGTAGTACTTGGCGGAGGCGAAAGTGGGGTAGGGGCGGCAGTCTTAGCAAAAACAAAAGGCTTTGAGGTGTTTTTGTCTGATGTCGGAAAGTTGAAAGACGAGTATGTAGAAATACTACAGCAGTATGAAATTCCTTTTGAAGAAGATGCGCATACCGACGACTTACTGTGCAATGCCGCTGAGGTCATTAAAAGCCCCGGTATTCCCGATACTGCTCCGCTGATTGTTAAGCTGCATGAAAAAGGCATTCCGATAATTTCCGAAATTGAATTTGCAGGCCGTTATTGCAAGGCGAAAAAAATATGCGTTACAGGCAGCAACGGAAAAACAACCACTGCTTCCATTATTTACTTCCTGATGAAAAACGCAGGTCTGAATGTAGGCTTAGCGGGCAATATCGGCAAAAGTTACGCCTATCAGGTGGCTACCGAAAACTTTGATTATTATGTCTTGGAAGTAAGTAGCTTTCAACTCGACGGCATGTTTGATTTTAAAGCCGACATTGCCGTGCTGCTGAATATTACGCCCGACCATTTAGACCGCTACGATTATAAGATGGAGAACTATGTGAAATCAAAATTCCGAATCACCCAAAATATGTCGGACAACGATTCTTTTATCTTTTGTTTTGATGACGAGGTAACGGTGGAACACTTAGACCACATTGTGCTGAAGGCGCAGCAACTGCCTTTCTCGCAAACGGAAGAAGTGCCGCAGGGTGCCTTTCTGGAAAAGGAACATTTACGCGCCCGCTATCGCAATAGCGACTTCTCTATGCTGATTCAGGAACTGTCATTGCAGGGAAAACATAACGTATATAACTCTATGGCGGCTACTGTAACTGCGCAAGTGTTGAAAATTAAAAATGAGGTGATACGCGAAAGCCTTATGAGCTTCAAGGGAGTTGAACATCGCTTAGAGACAGTGTTGAAAGTACGCGATGTGCTGTATGTCAATGATAGCAAGGCTACCAATGTCAATTCGGCATGGTATGCCTTGGAAAGCATGAAAACAAAAGTGGTGTGGATTGCT
The DNA here is from genome assembly GCA_009777095.1 of Bacteroidales bacterium. Classification (GTDB taxonomy): domain Bacteria; phylum Bacteroidota; class Bacteroidia; order Bacteroidales; family UBA932; genus UBA932. Next base: position 9,849 of record WRMN01000012.1, on the reverse strand, counting down.
GGCGGAACCGATAAGGGTAATGATTACACTATGCTTGCTGATTTGGTAAAGGACAAGGTAAAAGCTATTATTTGCTTGGGAGTGGACAACAGCAAGCTGCATCAGGCTTTCGGAAACATCGCGCCGATGATGGAAGATGCGCTTTCTGCCGAAGAAGCGGTGAAAAAAGCTTACGAACTGGCAAGTCCCGGAGATACGGTATTGTTGTCGCCTGCCTGCGCCAGTTTTGATTTATTTAAAAATTATGAAGAACGCGGACAGCAATTTAAAGAAGCTGTTCACAATCTATAAAAGGAGGAAGTTTTATGTACACGTCTTTTCTTAAAAATATTAAAGGAGATAAGGTAATATGGGGAGTAGTAATATTCTTGTTCCTTTTCTCATTTTTGGTTATTTATTCTTCTACCAGCGCTCTTGCGGCTGCGAGAGGAACGACTACTACAGCATACCTGATAAAACAATTTATTTATGTGTTTATTGCCTTTGTTGTAATGTACCTTATGCACATTATTCCTATCGGTTGGTATCGCCGTTTTGCTGCTCTCTTTTTTGTAGCAGGCGGTTTGTTGATCTTAGTAACCTTAGCCTTTGGCAAAACGCTGAACGATAGTACCCGCTGGCTTTATCTGCCCTTTGGCCTGACCTTTCAACCTGCCGACATTGCGCGTATAGGAGTTATTTTATTTACAGCTAAAATAATGGAAAGCTATGACCTGTCTTCTTTCCGTGATTTTGTGAAAAAACTTTTACTACCGGTGAGTATAATCTTTCTGCTTATTATATGGTCAAGTACATCTACGGCGCTGTTGCTGGCTTTTACTTTAGCCGTATTGTTATTTATAGGCGGAATTAAAACCGCCCACCTCTTGAAAACAGCAGGCATATTGGTTGTCGCTTTGGCATTTGTTGTACTTATAGGAAAAACGACTCATTGGTTTCCTCGTGTAGAAACGGCTGTGAATCGTGTAGAAACTTTCTTTGCAGGCAATAATAATGGAGGCGATAATTTGCAGAAAATACAATCGAAAGTTGCTATCGCTAAAGGAGGCATTATTGGCGTAGGCCCTGGTAGAAGTACGCAGCGTTTGATATTGCCGCACCCTTATTCCGATTTTATTTATGCTATTATTATTGAAGAATACGGCATAGTCGGAGGTCTGTCGGTTATCTTACTATACCTTATTTTACTCTTCAGGGCGATAGTTATTGCCCGCTCCTGCACACGAGTCTTTTCCATGGTTTTGGTCTTGGGATTAGTGTTTATGATTACCCTTCAGGCAATAGTGAATATGGGCGTGGCGGTTGGCATCTTTCCCATAACAGGACAACCCCTGCCCTTGCTGAGTCAGGGCGGCAGCTCCTTAATTACTTTTTGCATAGCCTTAGGAATGGTGTTGGCGGTAAGCAGGGCAACGGAAGAAAGAGACATAAAACCTGCAGGATAATGATTAATGAACAATTATGAAAAATATATCAATAACCCCATCTGTAAGGGCGGGTTTTAAACCCGCCTTCTACTGAAATCTTTAAATATAAATAATAAATGAAATATCCTATAAACATAATCATCAGCGGCGGCGGCACAGGCGGACATATTTATCCTGCGGTGTCTATTGCTGACGCCTTGAGACAGCAATGGCCTGATGTAAATATTTTGTTTGTGGGAGCCGAAGGCCGCATGGAAATGGAAAAGGTGCCTGCGGCGGGATACTCTATTGTGGGCTTGCCTGTGGTCGGTCTGCAACGCAGCTTGAGTGGGAAAAATTTATCATTGCCTTGGAAGATATGGAAAAGCCTGCGTAAGGCATCAGCTATTATTCGCGAATTTAAACCTGATGTAGTGATAGGCGTGGGCGGCTATGCCAGCGCACCTGTACTGTGGTCGGCACAGCGCAAGGGTGTTCCGACCCTCATTCAGGAGCAAAATTCCTACGCAGGCATTACGAATAAAATTCTGGCAAAACGTGCAAAAAAAATCTGCGTAGCCTACAATAATATGGAGCGCTTCTTCCCTGAAAATAAGATTGTGCTTACAGGAAATCCCATACGTCAGGATTTGAAGCGCGACGATGGAAGTTTGCGCAATGAAGCGGCTGCTTTCTTCGGCCTTGACCCTGCTAAAAAAACTATTTTAGTAGTAGGCGGAAGTTTGGGTGCAAGAACCTTAAATATGGCCATAGACCAAGCCTTGTCGGAGTTAGCAAACGGAGAGGTGCAATGGATTTGGCAAACAGGAAAACAGTATTATGCACGCGCACAGGAAGCTGTTCAGCAGGCTGAAGCTGCTAATGTGAAGGCCTGTGATTTTATTTACCGTATGGATTATGCTTTCGCAGCAGCCGATGTTGTAGTATCGCGCGCCGGTGCGGGAACCATTTCCGAACTGTGCGTAGCGGCCAAACCTTGCCTGTTTGTGCCATCGCCCAATGTGTCGGAAGACCACCAGACCAAGAATGCACAAGCCTTAGTGAATAAAAATGCCGCCGTGATGCTATCCGACTCCGCCGCTCCCTCACAATTAGTACATAAGGCTTTAGAACTTGTTCATGACGATGATTTGTTGGCTAAATTGCGTGCTAACATAGCAGCTTTGGCCAAACCTGATGCAGCTAACAATATTGTTCTTGAAATATTATCATTGGTGAATAACCCTTCACTCGTGTATTTTATCGGCATCGGAGGTATAGGCATGAGCGCCTTGGCCCGCTATTATAAACATGCAGGCGCCGAAGTGGTCGGCTACGACCGCACGCCTTCCCCGCTAACTGCCGAGTTGGAAAAAGAAGGTATTGCCGTGCACTATGAAGACAATGTTTCGTTAATTCCCGATAATTTTAAACAAACAGCCAATAAAGCTTTGGTGATTTATACGCCTGCCGTTCCTGCCGAACATAGCGAGTTGCAATTTTTCCGTCAAAACGATTATCAGGTAATTAAGCGCTCTGCCGCTTTGGGACAACTGGCGGCAAACAAAGACACCTTGGCCGTGGCGGGTACGCACGCTAAAACAACCACTTCAACGCTCTTGGCACATTTATTGACACAGGCCGCCGATGGGTGTACCGCTTTTCTTGGCGGAGTCTCTAAAAATTATAATACAAACCTGCTGTGTGCGCACACACGAGCCTTAGTAGCAGAGGCCGATGAGTTCGACCGTTCTTTCCTTCAGCTCTTTCCGAAGATAGCGGTAGTTACCTCCGCCGACCCCGACCATTTAGATATTTACGAAACGTCGGAGGCGCTGAAGCAAGCCTTCGTTGATTTTATTCATCAGATAAAACCCGACGGAACATTGATTATTAAGGAAGGGGTGGAGCTGCCCTTTACCTTAACGGCCGACCAAAAACTTTATCGTTATTCCTTCGATAAGATTTGCGATTTTTATGCCGCTAATATCCAATTGCAGACTAATGGCTTGATGCAGTTTGATATTCATTATCCCGCAGGTGTTTTAAAGGCTTGTACGCTGGGCATTCTCGGTCGGGTAAATGTGGAAAATGCCGTGGCGGCCACAGCTGCTGCCTGGGCTTATGGAGCGGATATGGAATTGTTGAAAAAAGCGCTGGCTGATTTCTCAGGAGTACAACGCCGTTTCGATGTGCAGATCAATCAACCGAACTGTACCTACATCGACGACTATGCGCATCACCCTGAGGAGCTGAAAGCGGCGATTACTTCCCTTCGGGAAACCTATCCGAGACGTAAGATTATCGGCGTTTTTCAACCGCACTTATACACGCGCACCCGTGATTTTGCTCCCGAATTTTCCGAAAGTTTGAGCCTGCTCGATAAATTAATTCTCTTGGATATTTATCCTGCGCGCGAACTGCCCATAGAAGGCGTGAGCAGTCAATTGATTTTTGATAAAGTAAAAATAACCGATAAGCGCTTATGCACTAAGGACGAATTGTTGCCTTTATTGGAGATGGAAACTATAGACATATTAGTTACTTTCGGAGCAGGCGATATTGACCGTTTTGTGGCGCCCATAAAAGAAATGTTGAACAATAAACTAAAAACCTTGTAGTATGAAATGGAAAACCATCATAGGCGTAACGACAACCTTAGGCGTACTAACAGCATATCTGATTGTAAGTACAGGTTTTGCCGATAGTAAACAGCAGGAATTAGTGTGCAGCGAACTGCGAATTACCGTAGGCAACAATTTAGTGAAAAATTTTATAGACACTGCCGATGTTAAGCATATCCTGACCTCCGAAGGAATTAAAACTACAGGTGAACGTATCTGCCGTATCAATACTTACGAAATAGAGCAGTTATTGAACAGTCGAAGTGTTATTAAAAATGCTTCAGCCTATACTTCTGTTGATGGAGTATTGCATATTGACGTATATCAACGCCGACCGATTATGCGCGTGCAAGTCGCTAAGGGTGTTTTCTATATTGACGAACACGGTTATATCTTTCCCTCTCCGAGAGAGCAAGCCACAGATATACCGCTGATGACAGGCACAGTGCCTATGAATATTCCTGTCGGTTTTCGCGGAGAAATACCGAACAACGAAACATTCCTACTGCAAACTTACCGCTTGGCCGACTATTTGGATAAAAGTGGCTTTTGGTTATCGCAGGTTAAGCAATTAAAAGTAACCAATGCTAACAATGTACGTATTATTCCCTACTTAGGAGAGCACTTGATAGATATGGGTTCTTTAGATAATTTTGAATATAAGTTCAAAAAACTCCGTGCTTTTTACTCCGAGGTTTGCCACGCCGATGACAGCACTTATAAGCGTATAGATTTAAGATATGGTAATCAAATAGTATGTACAAAACGAAAATAATTTTTGTGTTATGAAAAAATATATAGCCGCTATTGATTTAGGCACTACAAAAGTAGTAACTATTATTGGAGAGAAGTTGCCCTCCGGAAGAATTCATGTGTTAGCCCATTGCGAATCGCCCTCTAAGGGTGTTATCCGTGGTGAAGTAGTGAATATCGACGATGTTGTGAATATTACAAAATCTGCTATTGAGGAGATAAAACAGACTGTCGGCATCGAATTTTCAGATGTGTATGTAGGCGTTGCGGGACAGCATATTCGCTGTATAGAAAGCAGATTTGATATTCCGCGCGATAACTATCTTGAAACCATCAGTGAAAAAGAAATTCGCAAATTGGAAGAGAATATGTATAATATCATGCTGTGCCCTGGAGAAGAAGTTCTGCATGTTATTCCGCAAAGTTATAACGTTGATAATGACTGGATTGTTCGTAGTCCTGTAGGTATAACAGGCCGCAAATTAGAAGCTAATTTCAAGGTTTTTGTAGGACGTACAGCCTCGGCCGAACGTACCAGATTAGCTGTTGAACGTATGGGGCTTAAGTTGAACCGTATTGTTCTGGAACCTATTGCTTCGGCGCGTGCAGTCTTGCATGAGGAAGAAAAAGAAGTAGGCGTAGTGTTGGTGGACATCGGCGGCGGCACTACCGATTTGGTGGTTTATTATGACAAAGTTGTACGCCATACGGCTGTGATTCCTTTCGGCGGAAATATCATTACCGAAGATATACGTCAGGGTTGCGGCGTGCTGCCTCGCCATGCCGAACAACTGAAAGTGCAATACGGCTCTTGCTATAGCGACTTGGCGGTTGAGAATAAAATTATCACTATCCCCGGTGTCTGCGGCCGCGAACCGCGCGAGGTTTCGTTTAAATTATTGGCGCAAATTATTGAAGCGCGTATGGACGAAATTATAGAGGCGGTGATGTTTGAAATCGAACGTTCGGGCTATGCCGATAAACTCTTTGCAGGTATTGTAATAACAGGCGGCGGAGCTTATCTCGAACACCTGCCCGAATTTGTTAGATACAAAACAGGCCTTGATGTACATCGCCGCAAGCCTATTTATGTAAGTTCCGATTCGAGCGAAGAAGTGATACATTGCACTTATGCTACAGCCATAGGATTGTTGATGCTGGGCTTCGATTATGAGGAAGAAAAAGAAAGGCAAAAAAAGGAATTAGTACCTGTAGAAGTAACGGACAAAGGGAAAGCAGGTAATAAAAAACCTTTTCTGTTACATCTCTTCGATATACCGAAAAAAGAAAATGACAAGCCGACACAATTGGCAAATACCGATGGAACGCAACAGGGATATGTTGTTCCCTTAGAGTTTTCCGAAGGGGAGAAGCCGCAGGCCTCATTGAAGTCGCCTAAACAACGCAAGGCTCCCAAACCGCCAAAAGCGGAGAAGTCGGAGAGTAGTTTGTTTGCCGATTTTTTTATTGATAATATTGTTGATAATAACGTATAGTATTATTTATTATGGATACTAAAGACAAAGATTTTATACCTTCTAATTGGGACGTCAAGGGCTCTATTATCAAGGTCATTGGTGTGGGCGGAGGCGGCAACAATGCTGTGAACAACATGTTTCGCACAGGAATTGAAGGAGTTGATTTTGTGCTGTGTAATACCGACTCACAAGCCTTGAACACAAGCCCCATTGCGACTAAAGTACAATTAGGAAGTCTGCTGACCCGCGGACGCGGCGCAGGCTGTAATCCAGAACAGGGAAAACAGGCAGCGATAGAAAGCCTCGACACGCTGGAAAAACTGTTGAGCGACGGCACCGAGATGATTTTTATCACCGCAGGAATGGGCGGCGGTACAGGCACAGGCGCTGCGCCTGTGATTGCTAAGTTAGCCCGTGAAATGAACCTGCTGACAGTGGCTATTGTTACCTTGCCCTTCCATGACGAAGGCCGCGATTTTATGCGTCGCGCCCGCGAGGGTATCGCAGAGTTGCAATGTCATGTCGATTCTTTATTGGTCATTGATAACCAGCGCTTATATGAAATATACGGCGAACTGCCCATTATTAAAGCCTTTGCTAAAGTTGATGATGTGTTGACTACCGCTGCCAAAGGTATTGCCGAAATTATAACCCGCCATGGTTATGTGAATGTTGACTTTGCCGATGTGCGCAAGGTAATGACGGAAAGCGGCGTGGCTATTATGGGCACCGGCTCGGCCTCAGGCCCCGGCCGCGCATTGGCTGCTGCGGAAGGCGCCTTGTCATCGCCCCTGCTGAATAATAGCGATATTTCAGGTGCTAAAAATGTATTGGTAAATATTACGGCAAGTGAAGATGTTCTGATGACGGAATTAAACCAGATTATGACGGTTATTCAGGAACGTACAGGCGGCGGTGTGGAATTTATTAAACGCGGAGTAGTCTTTGATAATAGTCTGGGCGATACGATGAATGTAACGGTAGTAGCTACCGGCTTTGGCGTGCAAACCATTCCTATACCGCTTGATACCGACCTCTTCGGCAGTGAACAAAACCTTGAGCGGATACCTTTGGAAGACCCCTTTCAGGACAGTGCCACGGAAGAAGAAGGTTTTCCCAAAAAGAAAATTTTCACTATAGACAAAGAGGAAAGAGAACAGGAAAACGAACCCTCTTTTGAAGTCCACGATAGGCGAAGAGTCTTTACAGTAAAAGATGTGGAAGAAACGGAAGAGGTCTCCGTAGAGCTGAGTACGGCGGAACAACAAGTGGCAGCTACGCCCGTACAACGCATAAAACTGCAGGGGCGGCCTGTTTTGAGGCCCGAAAACGAAGAAGATATTCTCGAATTGGAAAACACACCGGCCTACATGCGCAAGCATAAACAATTAAATACTTCCGCTACCCGTAACGTCATGACCGGAAGAACAGCCTCTTCGAGCAGGCTGACACGTTCTGTTTTAGGCGACTACTCCCTAAGCATCGGTAATCCCTACGTAGACAAGCAGGTGGATTGAGCTTAGGGCGCAAGCGAGGGGATAGCACAACGGGACAATGACTTGTAAATTGAATTTGAGACGAAATAGTAATCGTCTGACAAAGACATAAAATTATGGAAATATGAGAAAGAAAGTAGCTTTAGGAATGGTTTTTATTTTGACATTCAGTGTACTTCAAGGACAAAACAGAATTTCAGGAAGTGTCTTAAATGCAGAAAGCAACTTGCTAATTGAATATGTTAATATTGGAATTGTTGGGAGGAATATAGGAACTGTTTCTGACAAAAATGGACAGTTTAATCTTTTGGTAGAATCTCAATATCTAAATGACTCCTTATTATTTTCGTGTATTGGGTATGAATCTTTTTCTGTAAAAATATCAGACATTACAGAAAACGCCATAATACGTTTAAAAGAAAAATCATTTTTACTCAACGAAGTGGTCGTAAAGCCGTCGAAATTTAAAGAAAAAAGATTGGGAATTAACACAAAATCAGGGTTTATGTCAACAGGATTTCAAGATAATAATCTTGGATATGAGTGTGGTTTACTAATGAAAAACAAGAAAAGAGCAGTAATCAAAAGTGTAAATGTCAATATATCTTCGTGTACATACGATACACTTTTCTATCGTTTAAACATTTATGAAGTTAAAGAGAATGACAGCTTCAAGAATATTTTAACAGAACCGATATATGTAACTGCTTCAAAAGAAGATGTTCTCAATGGCAGTTTACAGATTGATTTAACGGAACAAAATATTGTTGTTAATGGCAATTTCCTTGTAACCTTGGAACACGTTAGAGATTTAGGAAGAGGAGGCCTTTGGTTTCCTGCGAGTTTGAAACAAAAAACATATTATAGGAAAACGAGTCAAGGGAAATGGGAAACCGGACCAATTGGAATAAGTTTAAGTGTCATAGCAAATGTTGAACAGTAACGATAGAATGCCTGTGTGAAGCCGTCGGCACGTTAGCAGCAAGCGGGCGAAAACAGCGCAGCGAGAAAACGAAGAGAGAGAAATGTTAAATAAAGATAGTAAAAAAAGGAGAGGTGTGATATGACATTTATGAAAATAAAACAAATAGTAGTAGTACTTCTATTTTTCCCTTGTAGTGTTTTTGCACAGAGAATATACGATTATTGCGGTACTGCACAAAAAATAACGCTTTCTGAAAAAGACACTATTTTTGTAACGCGAAACATTTGGGATAGATGCTATTGTCTTACGCCAACTTCAGAGCAAGAAGGGAAATATATATTATATGCAACCACAAAAGGGTCTGGATACGTTAGAACTATTAATGTTTGGAAAGGTTCTTGTGATAGTTTACGTAATTTAAGAATAGTAGGTGGATATGGAAGTGAAGGTTTCCTAAGTTGGTGTGTGTTCTATGCTAAATCGGGAGAAAGTTATTACATTTATTTAGAAATTGCTGGCGATAAGTGTTGGTTGGAAAAACACAACGACCCTGAAAGTTTAGATTGCACAACGGCAAAAAAAATTAATCACTCGGAGGACATTATTGCTAAAAATCCAGATACGAATGACAATTGGTATATTTTCACTCCAATAGAATCAGGATTATATGTAACGAGCAATTGGGAACAATATAATATCGTATCTGTTTATACAGGTTCGTGCGAAGATTTAAAAACAATCGTAAACTTCGAGCATTGGGAAGCAGGATTTCACGCAGAAGCAGGAACAACTTATTACATTAATTGGAGAAATTGGTCGGATAAGCCTGCAAAATGGAAATTAGAAAAATATAGTAAACGGAAAACGAAAAAATGGAAAGAAAAACAATCTCGGCGTGTCATAATTTAAAACAAAATGCCTGCTGCTAACGGGCGGAATTCTATGTTCATTTCCAAATAAAAACGATTAAAGTTTCAATATTTTTTTAAGCTACAGATTTATCTGTCTGATTTTCATAATCAACCTGATAGAGCTGTTTGCTTTTTACTATAGCAAAGATCCGGTGTATCATTTTGTTTCTTATATTATTTACAATTAACCACCTGTCCTTTCCTTCCGATAATTTCCGTCTGTAATACCGTTTGATATTAGGGTCATAATTGATGG
>WRMN01000011.1 GCA_009777095.1 Bacteroidales bacterium | reverse complement strand
AGGCTTGAAGCCTAAAATTCTATACAGTATCCTCAGTTTGACTGACAAAGGTCTTATTCCGCCCATAGACTGCATTGTCTCGTTTCGCGCAAAGTTTACCTTTGTCAGTCGGTTAAATCTTTACTTTTATACAACAAAAGTAAGCATTTAACCTCGCTGTTTTGTTTAACAGTGCAAACTTAAGGTTTGGCGTAATGGCGGCAGTAACCCCGCAGAAACGGCAGTGCAAATTTGAAAGTTTGTACCCCGCAGGAAGTTTAGTGGGAGCCGCCACTACGCCAAGCCGCTGGGACATTGGTTGAAGTGCATTTTTTTGATTTATAGTCTTTTGTCTTTAAATCTTTTGTCCTTAATCCAATACAGTCATTTTTTAATTCTCAATTTTTTTCACTATCTTTGTAGGATATGACCGATAAAATTTTAGAGAAATTACAGACCCTTGCCGAAGCGGCTAAATATGACGTGTCTTGCGCATCGAGCGGACACTCGCGGAAGAATAACGGCAAGGGCTTGGGCAGCGCCGCCGGCTGGGGCATCTGTCATAGCTTCACGGAAGACGGCCGTTGCGTGTCGCTGCTGAAAATCATGCTCACCAACCACTGTATCTACGATTGCGCTTACTGCATTAATCGACGAAGCAATGAAGTGCCTCGTGCCACTTTCAGCGTTAGCGAATTGGTGGAACTAACCATAGAATTTTATCGGCGTAATTATATCGAAGGGCTTTTCCTGAGCTCAGGCGTGGTGCGCAGTCCCGACTACACGATGGAGCGTATGGTGCGCGTGGCGAAAGACCTTCGCGAACAACACCGCTACTACGGCTATATTCATCTTAAAAGTATCCCCGGCGCCAGCCGCGAGTTAGTTGCCGAAGCAGGACGCTACGCCGACCGCCTCAGCGTAAACCTTGAAATACCTACCGAAGAAAATCTTAAACTGTTGGCTCCGGATAAAGACTTCGAGAGCGTTTACCGTCCGATGTCGTATATACAGCAAGGTGTTTTAGAAAGCGCCGAGGAACGAAAAAAGCACCGTAAGGCGCCGCGATTCGCCCCTGCCGGACAAAGCACACAGGTAATCATAGGCGCTACGCCCGATACCGATAGCCAAATTCTGCATTTAAGTTCTGCGCTTTATCAACGTCCCACGATGAAGCGGGTGTATTACTCCGGCTACATACCGGTGAATGCCAACGATAGCCGCTTGCCTGCTTTAGCAGCGCCGCCCATGCTGCGCGAGCATCGCCTCTATCAGGCCGACTGGCTGATGCGTTTTTATTCCTTCAAAGTAGATGAGATTGTGAACGACCGCCAGCCTGACTTGGATTTGGAAGTTGACCCCAAATTAGCTTACGCTCTGCGGCACCCCGAACTCTTTCCGATTGATATTAACAAAGCCGATTATGAAATGATTTTGCGCGTGCCGGGAATTGGGGTGAAATCGGCGCAACTGATTATAGCCTCGCGCCGTTTCGGCAGACTGAACAGCGAGCAGCTGCGCAAGATAGGTGTGGTGATGAAACGCGCTAAATATTTTATCAGCTGCAACGAATTGCCAAGCGCATCGGTACAAGATGTTAAGCCCGAATTTCTGCGCCGCCTCTTTACCCAGCCCAAGGCCTTGCCGACTACTCATGGGCAGTTATCATTATTTTGACACATTGCCGCATGCGCCAGTACCGCTATGATAATACCTTTGAAGGCTTGCTGACCTTGGTCTTCGATGCATACAGCCGCAAGATTTTTCCCGTTAAAATACTGAGGCCAGAAGACGATTGTTTATTCGAAGACGAGGTATATACCGTAGTTACCGCTGAGGATAGAGCGCAGCGGGTATGGACGGGCTTACAGAAAAAAATATCGAAAGATGCCTGCCAGATGTGCTATGCCGTATTTCTTTCTGAACTCCCCGATGTGGAACTTTTACTCTTGCGCTATATGCAGAAAGCCTTTGCAGCGCAGCAGTCCATAGAAGTAGACTTCGGCGATGCCGACGTGCTGGAATGTTCCAAGATTTACCGCAAGGTGATGCGCGAAGCCGAGCGCATGCGGATGTTCGTGCGTTTCCAAAAAACTGCCGACGGCATTTTCTTTGCGCCCATCGAACCCAAATATAATGTATTGCCCTTAGCTATCGCTCATTTCGAAGACCGTTTTGCCGACCAGCAGTGGATTATTTACGATGTTAAACGTCAATTCGGCTTTTACTACAACCTGCACAAAACCGAAGAAATCACTTTCGATAAGTTGGACATTGACCTCAGCACAGGCAAGTTGAACGACGCACAAGCCGCCATGGACGAGCTGCTTTTCCAACAGTTGTGGCAAAACTATTTTAAATCAATTTGCATCAAAGAACGCACTAATTTAAAGCTGCACAGGCAACACCTGCCCAAACGCTTTTGGAAGTTTCTGCCGGAAAAAAGGTGAAGCGTGAAGAGAGATGTTTTGACAAATTTGTTTAAATTTTAATGTGAAAAAATTATAGGAGTGTAGTTATTGTTATATGGATAGTATTCATAATTTTCAAAAAAAGTGGCATCTTTATCTTTGCTATTCATTTTTTCTATGAAAAAATCAAAATTTTTAACCATTAGACCAAGGCAGTGTTTTAACACTTGTCAGTATTATTTTTATCCGATGCTATTGTAATAATGATATACACAAAGCAGCAAGTTAATATAAATACTGTTCTTATCACATCTTGCGTTCTATAGTTTGTGTAATCAGCAATAAGGTCATAGCTTAATCCTACAAGTGTAGCCGCACATAGAAAGAAGAATGGATGTTTTACTAAAAAATTACAATGTCTCCTAAATTTATTTATATATTTTATTGATTTATCTCTACAGCCACTTCACCAAAGCAAAATCCTGCCTGTGCGGAAGCTTGGGGTTTTTGGCGAAAATACGCGCGGCAAAATAGAACATACCCGGAATATCAGGCACTATTTTCACCTTGTAAGTGGCCTGCCCGTTGACATGCGATACCAAAATAAACTCAGACTTCGACTTAATCCTGTAGGTTTCGTTTTTCTCCTGCTCGGCAATCACAAATTCTACGCCCACATCGTTGGGGTCTAATTCGCCAATCAGTAAAATGATTTTGGCTTCCACTTCTTTACCCAAAGCAAATAAATCGCGGGCATTATCCGATTGCTCAAAGGAAAGCATCTCAATATGTTCCCACTCTCTTTCTACTTTTTTCTTCCATTCGGTAATGGCTGTCGCTTCAGCATAATTATCTTTTATCAAATAAGCATGGCGCTCGGCTAATTTATTATAGAAACGCTCCTCGTAATCAATCAACATGCGGTTGGTCGTAAAGTTAGACGCCACCTTTGCAATGGTATTCTTGATTTGGCTCATCCACTCGGCAGCAATACCCTGTTTGTCGCGTTTATAAAACATCGGCGCAATTTCATCATCTATCATATTATAGATAGTCTCCACATCCAACTCGTCTTGATACGCTTGGTTTTCATAAATCTGTTCCATGGGCAAGGCCCAGCCTGCGCCCGGCTGATAGCCCTCTACCCACCATCCGTCGAGTACGCTGAAGTGCATTACGCCGTTCATCACCGCCTTTTCACCGCTGGTGCCCGAAGCTTCCAAGGGACGCATGGGGGTATTCAACCAAATATCTACGCCCTGCACCAACAACTTGGCCAATTCAATATCATAGTTAGGCACGAATACTATTTTTCCGATGAACTGAGGCATTTTCGACACTTCTATAATACGTTTAATCAAATCCTGTCCGGCCTTATCCGCCGGGTGCGCCTTGCCTGCAAAAACGAACTGTACCGGACGTTTGGGATTATTAATCACCTCGCTCAAACGGTCGAGGTCTTTGAAGAGCAAATGCGCCCGTTTGTAAGTAGCAAAACGGCGGGCAAAGCCAATGGTCAACACATCGTCTCGCAGTTGTTCTTTCACCGCCACTACCTGACGCGGCGTGAAATAGGCCATCATGGTAGAATCAGACAAACGCCTTTTAATCTCATTGATTAAACGTTTGCGGAGTTTGTTGCGCACGGCTAAAATACGTTCGTTACCGACCTTGTAAATACCGTCAAAACAAATTTTATCATAGTGATGCGTCTTGAAATCGTCGCCAAATACCTCGCCCTGTATTTCCTTCCACTCGGCTGCTGTCCAGGTAGGATAATGCACGCCGTTGGTAACATAACTCACATGCAATTCTTCGGGTAAATACCCCGGCCAAAGGTCTTTCAGTATATCTCGGCTGACCTCGCCGTGCAGCCAACTTACACCGTTCACTTCTTGTGAAAGGTTAGCGGCAAGGTAACTCATAGAGAATTTTTCGTTAGGATCTCCTGCATTAATTTTACCAAGGCTCATCATTTTTGCCCAGGAGATTTTAAGACGGGTAGGATAATGCGACATATAAGTACGCAGCATATCTTCATTAAAAGCATCGTGGCCGGCAGGCACGGGGGTATGGGTAGTAAACAGCGACGAACCGCGCACTACTTCGAGCGCTTCCCCGAAAGTAAGGTTCTCGTCCACCACAAATTCTCGCAAACGCTCCAAGCCAATAAAGGCGGCATGGCCCTCGTTGCAATGGTAAACATCGGTATCTATTTGAAGTTCGCGCAAGGCCCTGATTCCTCCTACCCCCAGAAGAATTTCCTGCTTCAGGCGGTTTTCCCAATCGCCGCCGTAAAGATGATAAGTAATGCTTCGGTCTTCAGGAAGATTATCTTCAAAATCGGTATCCAATAAATACAATTCTACGCGGCCGACATCTACGCGCCACAATCGAGCATTCACATTACGACCCGGAAAAGCAATACTCACCGTAACCCACTTTCCATCATTATCGTGGACAGGGACGGCAGGAATTTTCATAAAATCCTGCGCTTCATAGCTCGACACCTGATCACCTGCCGATGAGAATTTTTGGGTAAAATAACCATAACGGTACAACAAGCCCACCGCGGTAATATGGGTGCCTTTATCACTGGCTTCTTTCAAATAGTCGCCGGCTAAAATACCCAAGCCTCCCGAATAAATTTTCAGGGAAGTGTGTAAGCCGTATTCCATGCTAAAATAAGCGATGGCGGGGTTTTTCATGTTCTTCTTACCCTTCATATAGTCGGTAAAAAGATCATGCACAGCTCGAAGCCGCCCCACAAACTCGGCATCTTTTTCCAATTCCTGATAGTGTTGGTAGCGAATTTTATCAAGCATCGCGATGGGATTATGCTCGCAGCTTTCCCAAAGTTCGGGGTCAATAGAACGGAACAGTTCAATGGCTTCTTCGTTCCAGCACCACCACAGGTTTTTCGACAATTCTTCGAGCGCCGACAGCTTGGCGGGAATTTGGCGGTGAATCATCACGGCGCTCCACGATGGCCGACTGATAGACACCTTTTTTTCAATGTAGGAAGTTTGCTCTTCCACTTGCGAGGGAATATCGGGCAAACGCTGTAATACTTTCTCCAAGGCCAATGCAGCGGCTTGCTTGTAATATTGAATCTGATTATCCCAAAGTGCAATGGCCGATACTGCCTTGGCATTTTCGCTCACAGCCTGTCGGGCTTCTTCCGACAATTGGGCTGCCTGCTTTACTTTATCAGCCACTCCTGCCACCACCTCGTCGTAATTGCCGTCGTTGCGGAGAATAACGTCAATACTCTCGTGTTGTCCTGCATACTGCGTGTTGACCCATTCGCCGAACCCGGCTAAAGAAGTGGTCAGCGTAGGTATGCCAAAGGCCAAACTTTCCAAGGGCGTATAACCCCAAGGTTCATAATAGGAGGGAAATAATGTTTGATCTAAACCTATCAATAAATCATAATAAGGCATATTGAAAACGCCGTCATTACCATTCAGGTACGAGGGTGCAAAAATAATTTGCACCTTATCGTTCGGGCTATTGTTCAGATTTTTTTCCTTACAATGTAAAAGAACGGGGTCATGTTCAGGATTGCTGAGATAGTGGGTGGAATATATTTCTCCTACATTACGGTTATCGTCTGAATGCTGCAAATTGTATAAAAGTTCTTTATTGGGGCCGTGGTGGTTACCTGGCACCATGATAAAGGCAACAATGTTGCGTTGAAGTTGAGGGCTACGGTTAATTTGCGCCAGAGCGTCAATAAAGACGTCAAGCCCCTTATTTTTATATTCATAACGCCCACAAGTTCCTATTAGCAAGGTATCTGAAGGGAGAGACCGATTGAGCAGGGCCTGTGCTACTTCCAATAATTTTTCACGCGCAGCAGTCCGTTTGGCAGAATATTTATCGGCTGGAGGCGTAAAACTATTTTCAAAACCGTTAGGGGTAACAATGTCAATTTCTCTATCTAAAAAATGTTTACATTCGCGAGCCGTAATGTCGCTCACGGTAGTAAAGCAATCTGCCGCATGAGCGGCGGCTTTTTCGAGCGAATGTTGCGATACCACATTATATTGTCGGGCGATTTCATCGGCGTTATACTCTTCCATTTTATCGTAGAGCGGCAGATTATTTCCTGCAATGCACCGACCTACCACCGTAGCATGTGTAGTGAATATACAACCAATATAAGGCGCCTGCATTTTAAGGTACAGCAGTCCGGCGCCCGTCATCCATTCGTGGAACTGCGCTACGATACGCTGGCGGGGAGAGGTATTAAAGTTCGTAAAACTCTCAATTACCTTTCCGGCAACATAGCCAAAGAGGGCCGATTCGATGTAATCCCATTGGCCGCTAATAGAGTCAAGTTTATAAACTTCCCAGAATTTGGCAAAAATCTCATCTTTCTTTGCAATAAAGGCAGTAAAATCGACCAAAATGGCAATCGGACTTCCGGCTACATTCCAATGTCCTACGCGCACACGCAAGCCCTCCTCAGCGGCTTTCGCCTTCCACGAACGCAGCAGGCGGGGGTCTTCGGTAAAGTCGGGATTTTGCTCCGTATCGCGCCACACATCGGGGCCAATCAGAATATGGCCATTCTTCATTCTCTTACTCATATTCAACGCCTTAGTGGCAACAACAGTAAAAATCCCACCCACTTTATTACACACTTCCCAGCTTACTTCAAACAAAAAATCCGACTGCATTTTCTCTTTCATAATACAAATTAAATCAAATGGAGCGCAAAATTACAATTTTTATTTCAATTTACGGAATTGACGGCTAAAGTAATGTTTAGCATCGCCCCATTCGCCGTAACCTATTTCATTGCCCGTAAGCCGTATGCGTTTTTCCAAACATTTCTTGCAGTGATGGGCATCTTCATTCAAACAGGGTTTGTTTTGGTAGAGCAGATAGTTTTCCCTGAATTTTTGAGGCGTGAGATTAGGCATAATGATATTGGCGCCAACCATTATCGCCTCCTCTCTCCCTTTGGGATCTATTGCCTGCATTGCGGTTGATGCAACTATGTTAATATCTTTAAACATTATTCGGCATATTGCTATCATGTTCAAGGTTAAATTATACCTTTCGGCAAGAGGCAGCAATTGGTCTTTATATTCGTAAAGCGGTGTATCCGAATGTTCTATATAGGGACCCATACCAATCATGTCAACATCAAAATTTTTAAAAAACAGGATATCTTCTGCAAGATTCTCCACCGTTTGAAAGGGCAAACCTATCATTACACCCGTCCCGACCTGATAATTTAGTTTCCGCAACAATTTTAAAGTGTCTAATCGTTGTTGATAACTGTGCTTTTCATCATTGGGGTGTATTTTCTCGTACAGTTCTCTATTCGAGGTTTCTATCCTTAAGAGGTAGCGCCTGACGCCTAATTTCTCCTTCCACATTTTGAGGGTTTCTTCGCTTTGCTCTCCGAGCGACAGGGTTATGCCCAACTCGTTATTTGTTTCGGCATTTATTCTTTCCAGCAGCGAGGTTATTTTCCCGACAAATTTTTCAGTATTTAATTCCCCTGCCTGTATGGCTATGGAAGCATATTTTTCCCTGTGAGCGTACAATGCGGCATCTATAACTTCTTGGTCGGTCATCGTGTAACGGCAAAGTTTTTTATTATCCTTACGTATGCCGCAGTATTTACAGTTCTTTCCGCAAATATTTGAATATTCAACCAAACCTCTGAAATACACGATATTGCCAACATATTTACTTTTTACGTCGGCAGCTGTTTTCAACAAAATTTTTTGTTGTCCTTCATTTGCATTAAGCAAATCTGTAATATCCGCTTTTTGAGGATTAGTTTGAAGTAGTTCTATTATTTTTTCTTGGTCGTACATTTTGTTCTATGGAATTTATTTTTCTTGTTTATTTTTTTCATGCCATACCATATGAAATTTATCATTTTTCCAATTTACGGGATTGTTCACAATATAATTCGCAATGCGCTGATACGATTTTTCATTACGGATAATGTGTTCGTGATAATTGCGTTGCCAAACAGAATATCCAATTTGTTTTGTAACGGCGGATTTGTATCCCCGCACAATTGCCCCAACGGTATGCGATGGCGACCGTAGGGGCGTATCGCATACGCCCCGATTGGTATCGCATACGCCCCGATTGGTATCGCATACGCCCCGATTGGTATCGCATACGCCCCGATTCTTGTCGCATACGCCCCGATTCTTGTCGCATACGCCCGTTACCGATAGGGGGGTATCGCAAATAGGCGTATGCAATACGTTTGTTCCGTTTAAGGGCGTATGCGATACGCCCGTACCGGTGTCGGTAATAACGATAATGCCATGTATATGATTGGGCATTACAACAAATGCATCCAATTGAATATTGGATCGTATATTGGGTGTTTTCATCCATTCGTCAAATGCGATTTGTCCGTATTCATTCAAAATCATTGCCCCGTTTTCTATTTTTCCAAAACGACATATTCTATTCTGACAACATATCGTTATAAAATACAATCCTGCCTGTGAATAATCGTAACCCTTTAGGCGGATACTGCGGCGGTGGTGGATATTGGGGTTGTAGGGCATGATTTAATTTGTTATTTTGTTTCCCTATGGAATTTTCTTTTATGAGTTATTTGTATTTCTCTCTAAATAAATATATGATTGTGGTGCTGTAAAGTTCTCAAGAAAATCAATAGGGTCTTTTTCTTCGTCAAACTTCACAACTTTGTTAATAACAATAGAAAAACCGGTATTTGTATCTTTGAAATATTCAAAGAAACTGTCTTTGTCAATTCCACCGACAGCATTAAACTTCTTCCACAAATTGGACGGTGTATCTTCTACAATTATTTGAATTGTAAAATATCCAACTATCATCTTTTTGGGTGAAGAAGAATAGATATAAACTCTCCCTACGGATTTTTTAAATATCTTTTTTCTAAATTCAACCTTTTTTCCGCCGCTTAAGATACTAATTGCATATATTGGCTTAATTGACAATATAACATCTGTCGAAATATTCCTCATTTTTCAATGTTTTATAATCGTTTTTCCTGACATATTCATTTTCTTTTTTAGACTGTAAAGATAAATATTTTTCTTGTTTTCTATGCAAAAAACTTGAAAATTTATAATCTCACCTGCAGCTCGTTTGCCTGCAACATAATTTAAAGAGGCTGTCCAAATTTTGGACAGCCTCTTTAAAACAAGTAACCGCTAAATTATTCCTAATTATTTCTTCTTAGCAACTTTTTTAGCGGCAGGTTTTTTAGGAGCGGCTTTTTTTACCACCTTCTTTGCAGCAGGTTTTTTAGGAGCAGCTTTCTTTACCACTTTCTTTACTGCAGGTTTCTTAGGAGCGGCTTTCTTCACCACTTTCTTTACTGCGGGTTTCTTAGGAGCAGCTTTCTTCACCACTTTCTTTACTGCAGGTTTTTTAGGAGCGGCTTTCTTTACCACTTTCTTTACTGCAGGTTTTTTAGGAGCGGCTTTCTTTACCACTTTCTTTACTGCAGGTTTTTTAGGAGCGGCTTTCTTTACCACTTTCTTTGCTGCGGGTTTTTTAGGAGCGGCTTTCTTTGCTACTTTTTTGGGTGCAGGTTTACCTGCTACGCCGGGCAGAGGACCTTCTGCTGCCAAGGCGCTGAGCGTTGTTTTTTTCATAAATGTTGTATTTTCTATTTGGGTTACTGGTTTCACTTTTTTTGTTTTTTTATTTTCGTCTTTCGATTTTTTTTGCAAAAGTAATGCTTTTTTTAATACGCTCCTACTTTTTATCAAAGTTTTTTCAACAGGCTTTTCAACACGAGCAGCAAAATCACTTAGCACATTCATGTAATTTATGAAGGCATCGTAAGGAGAGTCGTATGGCGTGAAATACTTGTGTACCGCGCCATCTGAGAAAAGTTTAGTACACATGTAATAGAAGTGATCGGAGGCTTGAAGGCTTCGATATTCCTGCCAAAAACTTTTTTCATTGAGCGTTTTAATTTTTTCTCCGAGCCGATATAATTGGTCAACAGCTTCGTTTTGCAACTCATTTCCGAGCCATGCGCTGAGGTCGCGTTCCTCATCGGCCCACGAAATTGCATAAGGAACATGCAGCGGCGCTACCGGAGTATGCTTTGCTGAAACCTCTGCGGGAGTAAGAAATTCAAATTTTGAAGAAGAAAAAATCCGAGTCGGTAAATGTTGTAAGAAAGCAAAAATTCCGGTTTCTACTCCCTGATGCTCTCCGAAAGTTTCATAGTCCATAAAAAGATTTATCAGCTCATCTTTCTTAGCCGCTACATTAAGCCAGTTCACATATTTATCGACCGTTAGCGGCCATTCGTTCCAGCCTTTACTCGAAAAACGGAAGGCTATATCATCGCTTAAATTATAATTCTTCAACAATAATTTCAACTTTGGATTGATAGCGTTGGTGTAAATATAATTGGGACTTTTCCAACCTAAGATATGTTTAGCGCCTTCGGTGAGCATAGCCGTATAGCCCATGTCAGCCACCATTGCGCCGATTTCGTCGGAGTAAATCAATTCGGTGTTGCGGAAAGTTATCGGTTGCTGTCCGAAATGTTTTTTTATTAGCGCCGCATGTTCTTCTACCTGCGCACGAAATTCCTGCGGGTCTTTTACCGATGCCAAAGAGTGAGAATAGGTCTCGGCTAAAAACTCCACACAGCCTGTTTTGGCAAGCGCTTTAAAACTTTCCAACACTTCGGGAGCATACATTTCGAACTGTTCAATGGCCATGCCAGATATAGAAAAACTTACTTTAAACTGTTTTCCATATTCTTTAATAATATCTAACAACACTGCGTTGGCAGGCAAATAACAACGGTCGGCCACCTTGCGCATAATCGAACGATTGGCAAAATCGTCATAATAATAATGATCCTTTCCTATGTCAAAGAAACGATACTGGCGCAAACGCAAGGGCTGGTGCACTTGAAAATAGAGGCATAATGTTTTTTTCATAATAACACTCCTATAATTTTATACCTATTATATAAAGGTATGAATTTTTATATTTGATTATAATCATTTCCACTCATTGCCGATTCATATACTTTTCTAATATGGAAAGCCGCATTATCCCATTTCAGTGCATTCACTTCTTCGAGGCCGCACCTGACAGCCATAGCCGATAAGGCAGGATAGGCCAGCAGGGCATGGATAGCATCGGCCAGTGCATTCACGTCCCAGAAGTCAATTTTAATAGCATGCTTCAACACCTCGGCCACTCCCGATTGTTTAGAAATAATGGTAGGCACATTTGAGCGCATAGCTTCCAAAGGCGAAATACCAAAAGGCTCGGATACCGACGGCATCACATACACATCGCTATGGGCAAACATTCGCTGTACATCGGCGCCGCGCAGGAAGCCCGTAAAGTGAAATTTGGTGGCAATGCCCAATTTAGCCACACGGCGGATAGAACGGTTCAGCATATCACCGCTGCCGGCCATCACAAAACGCACATCGGAACGTTGCTTTAGCACCTTGGCGGCAGCTTCTATAAAATATTCGGGACCTTTTTGGTAAGTAATGCGGCCAAGGAAGGTTACAATTTTTTCGGGAACGCCGCGCTGTACATCTATAGCCGAATGCCCCTGAAAATCGACAGCGTTATGAACAGTAACCACCTTTTCCGCATCAATACCGTAGCGATTAATTACAATATTACGGGTAAGATTGCTAACGGTAATTACGCGGTCGGCAGACAACATGCCATACTGTTCTATCTCAAATACCTGTTGGTTTATATTTTCTCCGCTTCGGTCAAATTCGGTCGCATGTACGTGTATGACCAAAGGTTTTCCGGAAACTTTTTTTGCTGCAATTCCGGCAGGATAGGTCAGCCAGTCGTGCGCATGAATCACATCAAAGGCTTGTTGGTTGGCGATAGAAGCAGCTACCAGAGCATAGCGCGTTACTTCTTCCATCAGGTTAGCGCCGTATTTTCCGGAAAAATTATATTTTTGTCCGAAGCCGATTTGATGATTGGCAACAGTGTTTTTGAAGTTTTGTTGAACAGTCTTTTCAAACTCTTCGGGGCCAAGATAAGGAATAAGGTTAGAACCGATTTCCAAAAAATTGACGCGTTTCCAAAATTCTTCCATTGTAGAAATGTCGGTAAAAGCCACCACATCGCTCGCGTCAAGGATACGCACGGCGCTTTGGTCTTCGTCGCCCGTAGCATGCGGCATAACGAACAGCACATTCACATCATTTTTGGCCAAGCCTTTGGTCAAGCCGTAGCAAGCGGTGCCCAAACCGCCTGCAATGTGGGGAGGAAACTCCCATCCGAACATTAATACTTTCATAAGCCGTATTGTTCAATTAAATGCATACTTCGTAATATGGCAGCCACGCTCGAAGCCTGTGCAATGCAGCCGTGCGGCGAGTGCGGCGGATCTCCGTGATACAGTTCGGAAATGGTACACAACCCGTGTATCATCATATCTTCTTCGAAACCGGCGATTAATTCTTTAGCCTTAGCTGCAAATTGCCTGCCGTAAAGTCGAAAGTTCGCTTCTATATAAAAAGACAGCAACCATGGATATACTGTCCCCTGATGCTGCGCCTGATAGCGTTCCGTTTGGTTTCCTTCATAACGGCCGATATAGAGCGGATTCCGCGGCGAAAGGGTACGAAGGCCTTTCGGGGTGAGCAACTCATGTTCAATAGCGGCAAGCGCTTTCTGTTTAGTCTCATCGGACAGCGGGCTGTAAGGTAAGGCGCAGGCTAAAATCTGGTTCGGACGGTAAAAAATATTTTGCCCTTCGGGACCCACGTAATCGGCTAAATGATTACGTTCCTCTGACCAAAATATCGGTAAAAAGTTCTGCGCTGTTTTTTCACGTACAGGCTCCCACTGCTTCACAAATTTTGTATCCCTGTGTTGTTCCGCCAATTCAAGAACATAAGATAATGCGTTATACCACAAAGCGTTGACCTCTACCTGATAACCGATACGAGGGCTTACCGACTTGCCGTTCACCACTGCGTCCATCCAATTCAGCGGCTTGCCCTGCTCTTCCGACCAAAGCAATCCGTTATCGTGCATGCACACCTCGGTACGACTGCCATTGCTATATGCTTCGAGAATGGCCTTCATTTTTTTACCGTAGAGTTTCCACACATTAGCGTTTGGCACTGCGGCGGCGTACTGCTGCACCGCCCAGCAATACCACAGCGGCGCGTCAATCGGACGACTCACGCTGTCGTTATTTTTATCGAAGTCGGTAAACCATCCTTCGTAAAGTTGCTGCGACATGTTGTCCAATATCGTCTTGCACATTTTCTCATCGCGATTGGCGGCTAAGGTAAGTCCCGGCAGCGACACTAAGGTATCGCGGCTTTTCTGTCCGTAAAAAGGAAAACCTGCTATTAGCTCAGTAAGTTTTCCGCGTTGCGAGATAAATTGTCCTGCAGCAGTTGTCAAACACTCAATATAAGAATTTCGCGGCGGACGGACTGCTAAAGTTTTTCCGAAAAGAGTTTTCAGAGAGGTCGGCTTCGCTTCCTTGACCGAGGCCGAAAAGATAATACTTTCGCCTTTTTTGATGCTGCATTCAAAATATCCCGGAACAAAAAGGTCTTCCATACCGTCATAACCGCGGCGCACCTCGTCCATATATTCTATGTTGTAGTACCAGTCGGGGCAGGCTACAAATTCGGCTGACTTGCTCATCTGCATGTGCAGGGTCGGAAAACCGTTATATAGTTTCGATTTAACGCCGCCGGGTATTTTTTCAGAACGGGTATTGGCTGTCATATTAGCTTTGGTCAGCTCATGTACGTTGCGGTAGGCCAAATAGGGCTTCAAGCGCAAGGTAGTGGCCGAATGGGCGTCTAAGAGGGTATAACGAATCAGCAACTGGTCTTCGTTATGCACCAGCATCATTTCTTTCTTCAACAATACGCCTCCTACGCGATACGTAAGCGTGGGCACAGGTTCGTAGGCGAAGTCAACAATGTACTTATGTCCGCGCGGTTCATAGGCATCTCGGTAATGATGAATGCCCAAATTGAACGCCTGTCCATGCTGAATTACTGTTTCGTCTAAAGCCGAGAGCAACACATGGCGGTCGCCCTGAAACTCGTCGATAGGAACCACTAAAAGCCCATGATATTTGCGCGTATTACAACACACGATTGTAGTGTTAGTATAGCCGCCGGCACGGTTTGTAGCAAGGATTTCGCGACGTAACGAATAGGCTAAATTTACCAATTCCGCCTTATTAAATTTCAAGTAAGCCATAACTTAAAATTTTTTTAAAGGCGCAAGTTACTACTTTATTTTGAATTAGCAAAATAATTTATCAACAAATGAATGAAGATTGATGAAAGTTGATGAAGATTGATGAAGGTTGTTCTTCGTCCGTCATTGTGAGGTACGAAGTAATCTAATTCACTGTTTTTGGTGCGCAGCTGTTACAAATAAACGGTAAGGGCTAAAGAAATATTATTGATGTAACGACTGCCATCAGCATTGCCGTAAATATTATTATGATTTATGAAACGAACACCTCTCCTTTTTCCATTCTTTTACAACACCAAATATTTTGGATGGTTTAATCTCGAACTCTGACGGAATAAAAATGTTTGTTGTGAGGAAAACTTCAAGTAGCCATCTACCACTTCAATGTCGGGAATCTGTTTATTATTATCCAACAAATCTTCTTTCTTACAGGCTGCAAACGAAATGGTTAATGCAAGCGCCCCTATGATACATGTTTTTAGTTTCGTAGTAATTTTTATATGTTATTTAGCGTTAAAAAACAACACCGAATTTTAAATTAATTCTCGGTGCCCATGAAAATCTTGATTCCGATCCCAAAAAATACTCGGCTGAACCCTGAAAACACCAGATTCCAAGGCTGAAGTCTAAAAGCCACCTGCCATTATATACTCTCCGAATACCCCAATTTGGCGAAATAATCATGCCGGATAGGCGTGATGTGTTTTTATTCGCTACAGACTTGAACATATAATAACAATCAAGTGACAGATAATTGGCAGAGTTATAATTGGTGTTTTTGCCCTTACTATTCCTTTTATCCATATTATAATAGAATCGAGGCTCTAAACCTAACACCGGATTAATAGCATAAGCCCACCCGTTACTTGATATATGCCAAGCCCAGTATGGTATGGCCAAACCCACAGATCCGGTAATGGTCATCTTTTTGCTTAGCGGGTGTTCATAATTATAGGTCGTACTTATCAGATGAAGGGATACAGAGTGATTGGATACCGTTTCTGTTTGAGCGTTAGCCAATGTTACTATAAGGTGAATCGCAATTATTAAGAAAAATTTTTTCATGGTTATATTGATAATTTTAATTATTTAAAAAACATTCCATTTAGTCTTTCGTAACCTTTGCCTAAGGGCAAATGTAGTGATATTTTTTGAATTTGCAAAATTTTTTCTACCTTCCTCTTGTAATTAATAGATCCCCTATTTGTAATATTTTATGCTTTTATATTTTTCGGATATTATAAAAGGATATAGTAAAGAGAATTTATCCGGATCCCAGATATAACAAATCAGGCGAGGTTATTTCCCCACCTGATGCTTGTTTCTATTCCTGCAATTATTTCTACTGCGTTTTTGTTACTAAGGAGCTGCTTCGTCAACTCTCGGCGAGTCCCAGAAGTAGTCCGTAAAGTGGCTGCCGTACTGAGCGGCATTAACAATGTAGGATAGTAAGTTAACGGTAAATATAGCCTGTACGGTTGTCGGATTGGCTGCGAATCCTACGCCTTGGAATATTTCCGACTCTCCTGTTACCACTACATTGCGCTTCGGGTCGATCATGAGCAACGTCTTTCCTGAACTGCTCTGCAACACCGGAACAGCCGAAGGTATTGCCTCAACGGAAGAGGTGTTCATATATGTTGCATTTCCCGTTGAGATCCTTGCCATATCGAACCAGTTTGTTCCTGTCGGAGCTGTTGCAGCCCAGGGGGCATCTTGCGTAAGGTATCGGATAATCTTATTGGCCGGATCATTCAGTAGATAGTAAGTATCGTCGCCGCCGTCGCCGGTAAGGCCTAACTTGCCGAGTATATACGAACTGAAACCTGTAGTAACAGCAACGCCGGCTTCTTCATGACCCACAAACAATAGCCCCTCGCTATTATCCACCCAGTTGAATATGGCGTTGTCCACAGTCATATTTCCTAAGTTGACAGGGCGTGCATAGTGGACATACCTTATGCTTGTCGGAATGATAGTTGCATCATTAGCCCAGTTATAAGTAGGACCGGACGAGGTAGTTACAATGCCTGAGGGTCCGAAAAAGTTCGTATTGAAGAGATATTCTACAAAGTAGATGTTATAACTTGGACTAACTCCTGCGGCGGTACCCAAACGTCCCCAGCTATTGTTGTAATTATAGATGTTAACCCCATGCTGAGTAATCTGGCTTTGTTTTACAATGAATGTTTTAATCTCGCCTGTTTCGACTAATTTAACAGCTATCACTGCCTGAGGCGAGACACCGATATTCGGCCAAATGAGTTTCGGGAAATAGACCTTAAATGTTTCCGAAACATCTCTGTTTTCTAAATTGGCTACCTTTGCATTACTGTTAGCCATATCAATAAAACAGGCCCAGTGGTCGGTAAGAGTGGCGGGCGATAAGCTTTGTATGCTTGCCGTAAAGTGCATTCCTGCAGGCGCATTAAGGCCTATTTCTATTGAATTTCCTCCGATTGCAGCTATGTCGGCGAGGCCGGTAGTAACAATACTCCATTCCATTTTATTTTGTTGAATATCAATATATACAGGAGTTACACCAATGTCGTTTACAAGGGAAATCTTGACCTTAGGTTTAAGTTGACTTCCGGTAGTATTAACGCCTATGGCTTCTATGGTAAATCTTTGTTCCTGCAACATATCGGTATTGCATACCAAATTAGTTATTACAAATTTATCGGCGCCCTCGCCTTCGAGTTCAACCTGCCATTCATTGAGGGCTGTATCCGTCATGTCTGTTCCCGGCGAAACAACAAAACTGTTGTTCGTTGCAGGGTTGCCGACAGGATTAAATATTATGGTGTTTTGAACAGGCGATATGCCTATTCCGCCGACTGGCCGCTGCATAAGCACAAGCGAACGGTTAACTTCGCCGTTTCCTGCCTTTAGGGTAACAATGACAAATGAATATCTTGGGATATTGTCAGGGTTTGTACCTGTTGTATAGATATGGAATCTATCCTTATTGGCTCCCAGTCCGTCGATTTCAGAATCGAAGGTCATTTTCAGGGAGCCGTTATTGCTGAACGAGAAGCCGGGATTCGCTCCCATAGGATTGGGGTTAAATATTTCGGCTACCCACGGGCCTGAACTCGAAACGATAATATCTCCATCGGGCAGGCCGTTAAAGCCGTAGGCAGGAAAGGTTACGGTTCGCGACTTGCTTAGCTCTAAGAAAAGATGGTCGCTCTCGCTCTGCACGATGTCAATTGTCGCATCAAGACTTCCTATCGTTACTACAATAGACCCTGTGCGGGCGTTTTCGCCGTTAGCCATGGGTGTTCCGGTAATCGTCAGGCGGTTGCCGTCCAAATTAGCCGAAAGTCCGGGGTGGTTCATTTCTACCCTCGACAATACCAAGTTGCCGGGGCCTGCCGTGAAGATGGAATATTCGCGGGTCTCGCCTTCGGGATTAAGCCGCACTATTTTAACAGGAACAACTAAGGTATTTACGCCGTCAATAAGCACCATACCGTTATCGTCTAAATTCCAACTGTTGATATTGTAATCAAGTTTATTTTCGTTTTGTGTATAAGCCTGCAACTCGGTAAGTGCGCCTTCGCCTAAAATATTGTTTACCGAAATTTTATACACATTATTACGTTTGAGGTGCTGGCTGGCGCCTTCGGGCGCAACATTTACACGATAGTAGGTAGTGATACTGCGGTCGCCCGCGCCGTCACGTTTCGCCATACCTATTATCAAACAGGTGGTGTGCTTGTCGCAGGGGTCGGGACTAACCACAAAATTTTCGAAGGAATACAATTTTCCTACAATATTTGACATCAAGGGATAGCCGTCAGTACCGTTTACGGTAGTTTCTTCCGCTTCAACGCCGTAGAATCTTTGATAGGGAAGTTCGGTGTAGTTCATGTAGGCGTCTTTCCATACCATAGTTTTGCCGTAAGCATTCCACACAGAAACGGAAACAAGGTCGTAGGTTTGTTTTTTCAGGTTATGGACGTCGAAACGAACTACAGCGCGTGTTAATGTAATGCTGACATATTCCTGATCGCTTTTTTTGTTGAAAGAGGTTGACATCGGCAATTTATCCGATGGTATGGGACGGCGACCGTATTCTACGGTATTGCCGGGAGCGCCTTGAACCAATAGCATAGACTGAGAAACCACTACTGATTCTTTTAAGCCTATTAAAGCATTGAGCCAGTCGATCACTTGTCCGTCAAAATAGAAGCCATCTTCTATATTGGCCACTGCCAGCACCCTGTAGTCGGTATTGTTATCCAACACATCACCCGGCCCTGATCCTGTAGGAAAGTCGATGTTAATTTCCTGATTCATTACGAAGGGCCCGTTGGCGGTATAATAGTTGATGAGCTTGCCCGCTCCGGCAGGTTTGTCTTCGAAGAACAGCAGGTAAAGGCGCTGTACCATTTCTTCCCCTTCTTCGGGCGCTACGGTAGCCCTTGTCCCCAAAGTGCTCTCCTGTCCTTCCACACTTATTTTAAGTCGGAAACCGTTCTCGCTGCGGCGTTCAAAGAGCGAATTTTCTTTTGTACATGAGATGGCTAAGAGGAGTAGCAATCCCAATAATATCAATAAATGTTTTTTCATTATTTTTGTTTATTTTCGGTTATTCCTTGCTTTTATTTAGCTGCCAAGGTCATGTTCATCATTGCCGCCTAAATCCCAATCATTGTCGCTTCCGTTGATTTGCGTAATTGTTATTTCGAAAAGCAGATTGCGGAACTGTACTTGCAGATATTCGGCAGTGTGGCCGAGAGTGTAGTCCTGCAGCGCTGTTATCTCAAACGATACCGCGCCGCCGTTAGCGTTCGGAGTTTGACTCATCACAACTTGAAAATAGTCGTTTTGGATTCCGTTACTTATGTTTGTTTGCACACCGTTGGCATCATTTCGAAAACAAATGGTGAAATCGGCGGGGTCGTCGTCTAAAATATGATAGGAGAGTTCCAATATATCCTTAGCGCCTTGTATTCTCCACAGGGTAGCGTATTTACGTTCCATAGTTACGTAATAGTGCCCCTTTACACCGATTTCCACCTCTTCGTTATTCCAAAAAATGATGTCGATATTCAAGTCGGAGGCGGCTGCCTCGGCGGCTTCTTCCAAAGAGTTGGAGCCGGGTCCGTTCACAGCAAATACTTTAAATTCATATTTCCAGTTCCGAATTATCGGTCGGTAAGTTCCGTCGCTGTACACAATATCAATGGGGTAGTATGATTTTACACGTTCCGCTTCCGGAATGGCCTGTTGTTTATAATAACCGCCCATGATAACACGGGTCGGACGGGCATTATTGTCGCCTGTTTGCAAGGCGTCGTTTTCATAAAGATACAATTGATAAGCGATGCCTTCGTAATTTTTGCCGTTAGCAAGCATGTACTCCATTACTCCCGTAACATGCAGTTGCTGGCCTGCCGTATTAGTCAGCGAAGTAGTCATGTCCGAGGGTATCATGTACTGTTTCGGATTAGTGGTCGGCGTTACTTCTCTTGCGCCCACATAGCCTTTGTTCGGAGCGTAATAAGCGTAAATGTCGGTCAGTTCAAAATCTTCCGTGCGATTGTTTTGCTCCACATAAACATCAACAGAGGCTACCGAACGGAGCAACTGAACAGGTCCCCATTCAGTCGGGGCAGAGGTTTGCGAAAGACTGCCGCTTACAGTTCCCCACATGGGCAGGGCTTGGAAATTACTGGAGTTGACCAATCGCCAAGGCGCTGTATCTATTAACTGGGCATGTATTTGATTCCATGTCTGGCCGACCATATTACCGCCAGCTTCCCACTGCTGTAAAATGCTGCGGCAGTTAGCCAGCAGATGGACTGTCAGGACATCGGTGGTTTCGACTAACAGTGCACGGTAATTGTTATAACCTGTATTGAGCTTCACCGCTTCGCGGCGGTAAAGACAGCTGCCGTTGCTGCCAAAGACCAGCAGATCCAATTCATTAATGATGCTTTCATTCTCATGACCCGTATCAGGCGTCGGAGCGCGGGTTTGCCCCTTTTCGCCGAAGGTGGAAATGGATATGCTCACCTCTTTTATGTTTTCCTGCTGCAATCCCAATATTCCTTCCCTGTCTTTACAAGAGGTAAAGCAGAGGAGGAACAGGGAGATTGAAAGCAGAAGATTAACTCGTTTCATGTTTGTTTTGTTTATTTTATCTGTAATATTTTTATCACACCTCCACTCCGCCGCCGATAATATACCAATTATTGATGCTCAGGGATAGTATCACAAAGTCTTTTCCAAGTGTCATTGTTATTTCGTATTCATCGGTGTATTCTAATTTCTCGTTGGTGTTGTAGAGGTATTCATTGGCGCTGTTCTTTACTGTAATAAGCGCATCGGTGATGTTTAGCGTATAAAAACGCTCCGTGCCGATTCCGGTTAAGACCTCGGTTTCCCTGAGGCAAATATTGGCATCGCTGCCAATCCACAAGCGGAAAACCGAAATGTCGAATTGCAGGGGCAACCCCTGATTGCCTAAAAGTATGTCCCAGGGCTGGTAACGTACATGGCGGGTTGCAAGGCTGGAATAAGTACTATAAAAAAATAGTCCGCTGCTTTCTTCGGCATAGGCCTCTAAAACCGTATTGACAGGAGCGATATAACCATCGTAAAGTATCTTCAGCCGAATCTCGTTGTTATGCTTGGCCAGCATCATTTTTTCGGTTTGAATGCCGCCCCCCTGCCTGCTGCCGATGCTTATCTGTTTTTCGGAAGTAAAAAAATCCGTCAGTTTATTGCTGACTGTATCTTGCCTCACTTTCGTACACAGGGTTGCATAATTTTCGATTCCGTAAGTTTCATAATCCTGATGACCGTTGACTACTGCTACTAAACTGTAATCTCCTATAGGTATTGAGGGTACAAAAGCAGCGCGGTCGTGCGGCCGAAGTTCATCGCGGAAGTAATGAAAATCTGCCTTCAGATTACCGTCCGAGTCATAGAAATACAAATTTACTTCGACTACTAATTCCGAATAATCATGCTTTGGATTCTTAGGTTCGAAAGTTACGTATAATCCCGTCGGACAGTTACGGTAATCTTCTTTTATACAGCCCACAGGCAAGAGCAACGGCAGTAGCAGCAATAGCAATATTTTTCTTCTGTTCATCGGATAGTAATCTGAAGGAGTAACTATATTTTCATTATACTTCAATTTCTCCTGATACTTTATCCCAGTTTTTCACCGTTACCTGAATATCCACTGTAGTTGTGGTCGGAATTGGTTCTGTAGGATCAACATCAGAAGTGGCAGAACCCAAATTCTTGAAGTTGGTTACGGTAAATTCGTAGTAGTGGTTACGTAATACACGGAATTTTAGCAAATCGTCGGTTTCATTCGGGTCAAAAATGGCGAATTTGTGGTAATTTTTCCCATCGACAAATTCCTGCAGACTGGAAGGAATAATATCGGGGTGAAGTGTCGCCGAAGCAGGGTTGGTGATAATGATTTGCTTGGCCCCGCCGATAAGCTGTCCTTCTGCAGTAGTCGGATTATTAACCGTCATAGCCGTCCAGAAAGTAGTTCCGCCTAAAGATTGATTAGAAGCAAGGGTTTCCGGGTCGAATACTTCGGCCTGAGCAGGCGTATATATTGTTTCGAGTTGAATATAGCTTGTGTTGCCAAAGTACTGATATCCGGTAACAGCATCGCGTGCTGCGGTATTTTCAGTAGTATAGAATATATTACTGTTGAACGTTGAAATTCCATCGCCCAAAACTTCCTTGAAGCTGGAATATTGAACATAATCGGCAAAGTTGAAAGTTACTGTCGGCGGAGTTCCAATAAAGGCATCGGTGTTGTGTACATAACTGGTTACTAACACCTCGTTGTTGCCTGAGGGAAGCAGCGCGCCTTCGTGAACCCCTACAGTGTTGATCTTGTATGGCAGCGTGCCTATCCGATATTTACCGTCGGAGAATGTACCACCAAAATTGCTGTTAGTGCTTGTATAGCTGATAGCTTTCAGGTTCACTTTTGAAGCAAGGCGTCCGATAGTCAGATTAATGGTTTTTGGAAGGGCGGAAGTACCGCCTGCCGGAGCTAATTTCACCTCCTTCCACAGGGTAGCCAATAGGAAATTGTTGTCCTCTGCAATATCTAATGCATCGCCCGCACCGATAGTGGTAACAGCTTGCGAAAGGAAGTTTTCCATGATAGTAGTTGACGTAGGAGCTGTGATTTTTCCTCCTGATTCAGGGTCGTTAGCAAAGACAAAGAAATATTTGTTGCCGGCAGTTACCTCGAAAATTTCCGATTGGAAAAGGTTTGCGCCGATTTCGGTCAGACTCAATACGCCCGGACTGGCATAATCTAAGCTGCCGTCTTCATTGAATACATACACCTTCAATCCTTTTGTAGCATCAATCTTAACCTCGGCAGCAGTTGCCGTTTCTTCTCCCACCGAACCGCGCGTTTTCGGCAGCTCGCTGCTGATGCTTAATGTTACGAGCCCTTTTTCTCCTTCCTTATCGAAAGATGATTTAACTGAATCTTTTTGACAACCGACAGTCACAAGCCCGAACATTGCCATGATTAATAAGAATTTGTTTTTCATAAAAAATAATTAATTTAAGTAAATAATGTGTTCTCTATTTTTATAGTTATTTATTGCTGTAATAAACCTTGATAAAAGCGCTGTGGCGTAGCAAGGGGAAGAAATACTCATACATATAGCGGTAGGATATTCCGCCATTGAGTTCTTTCAGTTGCTGCAGCCGTTCTTTTTGGTGGCCGTTTGCCGAGAAAAGCGGCACCGTGTCGATGATACGCAGAATTTCGGCCTTGTCATAAAGTTCTGAAGCGGCTATCAAATCCCGTAATCCTCTCCAATCTTCGGAACCATTATGCAGAACGATGACATCGTCTTTAATATCGGTATTATTTATGATGTGTTCTTTTACTGCGACTGCCCGCTCCCAGGCTAACCTGTCGTTATAGATAAAGGAACCCTCAGGCGAGGAAAATCCGCCCACAACAATACGACTCACTTGGCTGTCGGAAGATTTGGCAATAGTGTTGATAACAGTAATCAGGTTATCTAACATCATTCGGTTGTCCATGTAATCTAACTGGATCTTGCTTTGCGTTCGGGGATAATATACAATCAACGACTGATCGCGATTATCATCACAAATCAGTTCGGTTTCATGCCGACCTGTTTCGGGAATGACAAAGGAAAATTTTTGCGCTAACTTGTCGCCAACAGTAAGAACTTCTATTTCAGGGACTATTGTATCAGGAACAGGAGGAAAAATTTCATCAACTAACAATTTGTCGGGATAAATTTCGGAATTGCAACAGCCCCAACTGCGGCTTTCCATGATGAGCGTGGCTCCCTCTATCCACTCCTGAAAAGGAACAGACGCAAAATAGTCAACCGACATTCCGGGCTGTACAATCCGCAGCACCCTGAGATTGGCCGATTGACCGAATAGCCTTTGATTACGGGTTTGCACTTTGTCGGCATACTTTCCTCTGATAATAACTGCCGGAAGGGATATTCGGTATTCTCCATTCGTAATAACAGGGGCAAAAATATAGCTGACATTGCTTTGTACTATGTCCTTTTCCGTTTGGGCGATGAATCTGACCTGTACTTCATCGCCGCTGCGAACAACAGCGGTTGCCGTAATGGTAATTTTATGCTGCGTATCCATAGCTTTTATACAGAAAGGAAAGAGGGAAAAGGCAATAACTATGAGGATTATTTTTTTCATTTGTAAAAATTATTATCGGAGTATAAATTCTAAGCTGACCGACAAATGGGTCGGCCCGAACCATGTTTTAGTTTTTTCTTCTAATATTCCGCTGCACAGCACACATTCGAAGAGGTCGTACTTCATTTGTACAACACCTACTCCTGCCGAAAATTCGAGCCCCCACCGACCGCCCAACGATAATTGGTATCCGTAGTCTATGCCTGTGCTCAGGGCGTATCCTTCATAGCGGAAATCTTTTTTGAAGTCTATCAATGGAATCTTTTTTCCGCTGATATTAAATTGGCTGTAAAAGGCGTTAATTCCTAAAAAATGTCCGTTGAAACGTTCACAAAACCAGTATCGAAATTCCGACCGAATTATCCAATGTACTAATTTATCATTATCTTGCAATGTCCCGATACGATTCCAAGGGTTGTAACTACCGAATAGTTGCAGAGAGGTTCTTTGGCCTGTGCCAAGTTCTACAGCTAAATTAGGAGTTAAACTTGTTATACCATATAACAGATTGGTTTTTAGAGCTGCTGAAGGTAAATAGCTATTCTCGCGAATATAGTTTTCGAGCGGATAATAAAATGAATATGCGGGCAGTTGTTCATGGACTTGACTAACTTCCGTTTCAACAGAAGAAAAATCAATTCGCTCTTCCTGTGCAATAAGAGGAAGGGGCAGCAAGGCCATTAACAATCCTAAACACCCTGCTAAGGAAGAAATTTTACGGTTAATTTGATAAATCATAGGTATATTGCTAAATCGTGCTCTTTTGACTGAACTT
The DNA here is from genome assembly GCA_009777095.1 of Bacteroidales bacterium. Classification (GTDB taxonomy): domain Bacteria; phylum Bacteroidota; class Bacteroidia; order Bacteroidales; family UBA932; genus UBA932. The sequence goes on along the minus strand of WRMN01000011.1, from coordinate 37,698 downwards.
GTTGGAAATTTCAGTCGTTTACATATTTTTTTTAATGAAGCGTAGGCATAGCTGTCGGGTTGGTCGGCATATTTTACCAATTTGTTCCAGATGTGTTGCAGCGCTTCGTCTTTTTCCTGTTGCCCATGCTCGCTCACTAACCATTGTCGGATCTTTTCATCTATCACAGCCTCAGGCTCTCCCTCGAAATAAAATTCTATGACAGATACCGCTTTTCTTAATGCTTCTTTATATTGTTGTTTACTCATATTTTAATTTTAATTGAGACAAGATGACAAAAAACAGGCCAAATATTCGAAATACTTGAATTTCCATTATTGTTTCTGACTCCTAATATATATCCTGAATAGCGCAAGCACTACTAATCCATATCGGTCTTTTTTTAAAAAAAAATACTGATTAGACTGAATATTAATATGTTGTAAAAATTTATTCGAGTAATAAGAGCAAGAGCGCAACCACTTCTCGAAGTTCTTTTAATGCAGTGGTAATATGATTTTCTACCGTGTTTTTACTAATCTGAAGCCGATCGGCGATCTCGCCATTGCTCAAACCTTCCTTGCGGCTAAGTTCATATACTTTTTTGCGTTTAGGCGGCATTCCTTTTATTACCATAGCTGTTAACAGCTGTTTTTCCTTGGCTATCAATATTTCATCGGGGGCTACGTCCAACAGGGGGTCATCTTTTACTTGATACTCTGTGCCTAAGAAGATTTTATTTTTGTTAAAATGTTTTAAGGCGAAATTTTTCGCTATTATATATAAGTACCCTGAAATATTTTTGTCAGGGTCAATGTTTTCCCTTTTCTCCCAAAGAGTTACAAAAACCTCCTGCGTAATTTCTTCTGCCGTCGCTGCGGAACGGGTCAGTATGGTCAGGAAGTTTTTAACGGAGGAAACGTAATGTAAATAAACATTTTCGTAAGATGAATGGCTTCCCTCGCGGAGCGCTTGGAGTGTGGCGGGAGAAATATTTTTTCTTCCGTATTGCGCTTGACTTGTTTTAGGTGTATTACTTATCATAGGACACAAAATATTATACATATCGGTTCCTATGCATCAGGTTCATCGGCTTGGTTGCAATAAAATAATTTGAGTCAGTGGGAGGCCGCAAAGGTAGTACATTTTTTCCATGTAACCTAATAATTTTCCGAAAAATAACTTACAGAATATACCCGCGTATTGATACGCACATTGTAAAATATTGGAAATAGCGTTGCTATTGTTCTTGAATATCGTTTTCCACAATTTGACCCTAAGAGGTCATAGCCTCAAGAGCAAGTTTGTTAAACGTCGCTTATTGCGGCTCGCAATGACGCGGTTGCTTCGTGCCTCGCAATGACGAGCAAGTAGCTAAGCCCGACAGGACTTGTACATGGATAACCCCGTGCAACCTCCGCAAGGAGGCAGCGCGGGGTAGAGGCGCTATCTTCGCTACTGTATGAACTCCGTAGGAGTATTACAAGCTCCGCAGTCTAACCGCAGGTTACACTTCGCTTACCTGCGGTTATCCATTATACAATGCCCAACACGCCATTTTCATGGTAGAGGCCGCCAATTAAGGCACAAAAGGCGATTGATACTTCACATCGGCTCCGATTATGCCGCCGCCAACAGCTTCAACATACTTGACTACATAAATACGGACATAAGCACCGTAGGATTCGCATCTTGCGACATATCCGTATCCGGGCTGCACGGCTACTTCAGACGCCCATCCCGAAGAGGGTATCTGGGTAACATTACCAAGCCCTTTCATTGGACCAATAGTTACAAATTTATGGTAGTCACCATAAAAATTATTAGCCCCATCTATGTAGAAATAGTTCCCAGTACCGCTAGGCGTAACTCTTGTGCCACCATTTGCGGAATTCCTCATGCGAACCGTTATAGTGCCTTCCGGGTCGCTTGGGTCATCTTCATAGCAAGCAACTGCAAAAAATAAACTTAAAACCACAAAGGTTTTCTTCAAAAACAAATAATTTTTTTTCATAATTGGAATAAAAATTGTTGCCCCAAGTTCCCAACAGGCAGTTATTAAAATAAAAAAGCGTGGAACTTAACTTTTATTTGCTTATTGAGGTCTACCACAACCTTGCAACCAGATAAATGAATAAAGCCCACGTTTCCGTGAGCGTTCAAACTTTATTCTTGGTTGCTTTGAAAAATGGTAGTTTCAATAAGCAAGATTAAAGCTAACGCTTTTATGTAATTCCCTTTCTCAGGGAAAAGTTTGAAATTTTTATCTACCCATAGGCAATAATTTTATATGATTATTTTACAAATGTAACCACAAATCATCAAATAAGCAAATCACCAAATAAAATAAATTAAAACCTGTAACTTCATTTTGAAGTTTCTAAAAAAATACTTATCTTTGCGCCTCTTTCGCAAGAAAGTCTATAAATAATGTCTAACCTGTTAATTTAAAAATGTTTACAACAATGAATGAATTTAACAATGAACTGTTGGAAGATGAAGTAATCCTTCCCCAACAAAATGAAGAAATTCCGGAAGACGAAATCGTAATCCCCAAACGCGATGAAGAAATTGAAATAGTCGCCGACGATCCTGAACCTGAAGTAGAAGAGGTGCTTTCTAAAAAGCAACGCCTCAGCAACGCATCTGTAGCTAATGACAAATTTAACTGGGACGAGTTTGAAAGTGAAGCAGCCGTGTATGGCGCCACTAAACAGGAAGTAGAAGAACAGTATGCACAAACCCTGTCGAAAATTATTGAAAACGACGTGGTTGAAGGAACTGTGGTGAGCATGAACAAACGTGAAGTAATCGTAAATATCGGTTACAAAAGCGAAGGCGTTATCAATATTGGTGAATTTCGCTATCACCCTGAACTTCAAGTAGGTGATAAGGTAGAGGTTTATGTGGAAAACGCAGAAGACAAACGTGGGCAATTGATGCTGTCTCACAAAAAAGCGCGCGCTATGCGCTCATGGGACCGTGTTAACCAAGCCCTTGAAGTGGACGAAATCGTTAAAGGTTATATCAAGTGCCGCACTAAGGGCGGTATGATTGTTGATGTATTCGGCATCGAGGCCTTCCTCCCCGGCTCGCAAATTGATGTAAAACCTATCCGCGATTACGATGTATATGTGGATAAAACTATGGAATTCAAGATTGTGAAAATCAATCACGAATACCGCAATGTGGTAGTGTCGCACAAAGCATTGATTGAGGCAGAACTTGAGGCCCAAAAGAAAGAGATTATCGGCCGCCTTGAAAAAGGACAGGTTTTGGAAGGCATCGTTAAAAATATTACTTCTTACGGCGTATTCATTGACTTAGGCGGCGTTGACGGACTTATTCATATCACCGACCTCTCGTGGGGGCGTATCAACCACCCTGAAGAAATCGTACAATTAGACCAGAAAATCAACGTGGTTATCCTTGACTTCGATGATTCTAAGAAACGTATTGCACTCGGATTGAAACAATTAACCCCTCACCCTTGGGACGCTTTGGAAACCGAACTGAAAGTGGGCGACAAAGTTAAAGGCCGCGTAGTGGTGATTGCCGATTATGGCGCTTTCATTGAAGTACAATCGGGAGTGGAAGGTTTAATCCACGTATCGGAGATGTCGTGGTCGCAACATTTGCGTAGCGCCCAAGACTTCATGAAAGTAGGCGATGAGGTGGAAGCTGTTGTCCTGACCCTTGACCGTGAAGAACGGAAGATGTCGCTGGGTATCAAACAACTGAAACCCGACCCCTGGACTGAAATTGCAGAACGTTACCCCATAGGCTCGCGCCATCATGCGAAAGTGCGCAACTTTACTAATTTCGGCGTATTTGTTGAAATGGAAGAAGGTGTTGACGGATTGGTACATATCAGCGACTTGTCGTGGACTAAGAAAATTAAACACCCGGGCGAGTTTACCGCTATCGGCAACACTTTAGAAGTTGTAGTACTTGACGTGGATATGGAAAACCGCCGCCTTAGCCTCGGCCACAAGCAGTTAGAAGAAAATCCATGGGACGTGTTTGAAACTATCTTCACGTTAGATTCTCTGCACGAAGGTACCATCACCGGTATCAACGATAAAACGGCTATTATTGCCCTGCCTTACGGTGTTGAAGGAATGGCCAGCATGAAACAATTGGTAAAAGAAGACGGTACGACGGCTAAGGTGGACGAGAAACTGTCGTTTAAAGTTCTGGAATTTAACAAAGGAGCTAAGCGTATTACCTTGTCGCATACCCGCACCTTTGAAGATGCCAAACGTGATGCCGAGTCCAAAGAACGCAACAGCGAGGTCGATTCTACCCAAAAAGCAGTGAAGAAACTGAAAGCCAATCTGGAAAAAACCACCTTGGGCGATATCAGCGAGTTAGCTGCTTTGAAGTCGGAAATGGACAACAGTAACGAATAAATAAGTTTACAGTTTACATAGTAAGAAAATCCGAAGTTCTGTGAATTTCGGATTTTTTCATTACATTTGTTGTTTTTATTTTTATTCTATGAAAAAATTTTTCCTCACCATCTTTTCTTTGCTTTGCATAGTACAGCTATCAGCACAAGCTAATTTCAAAGAATTACAAGAAGAATATGCTAAACTTGGACGCGTATTATACTCTATTAGCAATCAATATGTTGATACGGTAAATTTACATAAATTAGTAGAAAAAATGGTGATTAACACCCTGCATCAACTCGACCCTCATTCTACATACATCAGTGTCGAAGATGTAGATGCTTCCAATGAACCGCTGCAAGGCAGCTTTGACGGAATAGGCGTGGAATTTAATATTCTCAACGATACCCTTACGGTTGTCAATGCTATGTCAGGCGGGCCTTCGGAGTTAGTGGGCATTCGCGCCGGCGACCGCATTATCAGTGTTGATGAGGAAAATATTGCCGGCATAGGCATTAAAAACGACCGTGTTTTCAAATTGCTGCGCGGCCCTAAAGGAACAAAAGTAACCTTAGATATTCAGCGAGCAGGAGTGAAAGAACTGCTGACCTTCGTTGTTACCCGCGATAAAATTCCCATTTATAGCGTAGATGCTATTTATGAAATAAGGCCGGGAATAGTATTTGTCAGGTTGAATAAATTTGCCGTAACTTCGCTAAATGAAATACGCAGCGGATTAGCAAAATTGAAAAATAAACCCACGGCGATGATTTTAGACCTGCGCAGTAATAGCGGTGGAGTATTTCCCGTTGCCGTTGAATTAGCCGACCAGTTTTTTGACGCAGGTAAACTGCTTACATATACCGAAGGCGCCAATTGGAGACAATCACCCGAAATATCGACCAACAGCGGCTTTTTCAAAGAAGGCAAATTGGCGGTATTGATTGATGAATATAGCGCTTCGGCCAGCGAGATTGTAAGCGGCGCGGTGCAGGATTGGGACCGCGGTGTAATTATCGGCCGACGGTCATTCGGCAAGGGTTTGGTTCAACAGCTCATTACGCTGCCCGACGGGTCGCAGATGCGCCTTACCGTGTCTCGCTACCATACGCCTACAGGCCGTGCCATTCAACGTCCTTACGACTCCGAACATATAGACGGATATTACGCCGATTTGTATAAACGGCTATCCGGGGGTGAAAGATACCATAAAGACAGCATTCGCTTTCCCGACTCGCTGAAGTACTATACCCTCATTGAAAATCGCGAGGTTTACGGCGGCGGCGGCATCATGCCCGATGTGTTCATACCGCTTGACACCTCCTACTATTCGAACTACTACGGCAAACTGTTGCGGCTTGGTATGATATACCAGTTCAGCCTGCAATACATGGATAAATATCGTAATAACTTTAAAAAAACATACAAAGATTTCAACAGTTTCGACAATAAATTTGAAGTAAGCGATGCACTTTTCAACGAATTAATCAGCTATGCCGAAACAAAAGATATAGCCAAAGACGAAGAAGGCATACAAACATCGCAAAAGCAAATACGCCGCCGATTAAAGGCCGAATTTGCCCGCCTCCTTTGGGGTGTGAGCGAATATTTTCAGGTCATAAATAAAGAAGATGAGACAGTAGCTAAGGCAATAGAACTTATGAGTTATGAATGATTAAACAAATACGGACATGAAGAAATTTTTCTCTAATTTAGGTGTATTAATACTGGCAGCAATGGTGCTGGGAACTGTTGCCGGTATTTGGCTGAAGGAAGACGCCAAGATGTTCGACCCTTTAGGCGAAATTTTTATACAACTTATTAAAATGTTGGTGGTTCCTCTAATTTTTGTGTCCATTTTATCGGGAGCCTTATCGCTCGGAGCTACAAAAAAGGCCGGAAAGGTAGCATTCATTACCCTGCTGTTCATCTTCGGCACTTCTATCCTTACAGGGATAATAACCACATTTTTCGGAGTATGGTTTCAGCCCGGCAGCGGCGTACCTCCTGAACTGGTAGAAGCGTTTCGTAGCGGAGAGGAAGCAATAGTTGCAGTTCCTGACGCCGGTTTCTGGGCAACCATTCAGGGATTTATACCCGCCAATCCTGTCGCGGCTTTAGCTTCGGGAAATATCTTGCAAATTATTGTCTTTTGTATGTTATTGGGCTTCGGCATAGGCGCTGTTGCAGGCGAGAAAAAAGAACTTATAGCTAAAGTCGTCGATGGCTTCCTCGATGCCTTAATCTGGTGTATCAAGATAGTGATGTGGACTGCTCCTGTCGGCGTTTTTGCCTTAATGGCCTCGGCCATAGGAACCTTGGGCTTTGACATCTTTGGAAAATTAGCCAATCTGCTGTGGCTTAACATTTTAGTACTCTTGATAGTGTGGCTTGGGATTTACCTCGTAATGATTCATTTCTTTTCAAGTATTTCTGTCAGTCGATTCCTTAAAGCTATGGTTAAACCGCAGGTGGTAGCTTTATCCACCTCATCATCATTAGCGACCTTAGCCATCAACATGAAAGTAACAGAGGAAGAATTAAAAGTCAGCAAGGAAACTACGGCTTTTGTACTTCCGCTGGGCGCAACCATCAATATGACCGGCAGTATTATATATTATATATTAGCTACGCTTTTCTTTGCACAATTCTACGGTATTGATTTGTCAATGGGCGCCTATATTGCAGTAATTATTACCGCCACGCTCAGTGCCGTGGGACAAGCCGGCGTTCCGGGTCCTACGCTTACGCTCTTTGCAGTGCTTATTGCCGGCGGCGTTCCGCTTGACGGCGTACCTCTCCTATTTGCTGTTGACCGGCTTTTCGACATGCTGCGTACCCTCCTAAACATCACAGGCGACGCCTGCTGCGCCGCTGTGGTGGATAAATACGCAAAATAGAAACGGCAACACCCCTACACAACAAGGTAATGAATAACAAATCATAAATAATTTCCTATCTTTGCATAAATAATTACCCATTAAGCAATGGACGTAAAAATTGAAACCTCGTGGAAGGCTGTGTTGCAGTCGGAGTTTGACAAAGCTTACTTTGCCGGACTATCCACTATTGTACGTGACGAAATAAAGGCAGGCAAGACCCTCTACCCTCCTGCCCGATTAATATTCAATGCCTTTGAAAAAACGCCGTTTAATCAAGTAAAGGTGGTCATATTGGGGCAAGACCCTTACCATGGACCAGGACAGGCGCACGGCCTCTGCTTTTCGGTACAGAAAGGCGTTCCGCAGCCGCCTTCCTTAGTTAATATTTTTAAAGAAATAGAAAGCGACCTTGGCATAGCGCCGCCTAATCATGGTTGTTTGGAACAGTGGGCAGAGCAGGGCGTGTTCCTGCTCAACGCCGCCCTTACGGTGCGCGCAGGCGAGCCTATGTCGCATAGCAAGATAGGCTGGGAAAGTTTCACCGATGCGGTAATCCGCACCATTTCTGAGCAAAAAACAGGCATAGTATTTCTCTTATGGGGCAATTTCGCCCGCAGTAAACGCGATCTAATTGACAGCACCAAGCACTTTATTTTAGAAGCAGCCCATCCCTCTCCCCTATCGCGCGGCGCCTTTTTCGGCAACAAACACTTTTCCAAAACCAACGAATTGCTGCAGCAGCAGGGACTCAGGCCAATTAATTGGAGAATAGAATGATATTTAATGATTAGTGGTTAGTGGTCGCACATCGCGTAGTCGCAAACAAATAAAAACTAAAATATATGACCGCATTTTTTCCGGGTTCCTTTGACCCCTTTACCGCAGGGCACTACGACGTGGTGTGCCGCGCCTTAAAAATATTCGACCGGATAATTATCGGCGTGGGGGTGAACAGCAGCAAGAAAACCCTGTTTTCCGAAGAAGAGCGTATCCTCTATGCCGGTATGGCGGTAAAATCCTTTCCTCAGGTCTCGGTAGTGGGCTACGATGAACTTACGGTTGATTTCTGCCGTGCAAATAATATCAGCACCATTATCCGCGGCATACGTTCTACGGCCGACTACGATTATGAAAACACGATTGCCCTGGCCAATCATTTTATGAATAACGCCATTGACACTATTTATTTTCCGGCTTATCCCGAACATTCCTTCATTTGCTCATCGGTGGTGCGCGATATTTATAAGCACGGCGGCGACGTTTCCGGCTTTCTGCCTGAGGGGGTGGAGTTGAAACAACAGTAACTTAATACAGTTCCAACCACTCGTAGCGGTTCTGTGTATAATCCATAAATCGGATAAAATCATCTTTCGATATAATCAGCGAAGCGGTGTTGATACAGGGGTGAAAACTCAGGCGCTGCGCCTGTTGCAGGTTTTTGTCCAAGAAAACATCGACATGATGTTCTGCATCGTTAACCAAACCAAAGGGCGTAACGGAACCGGGCGAAAGACCTAAATATTTCATCATGCGCTGCTCGGAAGCAAAGCTCAGTTTACCTTGGCGCAGCTGTTTTTCTATACTGTGAATATCCATATCGCAGTCGCAATCCAGTATGACCAAATAATGCCGATTTCCTTTGTGGTTACGAAAAAAAAGGTTTTTGCAATGCTTCGCATCATATCCCTTCCAGTATTCCCGTGCAATTTCAATAGTAGGCGCTGCCGGGTGTTCTATATATTCAAAGGAAATATTCAGCTGTTCAAGTAGTTGATATAATTTTGGAGAGCCGTTCATAATTGTAGTTCAAGGTTCAAAATTACAGAATAAAGATAATATTGGCAAGTGCCGTTCAAGAAATTATTGGCTTTTTTACTTTTTTTCGTAACTTTGTAGGATATATGATAAAGTACTTAGTCAGTAAAAACGGGTATCAGGAAACCAGAGAGTATTCCGATGATGTTTGGGTAAACGTAACTACGCCCAACCGCAGAGATATAGCCATTTTAGAAAATGAATTCGGCGTACCATTGTCGTTTATCAACGACATTGAGGATAATGAAGAACGTCCGCGTGTGGAATATGAAGACGATTGGCGCATGATTATTATCCGTGTTCCCATTAAGCTCAAAGAAGAAGGTGATTTCTTTGGAACGGCGCCGTTGGGTATTCTTACGTCCGGCGAAAAGTTTATTACCATTTGCCACCACGAAGCGGAAATGATAGAAGATTTGGTCTATTTTTCCCGCCGCAAGTCGTTTCAAAGAAAAAATGCCAATGACCTGATTTTACATCTTATGCTCTCATCATCAGTTTGGTATATGAAGTACCTCAAACGCCTTAACGCTGAAATCAAAGACGGGGAAAAGAATCTACAGAAGTCTATCCGCAACGAGGAACTGCTGGAAATGATGCGTATTGAGCGAACCTTAGTACACTTTATCACTTCGTTGCGGGGCAACGAACTGCTATTGCAAAAGTTTAAAAGCGCGCTGCCTAAAACAAACAAGCCTTTTGATGATGACCTTCTGGAAGATGTGGAAATTGAAATGCAGCAGGCGCGTGTTACAGCCAATGTGCATAGCGATATTCTCACTGGCATGATGGACGCCTTTGCCGCAGTAATTTCCAACAATGTGAACGTCATCATGAAAAGACTTACCTCCTTCTCTATAGTATTGATGTTCCCTACGCTTATTGCAAGTTATTTTGGCATGAACTTAGAGAAAACCTCGGAGATTTGGACGCCTGAATTTTACTTAGTCATTGCAGGCTCGGTATTATTGTCGATTCTTGGGGTTTGGTTTTTCAAGAAGAAGAATTGGCTGTAGGCAGATTGATGATTTAGGGATATTCAGTAAAATCAAATAATCAATTATGACTACACCGTTCTTCCGGGGTATTGTTTCAGCGCTTCTTCCAAGCACTTCATGGCTTTTTCCAAATCGGGAACATTCAACACGTAAGCGATACGCGCCTCATTGAGGCCGCGGCCGGGCGTCGCATAAAAGCCTGAAGCAGGCGCCAACATGACGGTTTGCTTTTCATATTCGAACTCTTCCAATATCCATTGGGCAAATTTATCGCAATCGTCAACCGGCAGTTGGGCTACCGTGTAGAAAGCGCCCTCGGGCATAGGCGAATACACGCCTTCTATCTTATTCAAAGCATTCACCATGTAGTCGCGGCGACATCTGTATTCCTCACGCATAGCATCGAAATATTCCGGAGGCGTAGCCAAGGCGCCCTCGCCGGCAATCTGGCCTAAGGCTGGAGAACAAAGGCGGGCCTGGGCAAAGCGCAATACAGAACCCATTATAGCCTTATTACGACTTACAACTGCACCTATACGCACACCGCACATACTATAGCGTTTCGACACCGAATCAATTAGCACCACATGCTCTTCTAACCCTTTCAAATCCATACACGAGAAGAAAGGCTTATCGCCATACAGAAAATCACGATATACTTCGTCGGCAAAAAGGTATAAGTTATGTTTCTTTGCCAAGGCGCCCAAGGCTTCCAGTTCCTCTTGCGTGTAAACATAACCGGTAGGATTACTGGGATTACACACCAAAATAGCCTTGGTCTTAGGCGTGATAGCCTTTTCAAACTCGCTTATCGGGGGAAGTGTAAAGTCCATATTCTTACCACTGCTCACAGGCTTAAGGGTCGTGCCTGTCCAACGGGCAAAGCTACGGTAGTTGGTATAAAAAGGCTCCATCACAATCACCTCATCGCCCGGATTCGTACAGACCATAAAAGCCATCATCACTCCCTCGGAGCCGCCGGTAACAACAATAATATCCTGAACGGTAATATCGGTCATTCCCAAGGACTGGTAAAATTTAGCCAATCCGATACGGTAGCTTTCTATACCGGCTGAATGCGGGTAGGCAACCTGTTTCAACTGAATACTCCTTATTGCGTCCATGGCTTCTTTCGGTGCGTCCACGTCGGGTTGCCCGATGTTCAGGTGATAAACTTTTACTCCGCGTTTCTTTGCTGCCTCAGCAAAAGGCACTAATTTACGGATAGCCGACAAGGGCATTTCAAGCGCTCTTTGAGATATTGTTAACATGATAAGAAAAATTTAAATTAATTTACGTTTCTTTTATTTTGGTTACAAATTTACACTATTTTTTGGAAAAACAATATATTTCGTAAGTAAATTTGGTAAAATTTATTATTAATTCTCCATCAATGTCCATAATTACGTCTTTATCTGCATGAAACAAAGGTGTTAGTTTGTAGCGGCAATTATTGGTTAAACCCATAGTGGCGAGCGCATGCTGTGGAATATGCAGGTTAATAGTGAAATTATCTGCCTGCTCCATGCCAAAACGAGCAACAAATAACAGCTGTTCTTCGGAGGTATGCCGCAGAAAGGCATAACAACGCTCCATTCCCGACCGACCGACATTCGCCCACATCAAATCGTAAAATTCACCGTTAGCCAAGGTAGGCGAGTAACGTACAAAGGTCAATAATTGCCGATAGGCTTCTGTAATTTCGAGGGAATATGCAGGGGTACAGGATTCTGTATTTTTATTATCCCTTATTATTCCTCTTTTCTTTAAATATTGCTGTAAGGTTGGAACATTGATATAATCGAAAATGGAGGTGCGGCCGTCATCGCCGCTAAAGCCCGCAGCGCCCTCAGCAGGTTCGCCTGTTTCCTGTCCCGCATAAATCATCAGCGGGCCTTGGTGCATGGCAGCGCTCACCAACATCGCCGGTAAAGCCTTCCATGGGTCGCCTGCAAAAAAACGCGAGGCTATGCGCTGCTCGTCGTGATTTTCCAAAAAACGCAGCATGTGTGCGCACACATTTTCCACTACCTGCCAACAACGTGTAATATCGAAGGTAGAGCGCCCGCTACAAATCACCTCGCGTAAAGTATCATATAGACCTACCTTATCATACAAATAATCAAACTGCCCGACAGTAATGTAATCGTTATAGGTCTGCGGATTATAGGTTTCCGCAATAAAAATCAGTTCAGGATATTGCGCCTTTACTTTAGGAATAACCCAATTCCAAAACTCCAAAGGCGCCATTTCGGCCATATCGCAACGAAAGCCGTCAATTTTTTTCGATGCCCAAAACAATAAAATACCCAGCATCTTATGCCAAAGACCCTCCCCTGCATAATTCAACTTTACGGTTTCGTACCAGTCGTCCACTGAGGGGTGGGTGCTAAAGCAGTCGTTGCCTGTGGCTTTGGCCGGACGCTCAACATAGCAAATTTCAGCAGGGTCGAAGGGTAAGCCGTAGGGTTGGATATTTTGCGGCAAGACCAAGCCGCCCTGCAAATAATAGAAATCGTTAGTCGGAGAAAAGCTTTGTGCAGGATCGTCGTCTTCGCCCAAATCACATACTCCCGCAGGCTTTCGCAGCGATTGATAATTACGCGCTACATGGTTGGGCACAAAATCTATAATTACCTTTAAATCTGCGCGGTGAGTGCGTTCTACCAAGCCTTCAAATTCTTCGATCCTACGGTTAGGATCTTCGGCCAAATCGTGGGCAACATCATAATAATCAATCACGGCATAAGGCGAACCGGCTCTGCCCTTCACTATTTCGGGATAAGGCTCAGGCGTGGCGTGGCGTACTATGCCTGTGTACCACACATGCGTGATACCCAAATTTGCTATTTCCTGTAAAGCCCTATCCGTAAAATCATTGAACTTCCCTACCCCATTTTGGGCGGCTGTTCCGGCAAAGACCTGCTGTTCAACTTTGTTTCCAAACCACCGCGGGAAGACCTGATATATAATTATCTTTTTATTAGCCACCTGATTAGAATTTTTTACAAATATAAGCAATATAGTTTAAAGTTCAATCGTCATTGCGAGGCACGAAGCAATCAAGGTTTAAAGTTTTTATTATCTTTATGCAACGTTTTGATGTATCTTTGCATCTATATAGTAGAGAAAATAAATGGAAGAAAGGAAACTGATCGAAGGGTGTGTTCGCGGCGAACCTCTGGCTCAGAAGGCGATGTATGAATTATATGCGTCGGCAATGATGAGTCTTTGTCAAAGGTATGCAGGTAACTGCGAGACAGCACGGGATCTGATGCACGATGGGTTTGTCAAAATGTTCACAAAGATTCATACCTATTCCGGGACAGGGTCGTTTAAAGGTTGGATAAAGAGGATTTTTGTAACAACGGCTCTCGAACACCTTCGCAGAAAAGATGCTTTGCGCTACAGTGCAGAAATAGAAGATGTTGAATATCAGATAGAAGATGATAATATTTCCGTTTTTGAACAGCTTTCGGCCGATGAGTTGTTGGCCTGCATCGCACAGCTTCCTGAGGGTTACCGAACTGTCTTCAACCTGCACGCCATTGAAGGCTATACGCATGTAGAGATTGCCGAAGCGCTCGGAATTAATGAAGGTACCTCGCGGTCGCAGTACGCCAGAGCAAGACAGGTGTTGCGGAAATTAGTTATGAGTTATAGGCAATGCGGGCGAGGGTGCGGTGGAAAACAACGCGAAAATGACAGTAATAGTAGTTAACTGCAAGCGGGGGACAGCGCAACGGAAAATTGACAAGAGTTAGAAAAAAAGAAGTTAAAAAAGCATAAATAATAATTTTCAAATCAATGAATATGAAAAAATTAAATTTAATAGTAGTACTTTTGCTCTTATTGGTAGGGTTTGTCGGCTGCGACAAAGAAGAAGGTCAAGTAACAGACAGTGAGAAACTTTGTCTGTATCTCAATTCAGGGAATATTAATAAGACGATACCTATCATTAACGAGTTTTTGGCAGGTTTGCCAAATAGTAATAGTTTTTCAGAAGATGAACAAAATTTACAGGATTTGGCAAAATGGTTAAAATCAAATTCTTGCGTTATTGACGCAACTGTTTTATGTGTGTCGTGTATTTATACTCTTCCTGCACAAAGCGAAGTTAGTTTTTCATTTCAAGAGGGAGAAATAACAAAATTAGTAACTCTTGATATTTCAATGTCCAAGCCATTAATAGCGGGAATATGCAGCGTTATAGAAGAGAGTAATGTAACTTTGAAAAATACTGAAAGTTACAGTCGCACTTTTGTGTTAGGAGATGAGGAAGGTGCCCTCATAATGTATCAAGCACAACATTATGAAAAAAGTGAACTTGTTAGAGACGAGAGTACCAATATGAATGCGGAATATCGTTACAAACCGACTACTGATTTTGTTGGAAGCGACAATGTTGGTCTTGAAATTTACTACAATAAAACAGGAGAAGACTTTTCCGCTTACATAGAAACAGTTAGAATTAACTTTACAATAACAAACTAAAATATAAACAGTCCAACAAGGATATAAAAATAACTAAAACAATGAAAAGAGTGGCACAACAGTAATGCCATTAAAAGTTAAATGCAAAGTTGAAAATGATAATATGGATAAACCAATAGATAATAAACAATATGATGCTTTAGGCGAATTGTTCCGCCGAAAGTTGGAAGACCACCAAATAGCGGTGGAGGGTAACGACTGGAATGTAATTGAGCAGCGTTTGGCTAAGCGGAAAAACAACAAAGCCGCAATATGGTGGTGGAGCAGCGGAGCGGCAGCGGCGCTCATCGCATTGTTGTTGCTTATTGACAGGCCGATAGTTGACGAAAGGCCCCTTGCAGCTGTTTCGCAACAAAAGAATAGGGAAGAACCCGCAACAGCCGACAATGAAGCAAGACCTAAGCCTGTTACAACCGAGCTATTGCCTGAAAAAGGCGCTATGCCTGTTAGCCAAAATCCAGTCAGCGCCTTCCCCGATTTATCAGAGAATGTAAACTTGGTAGAAAAGAACAAGAGCCAAACAGAGGACATAGTAGCGGATCTGCAATCAGTAGATGATATTGCCGACAGCGCATCAAGGGTTAATGAAACTATCTCTTCTACCGAGTTAAGCATTCCTCTTACAACCAATAAAGATAAATTTGAAGAAAAAAACATTACAAAAAAAACTAAAAATTGGTTGCTGGCTGCGACTTTCGGAATAGGCGGTTCTACCGAATCGTCTTCGGGAAAAAAGTTGTTTGGCAGCAATGAATATGCCGCAACCCGCTCAGGCAGTATTCAATTATTCAACGACATGGTCAGAGATGACTTTACAAATATCAGTCATAGTTTGCCTTTTTCGTTCGGGCTTATGGTACGCAAAGATATAGGAAAAAACATCGCCATAGAAAGCGGTTTGGTATATACCTACTTAGCCTCGAAATTCGAGTGGTTCAACTATGACGTGCGCCAAAGTCTGCATTATATCGGGGTTCCTGTCAATATGGTGCTATATCTGTGGAATGCTAATCCCCATTGGAAGATTTATCTTTCCGGAGGTTTCATGGTGGAAAAGGGGCTGAGGGGCATCTATACGCAGGAAATAGAAATATGGAACGCACGCTACACCACTACCGTAAAAGGGTCCATTGATGGTCTTCAATGGTCAATAAATGGCGCATTTGGAGTTAACTACAAAATTAACAACCGCTTAGGTATTTATTTCGAGCCGCGTGCAGGCTACTGTTTCGACAATCATCAGCCGATCAGCATGCGTACCGAATGGCCTGTGAATATAGGCGTCAATTTAGGGTTGAATTATGAATTTTAAAAAAATAATAAAAAATTAATCATCATGAAAAAATTATTTGTATTATTTGTCGGAATTTTTGCATTTTCCGGTTGTAGCGACACCGTTACCGAAACGATTACCTACATGATCAACGAGCCAATATTTATGTCGGCGCAGGAATTTCGCTCCTCGGCGAAGGTAACCACCAGATCCGAAGCCATTAGCAGTCATGGAAAAATGTGTTTCTATGACGGATATATTTATATCTCGGAAAATGAGAAAGGCATTCATATCATTGATAACCGCAATCCGGCGAAGCCGCAGAATATAGGTTTCATAGAATTGATAGGCAACGCCGATTTGGCTATCCGCCACGATAAACTCTATGCCGATTCGTTTATTGATTTAGTGTGGTTCGATATCAGCAGTCCCTACAAACCGATCTTGGAAGGCCGTTTAGAAAATGTTTTCCAGGGCGCTATACCCATTCCCGAAAATAATTATGGCATTGATTATAATTATGGGTATAATTATGACGGCAACGAGGGCGTGATTGTCGGCTGGAAGCTAACAATGCGCACTGAAGCTGTGAACTATAGTCACGAATACCTTGATGGTAGCTGGGTTACTTTTGCTACCAGGCCAAGCGGAGGAAGCAGTGGCGTGGGTATTAACGGATCTATGTCGCGCTTTGCATTGTACGAAGATTATTTGTATTCGGTAATCAACAACTATATGAGCATTGTTGACCTGAGCGGAGAAGAACCTGTAAAGGCTGTGGAAAAAATAGCTATTGGAGGAAATGTGGAAACCATTTTCAGCTATAAAGACAATATGTTTATGGGAACGCCTACGGGAATGCTTATTTATTCAGTAGCTAATCCATTGGAACCGACATATATCGTGTCGGTATGGCATGTTTTTGGCTGCGATCCGGTAGTGGTAGAAAACGACATCGCTTATGTTACCATACATTCGGGCAATCTCTGCGGACAAAACGCCAATGAGTTGCTCATTTATGATGTAAGCAATGTAAGCAGTCCGCAGCACCTCGTTACCTATTCCATGACAAAACCCAAGGGATTAGGCATTGACAACGGAACACTCTTTCTCTGCGACGATGGGCTGAAAATATTTGATGCTTCCAACCCGCAAACCCTGATAGCTAATAAGCTGGCGCATTATTCGGGCATGGAAGGCTATGATGTTATTCCGTTCGACAATGTGCTGATGATGATTGCCGAAGATGGCCTCTACCAATACGATTATTCAGACCTGAACAATATCTATCAATTAAGCAAGCTGCCGATTGTTAAAAACTAAGCGGATAACCATAACAAACCCGATCCCGAAATCGCTTAATTTTAAATTTATCACTATCTTTGCAGCCTTAAACATATACAATTATGCAATTAGCAGCAAAGTACAATCCTGTGGAGGTAGAAGATAAATGGTATGCTTATTGGCTGAAACACCGACTTTTCCATTCGGAACCCGATGAACGCGAGCCTTACACTATAGTTATTCCGCCCCCCAATGTAACAGGTGTGTTGCACATGGGACACATGCTCAATAATACCATTCAGGACGTGCTGGTGCGCCGCGCCCGTATGCAGGGCAAGAATGCCTGCTGGGTACCCGGCACCGACCATGCCTCTATTGCAACAGAAGCCAAAGTAGTAACCAAACTTAAAGAACAAGGCATCAGCAAGGCCGACCTCAGCCGTGAGGAGTTTCTACAGCACGCATGGGAATGGAGGGAAAAACACGGAGGCATTATTCTTGAACAATTGAAAAAATTAGGCGCTTCCTGCGACTGGGAACGCACCCGCTTTACGATGGACCCGACGCTAAGCCAAGCTGTTATTGACACTTTCGTTCATTTCTATAAGAAGGGTTGGATTTACCGAGGTGTCCGCATGGTAAACTGGGATCCGTTGAGCAAAACGGCTGTAAGCGATGAAGAAGTAATCCGCAAGGAAGTAAAGAGCAAACTGTATTATATCAAGTACGAGATACAAGCCCCCCCCGCCCCCCAAGGGGGAGCGCTTATCATTGCCACCACTCGGCCCGAAACCATTATGGCAGATGTGGCTATTGCCGTTAACCCTCACGATGAAAGGCATTTTCACCTTCATGGGAAAAAAGTGTTGATACCTCTTATCAACAAAGAAATTCCCGTGGTTACCGACGATTATGTCGCCACCGATTTCGGTACCGGCTGCCTGAAAGTAACGCCTGCCCACGACATCAACGACTACGAGATAGGCCTGCGCCATAAGTTGCCGATAGTTGATATTCTTAACGACGATGGGTGTCTTAACGAAAAAGCACAGATTTTAGTGGGCGAAGAACGTTTTGCTGCTCGCAAGAAAATTGTCGAAATGTTGAAAGAAGCCGGACATTTGGTGAAAGAAGAAGACTATGACAGTCAGATAGGTTTTTCGGAGCGCACTGATGCGGTTATTGAGCCTCGCCTGTCGATGCAATGGTTTTTAAAGATGGAAGACCTGGCCAAGCCTGCATTAAAAAGCGTAATGAACGATACGGTAAAACTCATTCCCGACAAATTCCGCAACACTTACCGCCACTGGATGGAAAATGTGCGCGACTGGTGTATCTCGCGTCAGCTATGGTGGGGACAGCGTATTCCTGCCTGGTATTTACCCAACGGAGCAATAGTGGTTGCACCCGATGAAGCAGGTGCATTGAAAGCCGCACAACTCATAGATGCTGATTTAACGTTGAAAGATATTCGACAAGATGAAGATGTGGTGGACACATGGTTCTCTTCCTGGCTATGGCCTATCAGCGTTTTTGACCCGCAGGCCTGCGGTAACGAAAACCACCAACACAACGCCGATTTGCAGTACTACTACCCTACCAACGACCTGATTACTGCGCCGGAAATCTTATTCTTCTGGGTAGCCCGCATGATTATGGCCGGACATGAATTTATGGACGAGGTCCCCTTCAGGAACGTTTACCTTACCGGCATTGTGCGCGACAAGCTGGGGCGCAAGATGAGCAAGTCGCTGGGCAACTCGCCGGAGCCTTTGGAACTCATTGCCAACTACGGCGCCGACGGCGTGCGCATGGGCATGTTGCTCACCTCCCCTGCCGGCAACGACCTGCCTTTCGACGAGGCGCTCTGCGAACAAGGACGTAATTTCAATAATAAAATATGGAACGCTTTCCGTTTAGTGCATGGTTGGGAAGTTGATAAAAATATAGCGCAACCGAAAGAAGCGCAGGAGGCCGTTAATTGGTTCGAGGCTATGTTGCACGCTAATTTAGCAGCCATTAACGACCTGTTTGAAAAGTACCGCCTCTCGGAAGCCTTGATGAATATTTACACCCTTTTCCGAGATGAATTTTCGTCGTGGTATCTCGAAATGATCAAGCCCGTTTTCGGCAGCCCTATTGATGCTATTACTTATAACAAAACATTGGAATTTTTCGATAAATTATTGAAGATTATGCACCCTTTCCTGCCTTTCATCACCGAAGAGCTATGGCAACAATTGGAAGAACGCAAGGAAGGAGAAAGCCTGATGATGCAGCCATGGCCGATTGCCGCAACTTTCGATACTGCTATTATCAAAGCCTTTGAGCAGGTAAAAGCGGTTACAACGGCTGTGCGCAACCTGCGGCAGGAAAAAGGTCTGTCGCCCAAAGAAGCCTTACAACTTTACATTAAAGGGCAGTCGCAATTTACCGAAGTTACCTGCAAAATGGCCAACCTCTCAGGCATTGAGTCGGTAAACGAGCAACCCGAAGGCGCTACGCCTTTCCGCTGCGATACTACGGAATATTACATTAAGCTTACCGTAAAAATTAATGTAGAAGAAGAGTTGGCCAAACTGAATGCCGACTTAGCTTACCAACAGAAATTCCTTAACTCCGTTAAGTCCAAACTCGCCAACGAAAAGTTTGTAAACAGTGCGCCTGAACAGGTGGTAGCCATAGAACATAAAAAACAGACCGATACCGAAATCCGCATCAAAGCCATTGAGGAACAAATTGCGAATTTGAAGAGGTGAGGTTCGAGCTATCAAAGTTTACAGGTTAATCGTTTATTTGATTTGTTGAGTTGTTTCAAAGATTTTTTTTGGTTTGCAAAATTTAAATTAACTTTGTTCATGAAAAAACTTTTTGATTATAGCAATTAAAGTGATATAGCATGAAACCAATAAAAATATTATTCGCTGTCCTGATTGTTGCGGGATTGCTACTGCCTTCCTGTAGAGACAACACGAATAACTATGCGGTATTTCCGCAAGGCACAATTTTGTCAGGAAAGACGAAAGACGGAAAGACTTTCTACCTTATTCGCGAAGATGCCCAAACAATGGCCGGTATCTGCTTTGTTGACAACAATCGGGCAGTGGCTGAAATAATAGATTTTTCTACCGATTCGACAGGCCTAACTATTTTTAGTTACAAAAATGAGGACTTTTCGGGGAAAATGTCCCGAAAATCAAAGGAAATAGTCTTAACTTTACCGGAAATCCCCTCCTTATCCATAGCTTCGCAAACCATTAAGTTGAAATATTTTAACCAAATTTCGGGAAAATATGATTGTATAGAAACTTATAAACATTCGGTTTTTGAAAATATTGTTGCTGAAAAAGACCTGCAATACGGCTCAGCCCTCGGTTATTACACTTCTAAACCAACCGATTATATTTCAAAAGATGATTATAAAAAATGGTTCAGCGAAATGCTAAGCCTGTCGTGGAAAAACAAGGGATTTCTCTTTAAATATAATATGGAAGAACTTCCATTGCTGCTGGACGTTTACCGCCCTGAAAAGAGCCATAACAACAAATCCCCCCTGCTGCTTTTTATTCATGGCGGCGCTTTCCTTTTCGGGGATAAGGAAAGTTTGGTGCAGCAAGCCATTACCGATTATTTGGTAAAAAGAGGGTTTACGGTAGCTGCCATCAATTACCGTTTGGGGACTTCTATCACACCGGGCGCTATCGAAAGAACCATTTACCGCGATGTACAGGATACAAGGGCGGCCTTGCGTTATTTGGTGCATCATAGAGAAAAATTCGGTATTGACGAGGAACAGCTTTACCTTGCCGGCAGCAGCGCAGGCGGAATCATTTCATTGACCACCGCTTTTATGGATAGCAACGAAATATATGATTCGGCGGACGGAGGCTTATTTAACCTCAGAGAAAATTTGGGCGGCTTAGACGATTCGGGAAACGACCTAAAAGAGCCTTTTACCATAGCCGGAGTTGCTTCCATGTGGGGTGCGGTTACCGATTTGAAAATACTCAACAATCACATTCCTACCCTGTTATTTCATGGAACAGCCGACGACATTGTTCCCTGCGATGAGGGGCTGCCCTTTAAAGAGTTGATGGGCGAATACCTGCACAGCATTCTATCTTCCTTTGGCAAACTTTACGGCTCCGAGCCTATATATCATCGCTTGACAGCTTTAAATGTCCCTGTACGCTATATTCCATTCCACGGTGTCGGCCACGACCCTTATATTGAATCAGACGAAACGCTGAATGCATACATGGATATCGTATGTAATGAATTAGGCGCTTTCCTGTATGAGAATGTGGCGAAACACTATTTTAACTATCATTTATCAGGAAACACACTTGTCGAAGCACAGGAGTCCATACAAAGCTATCGTATTGATAATTACAAAGATGTTACCGTTCAATGGCAGGTTGACGGCGGGCTTATTACCGAACAAAGCAATGACACTATTCGTGTAATCTGGTACAGTTCTCACACAACAGGAAAGATAACAGCCTGCATAACGAATGAGAAAGGCCTCTCCTGCAAAAAAGAGTTGGAGATAACAATTAATTAGCTTGTTCACACCTCAAACCAAAATCGGCTGCCTTTGCCTTCTTCGCTTTCTACATGTAGCGTACTGCCATGCTTTTGCAGCAGTTCGCGGCACACTATCAGTCCCAGGCCGCTGCCCTGTTCACCTGCGGTTCCCTTGCGCGAATGTTGACGGTCTATCCGAAACAGGTTTTGCAGTTGTTCAGGGGTCATTCCTGTTCCTGTGTCAGTGATTGAGACAGTTGTTAAGGCGTATTGCGATACTCCCCTACCGGTGGAAATATTCAACACTATTTTACCGTCGGTTGCCGTAAATTTGACCGCGTTGGCGAGCAGGTTGCGCACAACTGTAAGGAGCATGTTTTCATCGCCCGTAACAATAGCTGTGGGGGGCGCTATTGTCTCTAACGTAATGTTTTTACGCTCAGCAAGATCTTTGATGACGCCGAGGTCAGGCTGTAAGGCGGCAACAATATCAAAGGGTAAGGGGTGGTAAGATTCGCGTCCTGTCTGTATCTGCGCCCAGTTGAGCAGGTTTTTAAGCAGTTCGACCAATCCGTTGGCCGACTTGAGCAATTTCCGATGATAGTTCAATAAGGCGGAGACCTCCCATTTGTCGGTATTATCCGTTAATATTTGCAAAGCGTCTCGTTGAGCCACAGCGGGGTTTTTCAAATCGTGGGAAATGATGCTGAAAAACTTGTCCTTAATGGCATTCATTTCGGAAAGTTCGCGGTTACGGCGGGTACGAAGCGTAACAATGTATATGAGCATGACCAACAGCAATCCGGCGGCAGACAAGCCTCCGATGTACAAATATTGCAGGGACCTGTGTCGGCTTATTTCTGCCTGTTGGCGCGCTATTTCAAATTCTTTTTCCTTGGTCTGATAGCGAACCTCATACTCATGCAGTTGGTTGACCGAATTTTCATTAAATAAAGAATCGCCAAGCGCCTTATATTGTTTAAAGTAGGTCAAAGCCGCAGCAAAATTACCGCGTTCTTCCTCAATGATGCTTCTTGTTTCATAAACCTCTTTCAAAACCTGTCTGTACCCCGCTTCTTCAGCAATTCGTCCGGCTTGCTCAATCTGTTTTGCAGCTTCAGAAAACGAAACTTTCGCCTGAGTATGATAACGCGCCAGCTTGAGCAGGGCAAGAGACGCTATTTCCTTGTCGTCGATTTCTCTTGCTATATTCAAAGCCAAGTTCAAATAGGGTATACTTTCGTCAAAATTATCTAATTCGATGTAACAGTCGCCTAAATTATAATAAGCATTACAAATGGTTCCTTTGTCGTCAATTTTTTCCTGTAACTGCAAGCAACGGCGGTAATGCGCTATTGCCGTCTGATAATTTCCTTTTTTTTGGTAGATATTGCCGATGTTGTTTTCTGTAATAGAGACACCGAACTCGTTTTGAAGTTCTGTTGCCATGTCGCGGGCTTTGAGGTAATGAACGAGCGCGTCGTCCCATCGCTCCAAAAAAAAGAAAATCATTCCCAGCCCATTATTGGCCTGCGCTTTTAATGTGAATAGAGAAGTATCGCCGAGATTATCCGGCATTTCTAATAATTCTATAAATATATCTATGGCTGTTTGATGTTGTCCTGCATAAGTTGACCATAGTCCATAATTATACAGATTTTCGGAAAATATATCGTCAAAGGAGGAATGGCTTCGGCACAAGGCAACAATATTGGCGTATGCAGCAGCTATTTTTAAGGCATTCCTTTCCTGTTGCGCGCTGTCTATCTGCGCCTTGAAATACTCCAATTGCTTTTCTACATGGGCTTGCCCCTGTGCCACCCCCGCCGCAAACATCAACATCAATATCAGGAATGTTTTTTTCATTTTATAGTGATTAGTGGTTAGTGATTAGTGGTTAGTGATTTTTTGGCGGTTTTTATTGATGAGGTTATCATTTTAATAATTTCGACCGCATCAGTATGAATGCTTTCAAATTCTATGTTTGAAATATATGCTGTTTCGTTCAGCAGTTCGAGCCAATATATAGTTTCATTGATTTCTTTTTGAGCGATTGCCATTTTGTGAATAAAGTCGGCTATACTTTCCGAATGTTCTGCTTCACGTATCATTGCCCCGACTGAAGTAGCGCTTCGCAAAATCTGTTTAGATAAAACGAACTCTTTTTTTTTCTCACTCAAATGCTTATAAAGATTTACAACCCTTATCGCAAACCTGAAACTTTTCTCTTTTAATACACCCTTCTTCATCCGTTTATAATGCTAACCACTAATCACTAACCACTACTCCATACGTATAATCCCATTCTTCACCGCATACCTCACCATTTCGAAGCTGTTCTTGAGGCCTAATTTATTAAAGATATTGGATTTGTGCCAATCCACGGTGCGGTAAGAAATACCGAGTTTTTCGGCTATTAATTTAGCCGACAGGCCTTTATGGCAAAGTTCGATAATACGCTTTTCGTTTTCCGAAAACTCGATACTTACTTCGGTGGTTTCCTTCTTAGCCACATAAATGCGGTGGATAATGTCGGCGATGTCTTTTCCGAAGTATTCAAAACCCTGCATGACGGAACGAATGGCTTCAACAAGGGTATCTGCACTGCTGCGAAGCTTGCTGATAAAACCCTCGATGCCAATATTGTGCATCTCTTCTACCACAGCCGAACTGTTTTCGGCTGAGACGGCAAGAATTTTCATATCAGGGACTTCTTGTTTCAGACGGCGAGCAATGTCAATGCCGCTTATATCGGGTAAGGCAATATCAAGAAGCACAATATCGGCGGTAACGGTTTTGAGTAAATCAAAAAATTCAGCTCCCGATTGAGCCTCGCCAACGATAACCATGTCGGAATGACGACTTTCGACGACTGTACGCAGGCCCAAACAGAACAATTCGTGGTCGTCAACTATAATTATTTTTATCGTATCCATGATAATTATGGCTCATCTGATTTATTTATACGGCAAAGATACATAAAAAATTCGACATTTTTCACCGACTCAAAAGATTTTTTCGATATTCTTTAAAAATGATAATCAATTATTTATAAAAACTCATTTGTATTTATACCTGCGCCGCCCGTATTTATACTGGTGTAAATTAAAAATCTACTTTCTAACTTTGCAGCTTGAATTTAGTGGTTAGTGAAAAAGTACAGATTGCTTCGCCGCTGACACGGCTCGCAATGACAAACAAATAAACAAATAAACAATGAAAAAAATCTTACTTATCGCAGCAATCGTCGGCATAGTGTTGGCAAGCTGCTCGAAAAACGAAGGTGGAGAACCGACAATAAAAGGCATCACCATGACCACTACCGCCGAGGGAGACATTGAGATATATCTTTCCGGCATCGGCGAGGCTACTATTGACTGGGGAGACGGTACAAGCGAAACCGTTGCACTTAGCAATCCGGCTAACCTCATTGACACTTACAATTATGACTTCCCGCACAGCTACGCCGCGGCGGGCGAGAAAACCATTACCCTTACAGGCAATATCACCGCGCTTATGACCGGCTGGACGGGAGCAGTAAGCGCCCTGAACGTAAGCGGCTGTCCCGAACTGAAATATTTAGCGTGTAACAACGAAGACTTAACATCGTTGGACGTGAGCAAGAACGCCGCGCTGATAAGGCTGGAATGTCGCTTTAATCAATTAACATCGTTGGACGTGAGCAAAAACGCCGCGTTGGAACATTTAGATTTCAGCATCAATCAATTAACATTGTTGGACGTGAGCAAAAACATCGCGCTGAAATATTTATCCTGCGGTGGCAATCAATTAACATCGTTGGACCTGAGCAAAAACACCGCGCTGAAAGAACTATATAGCAGCTCCTGTGAATTAACATCGTTGGACCTAAGTAAGAACACTGCGCTGGGAGAGCTGCAATGTATTAATAATCAATTAACAGCATTAGACCTGAGTAAAAACGCTGTACTGGTACGCCTGTTTTGCAGCGATAATCCGTTGTCTGCCTTAGACTTGAACAATAATAGTCCCAATCTGTATTATGTAAGTTGCTCGAATACGGATTTGAATTTAACCGTTTTGACTGACATATTCAATGCTTTGCCCGACAGGACCGGCACTTACGGGGGCTCTTTATATTTAACCGACACCCCGGGCGCAAGCGAGAGCGGCTATGCCGCAGCAAAAGCCATTGCCACTGCCAAAAACTGGAATGTGATACTGTGATTGGTGGTTAGTGTCGCAAATCACACATCGCATATCCTAAATAAACAGTAAAACGATGAAAAAAATCTTACTGATTGCAGCAATCGTCGGCGCAGCGCTGGCAAGCCTGTCCTGTCAAAACAGTCCGTCAACCCAAGCAGAATATTACCACTGGATTGGCGAAGAACAAGAGGCGATTATTTTTACCCGCATGGATAAGGTATTCCGCGGAGCGTTTATTGACTCCGATTTTCAGGAATATGCAAGCCTGCCGATTGCCGGCATTATTGACAACGACGGCAATGTAAACGGAATATGCTTTGATAGTAACAACGGTAACCTTTACTCAAAAATCACGGGAAAAATCATCGGCGATACCTTTGAGGCGGAATGGATACCAACGCCGAATGCAAGGAGCGAGTACCGTAATATAAGCATGAAACTGCAAAAACTGTCGCCCGAAATCGAATCGGAAAATCGCGTAACACCGTTTTTATCGGAAAAAATCATTGACGCCGAGGGGCAGTTATACGGCTACCAAATAGGCGAATGGGAAATGAAGTTAATTCATGTAGCGCAGGGCATAAAAAAAGAGGAAGTAGATTTTCATCTTCATATTGAAGAAAGCGGAATAAATGAGATAGTTATAGACATTCAAGGCGCTGCAAAATTAACTGACAACACTTTCCGCTACAAGGAAAAATCCTATGAATTTGAAATTGCCATTTATAACGATTTTATCACGCTAACAACCATTTCAGGCAATTGGGACGGATACAGGGCAGACGGCGTTTATCCCCTACAGCCCAAAGGCAATGATTAGTGGTTAAGATATCTTAGGTCCTTTAGCTTGTTCGCAGCTCAAACCAAAATCGGCTGCCCTTGCCTTCTTCGCTTTCTACATGTAGCGTACTGCCGTGCTTTTGCAGCAGTTCGCGGCACACTATCAGTCCCAGACCGCTGCCCTGTTCGCCTGCGGTTCCTTCGCGCGATTGATGACGGTCTATCCGAAACAGGTTTTGTATTTGTTCGGAGGTCATTCCTGTTCCTGTGTCGGTAATCGAAACGGTGGTAGGGGCATATTGCGATACGCCTGTATCGGTGGAAATATTCAACACTATTTTACCGCCTGTTGCCGTAAATTTGACTGCATTGGCCAGCAGGTTGCGCACAACGGTCGTAATCATATTGCGGTCGCCGGTTATAACGGCGGTTGAGGGTATTTGCGCATCGAAGCCCACGCCTTTATGCTCGGCCATGTTCTTTATGAGGTTGAGGTCGGACTTCAAGGCGTCAACAAGGTTAAAGGTCAGTGGGTTGTACGTCTTGCGGCCTGTCTGTATTTGCGCCCAGTTGAGCAGGTTCTTCAGCAGGTCAACCAACCCTTCGGCCGATTTGAGCAGTTTCCTGTGATAGTTCGATAAGGCGGCGGCCTCCCACTTGTCGGCATTCTCCGTTAATATTTGCAAAGCGTCTCGTTGAGCAACTGCAGGATTTTTCAGGTCGTGGGAAATGATGCTAAAAAATTTGTCCTTAATGGCGTTCATTTCGGAGAGTTCGCGATTGCGGCGGTTGCGAAGCGTAACAATGTAAATGAGCATGACCAGCAGCAACCCGGCAACCAGTAAACCGCCCATATAGATATATTGTTGCGTCTTTTGCCGACTGATTTCCGACTGCTGGCGAGCGATTTCAAATTCTTTTTTTTGCACATCGAATTTCACCTCCATTTCCTGAAGCGAATTGTGTAAATTTTTATCGGATATTTTTGCCGTTACCTCGTTATATTTTTTTAAATAGGTTTCCGATTGGCTTACATCGCCCAATAAAGCATGAATCATGATTAAATTCCCATAAACCTCATTCAAACTATCCCAATCATCTGCTTCAATTTTCAAGAGCGCCTGCTCGGCATAACGGCAGGCTGTTTTATAATCTTTTAAAGCAAAGTAAACTTTCATCAGGGTTCTTTCAGCGAAACAGATAAGGTTAGGCATTTCAGCTTTTTCTGCAATTTGCAGTGCTTCTTTGGCTAAGCTAAGCGCTTGATTAAAATCTTTGTACTCTGTACTGTGAAAGTTTGATAAACGGCATAATCCATACACCATTTCGGGCAAATATTTTAAAGCGGAAGCCAGTTTGTAGCAATTTGTCAACAAATGCAGGGCTTTTTCGGGCTGCTTCGTAATCATGTATAAATCGGAAAGGTCGCCGAGTATTTCTATCTGTTGCAGTACGGTTCTATTAGACGGGTTTGAAATCAACAGGTTTGCAGCGCGAACCGCGTATTGAATGGCTGTTTCATAATTGAGCAACTGTATATAAATCTTTGAAATATAGTTAAGACACGAAGCCTCCACTGCAATGTTATTGATTACATTTTGTTGTTTTTCGAGTTTTTCGGCCTTATCTTTTTCGTTTATTTCCATGGCTGCTATGTACGCTTCCAAGGCTTTTTCATATTCGTTCCCCTTAAAAAGAACGTTCCCCTTTGCCCGATAATTTACGCTTTCTTCATAAAGAAACCCTTGGCCGTCTATAAGTTCAATGGCTCTGTCGATACAATAATGCGCAGAGTCTATTTTTCCCAAATCAAGATATACTAAACCCATACGCCTCCAATAGTCCGATTCCCAATCCAACAGTTGTCTCTCTTGCGCGAATGCAACGGCCTTATGAAAATAAAAATGCGTTTTTGAAATGTCTATGGGACTGTAGTAGGTGATTAAATCGATGTAATTCTTTAACATCTTGGTTTCATCAACGCTTCCGTCTGCAATTTCCTGTTCAAATTGCTGTATTTGCTCATGAAGGGTAGTCTGCTGCCCCTGCACCGCCCCCGCCGCAAACATCAAAACAGCGAATAATAATAATCTTTTCATTGTTGATTTGTTTATTTGCTTATTTGTTTATTTGATGAAGATTGCTTTCCTCTATTTTCCTCTATCTTCTTCTATTTTCCTCCGTCATTGTGAGGTACGAAGCAATCTATACCTTTCACTAACCACTAATAACTAACCACTACTCCACCTCTATTATCCCATTTTTCAAGGCGTAATTCACCATTTCAAGCGTATTGTTTATTCCTAATTTGCTAAAAATAATTGATTTATGCCAATTCACTGTACGGGGAGTAATGCCAAGGCGGTCGGCGATTAGCTTTGCGGGAAGACCCTCGTGGCAAAGTTCGATGACGCGCTTTTCCTGTTCGGAAAATTCGGAACTTACCTCCGTTTTTTTCTTTTTGGCAACATATATGCGGCGGATAATGTCGGCTATGTCGTTCCCAAAATATTCAAAATCCTGCATGACGGAACGAATAGCTTCGACTAAGGTATCGCCACCGCTATTGATTTTGCTGATAAAACCCTCAATGCCGATATTGAGCATCTCTCCTACAACAGCCAAACTGTTTTCGGCAGAAACGGCAAGGATTTTCATAGCGGGAACTTCTTTCTTTAGGCGGCGGGCAATGTCAATCCCGCTTATATCGGGCAAGGCAATATCAAGAAGAACAATATCGGCAGTAGTGGTTTTGAGCAAATCGAAGAAATCGCTTCCCGATTTGGCTTCGCCAACTATGCTAATGTCGCGATGACGATTTTCGATGACTGCGCGCACACCCAAGCGGAACAATTCGTGGTCGTCAACTATAATTATTCTTATCATTTCCATGATGTTATAGGTCATCTGAATTTTATGCAGCAAAAATACATAAAAACTTCGACATTTGCAAAAAATATTTAAATTGTATTTATTGATTTGTTTTACAAATGTTTACGCATTTTTAACTTTGCATCCTGAACCTTAAACTTTGAATTTTGAGCTTTATGATACAGATAGCAACCTTCATCAATTTTTAACAAACTAAATAAACAACTAAAACAAATTAAACAACATGAGAAAATTTTTCAAATGTAATACAATAATGTTATATTGCCAAATATATTACTACTTACCTAAATATTGATACTGCACACTTTAACTACTAAACAGCGTCCCTACAAATTCCTTAGCGTTGAAAACCTGCAGGTCGTTGATGCCTTCGCCTACGCCGATGAACTTTACGGGAATTTTGAATTTATCGACAATGCCCAGCACTACGCCGCCCTTGGCGGTGCCGTCGAGTTTAGTAATGGCTAAGGCGGATACTTCTGTAGCCTTGGTGAAAGCTTCTGCTTGCTGAAAGGCATTTTGCCCGGTGGAACCATCGAGTACTAACAGCACCTCGTGTGGCGCATCGGGAATTACCTTGCTCATTACCTGACGAATCTTGGTAAGTTCGTTCATCAGGTTGATTTTGTTGTGCAGGCGGCCTGCCGTGTCGATAAGCGCCACATCGGCGTTATTAGCCACGGCTGAAGCTACTGTGTCGTAGGCTACAGCGGCGGGGTCGGAGCCCATTTGCTGCTTGACAATGCTCACGCCTGCGCGTTCGCTCCATATCGTAAGCTGTTCAACGGCAGCAGCGCGGAAAGTGTCGGCGGCGCCCAGCACTACCTTTTTGCCTTCATTTTTAAGTTGAGCGGCGAGTTTGCCTATGGTCGTAGTTTTGCCGACGCCGTTCACACCCACTACCATAATTATATATGGTTTCTTGCTGAAATCGAAAACTTCTTGCGCCTCCTTATTGTTAGCCGCGAGCAGGCTCTCGGTTTCTTCGCGCAGAATGGTTTGCAGTTCTTCGGTATTGATATACTTATCGCGGGCAGCCCGTTTTTCAATCCTTTCGATAATGCTCAGGGTGGTATCAACGCCTACATCGGCGGTTACCAAAGCCTCCTCGATGCCGTCGAGCACCTCGTCGTCCACCTTGGATTTACCTACTATGCTGCGGGTGATTTTCTCGAAAATTCCCCGTTTGGTCTTCTGCAAGCCTTTGTCTAAGCTGTCTTTGTCGCGTTTTGAAAACAGTCCCATAATTTTTAAATTAAAAAATAGAAAAAGCCCCTGTATAAGGAGCTTTTACTATTGATTTTATTGGTAAAATTATTTTTTACCGGCGAAAAATTCTTTTACTTCTTCGGTGGCTACCATTTCTTCCTGAAAAGAATAGGCTCCTGAGCGCTCCGATTTTACCATACGGATACATTTTACCGTACTTTTAGCGGCCGATCTATCGCGCAATGTTGCAACTACTTTTTTTGCCATAATTTTAAACTTTAAACTTTGAACTTACTTAATCTCGCGGTGCAAGGTTACCTTTTTCATAAAGGGGTTATATTTCTTACGCTCCAAGCGGTTGGTCGTGTTCTTTTTGTTCTTGGTGGTAATGTAGCGTGAAATTCCGGGAACCGCCGCTTCGCGTTGCTCCGTACATTCCAAAATCACTTGAACTCTATTACCTTTGCCTTTCTTTGCCATAATTCAAATCTTAATAAATATTGATTAAGCCCGATGCTTTGGCATCTTTCAGGGCATTTTTTAAACCTTTTTTGTTAATAGTGCGCATACCGGCTGCTGATACTTTCAAAGTAACAAAGCGCTGTTCATCTTCCAGCCAAAAACGTTTGTTTTGGAGGTTGGGGGCAAATTCACGCTTAGTGCGGCGCTTCGAGTGAGAAACGTTATTGCCTATCATTCTTTTCTTTCCGGTGATTTGACAAATTCGTGACATTATCTTTTTCTTTACTTAAATACTAACCTTTATAATTTGGGGCTGCAAATATCGGTAAAATTTTTTATACAACCAAAATTTTTTGAATTATTTTTTTTAAACACCCTATTTTCAGGGGTAAACACTTTCATTTTGTAATTTTTTTTCGCTTTTTTTTGTATAGTTGAAATTTTTTTGTAGCTTTGTGTGAACAATTAATAGATTTTCGTATTATGGCAATGAAAGGCGCAATAGTAGTGGATAGGGAAAGATGCAAAGGCTGCGGCGTTTGCATGGTTAACTGTCCTGTTCAGGTTATTGGATTAACCAAAGAAGTAAATGCTAAGGGTTATCCCATATGTTATATGGCTAATCCTGAGGAATGTACCGGTTGCACTAACTGTGCTACCGTTTGTCCCGACTCGGTAATTACCGTTTATAGGGTAAAAGTGTAATTTAAAATTAGGAGTAGGCCTGTCCGCTCCATAAAATTAAAAAAAAACAATGGCAGAAAAACTCTTAATGAAAGGAAATGAGGCTATTGCAATTGCAGCTATACGTTGCGGGTGCGATGGTTATTTCGGCTACCCTATTACTCCGCAATCGGAAGTAATGGAAACGCTGATGGAAGAAAAACCGTGGGAAACCACAGGTATGGTTGTTTTACAAGCCGAAAGCGAAGTGGCTTCCATTAATATGTTATATGGAGGCGCTGCTTGCGGTAAAAAGGTGATGACCTCGTCCAGTAGTCCGGGTATCAGTCTGATGTGCGAAGGTTTTAGCTATATGGCGGGGGCAGAATTACCCTGTTTGGTAGCTAACGTAGTACGCGGCGGTCCGGGTTTGGGCTCTATTCAGGCTTCGCAAGCCGACTATTTTCAGGCCGTTAAAGGAGGCGGCCATGGCGATTATCAACTTATCGTACTGGCACCCAATTCGGTACAGGAAATGTACGACTTTGTGGACTTGGGCTTTGAATTAGCCTTCAAGTATCGTAATCCTGCCCTGATTTTAACCGATGGTGTAATCGGGCAAATGATGGAAAAAGTGGAACTGCGCCCCGAAAAACCACGTTGGACTGATGAGGAAATCATTAAGTTACATGGTTCATGGGCTACTACCGGTAAGACGAAAGACCGTCCGCAACATGCTGTTACTTCCTTAGCGCTGGAATCGGCTGTGCTGGAAAAGTTCAACCTGAAATTGATTGAAAAATACAAACAACTGAATGAACTGGAAGTTCGCTTTGAAAAAATAAACTGCGACGATGCCGACTATCTGATTATAGCCTATGGTTCTGCTTCCCGCGTATGTGAAAAAGCTGTAGAATTAGCGCGTAACGAAGGCATTAAGGTTGGACTCTTACGACCGATTACCCTGTATCCCTTCCCCACAAAGGCAATTCAGGATATGGTTAAACAGTTGAAAGCCATCATTACGGTAGAAATGAGCGCCGGCCAAATGGTACAAGATGTACGTCTTGCGGTAAACGGCGCAATTCCGGTAGAATATTTCGGCCGTTTGGGAGGCATTATCCCTACGCCCGAAGAAGTAGTGGTCGCTTTAAAGAACATAATAAAATAGTAAATCGAAGAATTATGGACGTAAAAGATATTATAAAACCCGAAAATAAGGTTTACGGAAAATGTCCGGTAATGACCGAGAAAGTGTTGCACTACTGTCCGGGTTGCAGTCATGGCACTATTCATAAATTGCTTGCCGAAGTCATTGACGAAATGAATATTCAGGATAAAACCATTGCTGTATCGCCGGTGGGTTGTTCTGTATTTGCTTATAATTACATAGATATCGATTGGCAACAAGCCGCTCACGGACGCGCTTGCGCTTTGGCTACGGGCGTTAAACGCCTTTGTCCTGATAAGTATGTATTTACCTACCAAGGCGATGGAGACCTTGCAGCCATAGGTACGGCCGAAACTATCCACGCCTGTAACCGCGGTGAAAATATTGTGGTAATCTTGGTAAACAATGCTATTTACGGTATGACCGGCGGACAAATGAGTCCCCTGACCCTCGAAGGACAGGTTACCTCTACCACGCCTTATGGCCGTAAGATAGAATTGAACGGTTATCCGCTGAAAATTACCAACTTGGCAGCACAATTAGATGGGACCTGCTATGTTACCCGTCAGAGCGTGCAAAATGCGGCAGCCGTGCGCAGAACCAAAAAAGCTATTCGCAAGGCCTTTGAAAATTCGGCGCAGAAAAAAGGTACTTCTTTGATTGAAGTAGTATCGTCTTGTAACTCAGGGTGGAAATTATCCCCTATCGGCGCTAATAAATGGATGGAAGACAACCTGTTCCCCTTCTATCCCTTAGGTGACCTGAAAGATAAATAGTCCTCGAATTTTAAATTTTAACGAACATGAAAGAAGAAATAATCATAGCCGGTTTCGGCGGACAAGGCGTGTTATCAATGGGTAAAATTTTGGCCTATTCAGGCATCATGCAAGATATGGAAGTAACCTGGATGCCTTCTTACGGGCCTGAAATGCGCGGAGGCACGGCGAATGTTACCGTGGTGCTGAGCGACAAGCGTGTAAGCTCGCCTATCGTACAAAGTTACGACACGGCCATTATTCTAAACCAACAATCATTGGATAAATTTCAGGCTGCGGTAAAACCCGGCGGCTTGTTATTGTATGACCCCAACGGCATCACTACGCTTCCTTCGCGCACGGATATTAAGATTGCTAAGATTGAAGCGGCCGAAGAAGCAACGAAATTGGGTAATTCCAAAGGCTACAACATGGTGGTATTGGGCGGCTTTCTTAAATTGAAACCTATAGTAAAAATGGATAATGTAATTAAAGGTTTGAAGAAATCCATTCCCGAACGTCATCATCATCTTATTCCCATGAATGAGCAAGCCATTACACGCGGTATGGAAGCTGTAGAAGTGGTATAAGTCATTATGTATTGGTGGCGTCGAGAATCTCAATAATCGAAACCTGGGCCATCAATAAAATAAAAAAAATCCCAACATTTTCAAAATGATTTTGTTGGGATTTGGTTTTTAGTAATTCAATTAACAAATGCAGCTTTTCAGGTAGTAAAACTGATAGATGGCTGTAATTCGGATTTTTTTTGTACCTTGCGCATATTTTATTGTTATGTGCAAGCGGGAGACAGCGTAGTGGGACAATGAAACAAGAAAATGAACGTTAAAGAAAATATAAACAGTCCGACAAGGGCATAAAAATTAGAAGAAATATGGAGGCTGAAATTATTATTGCTATCATTGGTGCAGTTGGGGTTATTTCTGTTGCAATTATAACAACAAGACGGGGAAAAAATATGAGTAAGGAAAAAGAAACCGTACATGAATTTGTCAAATCAATAAACGAGCATAATGTCAATAAAATCTATGACCTCATGGACAATGATTTTAGATTTATTGACGCATACGGAAGTGAAGAAACAGGGAAAGAACACATGAGGGAAAGTTGGATTGGCTATTTCCGTTGGTTCCCTGATTATAAAATAGAAATTATTGATTTGTTTTCGGACAGTAACATTTTGGTAATTTTAGGTTTTGCAAGTGGAACATATCAAAATAAAAAAGCGGCGAATGATGAGAATCATTGGCGACTTCCTGCGGCATGGAAAATTGTCGTGAGTGAGAATAAAATTAAACAATGGCAAGTGTATTGTGACTCAAAAATACCGTTTGACATAATTGAGAGAAATAATGAAAACGCCAGCAGGTAACGGGCGGAATTCTATGTTCATTTCCAAATAAAAAGGATTAAAATTTCAATATTTTTTCTCAAATTAACGAAAAAAGTAATAATATTGTACTGCTATTTACGTTTTATCTATGAAAAGTGTGTAATTTTGCCAAAAATTTAAGGTAAATCAATATTGGGAGAGAAAAGTGTAATAAAAAAACAACAGATACATTGAATAATGAATGATTTTTTTACATATAATTCACTGTGGCACGAGCAAATCGGTAAGATTTACGCCCTTATTGAGCGAGTAAAGATGTCGGAAGAGCAATCGAAAGATGTATTGCATTTGCGAAGAACAAATCGCATTCTTACTGTCGGCTCTACAACCGCTATTGAGGGAAATCGTCTCACAGTTCAACAGGTTTTTGATGTGATTAACGACAAAGTTGTTTTTGCTCCGTTACAAGATATTCAAGAGGTAAAAAACACATTTACCGCTTACGAGCAAATTCCTGCGCTAAACCCTTACAGGGTTGATAATTTCTTGCAAGCACATAGATTTATTACAAACAATCTTATTCAAGAATCGGGGCAATTTCGAACGGTTGGCGTTGCCGTTGTCAATAGTAAACGAGAAGTAATTCATTCAGGCGCAAACTTTGAGCAAGTGCCAAAATTAATTGCAGAATTGTTCGAGTGGGGCAAAAATACCGAAACGCACGAATTGATAAAAAGTTCGGCAATTCATTTTATGATAGAACATATTCACCCTTTCCGAGACGGAAACGGCAGAATTGGTCGGCTTTGGCAAACGCTTATTCTCACAAAGTGGAACGAGCTGTTTGAGTGGCTTCCTGTGGAAACGATGATTTATTACAATCAAGAAAGATATTACGAAGCACTACAAAAATCACAGCAAAAAGACGGAACGGTGGATTGCCGACCATTTATTGATTTTATGCTTGATGTAATTGAAAGTTCTATGCTTAAATACATTGATAATGCCGATAATTCTGTGAATGGTGGAATAAATGGTGGTTTATTTGGGGGTTTAAATGAAACTGAAAAAGAAATAATCTCTTTAATCCAAGAGAATCAATATATTAAAGTTTTTGAAATGGCACAGAAATTATTAAAACCTGTCCGCACAATTGAAAACAATATAAGCCAGTTGAAAGAAAAAGGAATAATATCTCGCATTGGCAGTAAGAAAACAGGACATTGGAAAATAAATTAAAAAGCGTTGTGTGGCTGAAAAAAAACGACAGATAAATGGCAGTTTGGCATAATGGCGGCAGTACGCCCGCGGAAAAGGCAGTGCGGAAATGAAAGTTTGTCGCCCGCATAAACGGTAGTGAAAGCCGCTACTTCATAAAGCCGCCACCACGTTAGGCGTCAGCGGGCGACAGCACAGCAAGGACACTGAAACGAAATATTGAACGTTAAACAAAATAAAAAGTCCGAAAAGTAGCAGACATATATAGAAACTCAAAATGAAAAAATTATGTTTTACAGCAGGAGTATTATTTTCGCTAATGATTGTCCCTCTCATTGCACAAGTTAGGCACTCGCATGAGGTGGCGCTTGGCAGTTTGCAATTAAAAGACGAAAATAATCTGGGAATGGTTTTTAGCGGCGCGCAACTTGAATACAGGTATGGCGCACAATGGAAAATCAATCTTCACGAAATAATG
Organism: Bacteroidales bacterium; assembly: GCA_009777095.1. Taxonomy (GTDB): domain Bacteria; phylum Bacteroidota; class Bacteroidia; order Bacteroidales; family UBA932; genus UBA932. Next base: position 882 of record WRMN01000011.1, on the reverse strand, counting down.
TACCAGCCTAAAATTGGGTTTGGGCTTGGGCGGAATCGCGGAATGATTGGAGGACAAATACACATAGCCCCTGTAAATGTAACATGGACAATGCAGTTTTACGAAAACAGCGGGCATACCATTAGAGGCGGCGCGAATTTCATTACCGATTATAATTACCAGTTAACTCAGTTACACGATGGTACCATGTTCTATACTGCCGAATTAGGCGTTTCCCCTGTTATACAATATGGTTATCAATGGGATAATCAGCGTATTAACCTTGTATTAAGAAATTCAATTTTGGGTTTTTCTTCTCACCGTCAGGGATATGACCCCTATGACTTTTTATTTACCTATAAAGAGTTTGTTGTATATCCGCACAGAGAATTGAAATTTGGAAGTTTTAATCATTATAATCATACAACGGTCTCAGTTGAATTTGTTCCAAACATTGCAAAAAAACATTCAATTGTATATGAACTTGATTATTTGGGCTTTTATAAGGGAAACCGTTTTCATCGAATAAATCACAACTTAATATGGAGGATAGCATTATGTGGGAAAAAAGAACCGTAGTATATGCAGCGCTCATCGCGTTTTTTTCGATTATTTTTGTGTCATGCCTTAAAGATGACCCTTTGAAAGTTCCATTTCAAAGTTTTTCTCCTGCTCATCTTGGCGATGGTTGGGCAATAGCGGAACCTGCGGCGGTGGGAATAGACGGCGAGGCGCTGAAAGAGGTGTACAGCTATGTTCATGAAGACGACAATGCTTGGCAAATCAGAAGTCTGCTTGTATTCCGAAATAATAAACTTGTAGCAGAAAGTTACATGAAAGACCTTGGTGACAGAACAAATCTTCACCCGCTTTGGTCTTGCACAAAAGGGTTTATCGGCATAT
>WRMN01000010.1 GCA_009777095.1 Bacteroidales bacterium | reverse complement strand
TATTTTAAGGGGTCTTTTTAGCAAGAGAGATGCCCAATTGGGCATCTCTCTTGCTAAAAAATATCATACTTTTTGACCATTAAGCCTTTTTTAGGGTAAATTCATCATACTTTTTGACCATTAGACCTTGTTTTATATAATCTAACCTAAAAATTACAGAGAGATGATAGTACTGAATCTTTTTAACCAATACGAGCAGTCGTCGGCCATTCTTTTTGAGTTGTTCAAAAAACTGCAAATAAACGTAACCCGCCGTACGATAGATGACGCACTGCAGCAACACCCCGATTATCCGAGCATTCTTAGCCTTAGCGACAGCCTGAAAAAATGGGGCGTAAACAATGCAGTGCTCAGGGTCGAACCGGAAAAATTGGCTGAACTCCCCTGTCCGTGCATTGCCCATATAAAGACCGGCGGAGGCAGTTTTATCATTATAGAGGCCGTAGAACAAAATCAGGTGCAATGTACCGATTGGAAAGGTAAAAGTTCTTTCATTCCGGTGGAAGATTTTCTAAAAATATGGTCGGGCGTTGTCTTGGTAGTTGAAAAGAACGAACATTCCGGTGAGAAAAACTATAGCGCCAACCTTCGGAAAGAATGGGCTACAACACTTTTTTCGTTTGGTTTACTGCTGCTTCCCTTCTTTCTGGGCATCGTTGCTATTGCTGCCATGGTACTATCAGCAACGATTGAACTAAGTGTCTGGGGATTTTCGCTGAATATATGCTTAAAGGCAACAGGTATTATTGTTTCCGTCCTGCTCTTGTGGCATGAGGTGGACAGAAACAGTCCTGTGCTGCAGCAAATTTGCACGGCAGGCAAAAAAGTAAACTGCGACGCCGTATTGGATTCCAAAGCGGCTAAAATATTTTCATGGCTCAGTTGGAGCGAAGTCGGCTTTTTTTACTTTACAGGAGGTTTTCTCGCCCTGCTCTTTGCCGGAAGCCAAGCCTTTACCATTATTACTATTCTGGCTTACCTGAACGCATTGGCCTTGCCCTACACTCTTTTTTCCGTTGTTTACCAATGGAGGGTGAGCAGGCAGTGGTGCCCGCTGTGCCTGTTGGTACAAGCGCTCTTGGTTTCCGAGTTTACAGTATCCCTGTTTATCGGCAATTTAAGCGCCCTGCAGTTGACTTTTGCTGATTTTGCACTGCTGATTCCTGCCTTTGGGCTTCCCGCAGCGCTATGGTATGCCATGAAGCCTCAACTCATGGCCGCCCAACGGGGGAAAAGGAATTTTAGGCAATTACAGCGCATTAAATATAATCCCGAAACCTTTGAGGCCTTGTTGCAAAAGCAACAGCAGATGAGTGTTGCTGCGGATGGTTTGGGCATTAGGCTGGGTAATCCACAGGCGAAAATAAGTTTGATAAAGGTTTGCAACCCTTATTGCGGGCCATGTGCAAGAGCGCATACCATCATTGATGAACTCTTGAAAGACAATCGGGTGAGCGCACAAATAATTTTCACGGCTACCAACGATGAGAAAGATTATCGAAGCTTGCCGGTAAAGCATTTACTGGCCCTTGCTGCGCAAAACGACGGACTGTTAACCAAGAATGCCTTGGACGACTGGTATGGCGCAAAGCTAAAAGACTACGAAGCCTTTGCCGCCAAATATCCGCTAAGCAAGGAAGATATAGACAGCCAAAGCGAGAAAATTGAAGCTATGAAAAAGTGGTGCGACGAGGTAAAAGTGGCATATACCCCCATGATTTTTATGAATGGATACCTGCTGCCGAGTATTTATAATGTAGCAGACCTGAAGTATTTTTTAGAGGAATGACTTCTCTTATTATTAACCCATTAATCCGCTTGAAAGGAGGCGGTTGTCGCTAACTATACTTGTGCTGAGGCGATATGAAAAGCAATAAGGCATAAGTAAAAACAACGAGAGAATGCAAATATCGTGAATTTTTTACTATCTTTGTAAACCTCCAATTATTAATTTTAAGTTTAATTATTATGGAAAAAATTTCAAACATTGGAAGAGCCTTATCAAGAAATGAGGCTAAAGAAATTGTTGCCGGTAGAGCCGGTATGACATGTGCTACGCATGCTGATTGCCCGAGTGGAGTAATGTGTATAAATGGTCTTTGCGGAGGAAGCAGTGGAAACTGCTGGTTAAGGTGCGACCAACATGATCCTAACGACAAAGGAGTAGCAGTTGCTGATTGTGAACGAGCTACTGTAGAAGCTATTTGTAGCGATTTATCAAGAGCAGTCTGTGGCTGTTAAGTGTGAAGCAGGTACTGTGTAAATGATTTGAATTTGCACAGTACCTTGTTGCTGTTTATCACCATTAAAAATCATTATATGCAGAAAATACTGTTATTTATCGTACTTAGTCTTATCTTTAATGCGGTTTTTGCACAAAAAACCGTTGTGTTTCAAGAAATATACAGTGATAGTACGCAAAGAGCGCTTTCATTGGTAAAAAACTCTCCCTTTTGGTGGAGCCCTAAATATTTCAAACCAGATAAGCCCTTAGCCAAAACTACAACAGGTCAATATATATTGGATATTGACAAGCCTCAACGACTATCTCTTCGGATGGGCACTAACTCGCAACCAGTATTTGCATCTCCCGGTGACACAGTTAGTTTCATTATAAATCCATATTTGACAGTTGGTCATATTACCTATTATTCTATGCATTTTTCCGGCAAAAATGCTGCTCAGTACAACTATGATCATTTGTCAGACTCTCTGTTACCCGACAAAAATCTATCCTTTAAAAAAATACAGGATATTCACAACTATAAAGACAGTGTAACACTATGGAAAAACCAACGGCTTCAGTTCTTAGAAAATTATCAGCAAGAATTTCACTTGTCCGACAGTTTTATGGAATATGCAGTAGCAAGCATTAATAGCACATACGCTTGGCTGCTATACAATCCTTTATTTTACAAATATATCCGGCGCGATAGCTTGCCGACTGACTATTTTACAGTAGTTGATCAGATTCAATTTAACAACGACCAACTATTGGACTACCATAAAGGAGCTTTAGTTATGCGCTATATAAACTGTTATATGGAGGATACCTGGTCGAATTTTGACATCATCTATCAAAACATTCTGCATAATTTCACAGGAAGAACACGGGCCTATTTATTAAGCGCTATGATTGGAATCTTTGCCGAACATCAAGACCAAAGTTACGCGGCACAACTTTTTAGCGCTATAAAAAGCGCTCCTCAGTACGTAAAAGAACCCGAATATTTAGATTATATTAAAGAAAGCGAAGAGTATTACCTTAAATTAAATCAGGCAATACCCGACAGTATATTGTTGACTACTTACCTAAAACCATACGGCGCTTCTTCTTTTATCTCGCTTAAAGATGTGCTGGAAAAATATAAGGGGAAGGCATTGTATATTGATTTTTGGGCCAGTTGGTGCTCCCCTTGCAGAAATGATATTGCTGAGTCGCACGAGGCCAAAGAGTTTTTGAAAGAGAGGGATGTTATACTCCTGTACATGTCGCAAGATACCGATGAAAACAAATGGATAGACGCAGTGATTGAAGACCAGATAAGAGAACATCAACATTTAATAAAAGATCCGAAGGAATCTCCATTGCTAAAATACTTCCAAGTAAATGAAATCCCTCGATACATTATAATGGACAATATGCATAAAATAAAAGAATTACATGCGCCGCGCCCTACGGGAACATCTTTACCTGCGTTTAAAACAAGCATTATAAACGCAACACGAAAAATTGTCAGGTATGATTAGATTAGTATCGGTAATTTTTTGCTTGAAGACGTACAGTAATACCCTGTAGATTTTTTCTTAATTTAATAATAAGTGAAAAAACCATTTCCCTTACATACCCAACTTGACTCCATGGATTGTGGCCCCACCTGTTTATCCATGATTGCAAAGTATTACGGCAGAAGTTATACTTTACAAACCTTACGCGCCAAAAGTTATATTACCCGGCAAGGCGTTTCCATGCTCGGCATAAGCGATGCAGCCGAAAGCATCGGCTTCCGTACTATGGCCGTACGCCTGAGTTTTGAACAGTTAGTGAATGAGGCGCCCTTCCCCTGTATTTTACACTGGAACCAAAACCATTTTGTGGTTTGTTATGGCGTAAAAAAGAGAAAGAAAGGCGCAGCTTCGTCCGGATATGAATACGCCATGAAAATAGCCGACCCGGCAGGACGTAAGTACCGATTGAGTAAAGAGGAATTTTGCAAATGCTGGATAAGTACAGTGGACGCCGGTAAAGACTCCGGAATAGCCCTGCTCTTAAACCCCGCGCCGGAATTTTATACGGCCGACGACGATGCGCAAAAGCAGCAAAAAAATCTGCTGTACTACTTCCGATATTTACTGCCCTATAAAAGCCAATACGGACAATTACTCCTGTCTATGCTCGTGGGCAGCATGCTCGCCCTTATATTCCCCTTTTTAACACAGGCGGTGGTTGATCAGGGAGTAAGAAACAATAACCTCAGCCTTATTACCTTGGTATTTATAGCGCAATTTGTACTGACTCTGACACAGGTGGCTATAAGTTTTATCCGAAGCTGGATTACCCTGCATACCAACACGCGGATAAGCATCTCGTTGATATCCGATTTTTTGGCAAAATTAATGAAACTGCCTTTACGGTTTTTTGATGCCAAAAACATTGGAGACATTATGCAGCGCATAGGAGATCACAGCCGAATACAGTCATTTTTGTCGGGAACTACGCTTACTACCCTTTTTTCATTTTTTAACTTTTTTATTTTTGCAGGTATATTAGCCTACTATAACCTTACTATTTTGGGAATTTTTATTCTGGGAAACAGTTTGTATGTGGCGTGGATCCTTCTTTTTATGAAATACCGCCGTAAACTCGACTATGCGCGGTTTACGCAGTCTTCCGCCAATCAAAGCAACATGGTGCAACTGATTACCGGCATGCAGGAGATAAAATTAAATAATTCGGAAAAGCAAAAGCGGTGGATATGGGAAAAGATACAGATAAAACTATTTAAAATAAGCATCAAAGGAACGGCTTTAGGGCAGTATCAGGAAATCGGTTCTACCTTTTTCAGCCAGGGTACCTCGCTTGCCATATCTTTTTTAGCCGCCAAGTCGGTAGTTGACGGAAATATGACGCTGGGCATGATGATGGCCGTAAGTTACATTATCGGCCAACTATCAGGCCCTATAGGGCAGGTGATAGGCTTTGCCCAGTCGTTTCAAGATGCAAAAATCAGTCTTGAGCGGCTCAATGAAATACATAATAAAGACGATGAAGAACAATCCATGGACAACAAGATAGATTTTATCCCCGAAAGCGAATCTATTGCCATTGAAAATTTGTGCTTCAGTTATGATGGTGCGGAAAGAGATTATGTATTAAACGATCTGAAGGTGGAGTTGCCGCGGGGGAAGGTAACGGCTATAGTCGGTGCAAGCGGCAGCGGTAAAACAACCCTTGTGAAACTGCTGCTTGGTTTCTATGAGCCTGTAAAAGGCGCTATGAAGATAGGCGGCGCCTTGCTCAGCGATATTAACCCGCACCTTTGGCGGCAATCTACCGGCGCAGTAATGCAAGACGGCTTTATATTCTCCGATACTATTGCCAGTAATATTGCCGTTGGGGAAGAAGTCGTGGACAAGAAACGCTTGCTTCATGCCGTAGCCGTGGCAAATATCAAGGAATTTATAACATCGTTGCCATTGAAATATAATACTAAAATAGGTATGGAAGGCAGCGGCATAAGCCAGGGGCAGCGCCAGCGCCTTTTGATTGCCAGGGCGGTATATAAAAATCCCGAATTTCTGTTTTTTGATGAAGCAACCAACGCCCTTGATGCGAATAATGAAAAGATTATAATGGAAAACCTGAAGGAATTTTATGAGGGCAAAACCGTTGTTATAGTAGCGCACAGGCTTAGTACCGTGCAAAATGCCGACAATATAATCGTACTGGAGCATGGATGCATCATTGAGCAGGGAACGCATCAGGAATTGACTTTAAAGAAAGGGGCATATTACACACTGGTTAAAAACCAGTTGGAGTTGGGGTGTTAGATTGTAATAAAAGCGCACAAAGGACGCAAATATAAAATACCGACTATGAGCGAAGAAAAAGACATAGAATTGCGCAGTGAAGAACTGCAGGAGGTTTTGGGAGCTGTGCCTCATTGGATACTCAGGCGGGGCGTTGCCATATTAGGCTTGGCAGTATTGATAATTATTGCAGGCAGCGTAGTGTTTAAGTACCCCGATACCATAGCGGCGGAAATAACACTGACGGGAACTACGCCTCCTGCCGGCATAGTAGCCAAGGTTTCCGGCAAATTAGACGAACTGTTGGTAGATGACAATCAAATGGTCGTAGAAAACGAATGGTTGGCAGTGATAGAGAATCCGATAAACACTAAGGATATTCTTTACCTGAAAAGCCTTATAGCTGTTTTAAAGATAGACGAAATCGCCACACTGCCGCGTAAAGATTTGAGATTAGGAAACATACAGTCTCTTTATTCAGCCTTTTTCTCTAATTTACATGATTTTATAGAATTTAACAGGATAAATTACTATCCTTCAAAAATAAAGATGGCCAAAGAACGCATACTGCAATACGAAAAGCAATATGAACGTTTGGTATATCAAAGCGGTTTGGTAGAAAAACAACTTGCAATATCAAAAAAACAATTTGAGCGTGATTCCCTTTTGTTTAAAACCAAGGCAGGCTCTCTGCTTGAATTTGAAACGGCGCAAAACCAATACCTGCAAGCGTGCATATCTTATGAAAATATGTGTACATCAATAAGTAATATGCAGTTGCAAATAAAACAAACGGAAGAATCGCTTTACGACCTTGAACAGCAATATACCGAGAAGAAAAATAATTTCACCGGACAACTGTTGAATAATATCAGTCAAATTAATGCAGAAATACATTCATGGGAAATGAATTATGTGCTGAGTTCGCCTATTTCGGGAAAAATAACGTTTACCAAATTTTGGGTAAAAAACCAGAATATTGTTGGCGGAGAAACGGTATTTACGGTAGTTCCTTCCGAAGAACCTGAGTTGATAGGTAAGGCTACCATGCCTATAGCGCGTTCCGGCAAGGTAAGGCCCGGGCAAAAAATAAATATCAGATTTGATAATTTTCCGGATGCGGAATTTGGGACAATAAAAGGAGTCGTTAAAAATATATCACTAATACCTGCACAGGTTGATAATACGTATTGCTACACGGTTGAAATTGTTTTCCCGCAAGGCTTATTGACTACCTATGGTAAAACGCTGCCCTTCCTTCCCGACATGAAAGGGCAAGCCGATATTATTACCGACGATATTACTGTTTTTCGGCGTTTCATAATGCCTTTCCGACAAATATGGCAGAAGGGAATGGAGTGAATTTTCCAACTGCCGAATAACACAGGCGGCATCAAGAGCCTCAGCCACTCCTTACTTATTACATATCTTCCTGTAATCACACATCGTACAGGTGTCGGCATCGGAGGTTTGTACAAAGGGCTGCTGCGGGTTGAAAATTTCCGAAAGGACGGCCGACAGCGCTGCCGTGAAACTTTCCATGCAGGGCGTAATTTCCGTAATGCTTTCTTTCGTAATCTTGTCGGTAACAAGGAAATCGGAATCCTTATACAACTCACGCATGAAATACAGCTTGGGTGTTACGTCTCGTTCGGGTTCCTGTTGTTTAAGTAAAATACTGTAGAGCATGATTTGCAATACTGCCGGATTGTGCTGCTTGGCATCGGCCCCGAATAGCGCTTCTATACTTTTAAATTCATTGTTTACCTTACCTGTTTTATAGTCCACCACCGATAAACGTTTGCCCTGTCGATCGAGTCGGTCAATAATCCCTCCCAAATGAACTTGCTTTGTTTCCTCGCCCGATTTAAACGGAAAACGGCATAAGATACGCAATTCTGTGCCTTCGAGCGTGAAAGGCGCCTGAGCGGTATCGTAGCGGATAATTTGGCGAATATATTTTTCAACTACTTCGCGCAGCAGCACTAATTTTCCATCTTCATCGGCCTCGGCAGGCAGACTGTCTTTGTGGTAATATTCATCGGCCAGCGCCTTGTTTAAGCTATTTTTAATAAGTTCGTTATTCTTGGAAAGCGCCTTTAACCAATCGGCGGTGATGAGCTTGTTTTCGGCGGTATTATAAAGGTTTTCCATAGTACGGTGCAACAAATTGCCCAGTAACAATCCGTCAACATCTTCCAACATCTCCTCAGGAGGTTTGAGCCGTGCGATATACCGAAAATAAAACCGCAAACTGCAAGCTAAATAAGCATTAACGGCGGAGGGGGTTAGGTAATTGAGAATTGAGAGTTGAGAATTGAGAGTTGAGAATTGAGAATTGAGAGTTGAGAATTGAGAATTTTCTTCTACCAAATATTTATGCAATTCCTGAAGTACCTTTTCGTCTTTAGTAATGATGATAGGATCGGCGGTATGCAGGCCAATGTGCAAACTGACGCTGCTTTCCTGCACCTGATGCCCCGATTCCGCCTTTAGTTGCATGATATAGCGGCTGGCCTCGCCGCTGCGCAATTCATCGGTTTTGGTATTATAGACTAATGTGATTTTTTTTGCCCTTTGCAATAATCGGTAAAAGTAATAGGCATACACGGCTTCGTGCTGTTCGATAGTCGGAAGGCCGAAACCGCGGCGCAGGTTGTAAGGAATAAAGGAAGGAGCGTTGAAACTTCGGGGAATAATCCCTTCGTTGGCCGATAGCATGACAAGATGCTCGAAGTCGAGATTGCGGGTTTCGAGAACCCCCAACACCTGCAAGCCCGACAAAGGTTCGCCGATGAAAGGAATGCTTTCATTCGACAGCAATTTATACAACATATTGCTATAAACCGCTAAGGAAAGATGTATGCCGCTTTCGTCAAGCGCTTTTTTTAGTTTGTTTAACTGTCGGTTGCAGTGCAGCAGATAAGCATGCATCATTTGCTCATTCTCATCTGCTAAAGGAACAAGGGCAATTTGCTCGAACAGGCAGACAAGCCGTTGGTGCAACTCGCCGTAAGTAGCGGCAGGAGTGAAGATAGCTGACAAAAAGGCGTGGTTGGAAAAATCATTAGCTGCCGCATACACTTTATTTTTCTTTATAATCTCGTTGGCCAATGTTTCGGCGGCCTGTCCTGCTGCGGCTTTGATATAAGGGTGGTAAAGAACGGCAAGTACATCGCGGTGGTAATAGCGGACACCCGAAACGCCGACCTTAGCCTTACGGTGTGCTTCCATCAACAGGGTTGTTAACGCATATATCGGTGTTTGCCGTAGCGGATAACCCATAGTTACATTTATCTCGGAAGCTGCGGCAGGCAAGGCATGCAGGGTAGGAATAAGCAATTGCTCATCGGCCAGCACTACGGCTGTTCGGTTATCAGCAGGCGCCTCCATTTCTTTGAGGAGTTGCGGTACTAACTTGGCCTGTATAGCATCGGAAGGCGCAGCTACTACCTTAATGTTTTTCTCTGCGGTAAAATTGGAAAACTGCTCTGCCGTCAAGTGAGAGGGAAAATCGGCTACATTCTGCCGTAAAAACAGCCCTGCTTCCTGTTGCTTGTCATTCAGGTAATAGTTATCGTAATCCCAATAAAACTCAGCCTTTCCGATTGCTTTCAATTTTTTAAACAGCTTTTTTTCACACTCATTGAGCGCATTGAAACCGATAAATATATAGGTCTCGCTATGGAGATTATCGGGCAATTCGCTTTCGGCTACTTCACGGTAAATCATGCCCTCGTAAGCCATGCCCTTTGATTGAAGTTGTTCGCGGAATTGGCGGTAAACAGGCCATAATTTTTCCCAAATTGTGAGAAATTCTTTTTGCAGACTACTCTGGTCGGGATTAAAATTGCTCCAGAATTGCCGAATGTGGGCTATCTGCTCTTCGCTAAGAAAAGAAAAATCGCCTTCCAATTCTTTTTGCGCCTTTAAATTACAGAACAGTTTTTCGGCATTAATGAGATATTTATCCACCAAGTCGAAATCGTGGAGCATCACCTCACCCCAAAAATAAAACCTGTCGAAAGGCTCTTGGCGTTGCAGGTTTTGCTTATATACCTCATATAATTCTAACAGAAGTACAAAAGCATCAGCCTTTTGCTGTCCCGAAAATTCTTCTATAATTTCTTCTATAGCGCTATATTTAGCTTGCCATAAAGGTTTGTCTATCAATAAAGAAAGGCTTTTGGCAAAGAAAAGGCGGCTGCGGCGGTTAGGAAATACCAAACAGCAGGAAGATAGGCGGTTGCCGTAACGTGCGTAAAGATCGGCAGCTACAATATCAAGAAAGCTTTTCATAATATTATCGGTAAAATTACAACATTTTTTGTAAAATCGGGAATTTGTTGTAAATTTGCACTGCTTCATTATGTAGTTTTTTTATGGAAGAAGTTTCTTTAGATATAGTAGATCAACTGAAAGACAAGTGTATACGGTTAATAGACCGTTACGAAGAAACCTGTGTCGAGGTAGGGCGGCTAAATCAGGAGATAGCTTCTTTAAAGGAAGAATTACAGCGTGAGCAAGAGTTCATTACAGTATTGAAAGAAAAAAATAAGCGATTACAATTAGCTGAGGCATTTAAGGCATCAAGTGAAGATACTAATGATGCAAAAATGAAAATAGGACGGATTGTGCGGGAGATCGATAGATGTATTGCTCTGTTAAATAGATGATAAAACAATGGAAGAAGAAAAACTTTCCATAAAGATCAATGTAGCCGACCGCTTTTATCCTTTGAAAATAGCGGTATCTGATGAAGAAAAAATCAGGGCGGCGGCACGGCGGATTAACGACAAGGTAATTCAATACCGTCAGCGTTATGCCGACCGCGATATGCATGATGCATTGTCAATGGCTACCTTGCAGTTTGTTATCAAACTTATTGAATTGGAAGAAAAGCAGACCGTAGCTCCTTCTGTGCTACAGGATTTGGCCGATTTGGATAAGCAAATGGAGGAGTATTTACAGCAAATAGGTGTTTAGCGCTATACTTTGCCTGCATTGTTGTGTTTTTTGCGAAACTCAACACTAATTGATTAAAGGAGTTAAACTCGGCTATCAAGAACAGGCCTGTTTGACCTCCGGCTTGCCGGGTGGAATTCCGAAATATCGGGACGTTGGACGTTCGAAGTAAAACCGGTAGCTCCGCCTTTGATTTTCGGGGTTTTCGTCAATCGGACAACGATGCGGGCTTTTTTGTAATTCGTGAATAAAATGTTAACCAAATGAGAAAAGGACTTACAACCCTTTTCTTTATTATTTAATTTATATACAATATATTATGTATTCATTATCATTACCCATTTTAATTATGCTCCTTATCGGAGTTGTAATAGCAGGCGGCGTTATTTCGTATTTTGCCGCGAATGCTATGCTGCTGAAGAAACGCAGATTAACCATCAAAGAAGCCCAGACTGAGGCAGATAATACTAAGAAAGAAGCACAACTTGAGGCGGAAAACAGGCTCTTGCAATCTAAGGAACGCTTCCTGCAACTGAAAGCCGAGCACGAACAGGTTATCAACGAACGAAACAACAGGGCGGCCCAGGCCGAAAATAAAATTAAACAAAAAGAATCCCTGCTTGGCCAGCAAATGGCTGATGTTCAACGTAAAATAAAAGAAAATGACGCTATCCGCGAAAATCTTTCTACCCAGGTCGAATTAGTGGAAAAGCGCGCTGAAGAATATGAACGCCTGAGGCGGCAGGAAATTGAAAAGTTAGAAACTATTGCGGGCTTATCGGCAGCCGAAGCCAAGCAAAATTTGGTAGAATCACTGAAGGCTGAAGCAAAAACCCAGGCCATGTCCTACGTCAACGAGGTGATGGACGAGGCACGCCTGAACGCTACCAAAGAAGCGAAGCGTATTGTTATCCAAGCCTTGCAGCGCGTAGCACAGGAGGCGACTATTGAAAACGCCGTAACGGTGTTCCATATAGAAAACGATGAAATGAAAGGCCGTATTATTGGTCGGGAAGGCCGTAATATCCGCGCCTTGGAAGCGGCTACAGGCGTGGAAATCGTAGTAGATGATACCCCTGAAGCCATTATTATTTCAGGCTTTGACCCTGTGCGCCGCGAGGTGGCGCGTTTAGCCCTGCACCAGTTGATTACAGACGGACGTATCCACCCCGCCCGTATTGAGGAAGTGGTGGCCAAACTGCAAAAACAGGTGGAAGAAGAAATTGTAGAAGTAGGTAAGCGTACCACTATTGACTTAGGTATTCATGGTTTGCACCCTGAGTTAATTCGTTTGGTGGGAGCTATGAAATACCGCTCGTCATACGGACAGAACCTCTTGCAGCACTCGCGCGAAGTAGCCAGCTTCTGTGCAATTATGGCCGCCGAATTAGGATTGAATACGAAGACGGCCAAACGTGCAGGCCTCTTGCATGACATAGGCAAGGTCTCGGCTGAGAATCCGGAAATGCCCCATGCCTTGCTGGGTATGCAATTAGCCGAAAAATATAAAGAAAAGCCCGAAATTTGCAACGCTATCGGCGCGCACCACGAGGAAGCGGAAATGACTTCGCTGATTGCGCCCTTAGTATTGGTGGGCGACGCCATTTCCGGCGCACGCCCCGGCGCACGCCGCGAAGTGGTAGAATCCTATATCAAACGGCTGAAAGGCATGGAGGATTTAGCCTTGTCGTATCAAGGTGTTATCAAGACCTATGCTATTCAGGCGGGTCGCGAATTGCGCGTGATTGTAGGCAGCGAGAAAGTTTCGGACATTGACGCCGAACAGTTGTCGCAGGATATAGCGCGTAAAATTCAGGAAGAAATGACCTACCCCGGACAGGTGAAGGTTATGGTTATCCGCGAAACCCGCGCGGTAAGTTTCGCAAAATAATTGATAATTGACAATTGAATGAAAAAAAAATTGGGCTTTAATTCACATGTTATTCATGCGGGTGGGCAGAAAGACCAATGGGGGAGCGTTGTTACCCCGATTTATCAAACATCAACTTTCTCGTTTAGAGATGCGGAGCATGGCGCAGCCTTGTTTTCAGGTGAAGAAGAAGGTTATATCTATTCACGGTTTTGTAACCCAACCATAACCGATTTGGAAAATACCATAGCCGAAATGGAACACGGTTACAAAGCCATTGGTTGTGCCTCAGGCATGGCGGCCGTTTCGATGGTATATACCGCATACCTCTCGGCTGGAGCGCATGTAGTAGCGCATAATGCCCTGTATGGCGCATCGCGGACTATTTTGGAAACTATTTTTAAAAAATTCGGCGTAGAAAGCACCTTTGTGGATAGCGCTGTTTTAGACAATGTAAAAAACGCTGTCCAAGCCAATACAAAATTGATTTTTTTAGAAACGCCGGCGAACCCGACTATGGGAATATGCGACATTAAAGCGATTTGCGACATAGCAAAAAAACACCATATAAAGGTTTGTGTTGACAATACTTTTTGCAGTCCTTATTTGCAAAAACCTTTAGACTTGGGCGCTGATGTGGTCTTACATTCCATGACAAAATTTATTAACGGACATGCCGATATGGTCGGAGGCATTGTGGTGGCGAAAAACAAAGAAGAATATGAGCGTTTGTTGCCGTCTATGCGCAATTTAGGATTGAATATGGACCCGCATCAGGCATTTCTGGCGCGCAGAGGATTGAAAACATTAGGTATCCGCATTGACCGCGCACAGGAAAATGCCGAAAAAGTAGCCCTTTTCCTGGAAAAGCACCCGAAGGTAAAAAGCGTGTTATATCCCGGACTACCATCGCACCCGCAATACCGCTTGGCACAACAACAAATGTCGGGTTCGGGCGCCATGATCAGTTTTGAACTGAAAGGCGGTTTTGAAGCGGGAAAAACCATGATGAACAGCGTAGAATTGGCGGTTTTGGCCGTTTCCTTAGGCGGAATTGAAACATTAATTCAACACCCCGCCTCCATGACACACTCAAAATTATCGCAAGAAGCCAGAGATAAAGCCGGCATCACAGAAGGTTTGGTACGCCTGTCCGTTGGAATAGAAGAAGCAGAAGACATTATTGCCGACTTAGAACAGGCTTTAGAAAGAATTTAAATAAATGCTCCGCTACTCCTTCATATTTTCCTTATTGTTGCTGCTTGGTTCCTGTAATGGTGCTCAGAAGCAAGGCGCGGCACAGCAGAACATGACCGTCTTTGCTTACCTTCCTGCCGAAATAGATACGATTCGGGTGCTCCACCGCTCCGACGATTGGGCTTCCTTTGAGTTAATTCGGGAAGAAAATACGGTTTGGATAATAAAACCATTGCTTGAACAGCCTTTTAAGAGCTTAAATGATAATCTGTTGCGGCGGTATGTAGCCTATTATACGCAAGTAGCGGTTGATAATATTATTACGTCTGATAATAAAGAACTTACAGATATTATAGCCTCTGAAGACTGGCAATACAGCATTCGTGTGGCCGCTCGTAATAAACCCGATCGTACTGTGCAATTATATGGCATTCCCGCTGCTAATGAAGAAGGATATGACACGGATAAGTGTTTGGCTTATATTCCTGAAACTAAAGAAATTGCGCAGGCCTCCTGGATTTCTTTCGACATATTATTGAAAAAATTTCAGGACTTTGTTGAAAAAAAATAGGCATTATATTCGGTTATCTGCTTAAAATGTCGTATTATTGCAGTTTAATTTATACTATATAATTTATGAAATTCATTGTATCCAGTACCGACTTGTTAAGTCATTTGCAGTCCATAGGCCGTGTTATTACTAATAAAAACACGATGGCTATTTTGGATAATTTTTTGTTTCGTATTGAAGACAATACCTTAACGATTACAGCGTCAGATTTAGAAACAACGATGGAAACCTCGTTGCATCTTGATACGGTAGAAAAGGAAGGGGCTGTGGCAATAGCTGCAAGGTTATTGCTTGATACCCTGAAGGAATTTCCCGAACAACCCTTGTCCTTTACGGTAAATTCTTCGACTCAGGCAGTAGAAATCAGTTGGCCCAGCGGAAAATTTAATATTCCGGGCGTTTCGGCCGATGATTATCCTGCTAAGCCTGCCATGCCTGCCGAGGCTACGCAGGTCTCGTTCCCTACCGAGGTCTTGTTGGAAGGCTTGAACCGCACGCTTTTCGCTACAGCCGACGATGAGTTGCGTCCGGTGATGAACGGTATTTATTTCGATTTACAGGAAAACGGCGCTACCTTAGTGGCTTCCGATTCGCATAAACTGATGTACTACAAACGTACTGACATCGTTCGCGATGCAGCCGCTTCTTTCATATTGCCGAAAAAACCCGCCGCCCTGTTGAAGAGCAGTCTGGCGAAAATCAATGATACGGTTACCTTGGCTTTCGACGATAAAAATGCTGTCTTTACTTTCCCCGGTTATAGCCTGACCTGCCGCTTAGTGGAAGGCAACTATCCTGCCTATCGTACGGTAATCCCTACCAACAACGACAATAAGGTGTTAATCGACCGTGTAGAATTGTTGAACGCCGTGCGCCGTGTTTCTGTCTGTTCAAATCAGGCCAGCAATCTCATTAAGTTAACGGTAAACGAAGATAATATTGTTGTGTCTGCGCAAGACCTCGACTTTTCCGTGAGTGCGCACGAGCGGGTGAACTGCCGTTTCAACGGCGAAGAAATTGAAATAGGCTTCAAATCAACCTTCTTGAGTGAAATTTTGGCTAATCTTTCCTCCGCTAATGTTAGCCTTGAGTTGGCCGATCCTTCGCGTGCAGGCTTGATTTTGCCGGTGGAAACAGAAGACGAAAACGAAGAAACCCTGGCATTATTGATGCCTATGACAATAGGAGTATAAGCTCTATGCAACTGAACCTGAAAAATCCGCTGGTGTTTTTCGATGTGGAAACCACCGGCTTGGATATTGCTGTTGACCGAATTATTGAAATATCGCTCTTAAAGGTGATGCCGGGCGGTGCGGAAGAACAGAAAACCTTCAGAGTGAACCCTGTTATTCCTATTTCTCCTTCGGCTACAGCAGTGCATGGAATTACCAATGCCGACTTGGCCGCTTGTCCGAAATTTCATGAAATAGCCCAAACCTTGGCTAATTTTATGGAGGGCTGTGACATTGTCGGTTATAATTCTATCAAATTTGATATTCCTATTTTGGCGGAAGAGTTTTTACGCGCCGATATAAAATTCGACTTTCGTAAACGTAAATTGATAGATGTGCAGAATATCTTTCATAAGATGGAACAACGCACCCTGAGCGCCGCTTATAAATTTTATTGTGATAAGGAGTTGAAAGACGCCCATCAGGCTGCCGCTGATACTTATGCTACTTACGAAATTTTACAATCGCAACTCGACCGCTATGCAACTTTGGAAAACGATGTAGCTAAACTGTCGGAATTTTCTGCAAAAATACGTACGCTCGACTATGCAGGTCGAATTGCCTTGAATGAAAAGGACGAAGCGGTGATTAATTTCGGCAAGTATAAGGGTAAATTGGCCTTAGAGGTTTTAGAGAGAGACCCCGGCTACTATTCCTGGGTTATGGCAGGCGACTTTTCCCTTGATACCAAGCGGGTATTTACCGAACTGCGCTTACAGTCAAAAACAAAGAACACCCTGTTTTGAAACTGATATGTATATGTAACACAGCCGAAGAAGCGACTTTCTACCTTCGTCCCGATACGGCCTTGCTGCGTAATAATCAGCCTTTCTATTATCCGGATTTTACTCGTGAACTTTACGGCGAATTGTGTTTGGCATTCCGCGTTTGCCGTTTGGGACGCAGCATTGACGAACGCTTTGCCAACCGTTATCTTGATGCCGTAGGCCTGTCCCTGCTGTTGACGGCAGCCGATATCCGCAGGCGTTGCATGGAACAGGCCTTACCCTGTGCTGCTGCTGTGAGCTTTGATTATTCGGCAGCGCTAAGCCCCGAATTTATCCCCTTGAATACAGTGTCGGAATGGAACTATCAGTTGAAAGCGGATAACACGGAAATTCCGCTCCTGCCTTTTGATTTCGGCAGATTGACGAAAGTTATTATTCCTATGGTTTCGCAGTTTTTAACCTTGAAAATCGGGGATTATATTTTTATGCCCGTATCGTCGGAATTTAGTTTGCAGCAAGGGCAAACAATAACTGCTTTTTTAGAAAACCACAAATTTTTACATGTAGAAATACGGTAGAATAAATATCAAATAACCAAATAAACCGTATCTTTGCAGCATGATAAAGCTGACTTTTTTGGGTACAGGAACTTCGCAGGGCGTGCCGGTAATTGCCTGCGACTGCAAGGTCTGCCGCAGCGCCGATACGCATGATAAGCGGCTGCGCGCCTCTGCTTTGCTGGAGGTTGACGGGAAGGTCTTGTTGATTGATGCCGGTCCCGATTTTCGTCAGCAATTGCTGCGCGCCGAAGTAAAACGCTTAGACGCTATTCTGCTTACCCATGAACACAAAGATCACACAGCAGGCTTAGATGATGTGCGCGCTTTTAATTACATTACTCGTCGGCCTATGGACATTTATGCCGAGGCGCGAGTGCTTGAGGCTATAAAACAGGAATATAAATACGTGTTTGCCGAATATAAATACCCGGGTTCTCCTGAAATGGCTTTACACGTTATTGATAACCAGTCTTTTGAAATTGCTGGTGTGTGTATAGAACCTGTGCGCGTGTGGCATTACCGCTTGCCTGTCTTTGGTTTTAAAATTGGCGCTTTAGCCTACATTACCGATGCCAAGACTATAGACGATAAGGAACGGGAGAAATTAAAAGGCTTGGACGTTTTGGTAGTGAATGCAGTGAAGCACGGAACGCATATTTCGCACTTTAGTTTGGAAGAAGCCTTAACGTTCATTAATGAGATGAAACCGCGCCGCGCTTACATTACCCATATCTCGCACCGCCTCGAACAATATGCCGAATTACAATTGCGGCTACCTCAAAATGTCTTCTTAGCCTATGATGGGCTTATAGTGAATTTAAGTCAATAAAAAAACCTGCCTTTAATTTTCGGCAGGTTTATCCCATATCGTATAGCATGATATTAAAATCTATCTTCGTCAGAAACAGTGAGTTTCTTGCGGCCGCGACGACGACGGGCGGCTAATACACGACGGCCGTTGGCAGTGGCCATACGTTCACGAAATCCATGCTTATTGCGACGTTTACGTTGTGACGGTTGAAATGTACGTTTCATGACTTCTTAAAAATTTTGGACTGCAAAGATAGAAAAAATGTTTTTATCCGCAAAATAAAAAATAATTAACGGGCTAAATAAATGAGTTTTTTTGTTATAAAAAATTCATTATCAAACCATTTACTTATCATAAATTCTTCAGGCGGAAGAGCGTTTTTGGGCAATTTTTTAACAGTTTCGGCCAATTCTACCTGCAAATCGCCCCCCTTAAGGTAAATAATACCATTAGGCGCAGCCTGTTTAGCCCCAATTTTGATTAAAGGCCATACCCAACTTACAAAGGTAGGCAAGTCGGTAACGGCCCTGCTTACCACAAAATCAAATTGTTGCTTCAGGCTTTCGCAACGGAGATGCAGGGCGGTAACATTCTTTAAGCCAATGGCATCGCTTATAGCTTGTACTACCTTTATTTTTTTTCCTATACTGTCAACTAAGGTAAATCGGCAGTCGGGGAAAAAAATAGCTAAGGGTATGCCGGGAAATCCGCCGCCGGTGCCAACATCTAAAATAGTAGCGCCTGCGGCAAAGCGGCAGAATTTGGCAATAGCCAAAGAATGCAATATATGATGCTCGGCCAAAGCATCAATGTCTTTGCGTGAAACGACATTGATACGCTCGTTCCATTCCCTGTATAAAGGTTCGAGCTGTTCAAATTGTTGCTGTTGAAGGATAGAAAGCTCCGGAAAATAACGATGAATAACACTTAGTACCATACGCCACGTCCACGGCTTTTTTTAGCGGGAAAAATCGAACGAATTACTAAGGCAATGTAAATAAAGGGAAAAACTAAATCCCACAGGAAAAGCATGGGAATAAGCCGTTTTTCGCCCAAACGCCTTTGAGCGCGTACAAATACAATGATTTGCAGTGTAAAACGGATAACAAACAGGCCTATCAGTGAAAATAATATAGGATAGTATTCCGCTTGCAGCAGACTGCGTTCCCTTTGTTGAACAATAGCTAAGGCCAAGGACGCGAAGAATATAAGCCGGACTAAAGCCTCGCTTAGTTCAGGAAAACGGTGCTGTTTTTTGCATAACTTGAAGGAACGTAACTCTCTGAGACGCTCGCGGCACCAACGCTGCGCCGATATGCGCAAGTTGCTGACAGTCGTGGCCTCCGATCTTAGCGCTACCTTAGTATTAGTACGGGTGGCTACTTTATTGATGAAAATACGGTCTTCACACAGCCTTTCGGTAATACGCCCATCGAAGCCCTTGTTATCGAAAAATAAATTTTTGCGGTAGGCCAGATTACTTCCAATGCCCATATAAGGTTTACGGCGCAGGGCTTTTCCAAGGTAATGAAAAGCCTGCATGAACCTGTCGGCTCTTAACCATAGAGGGTTGTTTTCCAGACGAGTATAGCCTAATACAATCTCGGTTTTATCTGTAAAATAGCGTTGCATAGAGCGCAACCATTGATCCCCCGAAGGACGGCAATCAGCGTCAATAAACAGCAGCAAATCATAGCGTGCAGCTTTTATGCCTACCCCCAAGGGCATTTTTTTGCTATGGGAAAATAGCTTATCCTGAACCAAGGTGCGGAAGCTTAAATGAGGGTATTGCGCTTGTGTAGAGGCCAATAGCATTTCAGAGTCATCTTCGGAGCCATCGTTTACCACAATAACTTCATATTCAGGATAATCCTGTTCAAGCAGGTTTTTCAAATTTTGCTGAAGCGCCTCATATTCATTGCGGGCGCATGTAATGACCGAGACAGGCGCCGGAGCGGGAGGCGGAGCCTTTTCTTTTCGGGACTTAAAAGCTACACGGCCGAAAACGCCTGTGTAATAATATAATTGTAAGCCAAAAGTTGCGATAACAAGCAGTAAAACAGCATATTCAAACGAAGAAAAACAAAACCCGAAAAACTCCACCATATACGATATATTTACTGCAAATTTACACTTTTATTTTTAATGTGTATCTTTGAAGTTTGAAATTTTATTAAAAATGACTTTTAAGCTACTACATAGCGACCAACAAACTTCGGCTCGGTGCGGTATTTTAGAAACTGCACACGGCCTTATTCATACACCCATATTTATGCCTGTGGGTACGGTGGGTAGCGTAAAAGGCCTTTTTCACCGCGATCTTGTTGAGCAGGTGAAGGCCGAAATTATTCTGGGAAATACCTATCATCTTTATTTGCGGCCGGGAATTGATATCTTGCAGCAGGCGGGAGGCTTACATAAATTTACTGCATGGGATAGGCCCATTTTGACCGACAGCGGCGGATTTCAGATTTTTTCTTTGGCCGAAAACCGAAAATTGACGCCGGAGGGCTGTACTTTTCAATCGCATATAGATGGTTCAAGGCATACTTTTACGCCCGAAAATGTAGTGGATATTCAGCGGGCTATAGGCGCCGATATTATCATGGCCTTAGATGAATGTCCGCCCGGCACAGCCGATTATGCTTACGCCGTCAAATCGCTCGAACTAACCCAAAACTGGTTAGAGCGCTGCATGGAGCGTATGCGGACTACCGAGCCGCTGTATGGCTATGAGCAGACGCTGTTTCCTATTGTGCAGGGCTGCGTTTATCACGATTTGCGTAGAAAGGCGGCCGAACATGCCGTAAAACAAGATGCCGACGGTTATGCCATCGGTGGTTTGGCCGTAGGCGAGCCGGCAGAGCTAATGTACGAAATGATAGAACTCCTACACCCTATGTTGCCTGTCGGTAAACCTCGCTACCTTATGGGCGTGGGTACGCCGGTAAATATTCTGGAAGCCATTGCACGCGGAGTGGATATGTTCGACTGTGTAATGCCCACGCGTAACGGTCGAACGGGAATGTTGTTTACTTCCGAGGGAATTATCAATATTAAAAATCAGAAATGGGCAAACGACTTTTCGCCTATTGACCCGACAGGCGCTGCCTTTGTTGATACGACGTACAGCCGAGCCTATTTGCGCCATTTGTTTATTGCAGGTGAAATGCTCGGCCCTGTAATAGCCAGCTTGCACAATCTTTCGTTTTATTTGTGGTTGGTGCGAACCGCCCACGAACACATTGCTTCAGGCGCCTTCGCCGAATGGAAAAATGTCATGGTAAAAAAACTAAATACACGTCTTTAACCTGTTAATATATTATGGATTTGAATAAATTAAAGCCTAAAATCATTGATTGGTACATTATCCGGAAATTTATCGGGACCTATTTCTTTTCCATTTTGGTAATTAGTGTCATTGTGGTAATTTTTGACCTTAGCGAGAAGGTTGATGATTTTGCTAAAACCAAACCTTCCCTGTATGCGGTGGTAGTGAACTATTACATGAATTTTATTCCCTATATTGCGAATATGTTCAGTCCGCTCTTTGTGTTTATTACAGTTATTTTCTTTACTTCCAAGATGGCCGGGCACTCGGAAATTATTGCCATTTTGTCGGGCGGCGTGAGTTTTCGGCGATTGATGTATCCGTATTTTTTATCGACTTTGATAATTTTTATTATGACCTTAGCGTTGAGCCTCTTTGTGATTCCCCCTGCCAATAGTCAGCGGCTGAGTTTTGAAGAAAAATATGCCGGTAAAAAGGTTAGCAACAGCAATAATAACATTCATTTTCAATTAGACGACAATCGTTATGTATATATGGCAAGTTTTGCCACTTGGGATAATTCGGCCCACAGGTTTTCATTAGAGGAGTTTGAAGGGCAGAAACTCAAGTCGAAACTGACTTCCGACAGGGCTGTGTGGGACACTTCTTTTAACGGTTGGCGGGTGCAGAATTATGTCATACGTACAGTAGAAGATTCCGTTGAAGTAATTACCCGCGGCGCAACGCTTGATACGATAATCGGCATCACTGCTGCCGACTTGCGCCGTTATAGGGAATTTAACGAATCGTTGAATCTTTGGGAACTGAATGAAAACATAGAACAATTGAAAATGCGCGGAGATAACAGTGTGAAATTTGCACTGATTGAAAAAAACAGGCGCATTGCCATTCCGTTTTCCGTATTTATCCTTACCCTGATGGGTGTTTCCCTTTCTTCCCGTAAAATGAGGGAGGGAATGGGGATAAAGATAGGCGTAGGCATTGCCTTGAGTTTTTGTTATATTTTATTTTTACGTTTTTCCGAAATGTTTGTCTATGCCGACACCCTTCCTCCCTTTATAGCGCTTTGGCTGCCGAATATTTTATTTGCCATTGTGGCTATAGGCCTGTATATTAAGGCGCCGAAATAGTGATATTCAGTAAAATCAAAAAATCCTGTAATTTTTCGATTTTCAAATATACTTTTTGATTTTTTTACATATGGAAAAATAGCGCGAGCAAAAATTAAAAAAATGATTGATTAGTTATGAATAAAATGTTGTAACTTTGCGAAATCATAAAAAAGTAAAATTACGTTTGTCTGAAATTCAAAATAGTAAAAGACATTGACGAGATTAACAATTAAAAATAAATTAAAAATGAGACTAACAAGATTTTTTATCATCGCAGCAATTGCAGGCTCAATACCGGCAAGTTGCTCAAGCAATAATGATATGACCGACCCCGGCGAAACAACTGATACAGGTGTAATCATTAAGGGCATTACATGGGCCACGCGCAACATAGATGCCCCCGGTAAATTTGCCAAAAACGAACAAAGTTTCGGCATGTTGTACCAGTGGAATCGAAAAAAGGGGTGGCCTGCCACAGGCATCACTGTTTCAGGTTGGGATTCAAATCCAGACTTAAGTCCTGACTGGACAACCTCTAACAACCCCTGTCCTGCCGGCTGGCGTCTGCCTACTAAGGAGGAGTTTGAGAAACTGTGTGAGGTAGAATACGTATGGACATCGGTACATGGCGTTTGGGGTGGACGCTTTGTCGAGGGAGACAATACCATCTTCCTGCCGGCTGCCGGCTATCGCACTTGGGAGAATGGCTCTCTTTCTTCATCGGGTTCTTATGGAGACTATTATAGCAGTACACCTTATGAGTATAGTGACGATACAGCATTCGTTCTCTCCTTTACTTCTGAGGATTGGCGTGTGGGCACTTATCACAAAGGAACAGGCAGGTGTATCCGCTGCGTGAAAGAGTAATTCGCGAATAAAAGAACAAATGGGCTCTCGCAAAACCTCGTTTTGCGAGAGCGAGGTAACAGGGCGGTGGAGAATAAAGCAGAGAATTGAACGTTAAATAAAATGTAAACCGTCCGCAAGGATACAATTGAATATGAGAAGGTTATTTTTTGTAATTGTTACTTTATTGACAGCCAACTTGACTTTTGGACAAGTTGATTTTTTCGTACAATTGGCAGATTCTGCCTATACATTGACAAAGCAAAGAGTTACATACGCCCCCTCTTACGTTCGGATTCCTTATCCGAATGGAGATGTACCTGCAAATACAGGAGTTTGCACAGACGTTGTGATACGAGCCTACCGAAAATTAGGAATTGATTTACAAAAAGAAGTTCACGAAGATATGAAAGCAAACTTTGATAAATATCCCAAGCAATGGGGGCTTTCTCGACCTGACAAGAATATAGACCACAGACGAGTTCCTAATTTAATGGTATATTTTTCCAGACACGGCACAGTAAAAAAGCTGTCACAAGATACAAACGACTATCAATCGGGCGACATTGTTTGTTGGGATTTGAATGGTCGTGGGCTAACACACATTGGAATTGTTTCGAGTAAAAAATCAACAGACGGTAAAAGGAATCTCATCATTCACAATATTGGCGCAGGACAAGTTGTAGAAGACTGCTTATTTGATTGGAAAATAATTGGACATTATTCTTATAAAAAATGAATAACAAAAATACCGACGCTTAACGTGGGGTGGTCAGACAGTGAACAAAAATTAGGAAATTAACAAACGAATGACGATAGAATTTTGTGAAAGTAAATATACAATGAGAAAAGCAATAATTAAAATAATACACAAAAATAAAATACGCCACAAAATAGAATATTTTAAAAAAAATGCCTATCTTTGACAATAAAAGCAGGCGTATGAAAGTTTTTATTGTAGAAGATGAAATACCGGCTCAGATACAGTTAGAGCGCCTAATTACTACGCATTACCCTCATTTTGAAATAACAGGTAAAGCTACTTCTATAAAAGCAACCGTCGACTGGCTCAATAAACATACCGCCGACCTCATTTTCATGGACGTGGAACTGTCTGATGGCCTTTGCTTTGAAATTTTTAAGCAAACTACGGTGAAATCTCCGGTGATTATTGTTACCGCTTATGATAATTATGCAGTGAAGGCATTTAAAATCAACAGTATAGATTACTTGCTGAAGCCCGTTCATAAAAACGATTTTGTTGATGCTGTAGAAAAAGTATTGAAACGAAATGCGCCATTATCGTCATTGGACGTAACGGCCTTAAAACAAATTTTACAGCCGAAAATTGCTTATAAAGAGCGTTTTACCATTAAGTTGGGAGATAGGATTATTGTTCTGAATGTAAACGATATAGCTTATTTTTGCGCAGAAGACAAATCAACCTTCATTATTACCTGCGAAAATAAAAAATACCTTTCCGACCTGAGTTTGGATTCAATAGAAGAACTCCTTGACCCTAAATTGTTTTTCCGACTTACTAGAGGCTGTATCGCCAATATTAATGCCATTCAGTCCATTGTAAAATATTCCGGCAGCCGTCTTAAAATTTCATTACAGCCTGCTTATAATGAGGCTATTTTAGTCAGTCGGGTGCGTATTCCTCTATTTCTTGAATGGTTGGAAGGAAGGTGAAGTTCGTCCTTGAAATTCTGAAGTTCGTCCGGTTTTATTTTAACATTAAATTAACATTGTTAAAATTTGCAGTATCTAATCTAATGCCCATGACTAACAAACCTGACCTTCGTTTTTGGCAAATTTGGAACCTTAGCTTTGGTTTCTTTGGCGTTCAGATAGCCTATTCACTGCAGAGTGCTAACATCAGCCGTATTTTTTCCACCATTGGCGCCGACCCCCACAGCCTGAGTTACTTTTGGATTTTACCTCCGTTGATGGGCATTCTCGTACAGCCTATTGTGGGTACGCTGAGCGATCGTACCTGGACACGCTTCGGTCGCCGCATTCCTTATCTTTTGGTGGGGGCTATAGCCGCTGTGGTAGTTATGTGTTTGTTGCCCAATGCCGGCAGTTTTCATTTGTCGATAGCTAATGCAATGATATTTGGCTTAGTGGCCTTGATGTTGCTCGATACTTCCATTAATATGGCCATGCAGCCTTTTAAGATGCTGGTAGGCGATATGGTAAATGAAAAACAAAAGGGCTTTGCTTTTGCTATACAAAGTTTCCTGTGTAATGCCGGAAGTTTGGCCGGCTACCTTCTCCCTATATTCTTTACTTTGATAGGAATTTCCAATATAGCTGCTCCCGGCGTGGTGCCCGACTCGGTAATTTATTCGTTTTACATAGGAGCTGCTATTTTAATTTTATGTGTGATTTATACCGCTATTAAGGTAAAAGAAATGCCCCCGCATGAATATGCGAAATTCCATGGCTTTGAAATACAACCGGCAGCTAAGGAAAAAAGTAATGTTATCGTTTTATTGAAAAAAGCGCCTAAGGTATTTTGGTCGGTAGGATTGGTGCAATTTTTCTGTTGGGCGGCCTTTATGTATATGTGGACTTACACTAACGGCGCCATTGCCAAAACGGTATGGAATACTACCGATGTGCATTCGGCAGCTTACAATGAAGCAGGCAATTGGGTGGGCGTACTCTTTGCCGTACAAGCCATAGGTTCTATAATATGGGCCTTGCTATTGCCTCGCTTTAAGTCTTATAAGGCAGCATATTCTATCAGTTTGTTGATTGGCGCCGCAGGTTTTATTTCCACCCTGTTTATTCACGACCAATACTTGTTGTTCGCTTCTTATTTGTTGATTGGTTGTGCCTGGGCGGCTATGCTGGCCATGCCTTTTACCATTCTGACCAACGCCCTTTCCGGCAAAAATATGGGAGCCTACCTTGGTTTGTTTAACGGTACTATATGTATTCCGCAAATCGTAGCAGCCCTACTGGGAGGCTTATTGTTATCCTTAGTGGGAAGCGTGCAGGTAAACATGCTGGCATTGGCCGGTGTACTTCTACTGCTCGGCGCCCTCGCCATACGCTTTATAAAATTGAGAGTTGAGAATTGATTGCTTCGCCGCTAAGGCAGCTCGCAATGACGATGAACAATGAATAACAAATAAGTAAATAGTAAATAGTAAATTAAGGAAATAAGTAAATAGTAAATAAGTAAATCAACAAACAATCATAACCCATAACTCATAACTCATAAATATGTCCTCTTCTCCCTTCACCTTGTACCCTTCGCCCTGCGCTTGCATCTTCGACCTTGACGGCGTATTGGTTGATACAGCAAAATACCATTATTTGGCGTGGAAACGTTTGGCAGAGGAATTGGGATTTTACTTCTCGAAAGCCGATAATGAACGTTTGAAAGGAGTGAGTCGCATGGCTTCCTTAGATATATTACTGGAAGTAGGCGGCATTACCAATCTTGGCGATCGGGAAAAATCGACTATGGCCGACAGAAAAAACGCTTGGTACGTGGAGTATATTGCTAAGATGACTCCTGATGAAATACTGCCGAACGCCTTAGACTTCTTGCATGAACTGAAAACGGCAGGCATTAAGATAGCTTTAGGTTCGGCCAGTAAAAATGCAGGAATGATTTTACAGCGGGTGAATATTACTTCCTTCTTCGATGCCGTTATTGATGGAAATAAGATCACCAACGCCAAGCCCGACCCTGAGGTGTTTTTGCTGGGCGCACGCGAGTTGGGCGTACAACCGACAGAATGTATAGTCTTTGAAGACGCCGCCGCCGGTATTGAAGCTGCTATCCGCGCCGAAATGAAATGTGTTGGTGTAGGCGATCCCGACATTCTCCGCCGCGCTGACATCGTTATCCCCGGATTCCAAAGTTTCAGTTGGGATAAGCTGCTGTCTTTAATGAAACAAGATTGCTTCGCCGCTAACGTGGCTCGCAATGACGATGAAAAACAATCTTCATCAAATAAACAAATAAACAATTAAACAAATAAACAAACACCCATAACTCATCATGACTCACCCCTGGAAAATCATTGAAACCCGCTTCGACCCCAATCGCGTAAAAGCAGCTGAAAGCCTCTTCAGTATTGGTAACGGTATTATGGGGCAACGCGCCAATTTTGAAGAAAACTATACCGGTGAAAGTTTGTCGGGAAGTTATATCGGCGGAGTGTATTACCCCGATAAAACCCGCGTGGGCTGGTGGAAAAACGGCTACCCCGAATATTTCGCCAAAGTGCTGAACTCTGCTTTTTGGATAGGAGTGGAGGTGAAAATAAACGGCGAACCTTTGGATTTGCATACGGCAAAGGTTCTTGATTTTTATCGTGAATTAGATATGCGGCATGGCTTGCTTATCCGCCGTTTTACGGCCGAATTGCCGAATAAGGTAAAAGTAGAAGTAGAGGCTGTTCGTTTTGTAAGCATGGTGCGCACCGAACTTGGCGCGCTTAGCTATAGTCTGAAAGTCTTGAACGGCGATGCCGAAGTGGAACTTATGCCCTATACCAATGCCGATGTGAAGAACGAAGACGCCAACTACGATGAGAAATTTTGGGATTTTGTAGAACAATCGGCGCTGCCTTCGTCTAATTATGTAACCATGCGCACCAAAAAAACCGATTTCTCCGTATCTTGGTTTTCGCAGTATGAGGTAGCGGTGAACGGCAAGTTGTCGAACATCGTTTTTAGCCCTGTAGAGAAACATGCTTGGGTAGGCGCTTCAACTGTCCTCAAAGTTCAGAAAGAAGAAACAATAACATTCTATAAATATGTAGGCATTGCTTCGTCGTTGAATCACCATGCGGAAAATTTGGCGAAAGCTGCGCAGGAAGTCGCTGTTGAAGCGCAAAAGGCAGGCTTTGCCGCTTTGCGCGAAGAGCAAAGCAAGGCTTGGGAAGAAAAATGGGCGCAAGCCGATGTGGAAATCGGCGGAGACGACGAAGCGCAGCAAGGCATTCGCTTCTGCATCTTCCAATTATTACAGACCTATACCGGCAAAGATACCCGCCTGAATGTAGGGCCGAAAGGCTTTACAGGTGAAAAATACGGCGGTAGCACTTACTGGGATACCGAAGCCTATTGTATCCCCTTCTATTTATCTACGGCAGGCGATAAGACGGCGCGCGAGTTGCTGAAATACCGCTATAATCAATTGCCGAAAGCTATTGAAAATGCCCAAAAGCTCGGCTTTACCGATGGAGCGGCCTTGTATCCCATGGTAACCATGAACGGCGAGGAGTGCCACAACGAGTGGGAAATTACCTTTGAAGAAATACACCGCAACGGAGCGATTGCTTATGCCATCTATAACTATATCCGTTATACAGGCGATCGGAATTATTTGGCCGAGTATGGCGTAGAAGTGCTCTTGGGCATTGCGCGTTTCTGGGCGCAGCGCATTACATGGAGCGAAGAACGCAGTAAATATGTGATGCTGGGGGTTACCGGGCCTAACGAATACGAAAACAATGTAAACAATAACTGGTACACCAACTATATTGCTTGTTGGTGTCTGCGTTATGCCAAGGAAAGCATGGAGTGGGTGAAGCAAACGCAGCCCCAACTTTATGCCGAAATTGTTAAGAAAACACATTTCGATGAATTGAACGAATGGGCTCAGTGGATAGATATTGCAGAAAAAATGCACTTTCCCGAAGATAAGGAGCGGCAAATTTTCTTACAACAAGACGGTTATATGGATAAGGAGCAAATTTTGGTCAAAGACCTTGACCCTGCCCAACGTCCCTTAAATCAAAAGTGGAGCTGGGATCGCATTTTGCGCTCTTGCTTTATCAAACAGGCAGATGTATTGCAAGGCTTATATTTCTTTGAAGATAATTTTGATATTGATACCATTCGCCGTAATTTTCATTTCTATGAAGCGCGGACGGTGCATGAATCCTCTTTGTCGCCTTGCGTACATGTTATTCTGGCGGCCAGAATTGGCGACATGGATAAGGCCTACGAACTGTACCTGCGCACCTCGCGCCTTGATTTGGACGACTATAATAAGGAAGTGAACGAAGGGCTGCATATTACCAGCATGGCGGGGTCGTGGTTGGCTGTTATTCAAGGATTTGCGGGAATGCGGGTGCGGGACGGCCAATTGACATTTGACCCCAAGCTGCCCAAGCACTGGACAGGGTTGTCGTTCAAAGTGAATTTCCGCGGCGAGATAGTGGAATTTAAGGCGTAAAACTATAAATAACTAATTAAAAAAGTTAAACTAAATATTTTTTTATGAAGCGATTAATTTCATTTATGCTGTCCATGCTGCTTATTAGCAGTATAGTTATGGCTCAGCAGTTGACATCTGTAACAGGTGTCGTTAAAGATGAGACAGGTGCGCCGGCAGTTGGCGCTACTGTGATGGTGAAGGGTAATCCCAACCAAAGGGCTACTACCGACCTGAACGGTGTTTATACCTTGTCGAATGTTGCTCCGGACGCTGTTTTAGTGTTCTCGTACTTTGGCTCGGCAACGCTTGAAATAGCGTGTGACGGGCGCTCTGAGATAAATGCTTTTCTCAGAGATGATGCGAAACTCTTAGACGAAGTGGTTGTAATTGGCTATGGTCAAGTAAAGAAAAGCGATGCTACCGGCTCTGTTACAGCTATTAAAGCCGATCAGGAAGGACGGGGACTTGCTCCTAATGCGCAAACCATGATGACCGGTAAGATTGCCGGGGTTACTATTACTTCCGACGGAGGTTCTCCTACCGGCGGGGCCAGTATCCGTATTCGCGGAGGCTCTTCGCTCTCGGCCAGTAATGATCCGTTAATTGTGATTGACGGCGTTCCTATTGGCAACGAAGGCATTGGAGGGGTTGGGAACCTTCTGAGTACTATTAATCCTACTGACATCGAAACTTTTACCGTATTGAAAGACGCTTCTGCGGCAGCTATCTACGGATCGCGCGCTTCCAATGGGGTAATCATTATCACTACCAAGAAAGGAGTGTCCGATAAACTGCGTATTACCTACGATAGTAATGTATCGTTCAGTACGCCGATTAAAAAAATTGATGTATTGAACGGAGACGAGTTTCGCGAATTTGTACAAAACACCTTTGCTGGCAGGTCAAATGAGGCGGAAGTAGTGGGCAAGCTGGGTAATGAAAATACCGATTGGCAAAATGAAATTTTCCGTACGACCATTAACACCGAACACAACCTGAGCGTATATGGTAGCGTAAAAGATGTTATGCCTTACCGCGTATCTTTTGGCTACACCAATCTGAACGGTATCCTTAAAACCTCTTCCATGGACCGTTATACCGGCAGCTTTGCTTTGTCTCCCACACTATTGAATAACGATTTGAAGGCAAACCTGAATGGTAAATTCATGTACGTTAAGAATCGTTTTGCGAATCAGGGAGCTATTGGAGCAGCAGTGGCATTTGACCCCACGCAGCCTGTGTATGACGAAAACAGTCTTTTTGGCGGCTTTTGGTCCTGGCTTGGAGCTGATGGCTCTTTAAATACCGTAGCCGGAAAAAACCCGATGTCGCTCTTGGAAATGCACAGCGATAAATCAACCGCTTTTAATTTTATCGGGAATGCACAAATTGATTATAGGTTGCCTTTCTTACCCGAATTACATTTCAACCTGAACCTGGGTATGGACTATTCGCACAGTTCCGGTAGCAGGTATGTTTCGGAATGGGCTCCGGCCGAATGGGTAAATGGCGGATTTGACGGCAAATGGGATCAGGATCGTAGAAACTCACTGCTTGATTTTTATGCGCAATACAAAAAAGACCTTGACTTTTTGAATAGTAATCTTGATATAATGGCCGGTTATTCATGGCAACACTACTGGGTTAAAGGCAGCAATCAGGATTATCGTATCGCGAAATTTGACCCATTTGGCAATCCGGAGGAAATTAGCGTTAACAGCTATGAAAATGAACATTATATTCTTTCGTTTTTCGGACGTCTGAACTATACGATTAATAATAAATACCTGTTTACCTTTACGCTCCGTAACGACGGATCCTCGCGTTTTCACCCCGATAGGCGTTGGGGACTTTTCCCTTCAGCCGCTGTTGCATGGAAAATCAGCGACGAAGATTTCATGTCGCCCATTACTCCGGTGATGAACAATCTGAAGCTGCGTCTCGGCTGGGGGATTACCGGTCAACAGGACATTAACCAGGGCGACTATCCCTATATGGGGCAGTACCAATATAGCGTGGGTCAACAAGCCTGCTATATTCGTGGTTATGACGCCTACGGAAACCCTATATGGTCTGACCTCATTCGGCCTTTGTCCTATAACGAATATTTGACATGGGAATCTACTACTACCTATAACGTTGGTATAGACTATGCTTTCCTGAAAACGCGTATTTACGGGGCTATTGATTTCTATTACCGTGAAACAAAAGACCTGATTAATGCCGAAACCAAGGTGGCGGCAGGTACAAATTTCAGCGAATATGTGCCGGCTAATATTGGTTCCTTGAAAAATACAGGTATAGAATTTTCTATTCAGGGAGTAGCTGTAGAAGATAAAGATTGGCGTTGGGAAATCGGCGCTAACTTTGCATACAATAATAATGAAATTACCAGCCTCAGCTATGGCGATAACAAAAGCGCCATACGTCGTTACGGACATACCGGAGGCGATGGCGGCTTTCAATTAATGGTGCATAGCGTAGGCAATTCCGCCGGCATGTACTATGTCTATCAACAAATATATGATGCAAACGGCAAGCCTATCGAAGGTTTTTACAAGGATCGTAACAACGATGGACAAATCAACGAACAGGACTTGTATATCTTCCATAAGCCTACCCCCGACTGGACACTTGGATTTAATACCAAGCTCATGTGGAAAGATTGGGATTTATCTATTGTAGGCCATGGGAGCATTGGCAACTATAACTTCAATGCCGTAGCGGCCAATAATGCCGAATTGGCTCCGGCGCGCGTATATGCCAACGAATTTCTCGGTAATCGCGTGCGCAGTGCTTTTGAACCCGGCTTCCTCTTTAAACAGGTATTGTCTGATTACTACATACAGAATGCTTCGTTCTTCCGTATTGACAATATTACCTTAGGTTGGTCGTTTAAGAAATTGTGGAACCTCCCGCTTTCAGGACGTATTTACGGCTCCGTACAAAATCCCTTTATTTTCACTCCTTACAAGGGAATGGATCCTGAAGTGAACGGCGGCGTGGATAATAATTTCTATCCGCGTCCCTTGACCTGCATGTTGGGTGTAAATATTAACTTCTAAATCACAGGAACAATGAAAAAAATATATAAAATACAGATACTTGCAGCTTGTTTGTTATTGTTTGCCTTTACCTCTTGTATAAAAGACTTGGATACGGAGCCGAAAAGCGAAAGCATTCTTTTACCGGAAGCAGCTTGGGCTAAGGCAGAAACCTATAACCAATTTATGGCTAAAATGTATGCCTCCTTTGCCCTTTCGGGAAATGAAGGACCTTCGGGCATGCACGATATTGTTGGTGCCGACCAGGGCGAAGCAACCTTTCTCCGCTCCTATTGGAATTTACAGGAATTGACTACCGATGAGGCTGTCTGCGCCTGGTCTGATGACGGCTTGAGCGGCTTGCAGTATTGCAACTGGACGTCCAGCAACCGATTCTGCGAATTGAGCTATAACCGTATGCTGCTGAATGTAGCTTATGTCAATGAATTTTTACGCCAGACTACCGATGAAAAAATGAATGCGCGCGGTATTGATGCTGCCACACAAGAAGCGGTACGTACTTATCGCGTGGAAGCGCGCGCAATACGGGCTATGAATTATTATTTTCTGATAGATTTGTTTGCCAATATTCCTTACATAGATGAAGCCGACGGCGTGGGTGCATTCCTGCCCGAACAGAAAAACCGCGCTTTCTTCTTCCCTTGGATTGAAACGGAATTAAAGGCTTGCGAAGGATATTTGCCGACTAAATCGGCAGCTAATTACGGTAAGGTAAACGACCCCACAGTGTGTATGGTATTAGCTAAATTGTACATGAACGCAGAAGTATATATCGGACAGCCCAAATATACCGAAGCCCTTACTTATTTGAATAAAGTGATCGCGGCAGGTTATGTTCTCGAACCTGTATATAAACACATGTTTGGAGCCGATAACGACAGCTCAACCGAAATTATTTTCCCTATTATATTTGATGGTAAAAGAGCTACAACTTATGGCGGAACAACTTATCTAATGGCTGGCGCTTATGCTTCCGATATGAGCCCTGCTACAAATTTTGGATTGGTACAGAACTGGTCGGGCATTCGCGCTAAGGAAACATTGAGCAGTCTGTTTACCGTCGGCGATAACCGCGCCTTATTCTGGAAAGACGATCGCACACAGGATACTCGTTCGTTAAACGACTTTAAGTCAGGTTGGTCGGTGATTAAATACACCAACGTAAAAAGCGATGGCACTTTTGGCTCGGATCTTACTTTCCCCGATACTGACTTTCCCTTGTATCGCTTGGCCGATGCTTATCTGATGTATGCCGAAGCAGTGCTTCGCGGCGGACAGGGCGGCGATCGCCCAACCGCTCTTGGCTACGTGAACGATATCCGTAACCGTGCAGACGCCGGTACTATAGGTGATATGCAATTGACCCTCGAATTTATAATTGCTGAACGTGCGCGTGAACTTTATTGGGAAGGCCACCGCCGTACGGATTTGATACGTTTCAATATGTTTACGGCTAATTATGCATGGCCTTGGAAGAACGGCGTATATACCGGAACTACCAGTCTCGACAGTAAATATAAAATCTTCCCGATTCCGGCTGCGGAATTGACGGCTAACTCAAACATTAAACAAAATACAGGATATTAATATGAAAGCACTTAAAACATATTTATTTATCATAGCCTTGCTGCCGCTGTTTTTCGGGTGTAGCAAGGAAGACGCCTCCCCGGTATTAACCGGTATTGAACCCAGCGTGATTGATCCGTTGCCTTTTTCGAGTGCAACATTAACCATGCCGGAAACCGGTACTAATCCATGGCTGCTGACGGTAACTTGGACAGAAACAAAATTCTTCTTAGACCATGGTGCCCGTCCGGCTCCCGTAGGACCGGTAAGATATACACTGGAAATGGATATTGTCGGTAATAATTTTGCTGATGCACATACTATCGGCTCAACAGAGGCTTTGGCTTTGAATATTTTCGTAAAAGAGATTAACTCCATGTTGGTTAACAATTTTGAGCAAATACCGGGTACGCCCGCTAATGTGGAATTTAGAGTAATAGCTAACTATGGACTTAACCAACCTTCGCTTACTGCCGTATCGCAAAACCAAAGGACTATTACCCTTATACCCTATACGCCGCCTTCCGATATAGAAGCCGTATATATAATCGGTAATCCGAATGGTTGGGATAACAGCGGCAAGGAATTTATCATGTATCGTGATGACAATTCTTTGACTAATCTTGTATATACTTATACCGGTCTTTTCCAAGATAGCGGCGATGGTTTATGCTACTTTAAATTTGCCAGTGAATCCAATTTAGGCAGTTGGGCAACCTTGTATTGCATGGGTACAGGCGGAGCAATCACTTTTGGCGATCTTGACGCATTTAACGTAGCTGCAGGTTATCACACCATTACGCTCGACCTTGGCGCCATGACCTACACCATTGAACCTTATGATGCTTCCGCTAAACCTGTGTATGCAGTGATAGGCGCCGTAGGTAGCTTCTGCGACTGGGATAATGACCCGGAAATGGTGAAGTCAAGCTATGATGAGCATAAATGGACATTGGAATATACCTTTGATACTCAAACAGCCCTGAAATTCCGCGCCGATCATGCCTGGACAGATAACTGGGGCGGTCAGGCCGAAGATTTCCCTTATGGCATAGCTGTTTACGACGATCCGGGTTCCGCTACGGTTCCTGCCGGCACCTATATGATCTATTTCAATGACCTTACGGGGCATTATGCAGTTATAAGGAAGTAATAAAACGAAATTTAAAAGAAAAGATATGAAAAATTTGACCTATATATTGAGCATCTTCTTGCTGCTGATAAGTTTTTCGGCTTGCGAGAAGAATGAAGGCGACAATGGACTTTTCAATACCACAAGCCCTGTGGTGAGTCCGCTGGGGCAAACCGAATGGGTATTGGATAAGCCCGAACTCGGCGACGATATTTTCCTTTTCCGAATCAACTGGACTAAAGCGCGTTTTACCTATCCCTCCGGAGATCCCGCTTGTGTGTATAATGTAATTTATACAGCGCAGATTGATTTAGCCGATAACCAGTTTTCTCAGGCTATAGTATTAGAGGCTACCGATAAATTATACGCTGATATTTATGCAGAACAACTGTTTGATATCTTAGTGAGTCTTACCGGCAACGAGCATTATGGCCTGCAAAATCTGGCTATAAGAGTGAAAACAGAATATCCGAATGGCGAAGTAGTATATTCTAATGAAATTCTTTTCACTGTAAAAGAACCGGCGCCGATCAATGTTCGTTGGACTATTACGGGAGGAAGCTGGGCCGAAATGGCCGTTTATGTATGGGGCGACAGTGACTTGTTCGGCAGTTGGCCAGGAGAGGTAGTAACACCCGATGCCGACGGCTGGTATGCTATTACCGTACCCTACAAGTTTAATGCGAATGTAATCATCAATAATAACGGCAATGGCGAGCAATTGGATTTGGTAAGCATTCCTGCTCTGAACGCCCAAGATGTTGACTTGTATGTAAATTTGGAAACAGGCGATGTTTACACGAGCAGACCTGTTACCGTAACGTGGATTATAGTAGCGGGAAGCTGGGCGGATATGTATGTGTATGCGTGGGGCGACAATGAATTATTTGGCAGTTGGCCCGGAAGAGAACTGACTGCTAATATCGATGGTTCTTTTTCTGTTGCCGTCCCCAGCGAAGGAGAGGTGAATCTTATTATCAATAATGACGCAGGCGATCAAGTAAACTTAATTAGTAACCCTACCGATAATGTTACACTGTATGTTGACTTAAATAGCGGCGATGTTTCTACCGGCCCAAAGGTGGTGAAATGGAAAGTGGTGAACGGTTCATGGGCCGATATGTATGTATATTCGTGGGGAACCGATAACAATTATCATGGCGCTTGGCCCGGCAAATTGCTAACCCCCGATGTTTATGGCTGGTATTCTGTCAGCATCGCTCCCGGCTTTGACCAACACCTGATTATTAACAATAATGCGGGAAGCCAGCACGATATGCCCTATCCTACAGTAGATGCCCAGTATGAGGTTGACCTTACTGCCGGAACCTTTGTTCAAGCTACAGAATGGTCTATCACTATACGGTGGACGCAACCGGCTGATGAATGGAGCGGGCAAATGGCTATTTATGCCTGGGGCGGAAACCCTAATTCTGATACTTTCGGCGGCTGGCCGGGACAGGTGGTAGCAGCCGATATGAGCGGCTGGTATTCGGTTACGGTGCCTCCGGGACAAACAGTTGGCAATGCTATTCTGAATAATAATAGCGGAGGACAACAGTTCGATATTAATCTGAATATTACTAATGATGTTTGTCTGGAAATAACCGGCAGCGGTTTTTCAATGGTTACTTGTGACTAAAAAATGATAAAAATCGTTCAATATGTCTTATTTGGGCTTGCGCTGCTGATGGCGGCGCAAGCTTGTAATAAGTCGTCCGATAATCCTGCTCCGGACCCGGATCCTAATTCGAATATCAAACCTGTCAGCGAGAATAATAAGGTTATCTATGAAGTTAATATCCGTAATTATTCTACAGCAGGTAATTTTAACGGACTGAAAAATGACTTGCCCCGCTTAAAATCACTGGGCGTAGATATCCTTTGGTTGATGCCTGTTCACCCTATAGGACTGCAAAACAGGATTGGCGCTAAAGGCAGTCCTTATGCCGTGAAAGACTATAAGGCCATTAATCCGGATTATGGAACGTCTGAAGATTTGAAAGCCTTGGTTACAGCCGCACACGAGGCGGGCATGGAAATTTGGCTCGACTGGGTGGCCAACCATACGGCATGGGATCATATATGGGTAAGCAGCCATATTGATTATTATGCTGCCAACGGATATGGACAACGGCCTTACTCGCCAATGGATTGGACAGACGTTATTCAGCTTGATTTCAATAACCTCAGTATGCGGGCAGCAATGATTGATGCCATGAAATACTGGGTGGCAGAGTTTGATATTGACGGTTATCGCTGCGATGCTGCTACGCTCTTTATTCCTCTGTCGTTTTGGACGGAGGCGCGTGCAGCAGTCAATGCTGTAAAACCCATTAAATGGCTTTGCGAAGGCGATAATGCAGCTTATATGCCTGCCTTTGATTTCGACTATGCCTGGGCTTTCAATACAGCCTTGAATGATTTTGGAGTCAATAAAAATGTGAACCAACTGAAAACGGCATGTAATACCTTGTTCAATAATACGGCATATTCCAATAAGGGACGTATGGTGTACTTGGCTAATCATGACCTGAATGCATACGACGGCACGGAATTTACCCGTTATGGTAATTTTCTTTTGCCCCTCACGGTTCTGTATTTTACAATATACGATATGCCGTTAATTTATAATGGACAGGAAGTTGGAATGAATAAAACGATGGGACTTTTTGATGTGGCGCGCGTCGAATGGACGCCGATAAACCCTGTTATCAATAGCTTGTTAAAGAAACTTACTGCTTTGAAAAGAACCCAAAAGGCCCTGGAAAGCGGAACAAATCGCGGAATATTAACTACTTACACCACCACTGATGAGACTAACGTGTATGCTTATTCACGAAAACGCGATACTAATGAAGTGCTGGTATTGCTTAACTTTTCCAACGCTCCGGCAAAAGTTAAATTTACCGGTACTATGCCTGTCGGAACATTTACCGATTATCTGAAGTCGGGTCAAATCCAATTTACGGCGCAAACCGAAGTGTCGTTGACAGCTTACGGCTATGCCGTGTATGTAAAGTAATAACCGAATTTAAACAACAACTGGCTCTCGGCGGCGGAGCTGCAATGTATATATTATGAAAAAAGTACATCTTATATTATTTTTAGTATTAGCTTTTCCTTTCTTCTGGGCCTGCGACAAGGAGAATGGCGACGGCGGAAATACCGGTTCAACGCCTGACCCGATAGAATGGGACGGCATAAAGCGGGGAAATGTGTATTATGAAATATTTGTCCGTTCCTTTGCCGATGCTAATGGCGATGGCATCGGCGACCTGAAAGGTATTACCGATAAATTAGATTATTTGCATAGTCTGGGGATTCGTGGAATATGGTTAACCCCCATTCACCCTTCACCTTCTTATCATGGCTATGATGTGAATAATTATAAAACAATACACCCCCAATTTGGTACTATGGCCGATTTCGATGCGCTTATTACGAAGGCTAATAATTTGAATATAAAAGTAGTGCTGGATTGGGTCGTCAACCATACCTGTAAGGAGCATCAATGGTTTGTGCAGGCTTGCAGCAGTACAAGCTCTCCTTATCGCGACTTTTATCTGTTTGCCCCCTCTAATCAGGTGCAGGCTTATGTGCAGAGTGGACAAGTACCGTCTACTACTTATTACAATGCTTATGAATGGCATAACGTAGAAAGCGGTACTACCGATTATAAATATTTCGGAGCCTTTTCTTCATGGATGCCCGATATTAACCCTACATCAGCCGTTGTAGATAGTTTATACGAAGCGGCGAAAATGTGGTTGGATAAGGGAGTAAGCGGCTTCCGCTTCGATGCAGTGAAACACATTTATCAAGTAGAAAGGTCGCAGGATAATCTTAATTTCTGGCAAAATTTTCTGGGTAAACTTAAAAGCTATAAACCTGATGTATATTTAGTAGGAGAAATGTTTGATAATAAAGACGGAATGGCCTACTTCTATCAGGCTTTTCCGGCATTGTTTAATTTTCCGAATTGGAATAATCTTGAATGGGCTTTGAATAATAATACAGGTAAATATTATCCTAAAGATGTAGCGGAATGTATGAGCGCCTTTGTCGCCGCTAATCCGGATTATATTAATGTACCCAAACTTTCCAATCATGACGAAGACCGTACGATGAGCGTTCTGAATTATAATGTAAATAAAGCAAAGATAGCGGCTGCCGTATTGTTGACTATGCCCGGACAACCTTATCTCTATTATGGCGAAGAAATAGGCATGCGCGGACTAAAACAAACCGGCGATGAAAATGTGCGCGAGCCTTTCTTATGGGCACCAAAGGCGGGCGACGGCTATCGTACTTCATGGCGTACGCCAATGTTTAATACCGATGATCAGGTAACGTCTCTTTCGGTTCAGCAAGCTGATAAAAATTCACTCTATTCGGTGTATGCTGCTTTCATTAAACTGCGAAACAGTTATCCGGCTTTAGCCGAAGGCTCCTTTGCCTATCCCGATCCGTCTGATATGCCTAATGAACTTATGGTATATACACGACAAAAAGATAACCAGCGAGTGCTTGTTATTCATAATTTGGGCGTGGTGCCGCGCGTTTATCGCATCAATGAGCAGGTTAAGCGTATTCTGGCGGTGATAAATGCTGCAATATTGGAAAAGGCAGGAGATGCTTATAATGTTAAACTGCCCTCCTATTCGTCTATTGTTTTAGAATATTAGCGTCTATGAAAAAAATCGCTTTTTTGCCCCTATTGCTCTTAGCGGCTTGTACTACACCCTTGCCCTCTGTTCCTGAATCTTCTTTTGACCGACTTGACTTGGCAAGCGTGGTGAAATTAAATGCCGATACGGTGTTTGTACGGATTCAGGATTATTTTCCCGCCTTAATGCAAATCGACAGCGTAGTCTCCGATGATCTATTAGTATTGCCGATTGGCAATTATGACGAAGTAGCGTTGATTCCTTATGCCAATACGCCGTGGATTTCAACTATGGAGGTGTGGAGCGAAGGGGTTCAGGCTACCTTAGTAATGCAAAAGGAAGAGCTCCCTTCTCTAAAAGGAGCGGATAGAACTAAGGCCCCCTTGTTGCTGACAAACAAAGCGTCAAAAGAAGCATTTGAAGTCAAAGTCGATAATACTCCCGCTGATTATGTGGCGCTGTGGCAAAATACCCGCCTGCCCGAAGAATACCTGAGGCTGAAAGATGATAAACTGACCGTGTATATTCCGGAAAATGCGGCAGGAATGGAACGTTCTTTTATCCGCTTGTTTGCCTCTAATGATAACGGTATTGCCAACGATGTGCTGGTTCCTTTAGCTCATGGGAAAGTAATGACCTCGGCTGCCGAAGTACAGCGGAACGATAAGCACGGAATGGTGATGTACTCCCTGATGATTGACCGTTTTAACAACGGTAATCCCGACAACGATATTAAACTCAATAGTCCGTATGTACTGCCAAAAGTTGATTATTTCGGTGGCGATTTAAGCGGTATTATCCAAAAAATCAAAGACGGTTTCTTTGCCGACTTGGGCATTAATACAATATGGATCTCGCCGATTACGCAAAACCCTTTTGATGCTTGGGGTTTCATCAACGACCCTAAGACAAAATTTTCGGGATACCATGGCTATTGGCCGCTTTATGCCACTAAAGTAGATATCCGCTTTGGCACGGAAGATGAATTGCGAAAACTCTTAGACGAGGCGCACAAACGTCAGATCAATGTTATCTTGGATTACGTGGCGCACCACATGCACATTAACAGTCCCACCCTGAAGGCGAATCCCGACTGGACTACCCCTATGTACACCCCCGATGGCCGTCTGAATTTTGAACTGTGGGACGAATTTCGTCTAACCACATGGTTCGACAGGCATATTCCTACATTTGACTTGTCGAAGCCTGAAGCCTACGATCCTTTAACCGATTCTGCCTTATATTGGATAGCAAATTTTGATTTTGACGGCTTCCGCCACGACGCTACCAAGCATGTACCCGAAGTGTTTTGGCGCACCTTAACGCAAAAAGCAAAACTGCGCTTCCCAAATAGAAATATATATCAGATAGGCGAAACATACGGCAGCCCTGCTTTGATTGGCAGTTATGTAAAGAGCGGAATGTTAGATGCGCAATTTGATTTTAATGTATATGACGCTGCTATCGCTGTGTTAATAGATGCTCAGAATACCTCGTTTGAGCAACTCTCCGCTGCCTTGCAAGCCAGTCTTGACAACTACGGCTACCATAATTTGATGGGTTATATTAGCGGCAATCACGACAGGCCGCGCTTTATTTCCTTAGCGGGAGGAGCTATTCAACCCGATGAAGATACCAAAGCCATCGGGTGGAAACGCGATATTGGCGTGGGCGACGAAGTGGGCTATGCCCGCTTAGCCTTATTGCAGGCCTTTATTATGACCATTCCCGGCGTTCCCTGCATTTATCAGGGCGATGAATTTGGACAGCCCGGCGCCAACGACCCCGACAATCGCCGAATGATGCAGTTCTCGGATTATAATCAACAGGAGCAGGATTTGTTGGATAAGGTAAAACATTTGACACACTTGCGGCGCTCGTCTATGTCCTTGATGTACGGCAGCTACGTTCCATTGTCTGTAACTAAAGATGTGTTGGTCTATGCCCGCGTATATATGGGACAGGAAGTGGTCGTAGCGTTAAATAAATCAGACCGACCGCAAACAATAACCGTCAATACCCCGCTGGCCAATAAGCCTTTGACCATGGATATTGCGGCAAATGATTATAGTCTAAAGTTATAAAATTTACGTCAAACGCTCAATTTTCAATTTTATGAAACCATTTTATTATTTACTAATTACTGTTTGCTGCATATCGGCCTCTTGTCGGCAGCAAGCGGAGCAATATCACCCCGATTGGAGTGCCGATGCGGTGATTTACGAAGTGAACGTGCGTCAATATACGCCTGAAGGTACTTTTAATGCCTTTACCGAGCATCTGCCGCGCTTGAAAGATCTATGCGTGGATATCTTATGGATTATGCCCATGCACCCCATTGGAGAGTTAGAAAGAAAAGGCTCTCTCGGAAGTTATTATGCCATCAAAGATTATACTGCAGTGAATTCGGAGTTTGGCTCCTTAGACGATTTTAAGGCTATGGTGAACAAAGCCCACGAACTGGGCTTTAAGGTGATCATCGACTGGGTGGCCAACCACACCT
Source organism: Bacteroidales bacterium (assembly GCA_009777095.1). Lineage (GTDB taxonomy): Bacteria > Bacteroidota > Bacteroidia > Bacteroidales > UBA932 > UBA932. Next base: position 20,916 of record WRMN01000010.1, on the reverse strand, counting down.
CGCCCGATGCGGTATGGACAGTGAATAAAGATTGGTATATAACCGACAGTTTGGGTAACTTTGTGATAGAATATGACTGGACCGATATTGCCAAATTAAACTACAATAATAACGATATGCGCCGCGCAATGATAGATGCGATGTTGTATTGGATAAAAGAAACCCATATTGATGGCTTCCGTTGCGACGTAGCGGGGAATGTGCCGGTGGATTTTTGGGAGGCTGCCTTAATAGAATTAAAAGCCGTGAAGTCCGATGTGTTCATGCTGGCCGAAGCTGAGGAACCGCCTTTGCAGCAAAAGGCTTTTAATATGTATTACGCTTGGCATTTGCATTCCGAGATGAACAAAATTGCTCAGGGCCTTGCTGACGCCAATGAGCTGCGGCATGTATTGGAACTGATGAATCAGCGATTTCCCGCTTATACCATTCCTATGATGTTTACTTCAAATCATGATGAAAATTCATGGCACGGAACGGAGTTTGAACGCATGGGAACGGCTGCCCGCGCTTTTGCCGCATTGACCTACCTGTTGCCGGGAATGCCCTTGATTTACAACGGTCAGGAAGCTGGTTTCAACCGCCGCTTGGCATTCTTCGAAAAAGATGAAATCGATTGGACGGATCAAGAGGACTATACAGCCTTTTACCGCGATTTGAATAAACTGCGTAAAAACAACCCCGCACTGCATAGTCAGGATAAGGGCGGCCCATTAGTGGAAATTAAAAACTCGGTTCCGAATGCAGTATTTTCATTTGAACGCGAAGTTAAAGGCAATAAGGTAACAGCCGTCTTTAATCTGACGGATAAGGAACATAGTGTAGCATTTGAAAGCGATTATTCGAAGTTAAAAGCCATAGACGCTTTGACGCCTTGGGAATATAAGATATTTGTGCAATAGCTCGTGGGGACAGGCTTTTTTCTAAATAAAATTTACCGCTATGAGAAAAATTTTTCTTCTTTCTTTGTGTCTTTGTTCAATCAATCTGTTGTGCGCCCAAATGAAAATTGAACGTGTTGAGCCTTTAAGTTGGTGGACAGACATGCGTACACCGCTGCAATTGATGTTCTATGGCAAGGACTTGCAAAATGCTGAAGTTCGTTGCTTGGAAAAAGGTTTGACGGTGCTTCGCGTTCATCAGGCCGAAAGCAAAAATTATTTGTTTGTTGATGTTCTGGTGGACGCCGATGCTCAATCGGGAATTTATACCTTTGAATTTACGCAGGGAAAGAAAAAAATCAATCATCAATACTTAATCAATGCCCGTAGTGAAGGCTCTGCACAACGCAAAAGCTTTGGTTCGGAGGACATGATCTACCTAATTATGCCCGACCGCTTTGCCAACGGCGATCCGACCAACGATTCCCATAAAGATGCGGCGGAAAAAGCAGACAGGAGCAGCCCTTATGGCCGTCACGGCGGCGATATTCAAGGCATTATTAACCATCTTGACTATTTGCAGGAATTGGGAGTAACAGCCATTTGGTGTACTCCTTTGCTGTTTGACAATGAACCTGATGCTTCGTACCATGGCTATGCCTGCGCCGATTATTACCGTATAGACCCTCGTTTCGGAACCAATGAGTTGTATAAACAAATGGCGGACATGGCTCGCGAACGGCAAATCAAAATCATTATGGATATGGTGCCAAACCATTGCGGTATGGCCCACTGGTGGGTGAACGACCTGCCTTTTGCATCGTGGATTAACCAATTCCCTCAATTCACCCGCTCCAATTATCAGATGGCTTCCCATTTCGACCCTCATGCTTCGAAGTATGATAATGATTTGTGCATAAAAGGCTGGTTCGATACTTCAATGCCCGATATGAACCTTACGAATCCTTACGTGCTGACTTATTTTACGCAAATGGCTATATGGTGGATTGAATATGTCGGCCTCGACGGTTTGCGGGTTGATACCTACCCTTACAGCGATAAACATGCGATGGCTGCATGGACGAAAAATATTTTGGACGAATATCCCAATCTGAATATTGTCGGCGAAGCGTGGTATGGTTCTCCGCTTATGATTGCTTATTGGGAAGGCGCAGCGAAAAATGCCGACGGTTACACCAGTCGCTTGCCGTCGGTAATGGATTTTCCTTTACAGGAAAGTATTGCAGCGGGCTTTGTTAAGGATAGCATGCCTTCGTGGAATGAAGGTTTAATGAAGATTTATTCCTGTTTGACACAAGACTTCGTATATGTTCGTCCGAACAACTTGATGATATTTGCCGATAATCATGATATTAACCGCATGGCTTGGTTGCTGAAGGGTAAGAAAGATAAGCAAAAAATGGTAATGGCGCTATTGGCCACCATGCGCGGCGTCCCGCAGATATACTACGGTTCGGAAGTGATGCTGTATAATAAAAAGGAACGGGGACACGGCGAAGAGCGTTTGGATATGCCGGGCGGCTGGCCGAGTGATGAACGTTCGGTATTTACGTCAGAAGGTCGTACAAAAACGGAAAATGAGGTATTCGAATACACTAAGAAACTTTTTAACTGGCGTAAAAATGCCAAGGTTATTCATGAAGGTAAATTAATGCAATTTGTGCCTGTTGATAATAATTTTTACGTTTACTTCCGTTACACAGACAACGAGTTGGTGATGGTGGCTATTAATAATTGCCGCACGGAAAAGACGATAGACTGGCCGCGCTTCGCGGAAATAACAGCCGACTATTCGCAAGGAACCGATATTATCACCGGCGAGAGCCTGCGCATAGGCGACTTTCTGGTCTTGCCGCCGCAACAGGCTAAGGTAGTGCATTTCAAACGATATGGGCAAGTTGGCGAACAATTCTACAAATGGAATCTTGACCGAGAACGAACTCACAATGAAAATAGAAATGATTTTACAAAATTGTGTGTGAAAACTTGGAACGTTGATACTTCATCTCTATACCGAAAATTGTTAGAAGGAAAGCCATTAGAAGGAAATCCATTGATTAACGGAGTTTTTCCGGAACCGAACTATAATCTGGCTGACAGCACATTCGGCGGATTAGGAACTTCGGGGGAATGGGACGGATTTGATTTAAATAACAAGAAAATAATATGGCGTTCCTTTTTTGTTAATCAATCTAATGTCAATAAAGAGTTTATTCCCAACAAACCCAATGAAGTCTTTTTTACCATTGTGGCTTTGACAGATACGATAGAGTCAATAGATGATTTTACGCTTACGTCCGTTGATATTTCATCAAGAAACCACCCTCATTATATCGGACAAGGATTTATCAAAACCAAAACAAATAAAATTGACTTCATTTCATTTATAACAGCAGATAGAAATGCTTATGCGGTAGTAAATATGAGGTTATTCGATTTGAGAATTGGACGTATTGTATTGATTGCGCCCCAAAAAGACGGAACATTTCGTTCCTTACAGCATGAATCACCAATTATGTCGTCTAATGAAACGTACAAATATATTCAAGACCTTTTAAATGGCAATAAGAGAATTATTGATTTCTTTACACAACAAGATAATATATGAATGTGAAGCCGTCGGAACGATAGTCCACATACAATATAAACTAAGTTCAAGGTTCAAAACTATCTTCATCTACTTTCATCAATCTTCCCCTACCTTCATCAATCTTCTTCACGGCAGCAGCGCGCTCAGAAAGCCTTGGATAAATTTTGTGCCCTGATGGGTGGTATTCAAGTTTTTGTTGATGATGTATTTCCGACTGATTCCTTCTGCTTCGCAAAAATTGTTAAAACCAATGAGATTAATAGGCTTGTCGAGCGTTTTAAACTTACATTCAAATGCTTTTTTACCGATTGATTGTGTGAGTACGAAATCAACTTCTGTGCCGTCGAAAGTACGGAAGAATTGCAGTATGTCGCCGGCGCCCTTATTTCTCCATAATTCTAATAGTACATAATTTTCAAAAATAGCCCCCTTGTCAGCTCTGGAGTTTATATCGTTGAAATTATTTTCAATCATATTCCGTAAACCCAAATCGCAAAAATAGATTTTTCTCATCTTGTTGATAACCTTTCTTTTGTTGGTATAGTAAGGCTCAATCAATTTAATGATATACATTTGCTCCAATAAATGCAGGTAGGTTTCGGCGCTTTTATAAGACAGTCCGCTTTCACGGCTGAGTTCGTTAATATTAACTAAACTGCCGATTTGCGCTGCCAAAATGCGGAGCATTTTATTAAATCCGATTACATGTTCGTTTTTGATATAGTTTCTGACATCTTTTAATAAATAGGTTTGATAAATATCATGAAGAATTTCAATTTTTTCATTCTTGTTATCGATTAAGGAAGCGCGCGGCAATCCTCCATAAACCAAATATTCCGACAATGCCGATTCTATGGACACTGTAAGGGCTGAGCTTGTAGTGTCGATAGAAAAAGATTGATAGAGTTTTGCCGATTTTTTGTCCTTAAACAGTAAAAATTCTAAAAATGAAAGAGAAAACACTTCTATAGTGCGGACCCTGCCTGCCAAAGATTCTTCTACTTTTTGCAAGATGTCTAAGGAAGAACTGCCTGAGCATAAAACTTTAAGACGACTATATTTATCGGTGAGCAGTTTAATCATGGTGGAGATGCCATTGATATATTGAAACTCATCAATCAGCAAAAAGCCGTCTAATTTCTTATTTAATAATGAACTAAGGTACTGTTCTATGGTTGAAAACTTTTGAAACAGTTCGGCAATTTCGGGATTCTGTCCATTCAAAAAAACAGCAGGCTGCTTACCTCTTGCAAAGTTTTTCATCAATGAAGTTTTGCCCACCTGCCGTGCCCCAATCAGCATGACTATAGGAACATGTTTAAAACCTCGTTCAATTTTGTCTTGATAAAATTTTCGTATTATCATAATTTACGCCATTTTCATGCCGCAAAGTTCTAATTTTTTTTCTAAATAAACAAAAAATAAGCAAGTTTTTTTTCTAAATAGATAAAAAATAAGCAAGTTTTTTATATAAACAGATAAAAAATAGGCAAGTTTTTTATCCAAACAGATAAAAAATAGGTATATTGTATTTCTTTTTGGTGTTTAACCAAAAAATTCCTACCTTTACCTTTTAAACTTTGAACATTAAACTTTAAACATTAAATTACATGAGTATTGCAACATTAAACCCCGAACGCGTATGGAAGCATTTTTATGCTTTGACGCAAATTCCCCGCCCCTCGAAACATGAACGAAAAGCCATTGAATTTGCAGCTAAATTCGGAAAAGATTTAGGCTTGGAAACTATTGTAGATGAGGTTGGTAATGTGATTATCCGTAAACCGGCCACCAAAGGCATGGAAAACCGTAAAGGCATTATTTTGCAAGGCCATTTAGATATGGTGCCGCAAAAAAATAACGATAAGGTACACGATTTTAAAACAGACCCCATAGAGGCATACGCTGACGGCGACTGGGTAAAAGCCAAAGGTACGACTTTAGGCGCCGATAACGGCATCGGCTTAGCTATGGCCATGGCCGTGCTCGAAGCCAACGATTTGGAACACGGGCCTATTGAGGCATTGTTTACTGCAGATGAAGAAACAGGTATGACAGGAGCTTTCGGCTTGAAACCCGGACTTTTGAACGGCGACATTTTAATTAACCTTGACTCTGAAGAAGAAGGCGAATTGTGTACAGGTTGCGCAGGAGGCTTGGACGGTACCTTTACCTTTAATTACAAAGAAGAAAGTGTTCCTGCCAATTATGAGGCTTATAAATTGACCGTGTCAGGCTTGAAAGGCGGCCACTCCGGCGTGGATATTGCTCTGGGACGCGGCAATGCCAATAAAATTCTTTTGCGCATATTATACACATTAGACAGGGACTATAAGATACGTTTAGCTGCTATTGACGGAGGCAGTTTGCGCAATGCCATTCCGCGCGAAGCCTCTGCAAGCTTTGTAGCACCTGCAGGAAAGGCTACTGAAATTCAACAAACAGTGGAGCAACTGTTTAGAGTGATGGCTGCCGAATTGTCGGCTACTGATGGAGGGTTGAAAGTGTTGTTGGAGCCGATAACTGCGCCTGCTACAGTGATAGATGCAACAACGCAGAAAAACATCATTTTGGCAATATATGCCTGTCCGAATGGCGTAATGCGCATGAGCGATAGCCTTCCTATTGTAGAAACTTCTACTAATCTGGCGATTGTGAAGTCTAACAACGGGGAATTAAAGGTAAACTGCTTGCTTCGCAGTTCTGTGGATTCAGCTAAAGAAGCCCTGTCCGACAGAATGAACGCTGTATTTACCTTAGCCGGCGCCGAAGTGGAATTTTCAGGCGCTTATCCGGGTTGGAAACCCAATCCCGCATCGGCTATACTGCAAACCATGAAAGAGGTGTATAAAAGACTTTATGGTAAAGAGCCTTTAGTCAGCGCTATACATGCAGGTTTGGAATGTGGTTTATTAGGCGGGGTATATCCCAACTTAGATATGATTTCCTGCGGGCCTACAATTCGTTTTCCGCACTCCCCCGATGAACAGTTAGATATTGCTTCGGTGGATAAATGTTGGAAATTCTTGCTGGAAACACTGAAAAATGCACCTGCTAAGTAATTAGTTCTGAATAACTTTAGAGAAAACGGCAAAACCAGAGGTTTTGCCGTTTTTTGTTGAATTATGGTGATTTGGAGGTAATTCATCTTGATTTTCTAACTATACTTTTGCAATTACAAAAAAATAGTATAATTTTGTACTGTAATTTTGCCGTATTGAATATTTCTTGAGTAAACAATACACAAAATTTCATACATAAAGCGTTTAGCTTTTATCTTGCTTCTTGAAACTTCACAAAGTTCAAAAAAAGCAACTAAGAATAAAGCAATAATGCTCACGTGTTTGCGTGGGCTTTATTTTGATTATTTAGTCGCAAAGGTATTGTAAAAATGTAAGGTTATATTAAATTATGAACAAAATAATATTATTTAAGCTAATAATTATTACAACACTGTTTTTTTGGACATGTAATACAGGAAAAGAACAGTCGTGTAATCGGGAACCGGATATAATAGATCTGGTTACCTTTAATTTAATGAACGAAACATATCAATCGGAATTGGCATTTTATTATACATGTAATACGAGAGAAAGCTATTACAGGGAATCAATTAACAAAATAGGAATAGATGAAGTCTTGTTTCAGTCTATAATAGAGTATTGTCTTTGTAAAAATTTTGTACTTGAAAACCCATTAATGGCTGTTGTTTTATATTACGATTTACCTCTTAGCGAGTCGCTTATTGTGAGTGATGAGCATATAAAGGGCATTAGCCTGTATGAGGTAAGGGGTTATACAATAATACACCGTTTGTATGTAAGAAATGAAAAAGATGATTTTGTGGAAGAAGAAAATGTTAAAGTAGCTGTGCCTTTTGTAACTAATAATCATATTAATTTTTATCTCGAAAATTATGTGTTTTCGGACTCTCATAGTAAATCAATTATTACTCTTTTCAGCGATTTAGCAATAATGGTCGAAAAAAACAGTTGGAAATATAGTTGGAAATATAACTTCAAACCTATACGCTATGAGGTAACAACAACAAAAAGTATTAAGTTATAATTATATCTGAAAAAGGGCGGGACTATGGGAATATATTTTTGGTATCTGAGTTTAGATGAATTAAGGTCCACATTATAGCCTTGCATAATGTGGACCTTATAAACAAACAAGGCGCACCTGCAGGGAAAGGTACTTACTCTTCGAAAAACACATTTACTTTTCCCTGCAAACCGGCGCCCAGAGGTTAAGTTGCAAAATGCTGCAGCTTGTAAAAAACAAAGATACGAAAAAAATAACAATTCAATGGTCGTAGAAGGAACGACCTGTTTGTCCTCTCCAAAATAATGAGAAAAAGGATAATAGAATAATGCACCGATTATTTGTAAGGAATGAAAATTATGAGTTCCATGAAGAAGAAAATGTTAATGTGCCAGTGCACACAGTAACTTATAATCATGTTAACTTTTATCTGGAAAATTACGTATTTTCTGACCCTCATAGTAGATCAACTATTATTCTTTTCAGCGATTTAGCAATAATGGTCGAAAAAAATATCAGAAAATATGATGTGCCTGTACAGTTTGAGATGTTAACAAAAAAAAGTGGCATATATGGCTCAGATATTATTTGCAGTTTTCCATGTTGGCCAGAAGCTCATAATAAGATTTGTCAAGCGACCGTTACAGGGTATCGTTGTCAAGAAGGATGCTTTACCCAAGCGGTATCTTTAGAGATCGCAACAGGGCCAATGGAGGTTCGCGGATGCCAGAGTTACATAGATATGCCTTTAATGTATTCTTTTAAAGACGAAGTGCTGTCGAAATCGGCAAGAGGAGAAGAGTATATTGATAATTATTACTACTTAAGTGCTGAATATCAAAAAAATATAAATCTTGATTTAGCAATGAAAACAGCCTTAGTGCTGAAAGATTTTAATCCTGTTATGGAAGCTTTTTTAGAGCCTCAGCAACGTGGATCGGAAATCATGTTTGGTGAAAAATTATCAAAAGACATCTTAGACCTGATTGATGAATATGAAAAAATTACCAGAAGCCGGAAAGGGAAAGAGATACTCAATTCCATCAGACAAGATGTAGCTAATCTTAAAAATAAAACATTGACAGAAATTCGCTCTATGCAATAGAACTTATGTGTCGGGCAAATGAAGACATTAGCCGCAAAACCGTATTTTCGGGGTAAGGCACAAAAATACAAAAAATCCCAACATCTTCAAAATGAATTTGTTGGGATTTGAATTTTATTTACTGAATATCCCTATTTCGTCTAATAAGTATTGAAGGCCCGCATATTTGTCAAGCACCCACAGCACAGCGCGGATATCCACGTTGACGCATTTGTTATATTCCGGATCGAAATAAGCATCGCCGGCTAAGGATTCTAAATTACCATCAAAGGCTAAACCTATAATTTCCCCTGTGGCATTCAATACCGGACTACCTGAGTTGCCTCCGGTAATGTCATTGTTGCTCATGAAACAAATATTCAACTCGCCATCTTCGTTCGCCCAGCGGCCAAAGTCTTTCTTGGCAAGCATCTCCATAGTTTTCGGCTGCACATGAAACTCAAAATCCGTAGGGTCATATTTTTCCCAATAACCCTTGTCGGTAGTTTTCGACTTCATTTGTACGGCATCGCTCGGAGCAATGCCCCCCACCGTGCCGTAAGTTAGCCGCATGGTAGCATTGGCATCGGGATATTGCGGAATGCCGTTTTCAATATTCATGGCATACATTCCCTGCGTAAAGAGCGCAGGACTGCGAACCATATCTAAAGCCTCCAACTCCGCCTTGTTTTCATTGGTGAACACCAAAACACTGATGCCCGACGCTACTAAAAATATCGGATCTTGCAGTAGCTCACTAACCGAGGGACGGCTATTCATATAAGCCATACACTTTTCTTTACTCGGCAGAAAAGAAGCCGACAAAAGATAATCAGCCATAGACTGGGCATCTCCGTTATGGTCGGCATGGAGCTGCAATAGATAAGGGCTCCAATATTTTTGCGGAACATTCGCCGTAAATTGCCGTAAAATCACAGGCAATACTTCTTTTTCAATACGCAGGTCGCATTTTTCATAAAACTTGTCGGCGTAGTCTATAAAATTTTTATACACCGTTGTTTCGGCATTGAGTGTAGAATCAATGGTGCTTCTTTCCAAGGCTGTTTTGAAAGGGCGGAGCCTGTTGGCAAAGGTGATTAACTCGGAGCCGGTAACAAGGGTTTCCCTGAAATAGGTTAAGTATTTTTCTATGTCGGCTTGTATTTGGTACGACTTTTCGATATTGTCCAATGCAAGGCCATATTGTTGCCGTTGAACAGGGTCTTTGGCCACCCATGCGCGAAATTGGACTTCCTGCGCTTTCTTAATGCCTTCGACATTAAAACGGCGGAAGCATTTTGTTTCGCCTGCCAAATAGCCCTCGTGGTTGCTGATGCCAAAAAATTTATCAGCATAATTAAGCCGTGTTAAGGTATCGGCGTCCATCCATTTTCTCATAATATCCAATCGCGCACGGCGTATGCTCACCGATACAGGGTTGGTAATATCCCTTTTCTGCGCCACCGAGTACGAGGTTTGGTAACGACCGGTACGCCCCGGAAAACCCAATATCATAGCGAAATCGCCATCGTCTACGCCTTTTGTAGAAATGGGAATAGTAACACGCGGCTTGAGCGGAACATTGTCGGCTGCATATTCAGTCGGCTGTCCGTCTTTTCCGCTATATACGCGGTATATGGTAAAGTCGATTTTGTGCTGCGGCCATTGCCAGTTATCGGCTTCACCGCCAAAGGCCGCTAAACTCATCGGCGGAGCGGCCACTAAGCGAACATCATTATAGACTTCATAAAAATACAGGTAGTACTTCAACCCCCGCCACATGTAAGCACACGAGACCGTGCAGGTGGTATCTTTAGCGCTATAGCGTTTTTCAATTACGCTAAAGACTGCACGCATAGTTACGGCAGTTTCTCCTCCGCGCGCCTCTACCACCGAATCTTTACAAGCCCTTACCTCGTCGGTTACATCTAATACTTTTCGTAAAAAGTACACCGATTTACCTGGTATAGGAATTTCGTCCTTTTGCGTTATAGCAAAAAAGCCCTGTTCCAGATAGTTTTTTTCGGGCGTGCTTAATTTATGAATATCATCGTAGGCGCAATGGTGGTTAGTAATCATCAGGCCCTTGTCGGAAATCATACTGCCTGTGCAGCTAAAGTCCAAGGATACTATAGCGCCCGCTATTGATTGGCCTTCTTCATTATAAATTTCCTTAGCATCTAAAGCCAATCCTTTGGCTTTCATTTGGCGCATAAGGTTTTCTTCCAACAATTGCACCAACCACATGCCCTCGTCGGCAGTAAGGGATAAGGGAATGAGCAGTAAGGCGGCAATGACAAGGCCGCAAATTCTATTTTTCATATTTTTATATATAGTTACGAGTAACGGGTTATGACAACTGATTGATGAAAGTTGATAAAGGTTGATGAAGATAGATGAAGGTTGATAAAGATTATTTTCGACCATCTTCATCTATTTTCATCTATCTTCATCTATTTTCCCCCATCTTCTTCTTAATTCATCTATTCAATCACTTTCCCTTCTGTTTCAAATACTAATTTCGGATCCTGATCTTCTTCCGTTCCATCGGACTTACGGATATGCCATTTCGGCGCTGTCAGGTATTCCCAGATTTTATCGGCATCTGCTACTCCTTTGACAAAGGTAATCTGTATCACGGCTTCTTCTTCTTCATTCAGCACCGTTTCAAATTTTAATATACCCGATTTCTGCGACAAATGGTTCGACAAGAAGGGCAATGCGCGTGTTACAATCGGTTTTTCCAAACCCGGATAAGTCAGTTCATAGATGCCGGTAGGTTCTCCTTCATGTTTTTCCATATTTTTCTTATAAGGATAGGAAACTCCTCTGAAAAACTGTTGCACGAATAATTCGCGGGAAACGGTTCCAATAGCGGCATCAAGAGTTACTAATTGGTAATTACATTTGATTGTAGTTTCGCCGCCGCCATGTGTAGGCATAAGCAATATTTTACGCTCTACAATAGTACGCAGTCTCTTTTCACTTACATCAGTATTTGGGTCAACGTAAAGCCGTACAATAACAGGGCAGGCATATTCGGTTTCTATGCCGTAAAAGCCCTCGTGCTGACGGAATAATTGCCCCAAATAATTGGCGTCCATTCTGTCGAACAATTTATCAACGCCAAGCGTTACAATGTTTAATACAGAAATATCAGCAGGCAGCGCATTCAATTTTGAAACAAACGGAGTAAATACGGCAGTTGCAATATTATCCTCATTCGTTTCGGCGGGGTTATAGTAAATTTTCACCCTGTGCGCACGAACGTAGGTAGCAACGCCATACACGCCACTTACTTTTTGCATTTGAGCCGAGAAAGCCTTGGAACTGCCATAACATTTCACCGAACGCAATCCACTCATTTCAACTGTTTCCAATTGAGCATCAGTCGGCAATTCGCCCCAACGTTCATCAATAGTTGCTAATTCCCAGTTGCCACCGAGCCATAAGGCCGCTGCAAAGAGTACAAGCACAATAATAGTCGGAAACCATCTGAATTTTTTGCTGCGGTTAACCTGTAAGGATTTTTGCGCACAACTATTGATACATTCGCCGCAAAGCGTACAGTCAATATGGCGTACAACTTCCAACTTATCAACATCAATACGATAAGGGCATTTTTTTGCACAGATACCGCAATTGTTGCAAGTTTTCGTGTCGCGTGTGATGTTCAACACAGGTAGGTACTTCGTTTTTCCGACTATAATTTCCAAACCATAGAAAGTGATGCAGGCAATAGCCAATATCCATGTCAAGGGAATATGAAGCCCCAGAAAGCCGAGGAGGACAAACAGAAGTATGAAAGCTACGAACCACAGCGTAAATTTAAAAATATGGCTGATGGCGCCCAGCGGACAGATATAGCGACACCAAAACATACTGATAAAAAAACTTCCGCAGAATAGCAGTATAACAGTTGTCAGCGACATCCACGCGGTAATTTCACCTTTGAAGCCGGTAGCCATGGCGTAGTATGGGTCGAAATTTTTACAGAACAGTTCACTGCTGCTCAAGGTAAAATAAAAGACGATAAATAACAGGGCATATTTGATAATACGCAAGGCTTTATCGGCAATACTTCCTGATGGAATAACGATTTCTTTAATTTTTATTTTCTTGCGCAGCTTTCCCATAGCCTCGCTCAGCGTACCGAGCGGACAAAGATAACCGCAAAAAAGTTTGCTGAATAAAATAACGCCAACCGCCAGCACAATGCCTATCATAATCTGTACCATTGACATGCTGCAAGCCAGCGTACCGTTTACAAGATAGGTAGAGAAAGCCTGCAATCCGCCGAAGGGACAGTAGGCTTCAACATCGGCTTTATTACCTGTAATCAGGCCTGTAATTATAAAGGTAAGAATAGCGGCGATGACGCCCCATTGTAATAGATTTTTCCAAAAATTATTGATTTTTTTCATCTGTATGTATTTAAAGTTCAAGATTTAAAAAGAAAATCCTACCGTTAGCGAAAAGTAACTGCGGTGCTTATCTTTTAACAAATCGCTCAGGGCGCGGACGTAGTTATAGCGGAAATCGCCGTATAAATTGTAGCCTTTGCTTTTGCTTAAAAAATAAGTGTAGCGGCAATGTACTCCCATATTTAAACGGTCGGAGGTCATGAAAGCAAATTCGGCAGCTAATTCAGGTTCTAATTGCCAAGTTTGCAGAGCGGATATAAATTCGTCCACTTCTGTGGCAGCCATTGTATTCATAATCTTCCTATCGTTCATTGTTCCGCTTCCCATTCCGTAGGCAAGACCCGGATTAATATCCAACATGCCCGATTTCCATGAAAAATTCTCGTTAAACATCAGGTAAGCCTCCCTATATTCCACTCTTTGGACATACTTCAGGGGATACAGTTTGAAAGCGCTTTCCATATTATATCCTTTCATTCCGATAGTGAAATCATAAGAATTATTATACTCGGTACGCGGTTTTGCGCGGGTATAGGCTAAGCCGTATTCCGTTTTGTTTTGCACATATATATTCGCCCTGTCATAAGTTATCCATATACTAACCCCTGCATTGGGGTCTCTTTCCGAGCGTTGGATTACCTTATAACCCAACATAGTAGAAACATCTATATATCCTGTCAAATAGAACTGATTGGCGTAGGATATCTTTCCGTCATAGCGGAAAGCGGCTGCTTCCGTATCTCCGTATTGCTGGTTATTGTAGCCTGTTTCCGAGAAAGTACCTTCGCGGTAAAAGCCTGAAAACTCGCTGTAATACTTAAAATCGCCGGTAATAAATTCTACCTGAAAACTACCTCCTATCCTGTCGTCAAGTTTTCGGCGGTTTTCGCTCGACGAGAATGTATCATAGGTATAAAACCATAAACCGGAAAGGGAAAAAATACTTTTCGCCGTGCCGGATTCATATTGCGAGTACTCGATTTTTTCAGTTGTCCGCTCGAAAGTGAAACTGGCGCCAAGGTTCCAGTGAGGGGAGCGGAAGTTAATACCCGGGCGAAGCAGTAAATTCATATAGGTATTTTTATTGCGCAAATCTTTTTGTTTGGCAGCGCTTGCTACCGTATAGTCCATATATACGCCTGCCGAGAAGTATTTATTGATTGGCAGCGCTATGCCTGCATCAAAGGAAAAGCGCTCTATGGCCTGATTTCCGGGTATAGAATCGGCCAACATAAAAGGCGAACTCGTGGGATATAGCAGTCCGTTCCATTTCACCTCTTTCCTGAAATTATAATCGTAAGTGAAATTCCCGTAGAGGTAAATCTTATCAAATTTCAGGTATGATAAGGCATTCAGTTTATATTGCTGTTCGGATTCCGATGTATAAATATTCCGAAAAGGCCCATCATTGTAAGCGATTGTTCCATCAATTTGGGAATATGCGTCTGCCAGTTCTAAAGCCTTGTCGTTAAATACTAATCCGGCTGCGTTGTTGCCCTGCAGCCAGAAGTTGCTTCGGAGCAAATAGTCATAAGTATAGTAATTCTTTAAAGAAGGAACTACCGCCTCCTGAGTCGGTTCCTGTGCAAATAACAAAGAGCAGCTTAGCAATGCCAATACCCCTGTGATATATTTTTTCATTGTTGTTGTCATAATCATTTTCACTTTAGGGTCTTAACCGAGGTGATGGAATTACAGTCATTTCAAAATCCTCCGAAGAATTATTGGTATCCTGATAAACAATTCTATCGGGGAGTACTTCTTCTACCTTTCGCCTTACGCACCGACCGCTATAAGAACCTACGGTGTAGGCAAATCCGGCGTCAACGGAAACGGGGAAACGTTTAACATTTATGGTAGGTCCGTTAGAGCAGTCCACGCCGTCGAGAATCCATGATTTGGCAATATGCCAATACCGCGTTCCGCTTGTTGAACCGGGTTGGTAGCGCAGCCATTTGTCCTCGTCATTCAAATAGGCTCTTACGCCCATCGCCGGACGGAATACCACTACTGCCGGACTATTTACGGAAAGGGAATAAGCGCTTCCCTGCCCATCGACAATTCGTATCATAGCAGGCACATCGGGGTGTTTTTCGTGGCCGGTTAAAAGAGGGTCGTAGATGCCGAAATGCGCTTTTGATAAATTAAGATTTGAGGTACAAAGGCCGGTGTGGTCAATAGCGTTTTGTGCAATTACGGCGCTTTCGCCCGGCCCTAAGGGATAGTCCTGCCCGGTGCCGGGGAACATCCACAACATCTGAAATATAGCAATGGTATCCATGCCTACCCAGTTAAAAGTGCTGGAGATGCCATTGGCAGGATAAATTGCTCCGAAGCACAGGGAATCAAGCAGGATATCTTGGTCCGTATTATTGTATAATTCTACATAGATATCTCTCGAATAGTTTGAGCCTAATTGCGTTTGACTGCCTACATAATATATTTCCCTGAAAATAAGACCTCCGGGGGCGGCAACTTCCAAATTTATCGTCAGTGAATTTGACACATCGCTTTTATCAGCACCGACAACACCGTAAGTAGTCAATAAAAATTCACTTTCCAAGCCATTAAATATTCCATCAGGGGTGCGCGAGGAGATGGTGGCGCTATAGCGACCGGGTTCTACTGTAAAGAGGGCTGTTCCGTCTTCCTCCAAAAATTGTTGATAAGTAACAGGCTTTTCCCTACTTTGTATCCGTACGCTTATCTTTGTCATATCAACATCTAAAGTAAAATCTTCAGGTAATGCAGCTATTATTTTAAAAGTGAATACACTGCTTGCTTGATCTTCGTTGAGGCAACTGCCCCAAAGCAAAGTATAAATAAGTAAAAAAAGAATCTTTTTCATGTCTATAAATTTAAAAGGTAAGTTTTACTTCGGCTCCAAAATACAATTGTGCTGAATTTCTATCCTGAAGGTAGCCTGTAACATCATTCCTTACCCGTCCCAGAATATTTACAAAGTTATTAGCATAGAACGAGACGGTGGCTATATTGCTGATTTCTTTGGTAACCCGCAAATTCAACAGACCGTAGAAGGGAAAACCTTGCCGCAAATAAGTTGTATTAAGATTGGAGTCCTGCGTTAATCGTTCCGAAAAATCAAAATTAGGATATAACTCCCGAATTTCCTCATAAGTCCAGCGTTTGCCGTATTTATCCATCACATATACAGGATCCACGCTTTTGGTATATTGCGTATTGAGATAGACTTCCTTACCGGTATGTTTTATTCCGTTTTCGTCAAGAAAGTAGGCAAGAATTTCGCCATCGTACTCGCTGATATTGCGCGAACGGTCGATAAAGACCATTTCTACGCCCAAGGTAACCACCATGCGGATTTTAGGAATATGGGTAATAAAGTTCAGATTGGTATTCAATTTCTCGTCAATAGAACCATTTGAAACACCGGCATTTCCCGCATAAATAGCCACAAAGGGATAGAACCTTCCTAAAGTTGTAGCACTTGGAAATAGCGAAGTAAGGGCTGTGTTTTCACGGCGGATATTGATATAAGCGCCGTTTACATTTATAGAGGTATTTAAAGCTCTTATGGTTCCCAGATTCACAACGTATTCTATACCCCATTTGGTTTGCCTTACGCCGTTTTGCGGCGTGGAATAACTGACAAAGGTGGTATCCTGTATTTTAGGCAGGGGCTGGCCATTAACAAAGACATCTCTTGTTATAACGCCGTTATTGTCGTAAATATAATAAACCGGTTGTTGTCCTCCGGGCACGGGTACTATTGTGGGACTATCATTAACCAGCCTATAGCCGTAGCGGGTATAGTAGAAAGGCTCATGAAAGGTCGAAAAACCATATCCGTTAGTCAGCTTTTCACGGAAGAATACCACATCGCCGAATACTTTTCCAACAGAAAAATCGAGGCCCAGCTCTAATTTTTCGCTTCTCTGCAATTTCAAATCAGGATTGCTGGTTTTGTCTATGCGTTTAGTGGTAAATACGTTTAGCGCATAGCCATTGTCAGTAATATCATTGTAGGAATAAGACACCCTGTCTAAATAAGCAGGTTCGGGGAAGAGATGAATCATGGAAGGCATTTTGTAAAAGACGCCCCAGCCGCCGCGTATGGCCAATTCCTTGAACCATGCGTGTTGTTTCAGGATAAGGTAGCGCATATCGAAACGCGGCTCTATGGCTGTTAATTCGCTCATTGAGAATTTATCGCTCGGCAAAATGCTGTTAATGCGAACGCCAGCTACCATTTCCAAACTCGTAGGCCCGATAGGGAGGGTTAATTTATCTTCGGCAAAAAAAGTAAGACGGCTTAAAAAAGGAACATCTTTGTAGGAACGGTCGCGCAAAGCGTTATTGCTGTTCGGATCCGGCGGGCAGTAGGCGTCGAAACTTTTCCCCTTGCCGTTGTTTCCCTGCGTAGTAAATTCCACGCCCATCAATACCTTATTAAGAACATTACCGTATTTACCGTATAAATTAGCCACTAATTTAGTCTGCATTTTTATCGGCGCCCCTTCCACTCTTATATCCGAGTAGTATTGCGGTACGGTAAAGAAACCCACGTTTTCGCCTGAGGAAAGCGCGGTTGACATGGGTGTACGCCCGGGCGTACGGAATCTTTTATCCCGCGAATACTGTTCTGCAATGCTTCCTGCTATTACGTATTCCAAATTGGTTATCCAGGGTTTGGCAATGGTCCAACGGCCGTTGATATTCATATCCACGCCTGTGTTCCGCTCAGTGGCGATATTGTCCGCTAAATTATCAGGGTCGCTTTTCGTTGAAGAGTTCGAATAATTAGCCGTTAATTTTGCATTAAAGCTGAGCTTGTTAAAGTTGTTCGAATAAGCTACCGAGGCATTAATACGGTCGTAGGCTTCGGCAGGCGTTCGCGGGTCTTTTTGCGCAAGCGCATAATCAAGGCCAAAGTTCAAAGCGCCTGCATTACTTCCAAGTCCAAATCCCTTTCCTAAGGCAATTTGTTTTAAAGACGGGTCGGTTTTAAAGCGTACTGCCCATGGGGCAACGCCGGCTTTGGTTTTCACGATAATCGCACCGGAAGTCATATCGCCATATTCGGCAGAAGCAATTCCGCGAACCACCTCAATAGATTCAATATTGTCGGTTGACATCTGTCGGGCATCAATCCCCGTGCCGGCAGTAGCGTTATCAGTAGCTCCATCGCCCGCTTTCAACACCTGCATGTTGGCGTCGTTGGATATGCCTGCGCCGTCAACTATCAGGGCTACTCCCATGGCATTGGTTACATCTGATGTGCGTATTTCACGTATGGTCAATCGGTTGATTGCGTTCAAGGAAGGATTTTCCGTAAGGCGTCCGGGCAATAATTGCAATACGTCTTTGATGCTCGAAGGCTGAATGTGCTCCAAGGCCTGTTGCTCAATCCGCGAGGAAGTGCCGGATTTTCCGCTGGTAGCAATCATCACCACTTCATCTAATTTCAGGCTTGATTCTCGGACAAGCCACTGCCCGTCCGTAATATCATTCATCAGGTTTACGGCAAACTCTGCCGTTTCATAGCCCAGCAGCGATATTTCCATGGTATAGCTGCCGGCCGGAATGCCTGTAATACTGAAATTTCCGTCATGGTCGGTTACAGCCCAACGCCCCATCTCCTTAATCACCACTGTGGCCATTGGTACGGCTTTTTCCGTATCGGCGTCCTTTACCTGCCCGTCTATTGACACGCGGGAGGCTACCTGCGCCTGCACTGCGGGTAGGCAGTGCAGGACAATTATTATTAATAGTAGTAGTTTTTTCACCATGATACGGAATTAGTTACAATTAGTAAATCCAAATCCGGCTTGTTGCGGACAGATATAAGCGCCTACATTTGGGGTAGCAGCAGGCAAAGCAAACCATGATGCCCATTTAGGGCAAGTCTTTACTTCCGCAGGAATTTCACCGCTTAATTTATTTCCTTCAATACGAAGCGTATTACAGTTTAAGTTCGCCCATGAGGCAGGAATAGTACCTGTGAAGCTACAATTATACATAAAAACGCTTGTAAAAGCATGTGTAAGAGAACCCATTGAAGCAGGAAGCGGTCCTGTTAGACTCGAAGTACCGTTAAGCATTATGGTTCCTATCTTAGTCCAATTGCCGAATATTTCAGGCAAACTTGTAAGTTGTGTACCGAAACACATGAAATTTACCATATTTACACAATTTCCCATTTCTATCGGAAGCGAAGTTATACCCGTTCCACTAAGGTTTATATCCGTTAATTTGGTCAAATTGCCAATAGAAGCAGGAACTGCACCTGTTATTGTGCTATTCGCCATACTTATATTAATCATTTCCGTTAAATTCCCGATGCCGTCAGGAATAGAGCCGGTAAAGGCATGCGTGGTCAGCGTAAGTCTGATTAATTTGGTTAATTTACCTATACCGTCGGGAATAGGTCCTGTCAACCTGCTGGTAGCATTTCCCGCCCAGGCAAGCCATCTCAGCTCTGTTAAATCACCGATACTTTCGGGAAGATAGGCGTTGGTTACTGTAGCAGGAATAACGCTTGCCGCTACCACAATTGAGTCAACCCTGCCCTGTGCATTTATACGTACGCCTGTCCAGTCAGTTGAGGTTCCTGATACAGGCAAGGGGGCATTCAAATCCCATTTTCCGGTGGTTGCATCTTCCATTCCAACAGCGTTATATATATCAACTAAGGCCAAACTGTCGCTCAGGCGGTTGTAAATTCTTTCCTGATTAACAGTGATTATGCCGGAAAGCGCTCCTGCAACTACGGTTATAGTAGCAGTGCGGGTAGTTATCGAAGTATTGGGGTCAACAGTTATGGTTAAAATACCATTACCACTTCCCGATGAGGGCGTTACGTGACACCAACCGGTTTGATTGGAGCTTGCCGTCCAGGGAGTATTGGCAGTAAGAGTAACAGTAGTAGTAGTACCTGCTGATACTGCCTCAATAAGATTAGTGGAAAGTTCAACCGTTGCTCCCTCCTGTGTAACGGTAACATAGTCGGTATGTGCGCCGGCAACAATTACTAAGGTAGCCGACCGTTCTACTGCTTCAGTGGTAGGTTCCACCATTACGGTAATGCTTCTGTCGCCTGTTCCTGATTCAGGAATTACCGAACACCAGGTTGCCGATGAAGTTATGGTCCAGGCAGCAGTTGTTGTAATATCGAAAGAGGTAACCGTACCGCCCGCAGACACATTAGCAATGGCTGAGGTAGATACCCCTAATTCCGTACCCTCTTGTGTAACGGTAATTTCTCCAATAAGGTTCGCAGCCTTTACCTTAATAAAAGCTGTACGTGTAGTAGGCTCCTCGGTTGATTCAATGATAACGGTAACGCTACCATTGCCTGTTCCCGCAGTCGGACTTACAATACACCAACTTTTATTGGATTCAACCGTCCATTGGGTACTGCAAATAATACCGAACGTTTTTGTTTCGCCGGCAGCGGAAATACCGGGAAATGCATTAATATCGTCCTCCATCTCCAATACCAGATTCTGAAGAACCAATTCGTCTTCTTTGCATGATTGCAAAAAGCCCGATAATAAGTAGAGGCAAGCGCAGATTAAAAATATCGGCTTGCGGAAAGAAATAAAAGTTGTCATAAGCAAAAGTTTTATTAGATTATTAAAATTTATGGTTCATTTGTTAGCTATAGGCAATAAAACGAAAAGGCCTGTTACACAAGTATATTCAATGCTTGTGTAACAGGCGAAAAACCTGTAATTGATTGATTATGAGATAGTTTAAAAAATTCGGGGGGGGGGGGTAAATACCTGTTTATCACACTGTTACGTGAATTTTTTATTATATATTTACCTTTAAAATCCATTTTTAAATTTATTTTCACAAAGGTAATATTTATTTTAATTTTATGAAATT
>WRMN01000009.1 GCA_009777095.1 Bacteroidales bacterium | reverse complement strand
CCATCAATTATGACCCTAATATCAAACGGTATTACAGACGGAAATTATCGGAAGGAAAGGACAGGTGGTTAATTGTAAATAATATAAGAAACAAAATGATACACCGGATCTTTGCTATAGTAAAAAGTAAACAGCTATATCAGGTTGATTATGAAAATCATAAATATAAATCTGTAGCTTAAAAAAATATTGAAACTTTAAGCGTTGTTATTTGGAAATGAACATAGAATTCCGCTCGTTAGCGGCTGGCGTTTCTATCTTTCCTTTTTTATGTTGTTGAATTTATCCATTATTTTAGGTTCTTATTTGTATAAGATTTATAAAGACAATTCCAAATTCTACTTGGATATCTAAAACTTAAGTGAGTCACATACAAGAAAGGCTCTTCTGATAATTTAATGACATTGCCCACAGAATACTTACCATACATAATAGGCTCTGATTCTTTGCCTTTCATTGTATCAAATAACATAGGTCTATATAATTCAAGATATTTTGCTATTTCTATTTCTTCCATTTTTTTATCCCATTGCGATACAAGTATGTGAATTTTTGAAGTCTTATATACTTTGGGCATATTTTCTTTTAAGTGATTTAGAAAAGAAGTGTGCAACTCGTCTTCTCTGGAATGTTCATAATAAGGTTTATATGGAGTTATTAAGAAAATTGTGGGATTGACAAAAGTACTACATTTTAATAACAACTCTAATTGTGGATTTAATCCCTCATTTCTTATCTTCTCATAATGTTCTCCTGAAATATGCACAAATGCCAATTTTAAAATTGGAAGATTTTTATTGTTCGGAACAATATTTATTCCTATGAAATCACATTGCCCCATATTAGTAGGACACATAACATTGCATGTTTCTAATGTCTTTATCATTTCATTAATATTTTTGGTATCAAAAGGATAATTTGTTGATATTTCCGCATTCCATCTTTTAAAATCTGCTTGATGTGCAAAATACATCAAGGAAGCCAAAAACATTGATTGTCCTGACATAACAGAGCCAAATAAAAGTATTACCTTTCTTTCTTCTTGTTCAAAATTTAATAAAATATCTACAAGTTCTTTTTGGCTGTATTTTAGCAATCGAGGCATTTCCTCTATTGTCAAATTGAAATCCACATCGGATTTGGATTCAAAATCAAATCCTAAATCAATTTTTTTAATATTTTTTTGTCCTTTTTGTTTAGTTTCCTCATTTAAGTCAGAAACTTCCAAGTCAAAGTTTTTTTTTGGTCTGGTAAATTGAGGTTTTTCCCCAAGAGGTGGTTTTTCGTTTTTGGGTTCATCGTATATCGTCCGTAATAATTCTTCAAAACTTTTCTCAAAATTATCCTCAATGCTCATATCAATATCAATTAAAGATTTAACAAAAAGAGGAGTACATTCATCTCTATTTCCTGACCTCACAATAGGAATGAATTTTTCTGTTTCTTGATTATTAAATTTTTCCGCTCTTATCATAGATATTTCATTGCCAACTCCACCTTTTCTGTTTTCCGCTTTAATTTTATAATTTGGTGTCATAATCAGTAACACCTTATCAGATTCTCGAACAGAATTTTCCATAAAGTAATCTTTATCTCTACCTGCTCTTAATTCCCAAATATCTAAAATTACATCTACGCGATTTAGCCGTAATTTTGTTGCTAAATCTAATACCCAATCTTTATGAATTTCATTGTCCCAAGAATATGAAATAAAGACTTTCGGAATTTTACTGTTCATATTTTTTTATTTTTTGTTCAATTTTTCGTGTTTCGCTGTCGGTTTCCCACTGCATGTTCCACGCTTGCCGCTAACTCATAAGTATACGTGGCGTTCCTGCGCCAAGACGCTGATTTATAACCTTTTTTATCTTCGTTTTTCATTTTGCAAAATTATATCTTTTTTTTATGTTTCAAAATACTGTCCCATTCCCGCAGGGAATATCGCTCGGTAGAAAATCGTATCCACCCGTGCCACCTGCATTCCGTCAGGAATGCGACCTGCGAGAAATGGTTGCAAACCTACGGCTTGCAGGTTTGTGATTTGTGCATTTTTTCTACCGAGCGTGGCATTCCTGACGGAATGCAAAATCTTCATAATCGCTCATTGTTTTCGCTTTTTCCCATATCTCATTCATTTCATCTAAGATCATATCCTTGAGTTGGCGGCCTTTTTGGAGGGTTTCCGCTTCAAGATAGGCAAAGCGCTTTTTGAATTTTTGGTTAGTGCGCTCCAAGGCCGTATCGGGATTTAGGCCATAGAGCCGTGCGGCGTTTACCACCGAAAAGAGAAAATCGCCCAATTCCTGCTCTGCCTTATCGCTATCGCCCCGTTCAAACTCTGCTTTCAGTTCCGATAATTCCTCGGCAACCTTATCCCACACCTGTGTGCGTTCTTCCCAGTCGAAGCCCACAGCCCGCGCCTTGTCTTGCATACGGTAGGCTTTTATTAAGGAAGGCATAGCATCAGGAACTCCTGAAAGCACCGACTTGTTACCGTCTTTTTCCTTGGTTTTCAACTGTTCCCAGTTTTGAATAACTTCCCCTGCATGTTTTACCTGCTTTTCGCCAAATACATGAGGGTGTCTGTAAATCAGCTTATCACATAACTTGTTAATGACCTCGTCTATAGTAAAACTTTGCTGTTCTTCGCCTATTTTAGCATAAAAAACAATATGTAAAAGTATATCGCCTAATTCCTTGCAAACATCGTTCATGTTCTGCTGTAGAATGGCATCGCTCAGTTCGTAGGTTTCTTCAATGGTCAGAGGTCGGAGCGTAGCCATGCTTTGTTCGCGGTCCCATGGACATTTTTCGCGCAATTGGTCCATGATGTCGAGTAAATGGGCGAATGATTCAGTGTTTCTCATATTTACAGAATTTGCTCTTATTTAATGATTTATGTATATTTATTTAAAAATTTTATACGTACAGGGGCGCCAAGGCCTATACCTTCCGAACGCGCTAAATTATCATTATTTCTGGCAAATTCGAGATAGCCTGCGCTATTAAATAAGCATAGTAACTCATTAGACCTTACCTCATTATAATGTTCGGAAATAGCATGAATTTTAACGAAAGGCGTAGAGAGAATGATTTCATACTGCCGCTTACAGCAAATTCTATCAAATAACTCTTTATCAATATTACTATGAATATTTCCGTAACTGTCGATATACACCACCTGTCCATTGATGCTGTTATTGTCGTATCCGGGCAGGCTTAGCCATGATTTTTGTAATTGGTGGGCATTGCCGACAAGTTCTGCATATCCTGAAATAATTATCTGTATGGCTTTTAACAGGGACGGTATGGCGCTAAAGGTCGAAGGTTCAGGCTCAAGCGGCAGGACAAGGCAAGCATCAACAGGGGTATGTTGAAAAATCAGACTGAAACAACCATCGTCGGGTCCTACAAAATAATGGTCGGCCGCCTTGAGCAAGACTAATGACTGAGTAGGCTCCGGCTCGCTGTTGACCCCTATGAAATGTAAGGTTCCTGCAGGAAAGCAAGGGTAAACCCGCTGTAATATAAAAGCGGCTTCCGCCGAATTAAAGGCGCTTATATTATGATTCACATCTACGATTTGCACGTTTGGAAAAGCAGCTAACAAACTGCCTTTGAGGCAGCCCAAATAATAATCAGACCGATGCCAGTCGGTTATGAGCGTAACAATCATGCTGCAAAGGTAAGAAAAAAGTATTTCCGATATTTATTAAATAATGTTAAAAAACAAGCAAAAGTGTTAAGAAAAGTTAAAAAATTGGCATTCACTAAATAATTTTATCTACTTTTGTAAATTCAATAATTTTTTAATTTTAATTATGAAAAAATATTTATCCATATTGTTTTGCATAGCGCCGTTGTTGGGCTATGCTCAACCGGTATTGACATCTGCTTCTCATGGCTACATGCCGGAAACATGCAATAAGATGCAATCTGTTGAATATCTGTCGCCGGGGGACGCCGGAACGCAGGTGATATGGGATTTTAAGCAGGCAATTCCTACTGCTGAACTTACGCTTATCAAAGAAGACATCTCTCTCTCGGAAGACCGTAATATTTTAATTACTAATAAAGAAGGTGTGAAATTTTCCTATAGTTGCGATGGGCAGTCAAATATTTTTAAAGGTTATAGAGGAAATAATTATTCCCTCATGTTAGACCTGCCCATAAAAAAGATGAGTTATCCCTTTAGCTATGGACATAAGCTTTCCGGTAATTTTTCAGGCCGTATTCTTTATGATAACAGTTCTTTAGAATTTAACAGGGCAGGGAGTTTTTCTACTGAGGCCGACGCAGTTGGCACACTTGTAATGCCCGACGGACAAGTATTGAAAAATGTATTGCGCGTGAAATTTGTAGAAAAATACATAGAAAAAGCCTGTTCCGATGTTGATGTAAATCTTGTCAAATATGCATGGTATATTGAAGAATACCGTTATCCCGTATTTGTTATTTTTGAGGTTACCTACAGCTATCCCGATGGGAAAGTTACTGCAAAAAATACTGCTTATGTTACTACCGCTACTTTAAATCAAGTTGCCGATACTCCTGTGTATGAGTCGGAAACCCCGCCTACAGTTAAAGGTGAGCAGGCAGAGATAGAACATGTCGTATATCCCAATCCGTATAGCGATAACCTGCATATTACCTATACATTACCTCAGCCCGTTCAGGTAAGTATTTCCTTGTATTCTTTATCAGGCCAATTGGTAAGCGAAATAGTAAGCGGCAAACTTCAGGAAGGAGTTCAGCATGTAACCTATACACCAAAACGTAGTGAAATAACGGGTACTTACTATTTACGCCTGCAATTTGGAAACAAGGTATATGTAAGGGCTTTGGTAAAAAATTATTAAGCCTCCAATAATTCTAATCTGAGCAGATTAAGTGCATTAGCAGCAGTACGTTCGATAATACGTCGGCGGTCGCCTGTGATATTTAACAATTCCGTTTTGATACCCTTAGGGCCTGCTAAGGCTATCCATACCGTGCCTACAGGCTTGTCGGGAGTGCCACCGTCGGGACCTGCTATGCCACTGGTGGCTAAAGCATAATCGCTTTGCATAATCGCCCGCGCCCCTTCTGCCATTGCTTGTACCACTTCCCGACTTACAGCGCCATTTAAAGTTAAAGTTTCGGTAGGCACTTTCAATAGATTTATTTTTACGCTATTATCATAAGCTACAATGCCGCCTTTAAAATAAGCGGAACTGCCCGAAATAGAAGTTATCAATGAAGCTACTGTTCCGCCGGTACAAGATTCCGCCGTAGCCAATGTTGCTCCTTTAGCTTGTAGTAAACGGCCTGCCACAGTTTGTAAATTATCGAGCTGTTCGCCATATAAAGCATTGTTTAATAACTTCTTTAGCATTATTACTTGATTTTCTACTTCTTGTAGTTGCATATTTGATAACTCATCGTAAACCGACAAGCGGAGTTGGACGCCTGTTACAGGATTAGGTAAATAAGCCAACTTCATATAAGCAGGCAAGGCGCTTTCCCAAGACGCTAACCTTTCGGCCAGCACAGACTCCGGTAGTCCAAAGGTCATCAAACTACGATGATAAATAGGCGCTAATTTAAAATGACACTGTAATTTACATACTACTTCTTCCATTAAATGCTGCATTTCAAAGGGCACGCCGGGTAATGCAATCAGCAGGGCGCCTTTATAGTCGAACCACATGCCGGGAGCGGTACCCCTGCGGTTCACTAACACCTCGCAAGTGTCAGGAACATCAGCTTGTCGGCGGTTTAACTCATTCATCATCTTACGGTAAGAAGTCATTTCTATAATGGCCGCCAACTGTTCTTCGTGGGTTACCATCTTAGTAGCGCGGGTATATTCGCCTAATACTTTTTTGGTGATATCGTCGTTGGTAGGCCCCAGTCCACCGGTAATGACCACTACCCTACCCTCTCTTACAACATTGTTTAATATGTTAATTATATGATTTTTATCGTCGCTTATCGAAAGCATTTCATGAACCCGTATGCCCAAGCGGTTCAATTGTTCGGCGATATACGCCGAATTGGTATCCACAATTTGGCCGATAAGAATCTCATCGCCAATGGTTATGATTACAGCCTCCATGTATTATTGTTTCAGTCGTTTAAGAATTTGACGAACAAAGGCGGGGCCACTGTATATAAATCCTGTATATATCTGTATAAGAGAAGCTCCTGCATTCAGCATATTTACTGCGTCTTCGGG
The DNA here is from genome assembly GCA_009777095.1 of Bacteroidales bacterium. GTDB lineage: Bacteria > Bacteroidota > Bacteroidia > Bacteroidales > UBA932 > UBA932. The sequence continues at coordinate 57,202 of WRMN01000009.1, read as the reverse complement.
GGTCATAATGCCTCCCACGCCTATAATGGGCAGCGCGCCTTCGGTTTTTTCATGGATATAGCGCACTTTTTCAATGGCTAATTGCGTCAATGGAACGCCGCTGAGACCGCCGCTGCCTATAGCCTCCACTTTTTCGGCAGCGGTGGTCAGGCCTTCGCGCTTAGTGGTGGTGTTTACCGCAATAATACCATCAATGCCTTTAGCTCGCGCCAAGTCAATGATTTCATCAATTTGTTGGTAATCAAGGTCGGGCGATAGTTTTAATAAAATGGGCTTATAGATAGCTTTAGAATGCCGCACATTAACCAGTCGGTCAATGATTTTCTCCAATATCTCCTTATCTTGTAATAATGTCAAGTTGGTAACGTTAGGACAGCTCACATTCACGGCAAAATAATTCACCTGCTCATAAATCAAAGCAAAACAACGCTCATAATCGGTCGGCGAATCTGTATTGAAAGTATTGGTATTCTTGCTGATATTACCTCCCACCGGCACAGAATGAGGCCGCTGAAGATTGCGAGCCACAGTTGTAGCCCCTACATTATTCATACCCATACGGTTAATCATAGCTCCGTCTAAGGGTAAACGGAATATGCGCGGCTTTGGGTTTCCGGATTGGGGCAAAGGGGTTACCGACCCAACTTCTATAAAACCAAAGCCAAAGCAAGCCAATTCATTAACTATTTCGCCGTTCTTATCAAAACCGGCTGCCAGTCCTATCGGATTTTTGAATTTAATGCCCCATACCACACGCTCCAAACTCTTGTCGCGGTAAGAAAAGATCCTGCGCATAACAGATTTGGAAAAAGGAATAAAGCGTGAAAATTTCAACAAGCGTACAATGAACTTATGGGCTGCTTCGGGGTCGGTTTTAAAGATGTATTTGCGTAATCTTTTGTACATTTTTTAGGATTAAAAGTTACACAAAGGTAAGGAAAAATTCATAACTCATCATTCATTTTAGCCTCGTTCCTCATAACTACCATCGCTATACAGGATTATGAGTCTCTGTATCTGCCTGTTGGGCCTTGGGAGAGGATCAGCAAGAGGAGGTGTGGAAGGCGGGGAGCTTGCTTCATCTCTCGCAATAACAGAAGCAGGCTGTTCTATTATAGAAGGAAGAGGCGGGGCTTTTTCTACTTGCTGGCTGAATAAATCACCTTCTATCGGTTTTGGCGGTGGTTTAATAACAGCTTTGGGCTCAATAACAGGATTAGCTTGCTCCTTATACATCTTTCCACGACCGGAAATCAGCCACTCTATGTTTATGGTCGGAAATTTTTGCAGGAATTTTTCAAAAAAATCATAGCCGGGTTTATTTCTACCCGATAGGAGGTGAGAGACTCCCGAACGCTGTATCTTCATTAGATCAGCAAAACGGGCTGATGAAAGTTCTTCGGCCTGTAAAAAGGCAATTAACCGCTCATTCATAATTGTAAACTTTAACGACTACAAATGTAAATATAATTTTGTTTACTTTTGTAATCTTTTAATAATTTACAATTGTAATATAATAAACAAAAAAGCCTTAACAGTTTTAATTATTTTCTACATATAATAATTATAAAATACTGATAAATAATATAATATATAATATATAACTGCTTTTTAAAACTATAAATCCTCAATGCCCTTGTATTTTATTGTAATAATAATATATATAAATATTATAAATATCTGATTTTTAAATAATTATATAATAAATACATTATAATTTACAGTTGTAATTTTAAATGCTTTAAATTATAGCTGTTTACAATTGTAAAGTAGTTATTTTTAATAAAATTGATTACTTTATGTATTTGTAATCTGTTACATTTGTAATCGTAAATCAATTTTAACTCTGGAAATCCGAAAATTTTATTTACCTTTGCAAGATGAAACCCTCTCTCTTGATATCCGACTATACTTATCACCTGCCGGACGAAAAAATTGCCCGCTTTCCGAAAATTCAGCGCGACCAATCTAAACTCCTATATTATAATAAAGGTTCCCTCCGCTCCTGCCAATTCTTTGAATTACCTGCTCTTCTTCCGGAAGATAGTCTTTTGGTATTTAACAACACCAAGGTAATTCCGGCACGACTGTTGTTCCAAAAAAAGAACCCTAAACAGCCTGATAATGTTGCTGCTACCATTGAAATATTTTGTTTGGAACCGATATCGCCCGCTAATTATGAACAGTGTTTCGGCGAGCAGGAAAGCTGTATCTGGAAATGTACTGTAGGTAATTTAAAACGCTGGAAAGACAGCCTCCCTTTGCATAAAACGATAATGGAAGATTGTATTTTAACTGCCAGTATTATAGAAAGATATGAAGATTATTTACATATTCAATTTCGCTGGACAGGCGGCTATCCTTTTGCCCGCCTTATGGAATTGGGCGGAGCCGTGCCTATACCTCCTTATTTAAAACGTGAGGCTACGGAGGAAGATTCTCGGCGCTACCAGACTGTATATGCCTTGCATAAGGGCTCGGTAGCTGCCCCCACCGCCGGTTTACATTTCACAGATAATATTCTTAATAAGCTAAAAAATAACACAAAAGTAAAATTATCTGAAGTAACGCTTCATGTAGGTGCCGGCACCTTTCGTCCAATAAAAACAGCTAATATTGACGAGCATCTTATGCACAGCGAACCTTTTTCTATTAGCAGGGACACGCTGAAATTAATAGCGCAGCATACAGGGCCACTCATTGCAGTGGGCACTACTTCGGCCCGCACCTTGGAAAGTTTGTACTATCTGGGTTGCCGCTGCCTGAATAACGAGCCGCCCACTGTAGTAGAACAATGGGAACCCTATAGTGATAATAGTAATGTTGGTATTTCGCATAGAGAAGCTATTGAGGCTTTGCTTAGCTACTTAGACCGACAGGAATTAACCACGCTCTATGCCTCTACCCAAATTTTAATACTCCCCTCCTATCGCTTTAAATTAATTAATGGACTGATTACCAACTTCCACCAACCGCAAAGTACCCTTTTGTTGCTCATTGCAGCCTTCATAGGTGAAGACTGGAAAAAAGTCTATGACTATGCCTTAACCCACCAATTCCGCTTTTTAAGTTATGGCGACAGCAGTTTGTTGATGCGGTGAATTCATCAAATTCCTAAATTTGTTAATTTCATTATTTTGCTTATCTTTGTTTTTCCTAACCAAAAATTAAAACGATGAAAAAATTACTCCTCCCCCTTGTTTTATTTTGCGCATTCGCAGTTACGGCTTATGCCGATTATGCAGAAAAACTTCTTATCACAGTAAGCCAACCCGATGGGACAATCATACATTGCTACACCAGCGGCGATGAGTTTTACAATTGGGTACATGATGCCGATGGATATACGCTGATTCGTGATCCGCAAACCGGTATCGTGGTGTATGCCCGCTTACAAGACGACGAGTTAATTTCTACGGGTTATCGCGTTGGAAGCATTAATCCTGCGACTATAGGATTGCAACCATGGATTATTATTTCGGCGGAAAAACGCCGACAATTACGTGATGATTTCCTCAAAAACACATCCAAAGACGGTGTAAAAAGGGGTCAAGAAATAGTTAAGGCAGGGCAAAACAACGGTACCTTGAATAATTTGGTTATTTATATACGCTTTTCGGATGAGACCGAATTTGCACCCAAAGCGAATACTTATAATGATATGTTCAATAGAGATGATGCCGGATTCCCTTCTATGTATGGCTATTTCAAGGCCGTGTCGCACGGAAACACGCTAATCCCTTCCACTTTTTATCCTATAAGCTCCGGAAGCACCATTCTTTCTTATCAGGATATTCACCCTCGTTCTTATTTTCAGCCCTATAATGCTGTGACTAATCCTAACGGGTGGACGGGAGACAATAACGGAGTCGAACGCCGTACAAGAGAGCATCAAATGTTAAAACGCGCCATAGAAGCTGTTCGCAGCCAAATTCCGACAAGTTTGAATTTAGATTTTTACAACAATGGATATGTAGCTAATATTTGCTTTATTATAAAAGGTAATACTGATGCATGGGCTACGCTGTTATGGCCTCATCAATGGTCTTTATTTTCAGACAATGTGCAAATCAACGGGAAACGAGTTTGGGATTATAATCTTTTGGTTGAAAATCGTTTAGATGCAGATGGTGCGAGTGTATTAGCGCATGAAATGTTTCACACCTTAGGCGCTCCCGACTTATATCGTTATACTAACACCTCTATTACACCGGTGGGCTCATGGGATTTGATGGCCAGCAACGCAAGTCCGCCACAATCAAGTACGGCTTGGATGAAATATAAATATGGTGGGTGGATAAGCGATATTCCTGAAATCACACTATCGGGAACTTACACCTTAAATAACATTTGGTCACCGAGCAATTATGCCTATAAAATAGCTTCTCCAAGCTCGCCTACGGAATTTTTTATTGTAGAATACCGAGATAGAGGTGTTTATTGGGACAGTAGTATCCCGGGCAGCGGACTGATTATCTATCGTGTTAATCCGCTCCTCCAAGGCAATGCCGACGGCCCGCCCGATGAGGTATATATTTTCCGGCCGGGCGGAAGCAATACTGTTGCAAATGGAACGCTTAATTCTGCCCATTTTTCAAGTCAGGTCGGCCGCACAACATTTGATAATTCAAGTAATCCCCCTTGCTTTTTATCCAATAATCAGCCCGGAGGCATTCACATAAGAAACATTGGGGCTTCAGGAGGAGCTACTATGAGCTTTGAAGTGATGTTCGGCTTGTCAATCGATGCTTCTGCCGGATCAGGAGGAAGTATTTCGCCATCGGGAACTGTTTTTGTTGATTCAGGAAGTAGTGCAACATTTGTTATCACACCGAATACCGGCTATCGTATTTCACAGGTATTGATAAACGGAGTAAATGACACAGGGGCAGTAAGCAGCGGCAGCTATACCTTTACAAATATAACAGCGAATCAAACTATTGCAGCTTCTTTTGTGGGTATTAATCCTGAATTAACCGGTATAACAATAAACGAAAGCGCCATGTATATTGCTAATAATATGAATTATTTAGCAACTTGCGGAGAAAGCATGATAACGTTGAATCTTACTTCCGAAGGAACAATTACAGTAAATGGCAATGCTTATATACCCGGAATGAGTATTCCCATAATCTATAACAACGACCAGGCGAGTATTAATATAAGCATTGACGGCTTTATCAGGAGAAATTATGTATTATCCATATCAAAAGCTTTAGGCAGTCCGACTGTTCCGATGTATGTACAGCGCTGGGGTCAAACATTAGCTGTGGTAAATAATCCGGATAACAACGGAGGGCATTCTTTTGATCAGTATCAATGGTATCACAATGGAGCTACAATGCAAGGCAGCACTGGCGGCTATATCTTGTTGGGCGATTCCCCCGCTCAGGAATATACTGCCGAAGCACGCAGTAAAAAAACCGAACTTTGGCATAAAATATGTCAAAATAGCAGCTATCCGACCGGCCGTAATGAAACAATCATATATCCCAATCCTGTGGGCGCCGGGCAATTATTGAATCTCAATTTGCCGGATGGTGTCAATAAGGTGAACATTCGTATCTATAATATGAATGGGAACTTAGTACGTCAACAGGATGGCGTTGCTAACGCAGTAACCATGCCTAATCAAGCAGGTATATACATCATGGAGATTCAACTGCCCGATGGTACGAAAACCACTCAAAAGGTAGTTGTAAATTAATTTTATGTGCCTTAATTATTAATTTTCAGCGCAAATAAAAACTCCAGGCCGCCTTCTTTTCTGTTTCTTACTGTAATGTTTCCTTTATGAAAGGCAACAGCATTTTTGACGATAGAAAGCCCTAAACCGGAGCCTCCGGAATCGCGCGTACGACCTTCGTTAATACGATAAAACCGTTCAAACAAACGATCCAGATGAGTTTCGTCAGCAATGCCGACTCCCGTATCATAAAATGAAAAGTAGTAGAAATCTTCATCTTCGTTATACTTATTGATCTGAATTTTTATGTCTTTGCCTGCATAACGTATCACATTGTCGACGAGATTGCGGAAAATGGAGTAGAGCAGGTTTTGATTTCCATTGACTATCAGATCGTCAGGAACATTCCACTGCATAACAATACCCTTGCCTTTCAAAGAAAGGGCTAAGTCGTTTTTTAACATTTTCAGTAATTGATGAATATTGACAGCTTCCATTTTAAACAGTTGAGGAGCTTCTTCTATTTTAGTAATCAGGCTCATGTCCTGAATCAATTCAGATAATACCATTGTTTGATGATAGGCCTGGGTAATGAAATGTTTTTTCTTTTCCTGATCTAAGGGCAGTTCCAGCACGGTTTCCAAGAAACCGCGAATACTGGTAACCGGCGTACGAAGTTCATGCGCAATATTTCCTGTCATTTCCTGCTTCAGCAGGCGTGTTTTTTCCTGTTCCAAATCAATTTGCTTTCTGCTTTCGGTAAGTTGCCTGTAATTCTCAATAATTTTAGCGCCGATTTCGCCTAATTCATCATTTGGAAAATTGAAATCAGGAATATCATTTTTATTGGAAATGGAAGCAAAATCGCGTAATTGCCTGATGGATTTTCCGAAGCGATTGCTGATAATATTCATCAGCAGAAACATTGCGGCCAATAACAGGATAATGAAATACAGGAAGGTTTTATCTGTTTTCAGAAATTGCTGCGTGCTTATATCATAAGGCAGTGCAACGCGGATATATTTTCCCTCAAATTGTCTGGCATAATACAGGTACTTGTGGTTATTGGATACAGAAATACGAATATCGCTGCCTTTACCGTTTTTTGATGCCTGCACAATTTCAGGACGGTCGGCGTGATTTTTTAATTGCGATAAGTCATTGATGTAGTTATCGAACTGCACCAATCCCTGTTTGTCAATTAAACTGACGCGAATATTTTCAGGAAAGAGTAGAATAAGGCTATCCAAGAGCGCAGATTGCTGATAATTGTTCCGTAATGCAGTATGAATTATTTCGACGCAGGCATCTAATTTTTCTTCTAAAATTTCGGTTTTAAATCTTTTTTCGCGCAACTGTTCAAATAGTACTACTCCAACAGTAAATATCACGAAAATAATAGCGAAATAAAGGAACAACCTTTGCTTGTAATTCAAGTTCATAGCTGTTAAAAATTATGCATTGAATCTGTAGCCGTAGCCGGAGCGGTTAACAATCATAGCAGCATGTTCGCCCATTTTTTTCCGCAAGCGGGCGATATGGACATCTACAGTCCTTTCCGTAATATGAGGCGTTTCTTTCCATACGCAGTCAATAATATGATCACGTGAAAACATTCTTTCGGGATTTTCGGCTAATAAGCGCAATATTTCAAATTCAGTTTTTGTAAGTATGATTTTTGAATTATTGATTATCAGTTCTTTTCTCTCAACATCAATAACAAAATTGCCGAAAACGAGCGGAGAATTTGTTCTGTTATTTTTTGGTATTTGATTGAATCTTTTGATAAGCGCTTTTACACGCGCAATCACTTCTTTGACTGAAAAGGGCTTGGATATATAATCGTCTCCGCCTACGGAAAAGCCTGTAAGCATGTCATTTTCAGTGTCTTTTGCAGTTAAAAAGATGATAGGAATCTGATTGTTGTCTGTCCGTAGTTTTTCCGCCATTTTATAGCCCGACATTCCGCCCATCATCACATCAAGCAGTATTACAGCAAGGCCGTCCGACAGTTGTTTCAGGGCGTCTTCAGCCGAATAAGCAATTTCGACCTCAAAACCTTCATTTTTGAGGTTAAATTCAAGAATTTCGCATATATTTCGGTCGTCATCGACAATGAGTATTTTTGGGGACATATTAAGAGACTGTTTTGATTTTAAAAAAATGATATATAAATATTTGCACCATAAGACAGTTTCTGATTATAGAAATATATAATGTTTCATTTTCTCAATTTCAGTTCGCTCAACAACAATTTATATATTTCTGTCCAATCCTTTTTGTCAAGTTCATTTTTTTTATCGTCAAGTTCCGCAAAAACTGTTGATGTGAAAAATTTATCTGCCGCTGTTTGTTCGTCTAAGCCAAAATCTGCTACTAATTTTTCGACGATTGGCTCTCCGATACAAGACAACAAAGAAAACTGTTTTCTGTCTGTTCGTTGCAGAGTTAACAACGATTTAAGCGTACAAAAACAAATTTGGTGAGTGTCTTCGTGCCATTTCAATTCTTCTAAAAAATCAGCTTTACTAATCACACCGTCTAAATAAAGACTAATTCTATTTTGCACTTTATCATTAGCAACAGGCCCCTCTACAATGTCGTAATCGTGCATTTTACCAAACGGATTACGATTTTCAACGACAAAATCAAGCCATTCTTCGTTATAAGTCTCAAAATGTTTGACTTTGCAAAGTCGTTCCGTAAATTCTGTGTCATAAAACACAAATTCAGTTACGAATCCTTCGGTTTTATGTCTCTTTCCTATGATTTTAGCCCAACTTTCCGCTTGTTCAAGAAATTTGGTTACATAAAACCCTTTCCCAAAATCTTTGTTCGGAATTGCTTTTGAAAGGTCAATTTCCTCTATGAGCATATAACTTCCGTGATAAACTTTCATTTTAAACCTCCATTTTCGCGACAAACTTCATACAAATCGTCAAGAGTATACAGTACATTATCAGTATGCAACGCCCACCAATGTTCGTTAAGAAAATCCCACGCACCGTACTTTTTTAGATACAAAAATGCGTCCCGAACTTTCATTTTATATGCTGCGGCAAATTCAGGAACAATATAAGTCATAAAACTTATTTTGTCGCTTGTCGCTTTATCTATTACTTTTTCTTCCATAGATTTTTTTTCTTTATACCAACAAAGGTACAAATATTTTGCAAAACAGCAGCAAATAAATAAATTTGTAAAAAATTATTACAAAATTGTTACGTTTATAAAATAAAATTTCGCAGATTATAAACCTGCGAAATTTCCCAAATAATTATTAAGCCTTATTTTTTAAAATCAATAAGTCGTATTTTGAGGATCAAAATTTGTCCACCCGCTCGTCCAGTTGTTGCTTGCTGTTTCGGTTGGACCGAAGGCGCCTATGTAGTTCACTTGTTCAAATCCTGTAGAAACTTTGGCATTTGTCCAAACTGCACCGCTTGCTAAAGGACTATCCGATTGCGGAAATATTCCCGAACAGTTAAGATTTAGCGGATTGCTTCCAAGTTTCAGTTCTGCCAATGTAGCATAAGTGTTATTATTGCCGCCGGAGCGGTTAAAATAAGGATTTGTAAAATCGTTATAACCGGCATCAGCGTCATTTACCGATCCGCCGGACCAAACTTGTCTGTCTTGGAAATTCCTTACGCAACCAGCTATTACGCAATTTGTTACGTTCAATTCACCTGCGGTTGCATTGCCTTGGGCATCACCTCTTCCGCTGTTTTCAATAATAAGACCGATAGGAAAAGCAGCAATTACCGAATTGAAAATGCTTAATTTGGTGTTGCGGCGCAAATGAAGCCCTGCTTGGAAACGAGCATCTACATCGCTGCCTTGCACTCCGGATTGATCGGTGTAGTTGGTCGGATTGGACACGGGGCCAAACAAACTTACGTTAGCAAATACGGTGCTTGTAAAAGGAGCGTCAGAAGTACCGTTGGCATTATTGTCCGATTCAAAACCGTTGGACGCCGACTTGTCGCCGATTAACGGGTGGCGCATGCCAAGTGCAAACTGAATCTTTCCGCTGAAACCGTTGTCGGTATCGAAATCATCGTCCCAACCGCAATAAGCTACTAAATATTTGGCGTTTACCGTTCCGCCGAACCATTCAAAAGAATCATCTCCGGAATAGGAAACCTGTATATGGTCCAGTTGCGTGCCGGTACCCACCGAGCCAAAGGTAATGCCGTTGATTTCGTTGTCGGTTGAATATTCGATTCCGGCAAATTCAACACGCACATAGCTCAATATGCCTGAATTATCGTTAGGATTGCTTCCTCCGTGTTTAGAGCGCACGCCGCCTTCTATAGTTTGCTCACCGGCATTGTTAGGCGCTCTTCCTAAAAGGATTAAACCGCCCCAATCGCCCGGATTGCGGTTGCCCGCGGACTGCGATGAGGTAAACACAATGGGACGTTCTTTAGTTCCCTGCGCCATAATTTTTCCTCCGCGTTCGATAATCAAAGTCCCTCTTGAAGCTTTTTCGCCTTTAATAATAACGCCCGGTTCAATGGTCAATGTTACGCCGTCCACAACATAAACAAATCCCTTCAGCATGTAAGTGTTCGGGTACTTCAAAGTCATGTTTGACGTAATTTCATAGGCTTCCGAGCCATCGCCCAAATTCAGCGTTTCCCCACCGATAATCAGATCGTCGCCCGAGTCACTGCAACCTGCATAGAAAATAACCATGCACACAACAAGCAACAAGCTTGTGAGTTTCATTTTTTTTAAATTTTTCATTTCGTTTTAATTAAAATGGTTAATAAAATAGTTTATAATATTCTTATATTTATACCCAAAGAAACTGATTGCCCTGGCTCATATTGCCGTGTTGTTTGTTCGCGCTCGTATATTTTTCCGTCCTTTTCAAATTTTGGAAATTGTTTAAACAGTATGTCTGCAGCAAAAATATCTTTGATTGAAAAACGGAGTTCAACATATTTTCCCATACTTTTGCTGATGGTCAAATCAAGTACGTCGCGAGGCATCTCGTAGGCATCAGGAATTTTATTATTGATGCTTTGGGAAAGATCTGATTTGCCCAAACCTACAATCCGTTTGCCGATGCGGTTATAGAGCAGCGAAAGGTCCCAGCCGCTTTTCTCGGCGCGATAATAAAGTCCTGCATTGATAATGTACGGCGATTGACCTTCCATTGGACGGTCGGGTTCGCTTAATACTTCGCCCGGTCTGAAACTGACCTTACTTTCAATCAAAGAAGCATTTAGCATCAGTGTAAAATTAGGCAGTCCAATGAAATCAAGTTTTTTACGCATCTCTATTTCTACTCCGTAATTGTTGGCTTGGTAAGCATTTTCGTATAAATAACGAAGTGTGCCACCCATATCTATAAAGGTACGCTCTATTGGATTTTTGAAATGTTTGTAGAACAGGCCCACAGTTATATTTTCACCATAGTTTGGATAAAATTCGTAACGCAAGTCCACATTATTAATAACAGCCGTTTTTAGGTTTTCGTTACCGCCTATTTCGCTGAATAAGTCGAAATCGAAGTAAACTGCCGGTGAAATTTCACGCAATTCGGGACGATTGACAGAAAGTCCGTAGGCGCCCCGCACCTGATGTTTTTCCGAAAATTTATAGGTCAGATTAAGGGAGGGAAGCACATTCAAATCGTTGATGTTTTTGTGATTTATCAGCGTTTGCTCGTGCGACATGGAACGATCGCGGGTCAGGCGCGTATTATGACTTTCTAAACGTGCACCCGCATAAACCGAAAGTTTGTTCAAGGGAATTTCTACAGCAACATATCCGGCTATATGTCCTACTATAGCTGAATAATCGTTGGTTTTACGGGTAATTTCATCAATATATACTTTATCGGCTCCCAAATATTGTTCTTCGAGCATTTGCTCAAAAGGAAGTTTCAGATAACTTTGCCGTTCTTCGTAACTCAAATTGCCGTAACGATAAAGAAACTCCCGATTGCGGTAATCTCTGCTGCGATATTCTCCGTAGAGGCCTGTTTTCAATGTCGGTCTAAAATTCTCAAAAGCAAAGATATGTTTATAATTCACCGCCGCCGAAACACTGTGGTCTTCCAAATGCTGGAAATAACGGCTGATATTGTCATTAAGAAGAGTAGCCAAAGGAATGTCATTCATGCTTCCTATGCCTGCCTGATTGGTAACAATACGGCGGTCGGGCTCGTGCCTGTTGGCATAAGCGTAACCGGCGTCCCATGTTAATGTTTTGTTTGTCGAAAAATCGTGCATGCCGGATAGCTGTCCGCTGTACGTCAAGCGCGAAGTGTATTGCATTTCCGTTTGTTCACGGTAATACATGCTGCTCATATCCTTAACTCCGACACGTTCGGTAAGGCGGTTTCTACCCAAAATATTCAGCAAATTCTTAAACTCAATACTGGTTGAAGGAGAAAGAATAAAAGCCCAATTGTGCAGCAATCCTAAACGAGCGTCATTAGAATATTGATTATCAAAGTAATTGTCAAGATAAATCGGCATATCCTCCAATGGGGAATAAATACCGTATCGGGCGTTTTTTGCGTTTTCAATATTTTTAAAGGTATTACTGTAATTAACCGCAGTGATATTGCCTATAACTTTACCATTGCCCTTTTCCATACGACGGGCAATCATAAACGAAAAGCGTTGATCGGGAATGGGCCTCATTGTTTTCACGCGCCAATCGTTGTTAAAACCGTTTTTGGTCATCAAGGAAATTTCGTCAGGCGTTGCTGTATTTGGGTTCAAGTAATTTGGAAAGTCGTTCGACAAGGAACGTTTTCCTGCATCGAATCCGAGAAAATCGGTACCGCTTCCCGGCGTATAGCGAAAATCATTGAATTGTGTTTTGAGATTAAATCCGGTGGTATAACCTATTTCTATACGATTTCCGTCCGGAACTCCTTTAGAGGTAATTTTCACAAAGCCTCCCGAAAAATCGCCGGGGATTTCAGGCGAAGGAGATTTGTAAATCAGCATATTATCAATTTGGCTGCTCGGCAGAAGGTCAAAAGGGAAAGCGCGGCTGTCAATCTCTGTGCTTGGCAGCGCCAAACCGTTTATCCATGCATTATTATAGCGTTGGGAAAGTCCGCGAACAATAATAAAACGATCCTCAATAACCGTTACGCCCGAAATGCGTTTTACCACTTCGGAAGCCACCCTGTCGGGACTTTTGCTTATTTGTGCAGCTGATACGCCGCTGGTAACCTGCGAAAGCGACTTTTGGGTCCCTATCATTGACATTTCCGTATTGCTCGTTCTTCGAGCCTGTACAAGCACTTCGTCAAGTTGCAGATCTTCGCTTTCCATCAAGACGCTTAAACTCTCAGCGTCATTAAGATTGTATTCCATTTCTATTGTTTTGTAGGACATACAGGAAAACACCAGCGTACACTTTGCGCCGTTTACGCCCTGAATGGTAAATCGTCCGTCTGCATCGGTGATTGCACTCTTGTTAGTGCCTTTCACCCACACTGTTACTCCTACAATAGGTTCTTTTGTTTGGACATCGTACAAAAATCCGCTAACTGTTCCGGCATAGAGAGACGAGGCTGCGGAGAGGATAATAAATAAAAAGATTGCCTTCAATAATTTGCTTTGCATTTTCAATAAATTTCGTGTTGCAAAGTAATGGCTCCGATGTTACAAAAGTATTACAGTTTAGTTATGTTTTGGTAAAAAAGTGTATCTTTGTATCATAATCATTTAGCCGGTAATTAATGATTAGTATTTAATAATTAATGAAAACAATTGCTTTCATAACCCTTGGCTGTAAACTTAATTTTTCGGAGACTTCTACTATTGCGCGGCAGTTTCCGAAGGAGGAGTACCTTCGGGTACCTGCCTCTCATAGAGCGGATATTTATGTGATTAATACCTGTGCTGTAACCGGCGAGGCGGAAAAAAAGGGCCGTCAGGCTATACGGCGTGCAGCCAAGCAAAACCCTGAAGCGCAAATTATTGTTACCGGCTGCTACGCCAATCTGCGGCCGGATTGCTTCGACTCGCTTCGCGAGCCTCGCAATGACGCGAAAATGCAGGGAGTAAAGGTGATAGAAGATAAGTCGCAAATTCAAGTTTCAATTGTCATTGCGGGAGTAGATTGCTTCGTTCCTCGCAATGACGGCGAAGCAATCAAGGTGCAAGGTTCAAAGTTCAATCGTCATTGCGAGGAACGAAGCAATCAAGATTCAAAGAAGGAGGATAATTCTCAATTCTCAATTGTCAATTCTCCATTCTTCCCTGCCTTTTCCTCCGGCGACCGCACCCGCTCGTTTTTGAAGGTGCAGGACGGCTGCGACTATCACTGTAGTTATTGTACCGTACCTTTGGCGCGCGGCCATAGTCGCAATATAGCCATAGCCGAGCTTATGAAAACCGCTGCAAACGTAGCAGCGCAAGGCCTCAAGGAAATAGTGCTTACCGGCGTTAATATCGGCGATTTCGGCAAAAGCACCAACGAAAACTTTTTTGACCTGTTGAAAGCCTTGCACGAGGTAGAAGGGATTGAGCGCTACCGCATATCTTCCATTGAGCCTAACCTGCTTACCGAAGAAATGATAGATTGGATAGCAGGGTCCGAAAAAATATTGCCTCATTTTCATATTCCCCTGCAGTCGGGAAATAACAAAATCCTTGGTTTGATGCGGCGGCGCTATACCCGCGAGCTTTTTGCCCGACGGTTAGAGAAAATAAAAGCCGTGATGTCACATGCCTTTATAGGCGTAGATGTCATTACAGGTTTTCCGTGCGAAAGCGTGGAAGACTTTGAAGATAGCTGCAATTTCTTAGAAAGCCTCTCCCCTGCCTTTCTGCATATCTTCCCCTACTCTATCCGCCCCGGAACGCCCGCCGCCACTTTTGAGGGACAAATAAGCGAAATAGAAAAAAAACGAAGGGTGGAACGACTGACCGCCTTATCTCGTAAATTACATAAGGCTTTTTATGAACGGCATATCGGCTATTGCGATACCGTACTGTTTGAAAGTACCCGAAAAGATGGCAAGATATTTGGTTATACCCGCAACTACCTCAAAGTCGAAGTTCCTTATCAGGCAGCCTTGGCGGGGCAAATAGTCTCCGTGCGCACCACAGGCATTACGGAGAGGGATACGATGACGGGGGAGTTAGACACAGCTTATTTTACACCCAGCAACTTATGCAACTGAACCGACAACCGCCAAGCGGGGTTTTGGGCTATCAGTTGCAAGCAGTAGGCTACATTTTCCGCGCTCGCATCAATAGGACTGAGATAGTAACGTTTCGCCTTAGGCAAGAGGGCTATTTCGGGTATGACATCGCCCTTTTGAATGGGGCAGCGGATTTCGTCTATTTTTTCAAAATTTTTATGTAATAACTCCAGCGGAGCCTTTGCGCTGCAAGCAATATAATCTATTCCTGAGGGAACTTGCCTTGTACCGTTGGTTTCAATGCACTGAAAGTATTTCTTAAAATAAGCTACTATCTCATCGGTTAATTGCAGGGTCGGCTCGCCACCCGTCCAAATAATATTCGGGCAGTTGTATTGCTCCACTTCAGCCTTTATGTCGGCTATGCTCATTTCGGAAAAAGTCTCGTGTTGCGTATCGCAAAAGGGGCATTGCAGGTTGCAGTCGGCCAAACGTATAAAAACCGCCGACATGCCGGTATTGGCACCCTCACCCTGAATGGAGTAAAACAACTCGTTGACCTTTAAGCTAATCTCTTTCATAACAGGCCGTGTTTCCCTGTGATTCCTGCACCTCTGCCTTATAACAGTTGGGCATATTTTCAACAATCCAGCGGGCAATATTTTCCGCCGTTGGGTTGAAATCAAATACCTCGTTGAGGTTTTTATGGTCGAGCCGCTGCTTGATTTGTTGACTTATAACAGAAAAATCGGCCACCATGCCGTTTTCATCTAATTTGTCCGACTTGCAATATACAGTGATTATCCAGTTATGCCCATGCAGGTGTTGGCATTTACTTTCGTAATTCAGCTTCAAACAGTGGCTCGCCGAAATTTCTATTGTTTTTTTTGTGTAGTACATAGCGGTTGACTTAATTCACTTTACTTTCCTCGCAAAGATAATGATAATTTCAGGTTTTTTCAAAAATTTGTTGTATTTTTGCTAAAATTATGAACATAATATATAGTATGAAAAAAATTGTACTTATTCTTGGCTTAGCGGCTGCCTGTGCGGTATCAAGGGCTGATGAAGGTATGTGGCTGCCCTCGCTCATCGAAGCGCGTATTATCGACATGCAAGACAAGGGGCTAAGGTTGTCGGCTGCCGACCTTTACAGCGTGAATCAGGCTTGCCTGAAAGATGCCATTGTGCAGTTCGGCAATGGCTGTACCGCCAATTTAGTATCGGACAAGGGGCTGATTTTCACCAATCACCACTGCGGATTTTCACAGATACAGTCGCACAGTTCTCCGGAGCACGATTATCTGAAAGACGGGTTCTGGGCTAAAAATCTGAGCGATGAGTTACCGAACAAAGGCCTCACGGTAAAATTTCTTCAATATATGGAAGATGTGACCGAACAGGTATTGGAAGGCCTTAGCAGCGAAATGGACGAGGCCACCCGCAAAAAAGTAATAGATGCCAATCGCGCTAAAATCATCAAAAACGCCGTAGCCGAAAAGTGGATAAGAGCCACAGTAGATGCCTTGTATTACGGAAATCAATATTTCCTGTTTGTGTATAAAATCTACGAAGATATCCGCTTAGTGGGCGCTCCGCCCTCCTCTATCGGCAAGTTCGGCGGCGATACCGATAACTGGATATGGCCGCGGCATACCGGCGACTTCTCTCTTTTCCGCATCTATGCCGATAAAGACAATAATCCTGCCCCCTATTCCAAAGACAATGTACCTTATCAGCCTAAACAATTTCTGAAAATTTCGCTGAAGGGCGTACAGGAGAACGATTTTACCTTTATTTACGGTTATCCGGCGCGAACCAGCGAATACCTTTTTTCGGAAGCCGTAAAATATTTGGCCGAGCGCGGTAATCCTGCCAAAATTCGGTTACGCACCCTTCGCTTGGATATTATGCAGGCCGAAATGGCCAAAGACGCGGGTATCCGCATTAAATATGCCGCTAAACAAGCCTCTGTAGCCAATGCTTGGAAGAAATGGCAGGGTGAATTAAGCGGCGTAGTTCGCCTGAAAACAGTGGAGAAGAAAAAACAAACAGAGCAGGCATTCACCCTTTGGGCAGCGGATAAACCTGAATATGCCGCTTTGGTAACGCAGTTTTCCAAACTATATGCCGAAATTGATACTTACGCCTTTGTCCGCGACTATCAGACAGAGGCCTTTAATGCTAACGAATTGATACGTTTTGCGGCTAATTTTCTGCCTTTTGCCGAAGGAAAAAAGCTGAGCACAGATTCCCTTATCCAAAGACTCAAAAGCGTTTCCGATGATTTTTTTAAAAACTACGTACAAGCCATCGATCAACAATGCTTCGAGGTTTTGCTCAGCGAATATGTTAAACATGTTCCAAAAGGCCTCACCTCTCCTGTTGTTGAAAGGGCCTATAAAGATTACAGGCACGACATGGCTAAGTGGACGGCAAGTCTTTACGCCTCTACCCTCTTTACTCATCGTGATAAGGTAGAAAAATTGCTGCGCCTATCGCCGGAGGAAATAGCAAAGCAGTTGAACAAAGACCCGATATTTTCCCTGTACCGCGAAAGTAACGATTTCTATAAGGAAAAGGTAGAAAAACCTTATAATGCGTTGAATAGTCAGATTGAAACCCTGTATCGTGCTTATATGCGCGGATTAATGGCTTTTCAATCGGAGCGCCCTTTCTATCCCGATGCAAATTCTACCATTCGCATTGCTTACGGTAAGGTGAGCGGTTACAAGCCTGCCGATGCCGTGTATTACCTGCCGCAATCGACCATTGAAGGCATTATGCAGAAAGATAATCCCGATATATATGATTACGATATTCCGCAGAAACTGCGCGACTTGTATGCCGCCAAAGACTACGGCCGCTGGGCGGTAGACGGAACAATACCTGTAGGATTTTTGGCCAACAACCATACCTCCGGCGGTAACTCGGGCAGTCCGGTGCTGAACGGCGATGGCCATCTCATTGGTCTGAATTTCGACCGCACATGGGAAAGTACGATGAGCGATGTAGTATATGATTCGGAAATATGCCGAAATATAGCTTTGGATATTCGCTATGCGCTATTTGTGATGGATAAGTTAGCCGATGCAGGGTATTTATTAGATGAAATGATTTTTGTTGAATAGAATATGGATTTTTTCTATCTCTTAGGTTTATGGCTTCAGTCTAATTGGGTATTGCTGTTGTGGGGCATCAGTTTTCTTGCAGCATTAATTATCATTGTATTTTTGCTGTTGAGCCATTTAGACCCGATAAAGACACTATCATGGATAATCGTAATTATTTTGCTGCCCTATCTCGGTATTTTTCTCTACCTCCTTTTCGGACAAAATTACCGTAAACGGAAAATATATAGCCGCAAAGGCCTTCGCGACGCCGCTGTTATGGATAGTCTGGGAAAAAAGCAAATCATGCAGTTGAATATCACCGATTGGGAGCAGGTAAATAAAGTGGCGGAACATAAGAATATTATCACGCTATTGCTGAACAACAGTCGGGCCTTGCTTACCGGCAACAACCGCGTAGAAGTGTTTCACAACGGCCGCGATACCTTTGCTGCCATGAAAGAATGCATTGCTGAGGCTAAAGACAGCATTCATTTGCTCTCGTACATTATAGAAGACGATACTATAGGCAATGAATTTAAAGACTTGTTGATACAAAAATCAGAGGACGGAGTTGAGGTTCGTTTGATGTTTGACAGTGTGGGAAGCAGGTATTTGCCGCGGCGTTATATCAGAGAACTTAAGGCGGCAGGCGTTGAGGTCTATTCCTTTGCCAAAGTAGCTTTCCCTTGGTTGTCGCGTACCCTCAACTACCGTAATCACCGTAAGATATTGGTAGTTGATGGGACAATCGGTTTTCTGGGCGGTATTAACATCGCCGACCGTTACATGCACGGCCTTGATTACGGCGCTTGGCGCGACACGCATTTACGCATAGAAGGCCAAGCGGTACATTCCCTGCAGGCAAGTTTTCTGCTCGACTGGTTTTTTGCCAGTAAAAAGCAATTAGGGCAACGGCCTCGTTACTATCCGTCTGCCAATACCAATAGCGACCAGTACGTACAAATAGTACCCTCAGGCCCCGACAGCGATTGGGCAAGTATCATGCAAGCCTATTTTTCGGCCATTACCAAGGCTAAAGAACATATTTACATCTTGACACCTTACTTTACGCCCGCCGACACTATTCTTTCGGCTATAAAAATAGCCTCGCTCAGTGGCGTGGACGTACGCTTGATGCTTCCTAAAAAATCGGACGCCAAGTTCACCTACTGGAGTACGATGTCATATATATCGGAATTGCTGCAAGCCGGTGTGAAAATATATCTTTATAAAAACGGTTTTAATCACTCCAAGGTTATTACGGTGGACGGAAGTTTTGCCGCCATTGGCTCGGCCAATATGGACAGCCGCAGCTTTGAACATAATTTTGAAATATCGGCCATGATTTACGATAAGGAAATCACCGCCCGATTGGAGGAGCAAATAGAGAAAGATTTTAAGAACAGCCGCTTGGTGCGCCGCAAGCGATGGGAGCGCCGCAAACTTTGGCGCAAATTACTCGAAGGCTTTTCCCGCCTGCTCTCACCGTTGCTTTAAGATGTTACCTGACAAATTAATTTGTGCCATGTACTAACCTTTGGGCTTAAACAATTCAACGATTCAAGAAAAATCACTATCTTTGCAGTTTATTTAATTCGACAACTATGTTACCCAATATCCCTTCTTTGCGCCACGCCGATTCCCGCAATTTTTTCTTACTGGCAGGGCCCTGCGTGATTGAAAGCGAGCAACTCTGCATGGACGTGGCGGGACATATCTCGGAATTGTGCGATAAACTGCAAATTCCTTACGTTTTTAAAGCCTCCTATCGTAAGGCCAACCGCTCGCGCAGCGACTCCTTTACCGGTATTGGCGACGAGAAAGGCTTGGCTATTCTCCAAAAACTGCGGCAAGCATACAATATTCCGGTAGTTACCGACATTCATTCGCCGAAAGAGGCTGCCGAAGCCGCTTCTTTCGATATAGACATACTGCAAATCCCCGCCTTCCTTTGCCGACAAACCGACCTGTTGGTAGCAGCTGCAAGAACCGGCAAGGTAGTAAACATTAAGAAAGGTCAGTTTTTAGCACCCGAATCCATGCAATTTGCCGCCAATAAGGTCAAAGAACAGGGCAATCCTAATGTGATGCTTACCGAGCGCGGAACGCAGTTCGGCTATTATGATTTGGTGGTGGATTTCCGCGGTATTCCCGAAATGCAGCAAATCGGCCACCCTGTGGTGCTCGATATTACCCACTCCCTGCAACAACCCAACCAAAGCAGCGGCGTTACCGGCGGCAAACCCGCCCTGATAGAAACCTTAGCCCGCGCCGGTATTGCCGTAGGAGTCGATGGCTTGTTCATCGAAACCCACCCCACGCCAAGCAAGGCCTTGTCGGACGGCGCCAATATGCTGCCTTTAGCTGAATTACCCGACCTCCTCTCCCGCCTCGCAGAACTGCGTAAAGCTTTGTTAGCGGTTAGTGATTAGTGGTTAGTGGTTAGTGGTTAGTGATTAGTGATTAGTGGTTAGTGATTAATGAATATAGCATAGCATAGCATAGCATAGCATAGCATAGCATAACAAATAAACAAATAAACAAATAACTCATAAATAATAAATCCTCATGATTCCCGCATCAGAACTTCTAATTAACCCCGATGGTTCTATTTACCATCTTCACCTGAAACCCGAACAGTTAGCCGACCATATTATACTTGTAGGCGACCCGGCCAGAGTGCCTGTTGTTGCAGATTTCTTTGATTCTCAGGAATTTACCGTTTCCAATCGCGAAATAGTAACTATCACCGGAGTCTATAAAGGCAGGCGAATGACAGCCATGTCAACCGGCATGGGAACTGACAATATCGACATCGTGGTAACCGAGTTAGACGCCTTGGCTAATGTGGACTTCACCACCCGTGAAATAAAACCGATACACCGAAAACTTAATATGGTGCGCATCGGCACTTCCGGTTCCATGCAAGATCATATCACCATGGGCAACTACCTGTTATCGGAAATTTCCGTAGGCTTCGACAATACGTTGAACTACTATGCCGGCCGTGAAGAAATCAGTTTACACGATTTTGAAGAGGCTTTTATGGCGCACATGCAATGGACTCCGCGCCTTGCCTTTCCTTATTTTGTCAAATCCTCGGAAAAGCTGAATGCCCTGTTCAGAGATTTCTGTGTGGAAGGCATGACCATTTCCTCGCCGGGCTTTTTCGGTCCGCAAGGCCGTGTCGTGCGTTTGCCCCTCGCCGACCCCGACATGAATGCAAAAATCAATACATTTCAACACAAGGGTAAGATGATTACCAACTACGAGATGGAAAGCTCTGCCTTAGCCGGTTTAGGGCATTTATTAGGCCATGAGGCAACTACGGTTTGCTACATTATCGCCAACCGCATATTGCAAACTACCGACAGTAACTACAAGGCCGATCATCAGTCTAACAATTCGATGAACGATCTTATTCAGAAAGTACTTGATAAATTAGCTACGCTTGAAGCCTAAAGAAATAGACAGCTTAATTCATTTATTGGAAGACCCCGACCACAAGGTTTATGCGCATATTTCCGCCCGTCTTATAGAACAGGGACCGACCCTAATCCCCATATTAGAAAGGGCTTGGGAATCTACGGCCAATGATTTGCAGCAAGAACGCATAACAGATATACTTCTCTACCTGCAATCGACACTTGCCGCGCAAGGCTTGGAAAATTGGATAGGACACCGATACCACAACCTGCTCGAAGGCGCCTATTGGTTGGCAAAACAGACTTATCCCAAGCTGCACTTGGAAGATATGCAAACAGTCGTCAATGATATTTGCAAAGATGTGTGGATTAATTTGCAGGATAATATGCCGCCCGAAGAAAAGGTCAAAACCTTAGATTTTTTCTTCTTCCGACAGCATCATTTCCGCTTGTTGAATAATGATATTTTTCAGCCGAAATATAATTATATCAACAATGTTATTGAATCACGCATGGGAAATCCCGTAGCGCTTACCCTGCTTTATCTTCACGTAGGGCAACAGGCCGGACTGCCCTTACAGGCTGTGTGTATGCCTAACAGTTTTATAACGGCTTATAGCGGCGACAATAATGAAGTACTATTTTATCTGCATGTCTTTCATCAGGGCGCTAAAGTATTCCAAAAGGACATAGATCTTTACTTCAACCGTGCTAAGATAACACCGAAAGAACATTATTACCGACCTAAACCCAATACCGATGCGCTTTTATACCTGTTAGAGATGCAAATTTACTGCTATGAGCGTGAAAAGAATCAAGCAAAAGTCGAACAATACCGCCGTCTCTTGCCCCTATTCGGCAACAAAAGCGTTTTCAATGATGTGGATTAAAGGCGAGTCTAACCGCAGGTTACACTTCGCTTACCTGCGGTTATCCATGTTCTGCTCCTTCGGAGCTTGTAAATACAACGCCATTTTTGTAAAAAAAATTTCGCAAATATCTGTTTCACTCAAAGACTTACTTTGGTTTGGATTTGCAAGCAAGCAATTTATTTAACAGACTACCCCTTAATTCTTTGTCTTCATTTAAAGTTAATTTAACTGTTGTCTGGCAGTCGTGTGGAGTAAGATTTAATGTAGTTAAGAATCCTCCTATTCCATAATTTTTTATTCCATTATTCAAAATTTGCAAATCAGTTTGGTGTATGACAAAATCATAACACTTAAAATAAAATGGCTTGCTCTCGTAATTTTTTGTAAAAGCAATTATATATTGATATTTTCCAATTGTAAAATCTTTAAATCCTTCTTGAATAAAGTTTTGTAAAGAAGAATATACAGAATAACCTAATTCTTTAGGTCTGTAATCCCAGTCACTTTCTTTCTCTATTGCTTCAATTTCATTATTCCTTCGTATTGACCACTTTGTAACACCTTCTCTTCTTTCTCTTCCAAGTTCATCAGATAATACAAAATAGCTCTCACATATATTATTGGGGTTAAAAGATATGTTAACAATAGGGTAAGAATCAGAGCCTATTCCGTAAGATTGTGCAGAAAGGTATTTTTCGTATTTTTGACCTTCTAATGGAACTATTAAAGCATCAATAGACGTAATAGCACCTTGTTTTTCTCCATCGTTTTTAATTACAAAGTAGTGGTAGAAATATAATTGTCCCCAATGTTCGCTAATCCGCAATTCTTTTGCACCCTCAACGGAAAAATTTTCTTTATCAAAAGGTCTAATAGTAGCGTATGCGGTAAAGAGTAGGCTAATAGTTGAGACTGCAATAGCCCATTTTGCTATTGCTTTAGTTTTTACACTTACTTCTTGTGTTTGATTAGTATTTTCCATGTTTTTAAATTTTTAAAATGTTTATTTTTACTTTTTCTAATTTATCAATTTCACATCACTTTCAAGCTTATTTTCTCTCGCTGTATGCAGGAACAATCCGCAGACTTGCGTGCAACCCATGCTGTCCTGTCTCATCAATATATGCTACAATTCCGCCTTGGTAAGGCTGTCCTACCTGCAATCCCCCACTCGGAATATCAGCTCCGTTGCCATCTTCGTCATCACTGCAAGCCACTACAAAAAATAAACTTAAAACCACAAAGGTTTTCATCAAAAAACAAATATTTTTTTTCATAATTGGAATAAAATTTGTTGCCCCAAGTCCCCAACAGGCGGTTATTAAAATAAAAAAGCGCGGGACATTTAACTTTATTTGCTTTCAGAGGTCTTAGGATACCTTAAAGTAACAAATAAGTAGGCCCACGCCGATAAATGACGTGAGCGTTCGGCACTTACTCTTGTTACTTTTTGAAGATTTCCTAAGTCTCTGAAAGCAAGAATAAAGCTAACGCTTTTATGTGATTCCCTGTTTCAGGGAAAAGTTTTTAATCTTTATCTATCCATAGGCAGTAATTTTACATGATTATTTTGCAAATATAGGGAATATTTTGGAGAAAGAAGATTTTTTGATATTTTAGATTGCTTCGTGCCTCGCAATGACGCGGTTGCTTCGCGGCTCACAATGACGAGCAGGCTGCCAAGCTCCGTGAGGAGCGAAAGGCAGAGGCAGTTCGTCTAACCGCCAGTTATGGGCAGGTTTTTCTTCAACAAAATTTGTCTTCATCTCCTGATTTTGGGGTTAATTGTTTTACTGCTCTATCAAAATCACTTTCCAACTGTTTCATTTCACGTTGGCGGTAAATTTCAAATTCTTTTTCGGCTTTTTCTATTGCTTGCTTGTGTGAAATTTTTCCTTTATCGTTTAAAATGTCTTTGTTTAACATTTTAAGTTGCTGGTCTAAAAATTTTTTCCAATCATTCATTGTCATTGGTTTTTGCTCTAATGCTTGCAATTCGGCATAACCCAAAAAACCTTCTGTCAGCAAGTTGAGTTTTTGTAACTCGAGTTCAGAAAGGTAGTTTTTGGCAATTCTGACATCTTCTTTTGTAATGTAGTTTCCCTTAAAGTTGGTCATTCCAAGCATAACTTTTTCGTTATCAACACGAGTGTAAACTACTTCGGCTGCTGTTTGTCTGTGAACGGCATAGTGCATTTTATTTTGTACGGTGGCAAAAAAATCTATTGTTATTGTGCTACGGGAGTCATAATCCACACTTGTTGCATAAATGTCCGTAACTTGTTGCCACAAATTTCTTTCGGAAGAACGAATATCGCGAATGCGTTGCAAAAGTTCTCGAAAATAACGACCGCCTCCATTTTTCAATCGTTCATCGTCAAGCGTAAAACCTTTTACAATGTATTCTTTAAGTCGTTCCGTTGCCCACTGACGAAATTTTGTTGCAACTTTGGAATTGATACGATAACCAAGTGAAATAATCATATCAAGATTGTAATGGTCTATATCTCTCTTAACTTGACGATTACCTTCGACTTGAACTTGTAAGAATTTCTTACAAGTTCGATATTCGGGTAATTCACCCTCTTGCAGAATGTTTTTTATGTGTTGAACTACATTTTCTCGTGTAGTGTCAAAAATTTCAGCCAACTGCTTTTGTGTTAGCCAAACTGTTTCTTCTGCTAATCGTACCGATACTTTGGCAACATTATCTTCTGTCTCGTAGATAATAAAATTAGGGTGTGTGTGTTGTATCTCGTTGTTTTTCATCTTTATCTATCCATATTCAGTAATTTTACAGAATTATTTTGCAAATATAAAATTTAACAAATAATTAATACTCTTAAAGACGAATTTTCAGGCCGACAGTAAGGTCTATTCGGGCTAAACCTTCGCTTCTCGTATCGTCAATCTTAACAGAACTCCAAAAAGAAGACAGCTGAAGCCCCACGGCAAAAAGCCTCGAAATGCCTATATCATAACCTACATCGAAGGCTAAAGCATAAGTACTCGCGAAAGATGTTTTGTCGCTATATCCCGTGTAGCCTATAGCCACATTGGAGTAGAGCGCATTTTTTTTCGTAGGGCTTAAGTACCTTACAGCAAATTCAGGGCCTATGAAGAAGGCAGTTATACTTTCTTTGGCCCTGTGCATAGAGAGTTTAAGACCGCAACCGAGATAGTCGTTAAAATAATAGTTAGCATTGCCTTCTATTACATATCCCAATCTTGTACTGTTCACAGAATCGGCATCTGCACCCGAAGCTGTACGAGCAATACGATAGCCTCCGCCAAAAGAAATCCCTATTAACCAAGGAACACCTTTAGCATCTGAAAGTGCATTAATTGCTTCTTTCGATATATCTGACTCTGCATAAAAATCTTTTACCATAGCCGTTATTTTGCTTCTTTCTACCAAGCCTTCCCGTATATCCTTACCTTCTCTGTAAGTATAAGACACATAATTCTTATATTCTCTGTTTATCCTGCAATTGATGGAATTACCTTCTATAACCAATAAGTCCTGAGCATAGACGGAAGTAAGCAATGTTGCAGCAATAAGGACTAATAGTATTTTTTTCATTATCAATTCTCAATTATCAATTGTCAATTCATTACAACTGCGGGCCGGCGGGAATCAGGGCTTTTCCGGCCTCAGTGTCGCAATACTGTTCAAAATTTTTGACATATTTTGCACCCAAACTCTTGGCCTTTTCTTCCCATTCTTTCAGGTCTTTATAGGTCTCGCGCGGGTCGAGAATGCCTTCCGAAACATTGTTCAGGGCTTTCGGAGCCGTCAGGTTCAAAATGGGAATATGTACGGTTTCGGCTTTATCAATAGAGCCGTCTATAATAGCGTCTATAATGGCGCGGGTATCTTTAATGGATATGCGCTTGCCTGTACCGTTCCACCCTGTATTCACCAAATAGGCCTTAGCGTCGTGCTGCTTCATCTTACCTACTAAAGTAGCAGCATAGACAGTGGGGTGCAAGGTCAGAAAAGCTTCGCCGAAGGCTGGCGAGAAAGAAGGCAGTGGCTCGGTAATGCCGCGCTCCGTTCCGGCCAATTTAGAGGTATAACCGCAAAGGAAGTGGTATTGCGCCTGCGCTTCGTCCAAAATGGAGACAGGAGGCAATACGCCGAAAGCATCGGCCGAAAGGTAAATAATCTTGCTTGCATGACCTGCCTTCGATGGCAATACTATCTTATTAATATGATAAATCGGATAAGATACGCGGGTATTTTCAGTAACCGAACCGTCGGCGTAATCAACTGAACCGTCAGGAAGCACGGTAACATTTTCCAGCAAGGCGTCGCGTTTAATGGCGCGCCAGATATCCGGCTCATTTTCTTTGCTCAGGTTGATGGTTTTTGCGTAACAGCCTCCTTCATAGTTAAATATGCCATTATCGTCCCAGCCGTGTTCGTCGTCGCCGATAAGGTAGCGCTTGGGGTCGGCCGAGAGGGTGGTCTTACCGGTTCCCGACAAGCCGAAGAAAATAGCCACATCGCCCTTTTCGCCTACGTTGGCCGAACAGTGCATGGAAGCCATGCCCTTTTGCGGCAGGTAGTAGTTCATCATGGAAAACATACCCTTCTTCATTTCACCGCCATACCAGGTGCCGCCGATAATTTGCAGCTTTTCTGTAAGGTTAAACAGTACAAACACTTCAGAATTTAAACCATGTTCTTTCCAATTGGGGTTCGTACATTTGGAGCCGTTCATCACCACAAAATCAGGCTCGCCGTAGTTGGCCAATTCGTAGTGGGAAGGACGGATAAACATATTGGTTACAAAGTGCGCCTGCCAGGCCACTTCCATAATAAAACGTACTTTCATGCGGGTATCTTTATTAGTACCACAATAGGTATCAACTACATACAGTTTTTCTTTATTGGAAAGCTCATGTTGAACCAAGCCTTTTAATTCCTTCCATATTTCGGGGCTTACCGGACGGTTAATTACCCCGTCCCACCAAATAGTGTTTTTCGATACGGCATCTTCCACAATGTAACGGTCTTTAGGCGAACGGCCTGTAAATACGCCTGTTTTTACGGCCACAGCGCCGATATTGGTCAATACGCCTTTTTCAAAGCCTTCATTTTCGGAACTCATTTCGGCCTGAAACAGTTGTTCGTAAGAAGGATTGTGTATCACCTCTTTAACTCCGGCAATACCATAGATAGTTAGATCTAACTTACTCATAATGAATTATTTTTATATTATTACATTTTTATCAAATTAGGTAAAAGGAGTGTAAAGATAAGAATTTTTTTGTAATTTTGAAGTTTATTTAAAAGATTTGAATCTTTTTCATCAAATATTAAAAGAATATTGGGGCTACACAGCATTTAGGCCTTTACAGGAAAGCATCGTACAAAAAGCTTACGCTGGCGAAGATGTTTTGGCGCTGATGCCTACAGGCGGCGGAAAGTCGATTACCTTTCAGGTTCCTGCCTTGGCTAAATCGGGAATTTGCTTGGTAATCACCCCTTTGATTGCCTTGATGAAAGATCAGGTAGAAAATCTGAAAAAGCGGGGCATCAAAGCCTTGTCCGTACATTCGGGCATGACGGCGCACGAAATGGACGTGGCCTTGGATAATGCCGCCTACGGCGATTATAAATTCCTGTACCTTTCGCCGGAGCGCTTGGGAACAGAACTGTTCAGAGCGAGGGTGCAGAAAATGAACGTAAACCTGATAGCGGTTGACGAGGCGCATTGTATCTCGCAGTGGGGCTACGATTTTCGTCCCTCGTACCTGCAAATAGCCGCCATACGTGAATTGCTGCCAGAGGCGCCGATGTTGGCCCTTACCGCTACTGCAACGCCGGAGGTAGCGCAGGATATTATGGAAAAATTGAAATTCAAAGCCCCCAACCTGCTGCAAAAAAGTTTTGAACGGAAGAATTTAGTATATGTAGTACGCCGAACGGAAAACAAACAGAAAGAATTATTGAAAATATGTCGGAGTATTCTTGGCACAGCGATTGTATATGTGCGTAACCGTAAAACTACGCAGGAAATAGCTGCACTGTTAATAAAAAACGGCATCAGCGCCGATTTTTACCATGCCGGTTTAAGCGCCGAACAACGCAGCGCCAAACAAGACGATTGGAAGCAGGGGCGCATACGGGTGGTGGTTTGTACCAATGCTTTCGGCATGGGTATTGATAAGCCCGATGTCCGCTTAGTGGTGCATATCGACCTGCCCGAAAGTATTGAGGCTTATTTTCAGGAAGCAGGCCGCGGCGGCCGAGACGAGAAAACCTCTTATGCCGTATTACTTTGCAATGAAGCCGATAAAATAAGCCTGCAGCAACGTTTCAAGGTAGCTTTCCCGCCTATGGAAACCATAAGAAAAGTATATCAGAACGTTTACAGTTTTTATAATTATCCCTACGGCGCAGGCAAGGGCGTTACGCACGATTTCAGTTTGATGGATTTTGCTCAACGCTACCATACCCACTCGCTAACGGCCTACAGCGCCCTGCAATGTCTACAGCGTGACGGCTATCTTGAGGTAACCGACGAATTGAACAACCCTACGCGCATTATGTTTACCATTCATCGCGATGAGTTATACAAGATACAGGTAACGAACACCGACTTAGATCGGTTTATCAAAATATTGCTGCGTATTTATCCCGGCCTGTTTTCCAATTACACCGGCATTGACGAAACCTACGTAGCAAGAATAGCGGAACTGCCTTTGAATACCGTCTGCGACTACCTCCTGCGCTTAGCGAAACGGCATGTGATTGCCTACATTCCGCGCAAACGTACGCCGCTGATTATTTTCAACGAAGAACGTTTAGACGAAAAGAACCTGCGCATATCGAAAGAAAGCTACCAGCTGCGTATGGAACGTTACGATCAGCGCATGGCAGCCATGTTGCAGTATGCCCAATCTGCTACAAAGTGTCGTAGTCGGCAATTATTGGATTATTTTGGCGAAACCGACAGTCTTCCATGCGGCCGATGTGATGTATGCACTGCCAAAAACGCACTTGATATGAGCAGCTACGAATTTGAAAAAATAATATCAGCTGTAAAAAAAATAATTAACGAGAATGAGGTTACCATCGAGCAATGCGTTGACGCTATTAAAGGCGAGAACAGCAAAACGTTGAAAGCGCTGCGATGGTTAATAGAAAATGAAAAAGTACATGAAGCCAATGATGGAAAATTACGATGGGGCAAATGAGCCTGCCATTTCTTTTGATGGAAAAATTTTTGTTATAGACACCATTAATGCGGTAGATGCAGCGGTGGCATATTTGTCACAGCAAAGCCTGCTGGGTTTCGACACGGAAACTAAGCCGTCCTTTAATCCGGAGGATAGCCGTATACATAAAGTAGCGTTGCTGCAGTTGGCCGACGACAAGCGCGCCTACCTGTTTCGATTGAATAAAATAGGCTTTCCTAAACAGCTTGCAGCGCTATTGGCTAATAAACAAATTATGAAAGTAGGCGCAGCTATTCACGATGACATACGGCTTTTACGCAAATTAGCTTATTTTTCTCCTGAGAACTTTCTTGATTTACAAAACATAATAGAGCGATACGGTATCCCGCACAAGAGCCTGAAGAAAATGGCCGAGGCAGTATTGCACATTCATATTTCAAAGGGGCAGCGGCTCACCAACTGGGAAGCTGACAGGCTGACAGAACCGCAGCAGCGCTACGCCGCCACCGACGCTTGGGTGTGCAGGGAGATTTATTTGAAATTGATGATTAATGATTAAAACATATACCTTGATGTAAGCCCTTACTCAATAATAAGTAGAAATTAAATAACCAAATAATCAGAAATTAAAATAATAGATGAAAAACAATCGTGTTACCATATACGACATCGCCAAGGAGCTAAAAATTTCAGCTTCGACAGTATCGCGCGCCTTAGCCGACCATTCAATTATAAGTACCGAAGTCAAACATTTAGTAATTGACATGGCGCGGCAAATGGGCTATAGGAAAAACAGCATTGCCCTTAGCCTAAAAAAAGGCAAGGCTAACACCATTGGTGTCATCATTCCACGTATTGATAGGAATTTTTTCTCTAAAACCATTAGCGCTATTGAGTCGGAAGCTACCAAAGCAGGCTACAATGTGCTTATTTGTCAATCGAATGAAGAAGTACGGTTAGAGAAGGTAGCCCTTGATATGCTTTGTAACGGTGCAGTAGAAGGACTGCTGGTAGCCGTCGCTGCTGAAAAGAACAACTACGAACATCTGAGAAAAGTAGAAAGCAGCGGGATTCCCATTGTATATTTCGACCGTTATCTTCCAGACGCCCGTTATAAAGTGATGATTGATGACTACATTGGAGCTAAGATGGCCACAGAACACCTGCTGTCGCTTGGTTTAAGAAAAATTGTACATTTTTCGGGTTATCTGCATGTGCATATCTGGAATGAGCGCTTGCGCGGCTATCTTGATGCTATGAAAGACTACAAGATTACAGTACCGAAAGAATGGATTTTCGAAAGTGTTTTGCGGGAAGAAAAAGGATTGGAAATCGCCAAACAAATGTGGCAGAAAAAAGACCTTCCTGAAGCTATCTTCTCGGCAAGTGATTATTCGGCCTTGGGCGCCCTGTCGTTCTTCAAAATGAAAGGTTTGCATATTCCTCAGGATATAGCTATAACAGGCTTTGCCAACGAGCCGTTCACCTCTTATATTGACCCGCCCATGACTACCATAGAACAACACCCTGCTGACATAGGTAAGGCAGCCGTTCGGCTATTCATCAAAATTCAAGAAGGTTATCGAGAACCCTGCGCCAAACTTATACGTTCGTCTTTAATTGTCAGGCAGAGCAGTATGATATGATTGTTGAATGTTGGGTGAAAATTATTCAAGATTGTTTTTCGGGACATATTTCATTGGCGGCTTATTGTGCGAAGGAGTTGGAACACCGTCGATAGTATTTTCTTCCATAATTTCCACGCGGGTGCCGTCAATATTATAGTAATTCACCTGGCGTTTGCGGTTAATTCCGGTATTTACGCCGCTTGGCGTACGGCAGCCTTCGGGATAGGTACGCATATCAAGGATAGCTTTTGCTATTTCCACGTCTTTCACTTCCAAACAAATGTGATTCATGCTGCCCATACGATCCCATGAAGGATCCGACTCGTAGAGCATGAACTCAATGGTTTCATTGCCTTCGGGAGTTTTGAGATGCACCCAGGTTACTTTTTCATTAGGTCCGCCACGCCATACTTCCTCAAAGCCTAAAACATTACCATAAAACTCAATAGCCTTATCAAGGTCGGGAACCATAAATCCCACGTGGCTCATGCGGGCAGCAATGCGGCTATCAGGCATATTTTGACCGTAGAGTTGAGCATTAACGCCATCGGGGTCGAACTGCACAATTTCGCAAATAGTTCCATTGGAGTCAGTTACAAAATAATTGTAATTACCCGTGCGGCCCTTAGGTGTGGTTTCGGGTACTTTATAGCCTTTGGAAGCCAAGTAAACACGCATAGCTTCGGCATCGGTTGTTTCAATAGCAAAGTGATACATGCGGTTGGTGTTCGCTTCGCGTTCGGGAAAAACTTCCACATATTGACGGTCATTAATCTTAAAGGCTATCATAGAAGGGATTCCTTCCACTCTGCCCGGCAGGGTAATAATTTCGTCATAACCTAAGAAGTTGTGGAAGAATTGACGGGTGTTTTCCAAATCCTTAGTAAAGAAAGCTGCGTGTGTTACACCTGTAATAGGCGGGCGTTGAGGAACATTCTGTGCGTTTAGGCCAAGGCCTAATAATAAAATTACGCTTGAAGGTATAAAAATTTTCAGTTTCATTATGATAATGTTTTTTAGAATAATTTACTTTTTCTTAGCGGCCGCTTTGGTTATAGCCGAATAGTCTCTCCACGTTCTGAGTTGATCGTTAGAGATAATAGACTTCAGGGCAAGGAATTTAAGTAATCTTCTCATATACAAATTATTATTGGATTATCAAAATACATTAAAAATAAATCTATTAAGTGCAAAAATAAATATTTTATTTCACATTACAATTTTTTTTGAGAATATTTTTGCATTAAAAAATTATTTTTTACCTTTGAATGATTTATTTTGTTTTTTGTATAATCCTATGCAATCGATTGCGTAATAATAAATATCAGTAAATCAAATATTTAATAATAAGGTAATAATATTTAACATGTCCGAATTTAAATACTAATACTTGGATTGTAGAATAGAAAATAAGTAAAAAAATTTAGGAGTATGAGCATGAAATTCCATCAATAAAAAATTATCGAAGTACAATTAAGTCATAAGTTGCTTCATTTGAAATACGCCAAAAAGTCCTTTTCAAACTGCGCCAGCCCGCCCGGATAATGTTGGTCAAAGGCAGCTACCGAAGTCAGTCCGTTTCGCATGTCGCGCATCATGCCGATAAGTATGTTTTCCTCTTTTTGGAGCAAAAGATATATTATGCAGTAAGCGACAATATAGCCATAATTGTTATAGGAAGTCATTTGCTGAAATTTAGCAGGCTTCCATGTAATGAAATCGGCGATATCTATATCTTTAAGGGCTATAAAAGTCTTTATCTGTGTGAGATAAAGGTTGCGCTTCTCAAATTTTATCGCATTGACAGATATGTTCATACTTTTGAAATAACAGGCAAGGCCTTCATTCAACCACACTGCAGAGTTAGTCATTTTTTTACGAATAAAAAAATGAGATAGCTCATGATAGCAAACGTTTAAGAAATCACTCCTGTCTTTATTCTTATATATGACGATATCTCTTGTTTGTGGAAAATAACCTATTGGCATGCCAGAACTTACATTCTTTCCTTTTGTTGCTTCATAGCTCACGTAATCGACATATTTATCGAATATGATAATTTTCACATCGGATATTTTAATGAGGGTGTCGTCAGGAAAGATCTTATTGTAAAAATCAATTTCATAGATAATGGCTTTTTCCAGCTGTTGTTTCTCTTTTTTAGTCAATATTCCCTCAGGATCATCGAAAGAATAGGTCTGAGCCGTCAACCCCGTAACGTTGAATATAAAGAATCCTATAAACAAGAGTACATTAATCATTTATTTTTTCTTTCTTTTTAAGTACTGCTCCTGCTCTTTTTTGCTCATGTCTTGCATAAGTACCTCATCAGTAATTTCTCCGATATAGGTAGTATTATCATCTAATCGTATATATCCATAGTTCTGAGTATGGAAAAAAGGCCTTAAAATACTATGTTTGCTTTTAGATTCAGTGTCTTTTATTTTATTTTCATCTAAAAAGTAAAACTGTATTTCTAACATTCCGGTTCCTTTTTCATTGGTACCGACAATAGCAATGGGCATACCGGTTTTTACCGGTTTTCCCGGTTGTGTCAATATTTTTTGCAAAGCACTGTATTGGGCAAAACTGCCGTCTTTGTGATAAATGGTAATCTGTGTTCCTTTCAGGTTCTTTGCAATAAACTCATCGCTGCATACTATGCCGTCACGGCAGGCATATACCGTGTCGGACGTATGTTTTAAATTAAATATAAGCTTACCCCTATTGTGTTTAATGCGCACAGAATCGCCGGGAGCTATTGGCAAAGCATAGCGGTACTCCGCATCAACCTTCGCATTGATATTACCCAAATAGTAGCTGTATCTTATACCTGATGTAGATGAAATAGATACCCTGTTTTTTAGTCGGAACAGATAATTTTGTCCGGGATGCAAGGTCGCAACGTGTTTAGTGCCGGGAATCTCATAGTTAGTTATACGGCTTAAATCCACAACGATATAATATGGACAATAGTCATGACTAATAGCATGATATTTATATTCCAATCCTGATTTTGATTTTTCATATTCAACCTTTAAGGTTACCGCCCTTGGCCCCTGAGCAGCAGCAATAAGCGGCATCAACAGATAAAATGAGGCAATCAGAGTTCTTTTGCCGATAAACATAATCACTTATTTTTCTACAAAGATAGCAAAAAATAAAGAAACACAAAAGTTTAGCAGAAGAATGTTACTGCAATAGACAAAGCAAGCGATCTTGGCTTGTTTTTCAGAGAATCTAAAACACAGTCATGGCCGATTGCAACGAAGCAACCGGCCATGACTGTGTTTTATTGAACCTTACCGGTAATGGTTAATGGTGCGCTACCACTGGCACCATTAATAGTCCAGGCAGCTGCAGTTCCAGCTGTATTGTCTATTTCCGTAGTGGGAACAATACGAATTTCCAATGTACTGCCGCCTGCAATGCCTTGCAAATTGTCATCTGTCGATAAATCAAAGTTCGCTGCGACATTAGTATTTGCACTGTTGCCAAGAGCCACTGTAATAGGCGCAGAGGTACCGGAATTAGTAGCAAGCTGGAATGCAGCGCCATTAATACTGTACACTATATAACCTATCCTTTGTCCACCCTGGTTATTCAGGCGCATCTGCCCCGAAAGCGTCTCCACATTTAAGGTACTACCTGTCGGTACTGTTATAACAATTCCAGCATAAGCCAATAAGCTGACGGTGCTGTTGCCGCAGGGAATACTTCCCCCCATAGCAGAACCGTAATTAGCGCCATTCGGAAAACCTGCAAAGGTACAAGCTGAGGTAGCGAGCCCGGCCAATGAACTGCTTCCTGCATCAAAAGCGAGGGTTTCATTCGGCTTTGCAGGCGCAGTACAAGGCCCGTTAGCGCCCGACGATCCCGTAGGAAGAATCCATCTTAAGGTGAAAGGCATTCCGGAAGCGGAAATTACTATGGCTGTGCAGGTAGAGCCGTCGGCCAAACCATAAGCCGAGAGTCCCGTTACCGTGAATACCACCTCTCCCTCTTCGGTGGGAGTTCCGGTTACCGGAATACTAAAGGAACCGCTACCGGCAGCAGCAATAGTATAAGTACCGTTTAATGGGCTTGTAAGACCAACACTACCCGATCCGGACAGCGTAATGATATAAGGAACTTCCTGGCCGCTATCGGCGCCTTTGTAAGTAAAGGTTACAGAGCCTGCCGATGGTTCGTCAACTTCCAAACTACCGGTAAATTGCATATCGGTAATGATAAATTCTTTGGGGTTTACAATAGCGGTAGCAATAGGAACAGCGTAGTCTCCCGCAGTAACAGTGAAGTTCATGGAACCTGTGTTGGTAGGCGTAACACCGCTAAGCGCAATAGTTATAATACCATCATCTGTAGTTTCAGGAATACTACCTGCAGCCCGAGAGCCAACAATTGTTCCGTTATCGGATTTTACGCTTATAGCCGGCATGATATAGTCTTTAGCATTGGTATAAGACAGGGCGAGCGTGGCAGCAAGCGGTTCGCCCACCGTTATTTCGCCTGTTACTGTAGCGCCGGTGAAAGTAAGGTCGAGCACATTAGCTATAAAACTCACCGTATTGGTTGAACCGGCAACAACGACTGTAAAAGCAGCAGCGCCGGACTCTGTGGGCGTGCCTGACAAGGCAATCGGCCATGTACCATTACCTAAAGGAAGTATGCCGGTATATGCGCCGGATACGCCCCATACGTCAGCAATGTCAATGATTTGTGAAGTTGTACCGTTGCTGTTTTCGTAAGCTACCGTTACTGTAGCAGCGGACGGCAGATTCTTTTTCAAAGTACCCGACAGGATAGCGTCGGTCAGTTTGAACGCTGCCTGAGACACGAACCGATCGCCGATTAACTGATTTATGTCAGCCTCATTGCGCGGGCGCACAACATATTCCGTAGCATTAATCTTGGTTACAATACCATAAATAGCGCCGCTGCCCGTTGCAGGCGCTGTATTAGCAAATTCAGCAGCGTGCAATACATCTACCATGTAGGTGTTTTCGTTACCGTCAACTTCAAAGCGCAGCCGCGGAACATTGTACCATGAGGGCGCGGTGAGCATTGCTTGCGACAATTGGGTGTTTTCAACTTTTACATACACCGATTCATAATCAATTAATTGGGTATGGTCTGTTACAATAGTCGGCGTTACGGTAGTAGCGCTGCCACTCAATACTTCAATTGCAGTTATCGAAATGCTATCTACTAACACACCATCAGCATCACGATACAAACTGCTGTTTTGCAAATGTATTTTCAACTGATGTCCCAAAGTATAAGTATTGGACGGGGCATCAGCAGCATTAAAGGCTAATATCAATGCGTCCTGCGGCGTAGCAGCGCCGTTAAGCACATCAGTAAGCACCAAGCGATCCGGTTCATAGTTCCCCTTGCTATAATCAGAAAGCACCGTCGCTAAGATATAGCTGTTGGTAGTTACTTGCTTCAGCTGGTTAGTTGTAATACTTCCCGCTCCTGCATCAGACAAAAACTGTCGGATAGACAGAACTTCGGCAGTAGTAAAGGTTCCTGTTGTTTTCGACGGTGCATAATTACCTCCACTTGTTATGACATAAGCGCGATAGGTGTAGTTAGCCGAATGTTGAAGGTCTGTAGCGGTTACAGTAAAGGGACCGGGAGTGTCAGATGGTGCAGCGACTGTAAATTTCACAGAATCGGCGCTACCTGTCCTTTTCACCCATACACCTGCTTCGCTAATAGTTACGGGATCGGAGAAGACCCAACTGCCGCTAAGTTCGGCAGTAATATCCGTAATATTGCTAACCGATGTTTCGGTGGTTACGAGGGGAACACCGCCCTGTGCTATAGTTACCGTTGCTTCCAAGCCTTCTGCTGTTCGTACTGTAAAGCTGCCTTCACGCGCCAACTCACCCGTATCGAAAGGAGGAGCAGTTACCGTGATGATAGCATTCCCTGCATTGAACTTTTCAGATACCTCAATCCAATTCGGCGGCGTTGTAATAGCCCACGAAATATTACTGGTGATGGTTATCGTTTGCTCGCCTCCGCCATAGGCAAAGTGCAATGCAGCAGGAGTTACCGAGAGGTTCGGCGGGCCGGAGTCGGGTTCTGATTCTGTTATATTACACGCCACGACCATCATTAGGCTTACGGCAACCAGCGTACTTAAAAAAGGAAAGAAACGCCTGGTATTGACTGTTGAATATATTGTCTTCATCATTAATTAATTTTTGGTTTAATTATTCTGTTAAATTACCGAAAATATTCACGCAAAGCGGATTAGTCCCCCATGCTCCATTAAATGAAAATGAAGCGATTGGGCTATTAAGATGAGGAACAATCCTAAAAGTTATTTTTGTATTTGCCGGCAGGTTCTGCAAGGCAGTTACACGATGGAGGTTTATTGGCACAGGAGTAGATGCTGAAGCGCCGCTGGGACAATAACCCTGATAACTTGCAGTTCCGGTATAGGCGCCTATAACATAACCTATAGACCTATAATCACCGTCATTGATGGCATATTGCACGCCTAACGTAAGTGTTGCGGCAGTGTAGCGCACAGTGAATAACAGTCCGCTCAGATCAAGCACACCTTCTGTCGGAGTTATTGAAAATTCTATATACCTTACAGGATTCATCATATCGGTATTGGAATCCCAGCCAACGCCACCCCAGGCGCCGTTCCAGTTACCTGTAGTACCGGTTATGAATCCCGTTTGTGTCAGCGGCGAGACTTCCACACTAGCGATGGTCTTTCCGCGCAAGGGTACTTCGTCGGGACAAGCAGTGTTCGGGTTCGTTGTAAAGTTACTGAGTGCGCCGTGAGATATAGGAATATTGCCTACGGTATTGTTGAATGCGGCCGCAGGAATAACTCCGGCTACATAATTATTCGATGTCCACACAGCCTGAAAGTTACCGTCAGCAGGTTGCGGAGCAGGCCGTTCAGTTACTAAATAGTCGATGGTAGTTGACGCTGCGGGCAACCAGCTTTCCAAGCCTGTAATGGTGAAAGTTACTGTTCCCCCTGAGGTCGGCGTACCTGTTACAGGAACACGAATAGTGCCATTAGCAGACAGCATCGGATTATGCATATCTTCTACCTCTAATCCATCAGCTGCATCGCCGCTGATAGTTACAGAAATAGTGGTCGGCAAAGCTTCCGCGCGTCCATTCTGATATGGAATCATAATGTAAGTGCCTACCACCTCTTCTTCCGTATAAATATGGCCACCCAAGAATGGAGCCTGCATAGTAAATAAAAGACTTGAAGAGAAACGTGTACCGTTATCATTACTCAATCCGATATCACTTGCATTACGCGGCATAAGCGCGTATGCAACAGGTGTTGAATATGGAACAGACATCGTTTTCACCACTATGCCCCGCATAGTACCTGAACCACGAGGCGGAGTATCGCCGGCAAAGTTAGCCTGCGGTCTAACCCTAAGGTTATAAGCCGTAGTCTTCGTATTAACTTCCATCATAAATGTGCGTACAGCTTCTGCGCTCCACTGCGACAACGTATGGAAAGGCTCGGCAATTTGCGTATTGGCAAATTCTACATACATTGATTCATAGTTATCAAGGTTAGCAGGGTCATCAACAGATACGGCGGTAATAGCATTATCGGTACTTTCCCTTGTAATGGCAGCCGGGGCTGCATGACTTAACATCACGCCATAATTATCATTGGCTAATGTAGTACCGTAAACCTTCACTTGCAGCTCGTCGCCTGCATTGAAAGTATTATGGGCAGGGTTATCAAATTCCAATGTAATAACATCATTCATCGTATTACCATCGGCAAGCACTAAACGGGCAGGGTCAAAATTGCCTGCAGCGCGGTCGGTAATTACAGTTCCCAAAATATACCTGCTTACCGATACTATGGTAGTAGCGGTTCCTGAAGCCAAGGCCCTATAATCTGCAATGGAAATAGGCGTAGGTGCATCTAAGGTGGTGAAAACAGTTTCATTGTTGCTATAATAAATATTACCATCGCTGTCTTTGACATAGGCCTTGTACTTGTATAGCGTAGCCGCATCTAATCCGACAAGGGGCAAACTGTAGTCGCCTGAAACAATCCGATCAGTGGGTACAGGTTCATTCCTTAAAGGCTTAAATGTGGCGTCCTGTGCATAGCTTACTACGCCGCCGATCATCTGCAAGGCCGGCATAAGGGTTGGCTGTTCACCATCGGCTCCCCAAGCAAAACCGATTTCCGTTATAGTATATTCATCACCCGAATAGAGCCATTGTCCGTTAGCAGTAGCTAAATTATCAAGCATGCCGCTTTCTCTCTGCGCCTTTACAACAGGAACTCCACTTTGATATACCACCACAAACCGCCCTATTGATGATACACGCACTAAGAAAGAGTCCACGCGAATATCGGTTTTATCAAGGATATCGTTATCAATGGCTGTAATAGTTACTCTGGCACTGCCTCCCGGGCCGCTTTTTCTATCGACAGCAAGCCATTCGGGCATCTGTTCGATGAACCACTCACGATTAGAACTAATGTTAATGGTTTGGCCTTCAAGGCTCTTAGAAAAGTGCATGAATACAGGATCCACCGACAGTGTCGGCATTTCCGGAAAGTCGCCATTTTTCTCGCAGGAAGCGAGACATAGCGCAAATACCGCTACGAACAGCGCTAACAGATAGCGAAATTTCAGTATTGAACACATCGTTTTCATAATATTTATGGTTTTATTAATTGATTAAACAATATTTTTTGCATAAGGCGCGGGTTTTGGCAATAGCTTCAGCATACTGCTCAGGCGTAGTTTCGCCGCCAAATTGCCCTCCTCCTTTCAAGTGGGGTTCCATGGTGATAAAGCCGGAGTATTTCACATCAGCCAATGCCTTAATCAATTTCTCAATTTGACCATCGCCTTCGCCGGGCATCGTTCCGATATCTTTGCTGCCGAGTTTCCAATCCTTGATGTGTACATGCACTACATAAGGCTGCATCAGCGGCCAGCAACGATCAACATTATCAGTGATGTCATCACCCCACACAAAATTCGCGGGGTCGTAAGCCAATTTTAAATTCGGTGAATTAACGGTTTTCATAATGTCCACACAATTCTCGGCGCTATGGCCATAGATGTGCGATTCATTCTCATGCACCATGGTAATGGTCGTATTATTAAGGTAAATCGCTTTCTGCGCCATGCGCTCCATGACATTTTCTCTGAAATTATCAATAGATTCGCCTGAGGAAGGGCTGTAGTAGCTGAATACCCGTATTAACGAAGTATTAAAATAATGCGCTAATTCCACTGCATGTTTGTAGCGATCGAAATGCGGAGCAAAAGGCTCATCGATTTTCACTTTTCCTATAGGCGAAGCTATGGCGCTTACTTTGATGCCATAGTCATTGAGCATCATTTTCGCTTCCGCTAATTCGTCTTTAGTTAAATCAAGCGAGTTTTTTTTGTTAACGAAGCGCAGCTCAATATACGGAATTTGCTGCGATTGCAAGAACCGCAATTGTTCCCGAAAATCTGTTGACACTTCGTCGGCAAAGGCGCTGAATGTTATCATTAGAGTTAGAAAGTTTATAAAGTTAAAATTAATTAAAACAGTTTAGTTATGACAAAATACACAGCGCTGACTACAACTATGGAAATGGCTATAATCATAGCAAGGTTCCACCAGAAGCGAACGCGCCCGCGCGGCATATCTTTACCTAAATATTTCACACTATTGTTCAGACAGAAAAATCCAATGTAAGCCACAGGGAGCATGGTCAAGGCAATAGCCGAGGTGGGAATGGCAATCCATGTGCCTATCTTACTCCAAAATAATACACCTAAGAGGCCGGGGGCAGGCAGTAAGGTGGCTAATTTATATTTCCAACCTGAGGCTTCTATCTTAAACATTTCACATACGGCAAAGCCGCTTACCAACATGTGCATGGTAATAGCATTGAAACACATGCCTATAATACCAAGTCCGAATATCAGACGCGATACTAATGCCGGAAGCCCTGCAGCTTCCAACATGCCGGCTGCTTTAATGGGAGAGATATTGGTAGCTCCCGACGCCACAAATTCAGGCGTATGAATAGTAGCGCCTGCTGCTATAATCATCAATGATGTAGCAATGGTATAAGGAATGAGCATACCGGTAAACATGTCGAAACGCTGCAGGCCGGCATATTCTTTAGTCCAGCCTTTGGCTAAAAACGTATAACCAAACAAGAAAGTCATATTTATACCTATGGCGGCGCTCAGTGAAGCAATAAATATAGTAACTCCGGTACCATCACCGGGTAGATTAAAGTGAAAACCGCCGTCAAAAGAGAAGGGCAGGAATCCACGCCCTACAGCGCCCCAGCTAATACTGCCGTTAATACTGCACACTACAACCACAACGAGGAAAGCGGCAATAATAAACCACACAATAGATTTTACGATTTTCTCAAATATTTTGATACCCTGTCCGCCCTTGCCGTAATTCCAAACCACACGGGAGGCCAAAAAAAGAATGAAGCAGCCCAAAAGTAACAAAACAATAGTCTGAGACCACGATCCTTCAGCAAACTTATGCCCGCTAAACGCTTCAATCAGGTCAAGCGACATACCCGACACCAAGGAATATTGCGGAAAATGCCAAATTATGGTAGCTACAATAGTGCATATAGCCCAAGCCCAAGCCACCACCGGCGACACAAATTTCTTCATAGCCTCGAATGGACGCTGCTGTGTGGTTAGTGTTTGATAAGCTAAAGCTGCCATACAAGCAATACCGATGAGCATGGCTACAGGTTGTACCCATAATAATTTATATTGGAGAAATGCTCCGGAAAATAGTGCGGCCATAGCGCTACCTCCGCCAAGAGTCATAGCGCTTTGCATCCAGCCCGGCCCCGACTTTGAGAAATACCATTTAAAGCGGGCGCCCATGCCTTTATGCTTCAACTCCTGCAATTCACG
Organism: Bacteroidales bacterium; assembly: GCA_009777095.1. GTDB lineage: Bacteria > Bacteroidota > Bacteroidia > Bacteroidales > UBA932 > UBA932. Next base: position 15,223 of record WRMN01000009.1, on the reverse strand, counting down.
ACGTTCTTTGGCCACCAGCTCCGGATCGCCTGCCTTGAACATCGGGTTGACCTGTTTATTTTGTTGTTCTGACATACCTTTCTTGTTTTAAGTGTTTAATCGTTTATTAATCTTTAGCGTTGCTATTGTTTATTTTAATATAATCACTTCTACTTCTTTTCCTTTTTGTTCGGCCGAAAGATAACCGGCATAAATAGTGGCCATTACGTCGGCAGCCAATTGGCTATTACTTTCTACGGAAGAGCCAACAGCTATAGCCTTATAAAAAGCCTCAAGTTCGTGCTGATAGCCAAGGAACCAGCCTTCATCGGGCGATACAGGAGTCCAGCCCTGTTTTGTTTCTATTTTTTCGACAATATACACGTCATTATAGAAATTTCCGTCAGGCGTATAGGTTTGCATGGCCGTATTATGGCTCATGTTGCACTTGGTTTGGTGATTGTTGGCGCACACCTGAATCCAGTTGTTCGTTCCGCCCAATACCAATTCACTGGCGAACATATCGGCAATAGTACCATCTTCAAATTCAATATGCAGTATGGCAAAATCTTCGGTATCCTTATAGTGGGTTTTCAAGAATCCCTTGTTATCATAGTTCGGCATACGGGTAATAGCATGCACACGCGCCGTTACCGATTTGGGGTGAATGGGTTTACCAAAGCGGGTACGGCCTTCCACATGTTTGAAGTAAATAGCGGCAGAAATGGGGTGACAGCCTTTACCTATCATAGATCCGCCGCCCGACAGCTTCCACTGCCCGTATGTCAGCGAGTGGGAGCCGGAGTGCGATTGCTCACCATGTATCCACAAGACTTGCGCTTTCGATTTTTCAATAATTTCGCGTTCTTTTTGAATAGCGGGAGCATAAATCCAGTTTTCAGCATACATGATACGGCCTTTGCTTTTCTTCTCGGCCTCAAGCATACGTTCGATACTCTCCACAGCTACTTTCATGCCGTCCTCGCGGGAAAAAGTATCACCGTTGAAACTTTCACTTCCATCGCCGAAATAGCCGGTGAAAGGCTTTTCCACAATTACGTCCTTATCACGCTTGAGCGCTTCTATCACAATAGGCTCATGCGTAACAGGCGGCGTACACACATGAATCACATCGGAATTATTAATCAACTCTTCGAGAGAATCAAATGCGCGCATATTGCGCATCTGTGCAAATTCTTCCATTTCTTCACGGACTACAGAGTAAACACCGACCACTTCAACTTTAACGCTATGCACGTGCATTAAGGCGTCGTAGTGAAAACGCGCCGCAAAACCCGAACCAACAAAGCCTGTACGTATTTCCTTTTTCATCTGTTATAATATTTGTTTAACTGTTGCATACCTTGTGTAAATCCTTTGCATGCTTTGTAATTATTAATCATTATTTAGCAAATTCTTTTTCAATAGCGGCTCGTACCTTGCTAACAAACTCAGGCACCAAGGTAAAGGGGTCATAGGGACGTCCGGGAACAGAAAGGGTTTCTATCGGAAGGTAGCCCCTGTAGCTAACTTTGCGCACCATTTTCATAATTTTATCCAAGTCGAGCGGTACCATGCTGTCCTTTCCGAAAGCGCTTTCCTTCACTTGCCAGTTTATGGCATAGGGTAGACACATTTCCATATCCCTGTACGGGTCGTCTGTATGGAAATAGCCGGTATCCAAAATTAAGCCAAACCAAGGGTGATTCACTGCTTGCAGTACTTTCAGGGTTTGTTCGCCTGTAGCCATCATATCACCATGGTTCTGCACGCCTATCATTACCCCTTTCGATTGACCGTAGTCGGCCACTTCTTTCATACAGCCTACCATCCATTCAGCTACTTCATTCCATTTATCTTCATAGCCTTCGGGCACAGGACCGGAGAAAATACGAAGCACCGGAGCGCCGAGTTTTGAGGCCACATCTACCCAATCCTTAACGCGTTGCACATCTTTTTTGCGGGCTTCGGGGTCGGGATTGGCAAAGTTGTTCTGTATGCCTGTACCGCTGAAATCAACACCTTTGCGAAAGGCATATTGCTTTACCTTGTAAATATATTCATCAGTAGGCACATCGGGATAGCCCACAAAGAAATAGCCGGTAGCATCAAGCGCATCAATTTTATGGAGAGCGCAAAAATCAATAAGGTCAAAGAGGGTCATCGGGTCGGCGTTGTTGCGGCCTTTGACATAATCGTTCAAGCTTTTGGTAAACGAATAGGCATTCAGCGCCACTTTCACATAAGCTCCTTCGGTACTAAAATTTTTGAAGTGTTCTACCGGGGCTCCTTTTGGGCCACTCGGATTAGCGGGCGGTTTTCTTTCGGAAACGGGTTTATTGCCTTGTGCTATAGCCGACACACTGAAGGCTAAAGCGGTTAAAAGGATAAAGGTTGTATTTAATAGTTTCATGTTATCGAATTATTAGGGTTATTTTTGGTAGATAGATTTTTCTTCTTTTGGAGCATTGTCGGGATTTACTACTATGCTCATCAGTGTTTTGGTGTCGGCTATAGTTACCTTTACGGTTGCAGTACCGCTCTGATACTTAGCTGATATGATATATTCATCTTTGTCGGCGGGAGTAATGCTTGCCGTAGCTTCCTTATCTATGGTCATCACACTAACAATACGTTGTTTTTGCACCTTCTCAGGAGTAGTAGCTTTGAAATGCCACTGGTTGTCAGGGTTGGGGGTTTTCACCATCGGATAACCTTCTTTCGGGTCCATCGGCCAAACATCGTCCTGGTGGAATTTCAGCGGTTGGTTGGCAATAAATTGACATGTCATCGACACATCTTCTCGTACCGATACTAATTGCTGTGCTTTTTCATCAAGGCTAAACTTTTCAATACCGTGCAACAGCCAGTCAACAGTACCGGGGCTATCCAATTCAATATCGTCAACTATAACAATGATAGAAGGCTTAATCATCACGATATGGCGGTCAAAACGTTTTACGCCCTCATAGGTATTTTGGGCTTCACCGGCCACATAGCCGATATTGGCAGAGGTATAGAAGTCGAAGATAAGTCCGTTAGCCTTGCTATTGCGGTCAACCTGCCCCTTTCCGTTCACCAGAATAGTATTGTGTGCAATTGATTGCCTTACATATCTGGTATGAAATGGCGATCCGTGTTGCGGATAGCGGGAACCGGCGGGAATAGCCAAGGCTTTGCCGCCTTTCATAATGGCAAAACTATTTTGATCAAGGTGGCTATGGCTTTCTGAACCAAAAGGCGAACTCTTAAAGAGCAAAAACAAATCCTTATCCGTATTCACAATATCGCTGTGTAAAGCGCCCCAGCCTACGCCCTTGAAAGCGCGATCTTCAACAATTACAGCAGGTTTCACCGATGTCAGCGTATCCAACATCATCAAATCCTGTATCAGCGTTTTCATGCTAAGGTTGCTGACCGAATCTTTCCGTTCAAAACGGTTAGCCCACCAACGCATTTGTGCGTCCTGATTGCGAGTAGCATAAAAAGCGAGCATAGAGTTAATGGCTGTCGATCTTTCGCCTCTTACGCCACGGTCTTCCCCATCGCCGAAAGGAGTAATTTCACCGCCCGGCGAGATGCAGTAAGTGAGAAAGTAGGGAAAATTCTTATAGAAAGGTCGCTCCCAAAGGTTGAAGTCGGTACTGCGAAGAATAGCTTCAAGGGGCGGGATAAAGCGTCCGCTGTATGTCAGAGCGTATGATATTCCTTCGGCCCACCCGCCATCATCGGTAGCCCATTGAGGGTAAACGGTGAGAGAAGCGGTAAGCCCGAAGCGCAGCCATTCCACCGCCGCCGATTGGTTCGACAATACCAGCGCCAAATTAATTAGGTAAGGCGGCACACGGCCATCATGGCTTTCGCCTGACTGGTTGTAGAAATCGCGTTGTTTGGCGCTCATACGGTCAAGTAATTTATCGCCAAAGGCTACCATCCATGTTTCCATTTTCTCGCGTTCTGCAGGCGTAAAAGCATTGTAAGCCCAATCGTAGGCCTGAGGCAGTGCATCGGCCACTTGTAAAGGAATCTCGTCGAACTTGGAATCATAAAATTCAAAGCCGCCTTCCAATGCAAATTCCGTAAGACGCAGCAGGTGTTTCTTGGCTGCTTCGCCGTATTTCTTCTCGCCGGTAATCATATATACAAAGGCTAAGGGTTGCACCACATCAAGGTATAAGCTGCCAAAGGCATGGAAGTCAACCCTATAATCCGTACGCTTTTGAGCATAGTCTTTACGGTCGGTTATTGTGTGGAAAGTAGGGTCTTTAACCAATGCCGCAGTAAGCCCGTTTTCCGCCTTTCTTTGCATGATAGACCAATTATTACTCATGTCGGTTTCCAAGCGCTTTTTCAAGGCAGGCAAATCGGCTTTGGTAAAAATAAGTTTAGGGTGCTCAACGGGTACCTGCGCAAGCATTTTTGCAGGGTCGGGCATAGGAAGTTCATAAGCGTCAGCTTCAATGGTAAACGACCGTTTTTCGCGTTCAGCCAACACTTCCTTGGTTTTCTTATCGTAGGCTCTGACTATCCAGGTATATTTACCGACAGGGAATACGACATTGGGTACAAAGACCGGATCATCAATTTCATGAGATACGAAAAACTCTTTTTCAGCAGCATCATAAACAAAGAGTTTATAGTACACTCTATCGACATCACCGGCGCGCCACCAGGCGAATCCCGGAGGAGACACGTCAAGCATCGCCTCGTTCTGAGGTTTATTTACGTTACCATCTTCTACCGGAATTGTGGGAAACTCCACCTTTGATTCGGTGTCGGTTTGACGGTTCAAGCTGCGCTTGGTCGTTTGGGCAAAAGCAGATCCGACTACCGCCAGTGATAGGATTATGATGTAAGTTATTTTGAGAAAGTTTTTCATGTTACTACGTCTATAGTTTTAGATATGTAATGTAAGACGTATATCTTACGTTTTCACGGCAGTACTACTTGCTTGGTTCTTCTGCTTTTGTCTTTTTTCCCTTTTTCTCTTTTTTATCCTCTTCTTTCATCTCTTTTTTATTCTCACCTTTCTTCTTCTCTTTCACCTCTTTTTCTTTCTTACTCCCTCCTTTCTTTTCCTTCGGTTCATCAACTCTTACGGACTTGTTTGCTTTTTGCTGTTTCGGTTTTTGGTCAACGGCAAATGCCATTGCAGGAGTCATCAATGCTATTAAAGCGATTAGACTTAAAATGATAATTTTTTTCATACTAATTTTATTTAATGGTTTATTATTATTCATGTTAGTTATTAATTATTTTTCTACTATCCAGATATTACGAAATTCGTACGATGTGCCATGTTCCTGCAGGTAGATAGGGCCGATAGCCCGAACAGGCATTTTACCACCGCCTGCGCCTTTGGTTTTCGACACTTCTACATCATTGTACATCAATTCACCATTCAGGTACATGGTAAGACGGGCATTCTCTATCACATTACCGGCTGCATCTAATATCGGGGCTTTCATTTCGATATCCATCGTCTGCCACGCCATCGGAGGCAGCGCCCGATTGTAGTCCGCTACGGGAACGTCCTCAACGTTGCCAAAAGCGCCGTTGGGTGCGCCTCTGAGTTGACACCATGAGTCTTTTATGTTGAATTCCCAGCGCGACATCATGTAAATGCCGCCATTGGTAGGTTCGCCTAACAAGCGAAACTCAAGGTGGAGGTGCTTGATATCGCCAAACTGCTGCTTAGAGACGAGAGAGCCGTTGTCAGGAATTACGCGAATGCTGCCGGCGGGAGTCAGTTCTGCTTTTTCATTTGCTTCAAAGCCGCAGTCGAACCACTCTTTGAACGCTACCGCACACCACTGTGAAAGGTCTTTGCCATCGAACAATACTATGGCGTTAGTCGGAGGCACAGCGCCAAGGGTAGGCGGCCGACGGTTGGCTCTTTTTCCCTTGAATGAAAAATTGTCAGGGCCGGTAATTAGCAGATCATTTCTTTCGAATTTAGCGTCCCAGCCATCGCTATTGCCATAAGTAATGTTGTTTTTATCGACATTTCCATCAAGAATGGCAGTAGGCATAACATTCAGGTAACCTTCTTTACGCACTTGCAGTCTGTAAGCGCCATTGTCCTTATAACTTTGTGCAATAACGCCACTTTTTTCATCTTTCCATTCGCCAATAAACTTATCCGAAATTTCGGCTGCATTAGGATCGTTAAGGCCGAAGTCCTGTATATTAACATTGCGGAAACGCACTTCGAGCGGTGCGTATTCAGGCAACCAGTGGGCTTGCAAGCCGATAAAGCCGTTGGGCAGCTCGAAGTCCACCAAGTTAGCAGCCAACACACCGTTAATGTAAGTACGGATACCGTCTTTATAAGCCTCAATACGTCCTTTGTTCCATTCGTCGGGTTTAAAAGCAGCGCGTGCGGCAGGATTGTCGGTAAGGTCATATATCCAAAGGCGGCGTCTTTCTTCATAGATGCCGGCTGTCCAATTGCGAGGTTCGCCCTCAACGATATTACCCTGCGCATCGCGATTGGCAGGTTTGAATGCATCGGGCGCATGGGCTACACGTGCAGGGTCTATTTCATACTGATAACCACGCACATAGCCATCGCTAAAGTAGCTGCGGAATTGTACGCCGCTGTTCATTCCTTCATCTGACTTAAATTCAAATTCAAGAATAAAGTTACCATATTCTTTTTCGGTGCAGAGGAAAGTGTTAATCCTTTCGCCCGGCGTAGTAGTGGTCTTTCCCACTATTTCACCATTTTCTACATGGAATTGGGCAGTCCCACCTAAAGTTTTCCAGCCATTGAGGGTTTTGCCGTCGAAAAGCGGAGTCCATTGTTCTTTTTGCTGCGCTATGCCGACAGTCAGCACGAGGAAGAGCGCAAGGAAGATTGATAATAATTGTTTCATATTAGTTGCGAATTACAAGTTTGGAGTAACATTCATAGTAAAATAATAAATAATAGATTCAAATGATCATTTCATATCCGGTTCGGGGAGGTTTGCGCTCCACGGAAATTCAATAAGCGGATAGAGAGAATAATTAATCGGCACACCGCTCCAGCCGGGATTTTGCGGGAAGGGTTTGGTAAGGTTAGCGTCAATTACAGATTGGGGAATAGCAAATCGAATATCTTGCCTATCTATGCGATCGCGGTCTGTATAGTTATACATTTGCACGCGGCGCCACATAAAATCATAGCGTCCCATGCGGGAAAGAGTTGCGCGGCGTTGCTCTTCGCCTATTAATTCACGGCTGCGCTCGTCCAAAATAAAGTCGAGCTGGTCTTGTAGAGTGGCTCCGGGTATTACATCAATAAGTCTGGCGCGCGCACGTGTGCGAAGCATGTTAACATCATCGGTAGCACCGGATAAGTTGCCTCTTTTTACCCGTGCCTCAGCACGCAAAAGGTAGGACTCGCCCAAACGCAGGTAAATTTGGTTCAGGTTCGAGTAGAGCCTGTAGGCATATCCCTGATTGGTATAAGAGAACTTGACAGGATAAGGTACGGTTTGGGAGGTCCTATTGCTGATCCTGTAGTCATAGGCCATGCTCAATCCGATATTACTCATACCGTTGTCGTTACTATTGCTGGCTATACCCATATAAATGGTATCTCCTATTTGCCATGGTTGGCCTGTCTGTGAATTTTCCGGAATGGGTGCATTTGGATTAAGATCTCTGCCTGTCCAGGAATCAACAGAAGGGTCGAAACGGAAAAATTTGCGGAAGGCCCTATCGTTAAAGCGGTCTTCAAATTCAAAATTTTTCCAGTAGTTTACATTTTCCGTTGCTGTAGATCCCGATGCATACGGAGGATCCGGATTAGCCGGATCAAAGCCCGGACTTGAGCGATAATAGAGCTTATACACCCGTGGGTTGATAAAACTGGCGCCCCAACCCATACCGCCACGTTCATCGGAAGGATTAAGCGCTATTCTTTGGCGGTCGAAATAACAAGTGTGATTTACCGAACCCAGCGTATAAGCTGAGTTGGCGAAACGCGCCGCCAATGTTTGTCGGCGCGTATTATTACCGCCGCCTACGGTGTTAACAGCCCATTGCCAGGTCCAGAGGGTTTCAGAATTAACAGCCCAATCAACATTATTAGGTTCAAACATTTCATTATAGGCATTGGGGAGGCCTACTTTATATAAACTGCGGTCAGTAGAGCCGAAGGTTGGTATATCCTCAGCGCTAATTGTACCATTGCCAATCAGGATATTGAGATAGCGTTCAGCTTGGTCGGGTTCATTGAGCGCCAAACAGGCCTCAGCTAAATAGTGCAGGGCTACTCCCTTGGTAGGAGAACCTGTAGTATAAGGTCTCCATGGAATATTTCTTGCAGCAATTAAAAAGTCCTCTTTCATTTGTGCCCAGACTTCCTGTTCCGGTGCACGTTCAAAGTCTGTTTGGATATTGGTTCCCTCCGACTCATCAAGTTTAATGGGAACGTCTCCCCAACCGGCTACTAACAAACGGTAGGCCCAGCCGCGCGCCAAATGCGCTTCGCCCAGCACACGAGCCTTTTGGTCTTGCCCATTTAATAGCCAATCTATATCCTCCATTTCCGCACGATTGATAATGGTATTGGCCGCGTTAATCACAGAGTAAAGCCAGTTGAATAAATTAGAGAGGTAATTTCTGTCGGGCGAATTAATTCTCGCGCCGGCCTGATTTACCACTACGTTAACGGGGTCCTGTCCGGAGCCACTTCCCGAATGAATATCATCAACTCCCACATAGAAACTTGCCCCCACCTCATATTGATAGTTGCTCATACCACCATTCCAAGATACTCCCTGGCGTTCGGCACGCATAAGGCCGTAGATACCATTGAGGCCTGACTGGAAACCAAGGGCTGATTTATACAATACATCGGCAGTTATTGTATCCGGCGGTGTTTCATTCAGATAGTCCTTGTCGCAAGCAAATAATGCTAACAAGATAATCGGTAATATATATTTCAAAGTTTTCATATTGCCATTACTTTTATATTTATTATCAAATTAGAAAGAAAGTTTTAGACCGAACATTAATTCACGGTTTAATGGAACGGCGCGGTCGCGGTCGCCGGACAATTCAGGGTCCATACCGCCAAATCCGGTAATAGTCCAAAGGTTCCGCACAGATACATACACATTGAGGTTCGACAAGCCAATCTTACCAATATACTGTGTGGGAATGGTATAGCTCAAAGTAAGGTCTTTCACGCGCAGGAAGTCGGTTTTTTCATATTTTCGCGGTCGGTTGTTACTACCTGTAACATAAGCGTTGGCCTGATTGTCGGTACTCCACATTTTGTTGGTAGGATTCTCCGGCGTCCACCAATCACGATATACTCCATTATTATTGTTGGTATCATAGAGAAAATTGTGCTTCACGCCTCCCAGTGCAGCATAGAGGAAAAAGGAAAGGCTAAAATTTTGGTAGTTGAAGGTATTTGTTAAGCCAAAGAGCGTAGAGGCTTCGGGCGAGCCGATAATCTGGCGGTCGCCATCGTTGTAGCCTTCCTGAATAGGATTGTCGCCTCTCTTGTCGTACTTGGCATAGCCGGGCTGAGCGCCGAATAAGCTAGCCAAGCCTGCTTCATGCTCCTGCCAGATGCCTGAAATATAATAATCGTAGTTCACCCTGATAGGCTGGCCGACGAACCATCTGTTGGCGGTATCGTCGCCGTCGGGCAATTCGAGTATTTTATTTCGGTTATAAGAAAAGGTAAAGTTGCTTGACCATGTGAAATTATCAGCGCTGATATTCACGCTATTTATCACCAATTCCACACCCTGGTTTTGGGTCTTACCCACATTTTGCCATATAGAAGTATTACCATGTACGCCTGAGATAGTGCGAAGAAGTAACAAATCGCGCGTAATGTTGTGGTATATATTGAAGTCTCCGTTAATACGGTTGTTGAGTAAACCGAAGTCGAAGCCAAAGTTAAGGGCGTCGGTGGTTTCCCATGAAAGATCAGGCGTACCTAAGGTTGAGGGAAGAAAGCCCGGGGCAGGCGCGCCGCCATCAACGTAGTCGGAAGTTTCATTGCTGCCAAAGGGGTAGGAATTGTCCATTTGGGCAATGGTTTGGTATGGATTAATGGCCATATTACCATTGGAACCGTAAGTTAAACGTAGTTTCAGTTCATTAACTATGGGCGCCAGAAAAGAGTTTTTGAAAAAGGCTTCATTATGCATGTTCCAATGTACGCCGCCCGACATAAAAGTACCCCACTTGGTATCCTTGCCGAAGACCGAAGCGCCGTCATGTCGAACAGTGTAAATAGCGCCATACCGCGAGTCATAGCTATAACTACCGCGGAACATATACGACAAGACATTAGTTTTGTTGTAGGGATTATAAGGCAAGGAAGAAACAGACTGATTGGCGCCGTACCAGGACAGGAAGTCGTTAGCAAAACCTGTGCTAATGACACCGTTGGTTTTATCCGCTTTTTCTTCCCAACTATACATAGCAGTGAGGTTTACTGCATGTTTTTCGTCAAAAACACGATTGAATTTCGCTATATTTTCTATCAAAAGGGTGGTTCTAATACGGTTAGACACATCGGATCTACCTTCACCTCTCGCAGCAAGGGGTACGTACTGCGCCTTATCGTTCATTCTAAATTGCCCATTGAAAATCAGCTCGTAGCTCAATCCTTCCAAAAAGCCGAAGTTTGCCTCCAGAGAGTTAGTGGTTGTTCCCGTATATTGCAAGCTACTATCGTCCCACAGCATAGAGGTAAGAGGGTTTAAAACATTCGGAGATCCCGGTCCGGCGGGCATAATGTTGACGCTATAGTCGTCGGGAAATTCCCAATTCCAGGGGCGCAAAAGGGGCGACTTGTTGAAAGCATCTTGAAAACGGGGATATACGCCACTTTCATCACTATAATCTACTACGTTATTGGTCTTGAAAGACAGCCATTTTGCAAGAGATAGCGTAAGGTTGGCGCGGAGGTTGTAGCGTTGAAAATCGTCACGCTGCACAACTCCTTTGGTATTTATCATATAGGCGCTGACGTTGAATTTGGTCATGTCAGAGCCGCCGGAAACCGAAACCTGGTGGCGCTGACTATTGCCGGTACGCAAAATAAGGTCGCTCCAATAATATTTAGGATAAAGACCGGCATTCATCATATAGGCCGTTTCTTTCTCATAATCAGATAATCCCGGCCAAGTCTCAGGATCATCGGGGTCAATCTCGCCGCCGCCCCTACGAATGTTTTGGTAAGTAATATACTCATCTACATTCATCACGCGGGGGAAATTGGATATAAACTGCAATGAATAATAACCTTCATATTTCACGGTAAGCTTACCTTCCTTCCCCTGCTTGGTGTTTATTAAGATAACGCCGTTAGACGCACGGGAACCGTAGATAGCCGTTGAAGAAGCGTCTTTAAGTATCGACAATGATTGGATATCGCCCTGGGCAATTTCACCCAGCGAGCCGTTGAAAGGCACGCCGTCCACAATGAGCAGCGGATCATTGGAAGCCGCAATAGAGTTACGCCCGCGGATCAAAATGATATTATCTCCATCGGGGTTAGCGCTGGCGTTGTTAACTGAAAAGTTCAAGCCGGCCACAGCACCTTGCAGCAGTTGCGATACGGAGGCGGAAGGCATATTTTCTAAACGTTCTCTCGACAGTGTGGCAATGGCGCCGGTAACATCGCTTTTTTTCTGCGTACCGTATCCTACCACTACCACCTCATCTAACATTTTAGTATCCTCCCGCATTTCTACATCAAGAATTGCCCTATCTCCCACCATGGATTCCTGCGTAATAAATCCTATGAAGGAGAATACCAAAACCTGATTACCGGCGGGAACAGTGAGGGCATATCGCCCATCATCTCCCGAAATAACCATTGTTCTTGTGCCTTTTAACAGTACAGTAACACCCGGCAAGGGTTCTTTAGTAAGTGCATCGGTAACAGTACCCTTAATTTCGCGAGGCTGATTAGCATCTTGACTTTGGGCAAATGCCGCATGAGACATAATGAAGCATAGCAGTAGTACAACTGCAACCTGCATCATGGACGAGGCTTTTAGCCGATAGTCTCGTTGCTTATAACAGGATTTTTTCATATTAATATAGGTTTACGTAATGATTAATTTTAAATTATTTTTTATTTGGAATAAATCGGTCATTTTATCTATTTATTGATGATTGTAAATATTCAAGTTTTTATCTTTCAGCAATTTACATTTTATGCAATCGATTGCATAAAGCGACCCAACCCACAAAATAATTTGACAAATGTAGTAACTATTTTTTTAATACAACAAGGTTGATGTAAAAAAAATATTAATAAAAATATAAATTATTAGTAATGAGGAAAAAAAAATAAAAAGCGGCTGGCGTTTTTATCTTTATTCGTCCAGCGGAATACTACGGTGTTTTTCAATATATTCTACAGTATATCCTTCGTAACAGTCATTTTCCTCATATTCAAGAAAAATGCATCAGTTTCTGTAAAGTAAATCCAATCGCCTGATTTTACTTTTTCGCGTGCATTTTCTAATATTTTTTCTAATTCGCTCATTTACATTACGAATTAAGGGGCTTTATAGCCACCTCGTGTATAACCGTCATTTTGTAACCGTCTGTGTTTATCAAAGTACGATTCTTCGCTGCTTGACGAACCTCCCTTTGAACTTCCTCCCTTTGAACTTCCTCCTTTCAGCAATACCTGTATAAGGAATAGGATACCAGCGACAACAACACTGCCAATTAATACCTCTAATGCAAGTATGGTAAGGGGAACAACACCAACCACAAAAACAAGTAGAAACAGAACTCTTTCCCAAAAATAATTGCAGGAAAACATCGCAGTAATGGTAACTATTCCTATCAAAATCCAGTAACCAATGCCGATATATTTCTCCCACAAATCATATTTTCCGCCACCTGCGAAGAAAAACACAACAAGCCATGCAACAACGACAGTTAACACCGACAGAGCCAACCCCACCATTGCCGTTCCAAGCGCATCTACTGAAATACGAAGGAGCGTCATTATCCAAAGAAAAAATTGTGAGCCAAGAAAAATTACTAAAAATAGAAAACCTGTTGCCGCCTTTTTCCAGCCTACAACGGAGGGCAAATAGAAAGTAAAGCCTTCCGTTTGGGTTAAAAACCAAAATTCGAGCGCACAAAGAACCGTTATCGCCAATATTTGCAAAATCAGCCCCCACCGACCGAGAAACTCCATGAACAATGCAGCCAATCCGATAACGATAAAGATGATTACAAATGTTACCACTTTCCATTGTCCAAGTGTAAAATTGTTTCTTTGTTCTTTCATTTGAGCAGCCACATCGTCAAGAGGTTTTAGTACCTGCATTTTGGTGTAACCTTCAATTTCCTTGCCTTCGGAATTTGTGTATTTCACTTTACACCAACCTGTCGCCATAGATTCCTCAACAAAAACTTTCTCTGTCTTTTTGACCGACGCGACTTTCATGCTGCTTACAATGGCTCTCTCAAACAGAAAAAGAAATTCATCTTCTTCCGGAATGTCAGGGCTGAACCACTGCGCCGACGCTATCATCGGCAACAGCATTATTAGTAAAAGAAAAACTAATTTTTTCATGTTACTATCTTTTAAATATTTTATTAAAACGTCACTGAATTACCGGCGGCATTGGTGGCATTGGCGGCATCGGTGGCATTGGCGGCGCAACGCCGAAAATTGCGGCTAATTCCGCACAATCGCCTGCCTTTGTCCATTGCGCCATTCCAGCCGCCCAGACCAACGTATCGCGTGTTATTTGTCCGCTTTGCGCCAACTGCGCGAGTTGCGCCGGCGCGAAAGGACCCTGTTGCGCATTGTTCACAAACGCGTAGTATGCTGTTTGCTGCGGCGGTGGCGGAGCAACCGGCGGCATGCCCTGCGGTTGCTGAAACTGTTGCTGCGGCTGCTGCTGAAACTGCGGCTGTGGCTGCTGAAACTGCGGATTTTGATACTGCTGATTTTGCGGCTGTTGCATCACTCCTGCCATCTGTCCCATCTGATTTCCGAAGGCTCCGCCTATTCCGAAGCCCATTCCAAGTCCCATTCCCGCGCCCATCATCGTTCCTGCCGAACCTTCGTTGCCTGCTGCGGTCTGCATCACGTCGAACTGCCGCTCCTGCTGATAGGTGTAGCCCAGACGCTGCTGACGGGTGAGTTGCTTCTGAATTTCGCGCGCTTCGGCAAGTTGCTCGTTTTCGATGGGAACGATGCGCTCCACGTCAAACTGCACCAACTCCACGCCATACTTGCCAAACTCCTCCACAATATCGCGACGGATGAAATCCGAAGCCTCGTCGGTCTTGCCGGCAAGTTGAGAGAAATTGACGTTGTTGGTCATCACATAATTGTTTATGAGCGTAGAAATTTTCCGGCTGATTAACGCCTTGAAATTCTTTGTCATATCATCTGTGGTTGCCAGATGCAGCGTTCCTACTATTTCGGTCATGAACAGCGCGCTGTCGCCTATACGCACTCCGAACTCGCCTGCCACGCCGATTTGCAGTTCCATCTGATAGAGCGGGTCGAAAATCGTAACCGGCGATGCCGAGCCCCATTTAATCCCGCGCTTGACCGTCTTGTTGATATACCACACCTCGGCTGTAAACGGCGTGTTGCTGCCAAAGGGAAGGTTTATCAACTTTTGCAGTATCGGGATGTTGTTTGCCGAGAGCGTATGCGTTCCCGGTCCGAAGACGCCGCAAGCCGCTCCGCCCTTATAAAATATCGCTTCCTGACTTTGATTGACAATCAGTTGCGCCCCTATCGAGAGGTTCTCGATAGGAAATTTCCAGACCAATTCGTCTGCCTCGCCGTTGTACTTGATACGGTCTATGAAACCCTTGCGTTCTTCGCCCTGACCGTCATACGTGGCGCCATCCGTACGTTCTTTTTTGAATATACCCATGTGTTTTACATTAATTTATATTAATTTGAATGAATAAAAAAACGCGGCAAAAGTAGTTTTCAAGTTGATAAAAAGTATAGACAAAAATAGATTTTTTTGTTTTTGGGCATTTTTTTTGTCGAAAAAATTTAACGTCATGTTTTCGGTTGTGTCATAAATAATCACGCAAAGACGCAAAGACGCAAAGAAAAACTTGGCGTCTTTGCGTCTTTGCGTGAAATATTATTACGAATTTTTTGCAACACCATCATGTTTTCTACTAAAAAAATAAAATTTTTGAAAATTTTTTTTCGAAAAAATTTGTTTTTCAAAAAAATAGTATCTAATTTTGCAGTTCCAAATCGAAG
>WRMN01000008.1 GCA_009777095.1 Bacteroidales bacterium | reverse complement strand
TTAGGGCGAGATAACCCCCGCCATAATCATTTAAAAGTAGCTTTAAAGTACTCATCTATAAATTTTTTCCGTCGCTCTTTCGCAAGCCCCGCATGATTCCTCAACTTAGTTTTTAAATCGGTGAATAACCCCTCTACTGCATTATTGGTATTGGGTATGCCAGCCTCAATATGCTCGTACCACGTCCACAAATACGGCATATTACGCTTGATACTCAGAAAAGCGCTACGTAACCGCTTATGAACATAATAGCTTTTGCCGGAGCGTTTGTCGTATGTGCGCTCTTTCAGGAAAACCTCCCATCGTTCGTACCATTCCTCAAAAGCGCCGATAAAACTCTCTTTATCGGCCTTGGTAAGCAAGTTGGCAATTGACAGCAATTCAGTGGATGCCGGTAACTCCGGTTTGCGGGTCAGGTAGCGTTGTACAATCCAAAGTTGATGATACTGACACATTTGAACACGATACATGGATAGCATTTTGAACATTCCTCGCAGCCCATCACATACAATCCCTTCTATCTTAAAATCATGGCTTTCAAGCCAATTAATCCCTTCCTGATAATCGGTTAGTGTCTCATAGCGAACAAATTTACGCCAAAGAATACGTTTGGTACGTTGGTCTTTGAATACCATAACCCCGAAGTTACGACCCCAATAAGTCGTATCCATCAGGACTACAACATTTTTAGATGAAGATATAATGCGCGGAACATGAATAGCTTCAAACCTACGACGAATAGTACTCGGACTAATCCCATACCGTTCACTAAGTTGAGATATGGTTTGTTTGCCAAACATATAATCTTGCCATAAAACTTCTGAATCAACAACTTTGCGAATGATAAAGCGCTTGTCACAGGATTTGCATAAATACCTCTGAACGTGGCCTTTATGACCATTCTTTACAATGGCGGTAGAACCGCAGTAAAAGCATTTTTTTGTTCATATATTTTAAAAGGCGGCAAATATATGAAATTTAATCGTTTAAATGGAGTTTCATCACCACTTTTGACTATTAAGCCACGATTACCGAACTGAGATGAACATTGCGATGTTCTATTTTATTTATTATAGAAATTTAGAGCATATCGAAAAATATATCACTAACCGAGAACTGCAAGAGGAATTCGGCTTCAATTCTCCGAAAGAAGTTGTTAAATATTTAGACCATGTCGAAGAATATATCATTAATCGAAAAGCTTTAGCGGTACTCGGCTTCAACAATCCGGAAGAAGCCATTGGTGAACTGCTGCAAATAGAGCACGGAGGCATTGGCTATTTCAAAAAAGGCAGAATTGTCGGTGTTACGGACGATTTTAATTATACAGGATTATATGAAGAAACCGTTCCATTGCTGATAATGCAACGCCTTGGGTATCAACATTGTATTATGGTGCGGTTTGCTCCCGAACATTTTCTGCAAGCGCGGAAAACTTTTGAAAAGGTGTGGAATGAAGTTAATCCCAATTACCCTGCCGATTACATTTTCATGGACGAGGTATTCGGCCGTATGTACCGCAACGAGATGAATGCGCAACAATTGGTGTATATGTTCTCGCTCCTGTGTTTGTTGATAGCCAACTTGGGGTTAATTATTTTTATGGCCTTCATCATAGGGCGGCGTACAAAGGAAATCGGCATACGGAAAATACACGGAGCAAGTGTAATCGAAATTATCCGAATGCTCAACATGGATTTTATCCGCTATGTTGCTCTGGCTTTTGCCATTGCCCTTCCTGTAGCTTGGCATATCATGCAGCGCTGGTTAGAGCGTTTTGCCTACCGTACCTCGCTCGACTGGTGGGTATTTGCTTTGGCGGGCTTGTCCGTATTGACAGTATCGGTGGTGTCCGTATCGTTGCAAAGCTGGCGCGCCGCCGCCGCCAATCCGGTGAAAGCAATAAAGGTGGAATAACTTACGGATTTTTTACTACCTTTGTAGATTAAATCGTAAAATTTCCTATCAATGAAACAACTACTTGTGTTTTTAATGGGTGTTGTCTTGCTGGCTTCTTGCAGCAGTAAAACACCGCATGCCCGCTACGACATTATTCCCCTACCTGCTCAATTAACGGAAATGGAAGGTGAATTTAGACTAAAAAATGGCGCGCCGCTTTATGTTTCCTTGCAAAACAAAGAGCTGAAAAGCATTGCCGAACTGTTTGCCGAACAAATACATCTTGCCTCCGACATCAAATTAGAAATACAGGATTTTCCGGCAGAGGATATTCCGAAAATTGGCATCATTTTTCAGTTAGAAAATCTTCCGGAATTGGGACTTGAAGGATATACCCTGTCGGTAGCTGAGGAGAAAGTACTTGTGCAGGCTAATGCTGCCAATGGCCTCTTCTATGCAGTACAAACCCTGTTCCAGCTATTGCCGCCCGAAATATACAGTACGAAAAAAGAAAGCGCCAATTGGACAATCGCCTGTGTAGAAATTACCGATACCCCGCGTCTGCCTTATCGGGGAATGCATTTAGATGTGTGTCGGCATATTTTTTCTGTCGAATTTATCAAGAAATACATCGACCTTATGGCCTTTCATAAGTTGAATCGTTTCCACTGGCATCTGACCGAAGACCAGGGGTGGCGTATTGAAATAAAAAAATACCCTCTGCTGCAGAAAGTAGCTGCCTGGCGCGATGGCACTTGGGTTGGGCATTATAACGACACCATTGGCTATGACAACATTCGTTACGGAGGTTATTATACGCAAGAGCAAATAAAAGAAGTGATTGCTTATGCCGCTTCCAAATACATAGAAGTGATTCCCGAAATAGAAATGCCGGGACATGCTTCTGCTGCTTTGGCCGCTTATCCCCAATTAGGTTGTATAAAAGATACTGTTTATAAGGTAGTGGGAACCTGGGGCGTATTTGATGATGTTTTTTGCACTACCGACGAGGTCTTTACTTTCTTAGAAGACGTGTTGACGGAAGTAATAGAACTCTTCCCCAGTAAATATATACACATAGGAGGCGACGAATGTCCGAAAGTTCGTTGGAGAAAATGCCCGCATTGCCAGACCATGCTTAAAAAACATAAATTGAAAGACGAACACGAACTACAGAGCTATTTTATTCAACGGATAGAAAAATTTGTCAATGCACATGGTAAAAAAATAATTGGCTGGGACGAGATTTTGGAAGGAGGATTAGCGCCGAATGCCACGGTAATGTCGTGGAGGGGAGAAGAAGGAGGTATTGAAGCAGCCCTGCAAGGCCATGATGTGATTATGGTGCCTACCTCTTATCTTTATTTTGATTATTATCAGTCGGATAATAAAGCGGAAGAACCTTTGGCCATAGGTGGATTTGTACCTTTAGACAAGGTATATTCCTTTGATCCTGTACCTGTTATATTACCTGACGATAAGCAGGCTCATATTATCGGCGTACAGGCCAACTTGTGGACGGAATATATTCCGAATGCCGCTCAGGCTCAATATATGGTTTATCCGCGGGCGTCAGCCTTGTCGGAAATAGCATGGACAGCCAATCATCGTAAGAATTTTACTGCATTTCACAACCGCCTGCAATCGCAATTCAAGCGCTTCGATTATCTGAACGTAAATTATTTTAAAAAAAATCAATAAAAAATTTTATTTTTTCCTAAAAAAGATGTACCTTTGTAAGATTGTATAATTAATTAACCAATTAAATAATGAAAAAAAGAAATGTAATCATTATTGGAGCCGCAGGAAGGGATTTCCATAACTTTAACACCTTTTTCAGAGGGAATGCCGATTATAATGTTGTTGCCTTTACCGCAGCACAGATTCCGGATATCGACGGAAGAAAATACCCCAAAGAATTAGCCGGCGATTTATACCCGAAAGGTATTCCGATTTATGCCGAGTCGGAACTTGAAAGCCTTATTAAAAAACTTAAAGTAGATGTTTGTGTCTTTGCTTATAGCGACGTTCCTTACCCGCGGGTGATGAATATGAGCGCTGTAGTGAACACGGCAGGCGCCGATTTTTGGTTGCTTGGACCTGAAAAAACCATGGTGAAGTCAACCAAGCCGCTTATAGCCGTAGGTGCTACGCGTACAGGGTGCGGAAAAAGCCAAACCTCGCGGCGCATTATCGAAATTTTAGTAGAAATGGGCTTGAAAGTAGTAGCTATTCGCCATCCCATGCCTTACGGCGATTTGGTGAAACAAAAAGTACAGCGTTTCGCTACCGTTGCCGACCTGAAAAAACATAACTGCACCATTGAAGAAATGGAAGAATACGAGCCGCACGTGGTTACAAAACGCAATGTGATTTATGCCGGTGTTGACTATGAAGCCATTCTTCGCAAGGCAGAAAAAGATCCCGACGGCTGTGACGTTGTCTTGTGGGACGGCGGAAATAACGACTTCCCCTTCTATGTTCCCGATTTAATGGTCGGCGTAGTTGACCCCCTGCGCCCGAATGCAGAAGTTTCTTACTATCCGGGCGAAGTGGTTGCCCGCATGTCGGACGTAATATGCATCAATAAAATTGACTCCGCTTCTTTAGATGATATTAATACTGTTCGTAAAAACATCGCTAAAATCAATCCCAAGGCCACGGTTGTAGATGCCGCTTCGTACCTGACTGTGGATAAGCCCCAGTTGATTTCCGGCAAAAAAGTACTGGTTATTGAAGACGGCCCCACCTTAACACATGGCGAAATGAAAATAGGCGCCGGAACGGTTGCCGCTTTGAAATATGGAGCAGCAGAATTGGTTGACCCAAGACCTTATGCCGTTGGAAAATTACAAACGACCTTTAAAACTTATCCGGAAATCGGCACCTTATTACCGGCTATGGGCTATGGCGACCAACAGGTAAAAGACTTGGAAAAAACCATTGCCAATACGCCATGCGATGCCGTAGTTATTGCGACACCTATAGATTTACAGCGTATAGTGAAAATCAAACAACCAACCGTAAAAGTAGGTTACGAACTTCAGGAAATCGGGTATCCGAATTTGGAGGACCTGCTCAAAGACTTTGTTAAAAAACACAAATTAACAGGTAACAAGTCTTCTAAGAAAAAATAATTATCTGTAAAAGCGACTTCACAAGAGTCGCTTTTATTTTATCTATAAATTAATAAACCAATAAAAACAACATGAAAAACAAACATCTCGTATCCATCTCCGATTTTAGCAAAGAAGAGTATATCAAAATACTCGACTCTGCAGAAGATTTTGAAAAACAACCGGTACAGGATATTGCAACCGGAAAAGTAGTGGCAACTTTATTTTTTGAACCCTCTACAAGGACACGCTTAAGTTTTGAAAGCGCAGCCAACCGTATGGGCGCAAAAGTAATCGGATTTTCCGATGCTTCAAGTTCAAGTACTTCTAAGGGCGAAAGTTTAGCCGACACCATCAAAACAGTGTGTTGCTATGCCGACCTTATTGTCATGCGCCACCCCTTGGAAGGAGCGGCGCGACTGGCCGGCGAAGTATCCTCTGTTCCCATCATCAATGCGGGAGACGGCGCAAATCAACACCCTACGCAATGTATGCTTGATTTATACTCTATCCGTAAAACACAAAATACGCTTGATAATTTGCATATTGCCCTCGTTGGCGACTTAAAATACGGACGTACGGTGCACTCTTTGGTGGAGGCGATGTGTAATTTTAATGCTACCTTCCATCTTATATCTCCGGAAAGCCTTAAATTACCGGGTGCCGTAAAAATGCACATTAAGGAAAAGGGCTTAAATTATTATCAATATACGGAAATACAGGAAGCCATTGATAAGGTAGATATTTTATACATGACGCGCGTGCAGCGAGAACGGTTTTTAGATATACAGGATTATGAAAGAGTAAAAAATGCGTATATCTTGGAACAATCCATGCTTAAAAACAGCAAGCCCAATTTGAAGGTATTACACCCGCTTCCCCGCGTAAATGAAATAAACACCAACGTTGACAACACCCGACAAGCCTATTATTTTCAACAGGCGCAGAACGGGGTGTATGTGCGTCAAGCATTAATTGCAGCAATATTAGGTTTAAAATAACATAAAAAGAAAACACAATGAATAAAAAAGAATTAGTAGTTTCCGCCATAAAAAACGGAACCGTTATAGACCATATACCGGCCGACAAACTTTTTCAAGTTATTAAGGCTTTAAAGTTGAATGATTGTACGGAAGAAATCCTGATGGGCAATAATTTGTCCAGCTACAAACTCGGAAAAAAAGGAATTATCAAATGTAAAGATAAATTCTTCGAAAAAAATGAAATTAACAAAATAGCATTGATAACGCTTCATGCAACCTTAATTACCATCAGGGATTATGAAATTGTGGAAAAAATCAAAATTGAGATTCCGGATGCCATAGAAGGCATGGTGAAGTGCTTTAATCCCAAATGCATCACCAACAATGAGAGTGTTATGCAAAAATTTGCGGTCATCGACAAGGAAGACCTTAAGTTACAATGCCATTATTGTCAAAAAATCACAAAAAAAGAAACGTTGACCTTTTTGTAGTCATTGATTAGTATTTTTCGCCCTCATTCAATTATTTTTATTATCTTTGCATTCTTTTTGTTGCAATAAATAAAAATTTTATGAATAAAACAGCAGTAATCGCTTTTGGAGGGAATGCTTTGTTGAGAAGCGGACAGAGAGGTACGTACAACGAACAAATAGAAAACGTAAAAGATACCTGCAAGTCAATTTTACACCTGATTGAAAAAGGGTATAATATCATTATAGGACACGGGAACGGCCCACAGGTCGGCAATGTGATGTTGCAGCACGAAATCACCGGCCGCGTGACAGATGTTCTTGCTATGCCATTGGATTTTTGTGTTTCTGAAACGCAGGGCTCCATCGGCTATTTAATAGAACAAGGCTTGCGCAATATCCTCATGGAACAGGGTATTCAGCGGAATGTAGTGGGAATTATCACACAGGTGATAGTTGATAAGAATGACAGTATGTTTCTGAATCCCACAAAACCGGTAGGCCCTTACTATAAAACCAAAGAAATGAATGCTTTTTTGGAAAACCGCCCGGGAACGCCCTTTAAGGAAGACCCTAAAGGCAATGGCTGGCGTAGGGTGGTGGCATCTCCCAACCCGTATTCCATTCTAAATATTGACGTGGTTAAAACACTGGCAGAGGCCGGAAACATCGTCATAACCGTAGGCGGCGGCGGGATTCCCGTTATTATAGACGAAACTAAACAACTACAAGGCGTGGAAGCGGTTATTGATAAAGACTTGGCCTCGGCCTTGGCCGCTGTAGAAATTGGCGCTGATGAATTTTATATTTTAACCGATGTTCCCAAAATATACATTAACTTCCGCAAAGAAAATGAGAAAGCATTAGATGTCATCACGGTAGAAGAGGCGGAGCGTTATTTGGCGGAAGGACATTTTGCAGAAGGTTCTATGGCGCCCAAAGTACGCGCTGCGCTGTATTTTGTGAAACACGGCGGTAAAGAATGTATTATCACCGAAGCAGGGCAACTGACCAATCCCCAATGCGGAACTCGTATTGTTCGTTAAACCAAACAGGAAAATATTAATCAAATAAATAAACAGCTATGGCATTCAATCTCAGAAACAGAAGTTTTTTAAAATTATTGGATTTTACTCCTCAGGAGATAAAGTATTTGTTGGACTTGTCGGCCGATTTGAAGAAGGCAAAGTACGCAGGAACGGAACAACAAAGGCTCAAAGGTAAAAATGTAGTATTATTGTTCGAAAAAGACTCTACCCGCACCCGCTGCGCTTTTGAAGTAGCGGCATTAGACCAGGGCGCCGGCGTTACTTATTTAGGTCCCTCCGGCTCGCAAATGGGCAAGAAAGAGTCGATGAAAGATACGGCGCGCGTATTGGGACGAATGTACGATGGCATAGAATACCGCGGATATGGGCAGGAAATTGTTGAAACATTGGCGGAATATGCAGGCGTGCCCGTGTGGAACGGACTAACCAACGAGTTTCACCCGACACAGATTTTGGCCGACTTCTTAACCATGATGGAACACACGGATAAGCCCTTGAGTAACGTTGCTTTTTGTTATTTGGGCGATGCTCGGAATAATGTAGGCAATTCCCTAATGGTGGGTGCGGCAAAAATGGGCATGGATTTTCGTGCGGCAGCCCCAAAAAGTTGCCAGCCCGATGCAAAATTAGTCGTTGAATGCGAGAAGATTGCAAAAGAAACAGGAGCGAAAATAACCATTACCGACGATGTGGCCGCAGCCGTAAAAGACGTAGATTTTCTATATACTGACGTTTGGGTATCAATGGGCGAGCCGGAAGAAGTATGGAAAGAACGGATTCAACTGCTCAAGCCCTATCAGGTAAATATGGACGTAGTACGGCAAACAGGTAATCCAAATGTGAAATTTCTGCACTGTTTGCCTGCCTTCCATAATTTGGAAACGTCAGTAGGCCGCGATATTCATGCGAAATTCGGCTTGGAAGCCATGGAAGTTACCGAAGATGTGTTCGAGTCACATATATCTATTGTTTTCGACGAAGCCGAAAACCGCTTGCACACTATCAAGGCGGTAATGGTGGCGACATTGGGAAACTAAAGCAAATTTAAGTGTTTTTTGTCGTTTTTTCAGGGTAAAGGCAAGTATTATTTTGGGAATTTTTTTTACTACCTTTGTCCAACCACTAAGGGCATGGTGAAATTTGAAAACTTGTTTTTATGTCATTGAATGTAAAATACTTAAAACAGGGAGACAGAGTTGCGGTTGTGGCTCCGGCGGGACGCTTGGCTGAAGGTGCGGCAGACTCGCTCCGATGCACCTTGCAGCGGTGGGGCTTAGAACCTGTAGTGGGAAAGCATCTATATGCCCAAGAGCACAGCTTTGCCGGCGCCGATGCCTTGCGGATAGAAGATTTTCAGCAAGCCGTTAATGATTCGGAAATAAAGGCGATTTTTTGCGCCCGCGGCGGTTATGGTTGCAGCCGTATAGTTGATGATATTGATTTTTCGCCATTGTTAACAGCGCCTAAACTTTTGGTAGGTTTCAGCGATATTACTGTGCTGCATGCCCGTTGGCGCCGCTTGGGTTTGGCGAGCATACACGGCGCGATGTCCTCGCATTTTTCGGTCGGCGACCATGACGACGAAACTACAGAAAGCTTACGGAAAGCCTTGTTCGGCGAGGACTTACATTACAAAATTCCGGCGCATTCGCTCAACTGTTGCGGTGAAGCACAGGGAATACTTGTGGGGGGTAATTTGGCGATAATTGCGCACCTCACAGGATCGGCCGATGAGTGGGACACTGAAGGGAAAATTCTTTTCTTGGAAGATGTTAGCGAGCCGCTCTACAATATCGACCGCATGATGATACACCTGCGCAGAAGTGGAAAATTAGCCGGTATTAAGGGTTTGTTGTTGGGTTATTTTACAGCTATGAAAGATGGCGATACCCCCTTTGGCAAAACCGCTTACGAAATTATTGCCGAACAGGTAAACGAGTTGAATATTCCTGTGGCTTACGCCTTTCCGGCAGGGCATGAGAAGCCGAACTTAGCCTTGCCTTTCGGCCAAGATATAAAATTATTAGTAACTAAAACTGCAACAACCCTTGCCACCAAATAACCACTACTCAATAACCTATTTCGACAAAATAATAAATCATAAATTAATAGATTGCCTCATGTTTGCCACTAAACAAGAAATCGGTCAACGGGCTGAACAAATCGCTGTTGACTACCTGCTTGCGCAGGGTTTTACCATTCGCGCCACCAATTGGCGCATGGGACACAAAGAAATTGACATTGTTGCCGAAAAAAACGACCGATTGCACATAGTAGAAGTGCGTTCGCTCACTACTTCCTTTTTTCAGCAGCCCTATCAAAGTATCGACCGCGTCAAAGAACGTCATCTGATTGCAACGGCCAATGCTTATGTACGCTACCACAGGCTAAGCATGGAAGTGCAATTGGACGTGGTGTCTATTGTATTCGACGGCGAAAGCCATTCCTTAGATTACTTCCCCAACGCTATTTATCCAAAAGCGTGATAATAAAACTTATTTGGAAGATATATTTTTTTGATGTACATTTGTGGTGGCATGAATAAGTATTATATATATATAGCAGCGGGATTCCTGCTTGCAGCGGCTTTCATATCCTGCTTTGATGAGGACTCTAAAGACGCTAATCGAATTACCATGACAACGACCTTTGAGGGCAAGTTGGGGGTTTATCTTATCGGCACAGGAAGGGCTGAAATTAATTGGGGAGACGGCAATAGCCGAGCCATAGCGCTTGTCAAACCTGATGATTTTTTGGCTATTTATGAACGTGAATACCAGCATACTTACACTTCGGCAAATGCAAAAACCATTACCATTACCGGAGACAATATTACCGGATTGATGACCGGTTGGGGAGAGGCAGCAACTGACTTAGATGTAAGTCATTGTCCTTCATTGAAGTACTTGAATTGCAATTACGAACAATTATCAACTTTGGACATTAGCAAAAATACTGCACTGGTTGAGCTGTATTGCATTGATAATCAGCTAATAAAATTAGATGTCAGTAAAAATACCGCACTGCAAGCCTTAGGCTGCCACAACAATCAACTAACAACTTTGGATCTTAGTAACAACACAGAAATAATAGAGTTGAACTGCAAAGATAATCAATTAACCCTGTTGGATTTCAGTAAAAACACCCAACTGAAATACCTGTATTGCGGCAACAATCAATTAACAGCTATAGACGTATCAAAATGTAACGAGTTGATCATTCTGAGCTGTAACGCTAATCTGCTGCCTTCATTAGACCTCAGTAAAAACGTAGCGCTACACAGTTTATATTGTCAAGATAATAAACTGAATGCAGAAGCGCTGAATACCCTCTTCGGCGACTTACCCGACAGAGCTGAAACAACCATGGGCGGCGTAGATGTAAGAGATAATCCCGGAGTAGCCGAAGCCGAATATAACCCGACCATAGCTACAGTTAAAAACTGGAGTGTAATTGATTAGTCGAAGAATCGGAAATTCGCTTAGAACGCCTTAATTCCTACCGCTTTTCTTACTACTTTCAAAGTGGCCTGTGCACTTTCGCGGGCTTGCTCGGCGCCGCGTTTGGCTACGCTATGCAGGTAAGCACTATCCGCGCTGATGGCTTCAATCCGCTCACGGATAGGCAACGTTACTTTACAGATATCGCTTGCCAATTGCTTCTTCAAATCGCCGTAACGGATACTGCAATCATTATATTTGTCGAGGAAGTATTGTACAGTTTCGGGGGTGGAAACCACTTTCAGTATGGTGAAGATATTCTGTATGGCTTCCGGCATAACGCTGTTAGGAGTGGTAGGCCCGCTGTCGGTTACTGCTTTCATTACTTTCTTATGAATGGTTTTTTCGTCATCGGCCAAAAAAATGCCGTTGCCTTCGCTCTTTCCCATTTTACCGGAGCCGTCGAGGCCGGGAATTTTCAGTAAATCGTTACCGAAGTTATAAGCCGTAGGCTCAGGAAAAATGTCTTGCCCATACAGATTATTGAAGCGGCGGGCAAACACGCGGGTCATTTCCAAATGTTGTTCCTGATCCTTGCCCACAGGGACTTTAGTTGGACGATGTACTAAAATGTCGGCAGCCATTAACACAGGGTAGGTGAGCAATCCCGCGTTAACATTATCTTCCTGCTTGCGCACCTTTTCTTTAAACGAAGCGGTGCGTTCCAACTCGCCTTTATAAGCCAGCATATTTAATAATACGTACAACTCCGAAACCTCAGGAATATCGCTTTGCACGAAAATGGTGGCTACTTCAGGATCCAATCCCGCCGCTAAATACTCGGACAGCACACGGCGCACATTACCGTGAAAATCATCGGGTTTTGGGTGTGTGGTCAGCGAATGAAGGTCGGCTATAAAAAAGAAGCACTTATGCTCGTGTTGCATTTTAATAAAATTACGCAAAGCGCCGAAATAATTGCCAAGATGCAGATTACCGGTCGATCTGATGCCGCTGAGTACAGTTTCTTTCATAAAACAATTTTTTACAAAGGTAAGGGATTTTTTACAAGTATCAAGTATCAAGTATCAAGTGTCAAGATATGAGCGCTTTACTCCTTGCGCCTTGTTACTTGCTGAAAAAACACTATCTTTGCAGTTTAAAAACATTTTGCCATGGAACAGGAAAGCACGCGACAACAGAAAGTAGGCAAGCAATTGCAAAAAGATTTGGCCGAGATTATTCGACTACAGGGAATGGCAATGTACGGAGGGGCAATGCTCACGGTAACAGGGGTGCGCATGAGTCCCGACTTGGCATTGGCGCGGGTGCATCTGAGCATCTTTCCTTCGACTAAAGCGCCTAATGTGATGAATATTATAGAGCACCAATCGCGCACCATACGCGGCGAATTAGGCAAGCGCATCGGCAAGCAGCTGCGCATTGTGCCGGAGCTGACTTTCTTTGTTGACGACTCGCTCGATTATGTTGCTCATATTGACGAATTGCTGAAAAAATGAAATTAGCGCTTTTCATTGCCCGCCGATACTTGTTCGCCAAAAAGTCGCACAATGTCATTAATATTATTTCGATGATTAGCGTGGCGGGCATTGCCATAGGAACTTTAGCTTTAGTGGTAGTTCTTTCGGTATATAATGGTTTCGACGATTTGGTGAAATCGCTCCATACCACCTTTGACCCCGATTTACGGATTACCCCTGCCGAAGGAAAGGTCTTTTCTCCGCATACCGCCGCTTTTAACGAGCTACGCAGCTTACCCGAAGTAGCTTCTTTTTGTGAAATATTAGAAGAAAACGTACTCTTGCAATACAGCGGCAAACAGGATATTGTAAGCATGAAAGGCGTGGATAGCCTGTTTGAGTCTATAACTCCGATTAGAGAAGCAATGTATGTCGGCGAATTTTCTTTACATACCAGTGAAATAGAACAGGCGGTGCTGGGAAGTACTGTGGCTGCTAAGCTAAGGGCAGGGATTTATTTTATAGATCCGTTGGAAGTATATATCCCTAAACGCGAAGGCCGTATTAACATTCTGAATCCTGCGGAAGCATTGAACTACGATATCTTATACCCTGCCGGCATCTTTTCTATTGAACAAACCTTCGATAAAGGCTATGTTTTTGTCCCCATAGCATTTATGCGCCGTTTATTGAATTATACTGATGAGGTTAGCGCTGTGGAAATCCGCTTGCAGTCAGGCATCAATGAGCAGCAAATGATGAAGCAGGCGCAGCAACTTTTGGGTAATAAATTTGTAGTGAAAGACCGCTATCGCCAAAATGAGTCGGTATATGTGATGATGATGTCGGAAAAGGCCATGATTTACGCCATTTTGTTGTTTATCGTGATTATTATTTCCTGCAATGTCTTAGGCTCCTTAGCCATGTTGATTATAGAAAAGAAAGACGATGTGGCTACCCTCAAAAGCATGGGCGCCAACGATCGTCTGATTCGTCGAATTTTCCTGCTCGAAGGCTGGCTGATTTCTTTGTTCGGCGTGGCGCTCGGCATTGTCGGCGGACTGCTTCTCTGCTATTTGCAGCAGCGTTTCGGTTTGTTAGCGGTTTCGGGCAGTTTATTGATTGATGCCTATCCGGTGCATGTCTTGTGGGGCGATGTATTTTCGGTAGCGCTTTCCGTTGCTGCTATTGGCTTTGTAGCAGCCCTGCTGCCGGTGCGGTATTTGGGGAAGAAATAACCACAACAAACTCAGTCCTGAATAAGACTCTTTTATTATTAGACTGTTTTCTAAGCGCAAAGGTTTAATTGCTTCATGACGATTGAACTTTAAACTGTTTAGCATTACTGCATCTTCCGCAGCAATTCCCGCATTTCGCTTTCGGAAAATTGTCCTGGGGCGGTGGCTTCCACGCCGTCGGGCGAGACATAGGTAAAAGGCGCTCCAAGAAATGCCGCCGCCAAACGGCTGATTTTTCCCTCGTCGCCCATTCCAATAATAATGAGGTTGTGAAAAGAATGCTCATATAAACCCAGTAATAGTCTCAGATCCTGAAAATCATGCACCATTGTGACTATTTTTACGATGTCGGCGCCGCATCTAAATGCACCAAGAATAGTTTCTCCCAAGCTGTCGCGGCTTGGGGTGTCTATATAATTATGGTAAGATAAAATCAACTTACACCCTTTTGCTTTGGCGTAAGGAATTAAGTATTGGAGAAAAGTAATCGGGGCGTCAATTTCCAGATCAACATAAGCGCAGCCGAAATCAATAGCGGTCTTTAGCAGCGCTATCCGCTCAATTTCCTCATGAAATCCCGTACGGCAGGTGGCAATCATTTTTTTTCCATGTATGGCAAATAGCTCTTGTACATTTTGCACTGTCGGGCGTAACAGGTCAAGCCGTATTTCGGCCATGTCCGACTTCTCTACCAATTGCCGTACTTGAGGCAAGGGAAGCGCAGGAATGGATAGACAGAGAGGAAACATATTGATGAAGATTGATGAAGGTTGATGAAGATTGATGAAGGTTGATGAAGGTTGTTTTTTCGTCATTGCGAGGTACGAAGCAATCTGCTTTCACTCTTTAGCAATTAAAGATTGTAGTTGATTTATAGGCATCTTTTCAATACGGGCTTGGCCTATGTTGGTAAGAAAAACAAAATGCAGCGCATTTCCGTCCCGTTTTTTGTCCCATGCTAAATTGTCAATAAATTCATTACGCGATAAAGGTGATTGTATCGGTAATCCTAAAGCCTTCAACAAGGCTATTATTCGATTAACGGCGCTATCCGACAACAAGCCTCGCTGCTGCGACAATTGAGCGGCAATTACCATGCCCGCCGCTACTGCTTCTCCGTGGGTAAGTGTCGAACGTTCTTCGATAATATGCCCTGCGGTATGTCCGAAATTCAATATTCGCCGTTCGCCCTGCTCTCTTTCGTCGCGGTTCACCGCTACAGTTTTGATGCGTACCGAATTGACTACCAATTGCTGTAAGACTTCCGCTTTCCGCGAAATAATGTCCGAAATGCGATTTTCTATGTATTCAAACATTTCGGCATCGGCAATAAGGGCGTGCTTTACAATTTCGCCCAATCCGCAATGGAACTCTTTTTCCGATAGGGTTTGGAAGAAGGTCGGGTCGCACAACACAAAGTCAGGCTGATTAAAAGTGCCGATTCTGTTCTTTAATCCGTTGAAATTTACGCCGTTTTTCCCTCCAACACTAGCATCTACCTGCGCTAAAAGCGTGGTAGGCACAAAGCCGAAGTGAAGGCCGCGCAGGTAAGTAGATGCTGCAAAACCTGTAATATCGCAGACCACCCCACCGCCTACGCCTAATATAAAGGTAGAGCGATCTACTTCATATTCAATAAATTTTTCATAAATAGAAGCAATGGTGGTCAAATTTTTTACGGACTCGCCTCTACCCGACACAATTGTTTTATAAGGTTGAAATAAAGCAGGGTATAAGCGGTAAACCTCCTCATCGGTAATTACTGCCACTTTTGAATCGGGCAGGTATTTATCAAGGTAGTTGGCTGATTCTCCTATCAGTATCAGAGATTCGCCAGATGCTCCGCGGATAAGTTCTTTTTCCATAAATGCAGAAAATTTTCACAAAGGTATTGCATAATTCGGAAATTTCCACTACTTTTGCAGTCCCTTTTAAAATTCCTCAGTAGCTCAGTTGGTTAGAGCACCTGACTGTTAATCAGGGGGTCCTAGGTTCAAGTCCTAGCTGAGGAGCCAAGTGCAAGCGATTAAAGACTAACTTTTGTCGCTTTTTTTATATCGGTTCTGCATAGCAAATATTAAAGCGATAGAAGCCGACATATTTTATTACAATTAAGAAAAAAGCCTGATCATTATTTTAATTTTTGTGTTTTTCTTTGTATCTTGTCGAAAATTGTTCGTTTACAAAATTAAACCTTTTTTATTATCAATGTCAAAACAAGTAAACAAATATGAAAAAGAATGTTCTCATTGCTATCATGTTATTAAGTTTGACAATGCTAGCAAGGTATGCTTATTGTCAAGATCTTTTTTTTAATTCATCTTTGGCCGGTGATTTAATTTCAAAATACAAGCAACTCTCTGCTCAGCAACTCCTTGACACCGCCAATTACTATTTTGACAGGAATAGTACCGATACGGCTTTGGTTTGTTATAGTTTAATTATTAATACTTCTGTAAAAGATGCCGACATTGAACAACAGCAGAGGATTGTTGAAGCGCTTAATAGAACTGCGCTTATTTATTACTACATGTGTGATTATCGTAGTGCTTACGAATTCTTAATTAGGGCCTTGCTTTTATGTGAAAAATATAATTATATACCCTATAAACCAAGAATTTATACTAATATAGGAATCATTTATTCCCGTTTTAACAAATATAATATGGCTAAGCCGTATTTGTTAAAAGCATTGAGTCTATGTTCGGATAGTACATCTATTGCTGCCATATTAAATAATCTGGGAGGGATTGAGCTAAAAAGCGGAAAACTCGACAGTGCATTATATTTTCTTAACAAATCATTACAAATCAGTAAACGGCATAACGATACTTATTTACATAATATACAGAATACTATTGGATGGCTTTATCAAGAAATAAAACACTATGATTCGGCCTATTATTATTTTCGATTATCATTAAATGAGGCAAAAAAGAATAACAAAGTTGAAGTAGAAGCCGAAAATTTATCCAGTTTAGCTAAACTGTTTTTTGAAACTAATAAAACTGATTCGGCTTTATTATATATTGATTTATCGAATATTATTGCGGAAAGAAATAATTTTTTAAGCATTTTAGCCGAAAATTATCTTACTTTATCGAAAATAGAAGATGCGAAAGGACATAATAAAAATGCTTTTGAGTATTTTAAAACTTATGCTAACCTGAGAGATTCGGTATTTAATATCAGAAATTTTGGAGAAATCAATCAGCTACAGCGCTTGTATGAAGTTTCGAAGACCAATCAGGAGATAGAGCAACTTGTTATGGAGCAACAAATTAAAGAACGCACAATTATTTATCAAAGGACCATTCAGTTTATTACCTTAATTGTTTTGTTATTAGTGATTTTTATACTGTTGGCGATGTTTTTCCAAAAAAGAAAATTAAATACAGCCTACAAGGTATTATTCGAAAAGAATCTTAAAATTATTGACCTTCAGGAAAAATCATCTGAAAAATATAAGAAAAGCGCTCTTACGCACGACCTGCAGGGTGCACTCTTAGATAAGATTTTAATATTAATGCAGGATACCTCAATTATTTGCGATACAAAATTTTCTATTGATAAATTGGCAGAATTGGCACAGTCGAATCAAAAGTATGTTTCTCAGGTGATTAATGATACCTTCAAGAAAAATTTTCGTTCATTTTTAAATGGCTACAGGATACGAGAGGCGCAACAGCTATTTTCAGCGCCTGATGCTACAAAATATACCATTGAAGCAGTTGCTTTTCGGGTTGGTTTCAAGTCTCAGAGCGCTTTTCGCGATGCTTTTAAAGAAGTTACAGGTGTAAGCCCTAATTTCTATTTAAAATCAATGCAGGAACAGAATAACTCATAATACAAATTCATTTGCAGGGTATTTCACAGGTTTTTACGTTGAATTCATGAATTCAATGTAAAAATCAAATTTAATAGTAATCTTCCTTTATAATTAATTATAATTTTGTGTTTTATTAACTTTTACACATTGTAAACCATTAATCTATGTAATAATCCATAAAAATCAAAAAACAATGAAAAAGATCACATTTTATCTGATGGCAATCGCCATAGTCTTAGTAGCTGTACTTGCAGCATGCAGCGATAAGGACAACAATGTTCCTGTAATCAGTGTATCATTGAGCCAAAGTTCGGCAACACTAACCACCGGTGGCACGCTAACCTTGACGCCTGCCATAGTGCCTACCAATGCTACCAACAAAAACGTAGCATGGCAATGCAGCAACACAGCCGTAGCTACGGTGAATGATGGCCTTATAACCGCAGGAAGCGTTGGAGCAGCTACCATTACTGTGATTACAGAAGACGGCAATAAAACAGCTGTCTGTGCTTTAACAGTAGTGCCTGTTTCCGTAATCGGCGTAGCATTAAACGCTACATCTGCTACGCTGACCTCCGGCAGTACGCTGACATTAACCGCCACAGTAGAACCGGAAGATGCCGCCAACAAAAACATAAGTTGGCAAAGCAGCAGTACTGTTGTAGCTATGGTGAATGATGGTCTTGTAACTGCGGGAGCTGTAGGTGCAGCTACCATCACTGTAACCACAGAAGACGGTGGTCATACGGCTACCTGCATTGTAACAGTACCGCCTGTTCCCGTAACCGGCGTAACATTAGACAAAGCTATTGCCGAACTTGAGGTAAACGAAATTATGGTCTTGACGGCTACCGTAACGCCCGAAAATGCCACTAATACAAACTTAACATGGGAAAGTGGGAATACCGCAGTGGCTATGGTAACCGCCGGCACAGTAACTGCTGTAGCCGCCGGTACAACAACTATTACCGTAACCACAGTGGACGGCGGTCATACAGCTACTTGTGTCGTAACGGTAGAAGCGCCACCGGCGATGACCAATTGCAATACCAATACTCCGGGCTGGGGAACAAGTCTTGGCACAGTGAGTTTTAAATCCACCCAAACGTGGACGATTGGTGACCAGGAGTGGTCAGATGTTGTTTTGGTTTCCGCTTGCGATAAAGAAACTTTTGACGGAGGTTCTAACGGTAATGTTAACGCCGATTGTCGGAATAATTCCGGTTATGGCGATTTGTTCTCCTGGTGCGCCGTTATGCGCTACCGGAAGCAACTTTGTCCCGACGGTTGGCGTGTGCCTACCGCACAAGATTTATTGGCGTTAGATGTAGCGTTAGGAGGAGACGGTACAGGTGGAAATCAAGTGAATGGGACACTATACGCTAAATATATCAGCGATTGGGGCGCTACTGCCGCCGGCTATTGCACTGTTAATGGTGCTATTTCGCTTGCAGGATCGATAGAGTACTATTGGTCACAGACGGAACGTCCCGACCAATTCAATAATGCCTACGTTCTATATCTTTATTCGGCAGCGGGAGGCCTTGTCTGGGCTAATAATCCTAATCAAGCGAAAACTATCGGAAGCACGCTCCGCTGTGTTCGTTAATTTGGACATCTTGTAGATAAATGAAATTTGATCATAACAACTATGAAAAAGATCACATTCTATTTGATAGTAGTCGTCATAGCCTTGACGACTGCTATTGTTGCTTGCAGTGATAAGGACAACAATATATCCGTAATTGCCGTAACATTGAACGAAAATACGCTGACGCTGGACGTAAACGATACGGAAACACTTGTTCATACCGTGCTGCCTGAAACCGCCACTAACAAAGCCGTAATCTGGGAAAGCGGAAACACTCTTATAGCTACGGTGAACAGTAACGGTCTTGTAACTGCCAACTCTGCCGGTACAACCACCATTACCGTTATCACCGTTGACGGCAACAAAACCGCTACCTGTACTTTGACGGTAAAGATACCCCTTGTTTCCGTAACCGGCGTAGCACTGAGTTGGGCTACCGCTTCAATGGAAGTGAATGATACTTATGTGCTGACAGCTACTGTAGAACCTGAAGACGCTACCAACAAAAACTTGACATGGCTTAGCAGCAGCGCTGCCGTAGCTACCGTAAATAGTGGTACGATAACGGCAACAGGTCTTGGTACGGCTGCCGTGACCGTAATTACCGAAGAAGGCAACAGAACCGCTATCTGTGTGGTGTCGGTAGTAGGAACTCCCGATTTAACCGAATCCGGGGTCAATAACAACACTCCCGGCTGGGGAACTAACCTTGGCGTAGTGAGCTTTGCTTCCACCCAAACATGGACTGTAGGCAGCCAAACCTGGTCAGATGCTGTACAAGCTACCAATTGCAATAGTAAAACAACCTACAATGGCGGTACGCTTGGCGACTATAATGCCGACTGCCGCTCAAATCCCGGTTATTCCGGCAATTTCTTTTCGTGGGGTGCGGTAGTGCGATACCGTAAGCAACTCTGTCCCGATGGTTGGCGCGTACCTTCCAATGCTGATTTTGCGGCCTTGGACCTTGCCTTAGGTGGTACAGGCGCTACGCGTTATGATGTTACTGTTCGGGATAAATACTTAAATGCTACTATTTGGGGTGGTGAATATGGCGGCGCCTGCCTCGCTGCTGATGGTACGCCGGCCGATCAGAATACTCATGGCAATTATTGGTCTGTGAATGAATTCAATCAATCTACCGCCTATATGTTGGTTTACACTCTTGACGGCTACGTTCTCCCTATGAATGTCACCCAAAAGGGGATCGGAGTTACGCTTCGATGCGTGAGATAATTATAGGGAATAATATTGAAAATGAAAGGTTTTTAAACAAAAAATTAATCAACAATAAAATACATGAAAAAAAGCCTATCCTGTCTGATAATAGCCGCTATAGCCTTAGTGATTATATTTATAGCTTGCAGTGAGAAAGATACCAATGTCCCTGTAACTGAAGTAATACTGAATAGAACTTCTGCCACGTTGACTTCCGGCGGAACCATGACCTTGATTCCCATCGTACAGCCCGATAATGCTACCAATAAAAATGTAAGTTGGGAGAGCAGCAACACTGTTGTAGCCACGGTGAACAACGGCTTTGTAACCGCAGTAGCAGCCGGTACAGCCACCATTACCGTAATCACGCTTGACGGCAACAAAACAACCGCTTGTGCACTAAAGGTAAATGCGGCGCATGTTCCCGTAACCGGCGTAACCCTAAATGAAACCTCAAGCGAGTTACCAATCGGCGAAACCTTAATTTTGACGGCCACCATACTCCCCGAAAATGCCGATAACAAAGCCGTAGTGTGGACAAGCAGCAACGAAGCAGCGGCTATCGTAAATAATGGCACGGTAACTCCGGTAGCTATAGGCTCGACTACCATTACCGTAACTACAATAGATGGCGGCAAAACAGCTACCTGCATCGTAACAGTACCCATTTCCGTAAGAGCGGATTGGACTACGGCATCGCTTGAAGTGGGCGATTACTGTACGTTAACGGCCATTGTGCTTCCCGAAAATGTTCCTAACAAAAATGTGAATTGGGCAAGTAATAATACTGCGGTGGCTACGGTAAACAACGGAACAGTAACCGCAGTAGGCTTAGGCACAGCCACTATTATCATAACCACCGAAGAAGGCAACAAAACGGCGACCTGTGTTGTATCGGTACTTGCTCCGCCCTCTATCAATAGCGTTAATAGCGATACTCCCGGCTGGGGTGAATCGCTGGGTACTGTGAGTTTTGCCTCTACCCAAACCTGGGCGGTCGGTAATCAAACATGGTCGGATGCCGTACAAGCTACCGGTTGCAGCAACAAAACTACCTTTAATGGCGGAGTAATGGGGAACTATGATGCCGACTGCCGCAACAATCTGAGTTATTACGGCAGGGGCGACTTCTTTTCGTGGGGAGCAGTGGTACGCTACCGTAAGCAGCTTTGCCCCAACGGTTGGCGCGTACCTACAAGAACCGATTTTGTGAATTTAGACATTGCGATGGGAGGCACAGGTACTAATGGTGGCGATAGTATTCTATACAAATACGTGAGCGCTGTTTCTCTCTGGGGCGGCGCTTTCGGCGGTTACATCACCGACATAAACATTCAGATGCTTTCGGGTGCGGGTGCTGCCTATTGGTCTGCAGCCGAGGCCAATGTAGATCAGGCTTATAGCTTATTCCTTGCTCCTGCCAGAGTCAACCCTCAGGACACTTACAACCTGAAGAACTTCGGATATGCGTTGAGATGTGTGCGATAGTTTGTTTTGAATGTTCCGTTAAGCAATTTTCCGGTTGTTGATTAATTTTCAGAAACTTTTTGTATCTTGTCGAAAATTTTTCTTCAGCAAATTGAAGTCAAACAAATAAATAAACATGAAAAAAATCATTTTTATTGTCGTTGCCATGTTGGTTTCGCTTATCTGTGGAGACGCGCAATCGGAAGATCCCGTAAATGGCTACAGCATTGACCTCTACATAACAGGTGTTGAAGGCGGGACAGTGGTTACATTTAACCAATATGTAGAACCGACGAGCCGTATAATAGATACCTTGCCGATAAATAGCGGCGGAAACGTACGCTTTACGGGGGAAAATCTTTTGGCGCCCGGCATGTATAATTTTACAGTGCCAACAGTTCTTTGGCAGAGCATGACTATTGACTTTTTTATATCCGCCGAAACGCCGCAGCAATTCTCCTTGTCGTTCGACCTGCAAAAAGGTATGTCGTCGTTGGAAGTAAAAGGCTCTCCTGAGAACGAATTATTTGCTGAATGTATGCACTACATCAGCAGCATACAACAACGAGGACAAGTATTGCAACAACAGTTGCAGCAAACAGGGCAAAGCAATTCGGACTCGGCGGCAGCCATCATGATGCAACTGCAACAGTTTAATAGGGATATCAAAACCAAATGGGCAACGGTGCAAGCACGGTTACCGAGTAGTACATTGGCGCTGTTTGCCAATATTATTCGAGACCCCGAAGCTCCGCAGCCTGATATTCCTCCGCTATTGCTTAACCGCGACTCCATCATGCAGGCCTACTACATGAACTATTATAAAGAACATTTCTTTGACAATATTGATTTTTCCGATGCCCGTATCCTCAATATGCCTGTATTGGTCAATTTGCTTAATACATATACCACGCGTATATTGCCGCGCGATAAAGATGTGTTGATAGAACGCTTCGATTTTATTATCAACAAGGCCAAAGCCAATCGGCAGGTGTATGAATTTATTGTACGTAACCGTTACGACTTCTTTCGCTCAACCACCTACCCTGATTTGGCGCTTGTAGCCGCACACATTGCCGAAAAATATGTGGTGGAAGACTCCTTACAATGGACAGATAAGGCGTATGTATATCGTATGGCAGAAGTAGTGCGCATGGCACAATTGAATCCGATAGGGAGTAAAGCAACTGACCTGAAGCTCCGAGATCCTGCGGGAAACAATATATCAATTGATGATATTCAAGCACGCTATCTTGTGCTTCTCTTCTACAACCCCGAATGCGAACTGTGCGCCGTAGAAACGCCCATTCTTTGGAAAACATATCAAGAGTACGGAAAAAAAGGCTTACAGGTGCTGGCTATTTATGTTGATCAAACTCCTGACGAATGGGTGTCTTACATTACTGAGCATAACTACACGTGGCTCAACGCTTGGGATCCGAGCGGGAGCGAAAATATATACGAGAAATACGACATCTACGCTATCCCTACAATTTATCTGCTGGACAGCAATAAAACCATTCTCTTCAAAGATATTCTCATTGAACAGCTAAATCAAAGCTTAAACGAATTATTGGGGCCATAGCTCCTACTCCACCCCCATTGCCTTGCAGATGCGCTTGGGAATGTCGGTGTTGTCCATTTTACCGCCGAACAGTTCGCTGCCTGCGCCAATGGCATATATCGGAACGGCAGTGCCTGTGTGGTCAGTAGTCGTCCAACCGAAGCCGATGTGTTTATTGTGCAGGGACAGCGCTTCTTTTTCTTCTTTCTTTTTTTCATCGGCGCTCATATAAGTTTGGGTATCGACCGAACTACGGTCTATTTTTTCATCTACCAATAGTAAATTAGCTCCCTTTGCGATATTTAAACCCATACCGCCTGTTTCGTGGTCGGCAGTTACAATAATAAGGGTTTCGTTCGGATATTTGTTGTAAAAATCTACAGCAACCTGAACAGCCTCTGCAAAATCAATAGTTTCAAGCACTGCGGCAGCGCCGTCGTTGTTATGGCAAGCCCAGTCGATTTGTCCGCCTTCAATCATTACAAAAAAGCCCTTAT
Organism: Bacteroidales bacterium; assembly: GCA_009777095.1. GTDB lineage: Bacteria > Bacteroidota > Bacteroidia > Bacteroidales > UBA932 > UBA932. The sequence continues at coordinate 42,034 of WRMN01000008.1, read as the reverse complement.
CATTCTCCAAGACCCTGATGGCGGCTTCTGTAATTTGCGTTAATGTAAGGTCGTCCTGTTCACGGCGAATAGCGAAGGGAAGGTTGGAACCTTTATTTTCAGATTGAAATAGTACAACCTTGTCTTTTCCATTGCTAATCTCTTGCGGACGGCGTACAATCGTATATCCCGCCTCGCTTACAAGCTCATGCAGGTCGGGTTGGTCGCCTTTTTTTCCTTTAGGGCTCAAAAATCCCCCTCCGGCGAAGAAGTTGAAGCGGCCAAGAGGCAACTGCCTGCCAATATCGTAATAATCGCTGCGTTTACTGGAAGCGGCATAAAATGCGGCGGGCGTAGCGTGGTCGATGCTCACGGTGGTGGCTATGCCGATTTTGTAGCCTGCATCGCGAAGTTTATAACTAATAGGCCACAAGGTATCGCCCGAAGGAGTAATATTTACCATGCCGTTGTTGGTCTTGGAACCGCAAGCCAAAGCCGTAGCTGCTGCCGAAGAGCAGGTTGTAAATGAATCGGCAGAAAAGGTTGTGCATAAGCCGATAATCGGAAACCGACTAAACGACAGATATTTGTTGCCTATAACCTTATCTTTGGCCGACAAATAAGCTTCGGCAGCCGATACCTGAGCTAAACCCATACCGTCGCCGATAAACAAAAACACATACTTGGGTGTTTGTGCGTAGGCTTGGAGCGCAGTAAACAGTACAACAAGCCATAAAATGATTTTTTTATTCATAAGAGAAATCTTTATAACCGCAAAGATACAAAAAAACGCCCATCTATCCAAGATGAGCGTTTTAATAATATACTTAATTTAGGTTACAGCGGTATCATAGAGGAATAAGAAATTTTCAAAGCGCTGCAACGGCGCAGTTCCTGTTTGATGTCGGTAACAATCCCCATGCGTACGTCCCTATCGACTTTCAATGAGGTAGTCATCAACTGACGGTCGGCTTCGGATTTGCTTTCACGTTCGGAAGCAATAAAATCGCGGATTTCATCAATCGTACAAATCTTGTCGTTTAACTGTATGCGGGAGTCAGTACCATATTGCCCTTGCAATTGCTGTACGGGCACTCCTACATAAATGTAACAAGTTAATTCTTTCCGATCTATTTTAACGGCTTCGGTAGCGTCGGGCACTTTTACCGTTACTATTTGCTCGGTTTCACGGAAAGTAGTTACTGTCATGAAGAAGAACAATAACATAAACACCACGTCCGGAAGAGAAGCGGTATTAATACGGGGCAAACCCCCTTTACCTTTTCTTGCAAATTTTGCCATATTAACGTCCTCCTGATTTAGCGGCGCCGACTTCCTTAGGTTCAGCCTCCGATATGGTTTGCGGAATAGCCTCCCTTACCGCTGCTTGCTGGTCATCGTCGAGAGCGGTATATACCTTGCCGAAATGCATTCTCGAAAAGTCATCGCGCAGTTCATTAAAGGCGGCCACCAATTCGTTTTGCACGGCGATATAGGCATTATAACTGGTACCGCGGTCGTTTTGCAAAGATATCACTCCTTTTGATACGGGAACTTCACCCCTAATACCAGGTATTGCTTTCCTTTCTATTACCGATTTGTTGGGGTGGTCCGTAGGATTCATAATAAATTCCTTCACCGTTTCCCGCAGCATACCTATTTCCATCGGCTGATTTCCGGCAAAAAGACGGTCGCTTTTATTGATAAGCACCACCATAATGTTCCGACGATTGATTTCAATTTTTTCTTGCGTGTCTTCATACGGCGGTAAACGACGGGCCAAGCCGGTATCAATATCCATGGTGGTAGTCATCAGGAAATATATCAGTATCAAAAACGCAATATCGGCCATTGAGCCTGCATTAATTTCACCTACTGGTCTTGCCATAGTAATTTAAATTAACGGTTTCTAATCATATTAATGAGGCCACCTGCAAAAATGGCCAATACTGCCGCTACAAGGAAGAAATACGTGGCAATAATGCCCGTTTCCGTCCATTTCACTTCATTAGCTGTATATTTAGCGGTAGTGGGGCCTAAAATTTCCGTTGCCAAAAGGTAGGCAATTATACCCACAATCAACATAATACCTATGTACAATAATGTCTTTTTCAGTAACTTGGGGTTTTGTGCCATGTGTATCAGTGGTAGTCCGATTGCCGCCAAGGCAGCTACCCCTATCAAGATGTATCCCCAACTCAGGTACATACCAATCGACCCCATGTCCCCCTCGGTTTTTGAACCAAAAAGAAACAGAATCAGGATAACGGCTGATACCCCCCAAAGGAACCATGCAAAATATTTAATTAATTTCATAAGCCATCTTCGATTTATTTGTTGTGCTTAACTAAAATGTCAATTAAAGAAATGGAAGTGTCTTCCATAGCTATAACCAAACTGTCAATTTTCGACAAGAGGTAGTTGTAGAATATCTGGAGAATGATAGCTACCACCAAACCGCCCACGGTGGTGATCAGGGCTATTTTCATACCACTGGCTACAATGTTCGGCGAAATAGTACCTGCATTGGCAATGTCGTCGAAAGCCGTAATCATACCGAGTACTGTTCCCAAGAACCCTAACATAGGCGCAACGGCAATGAACAACTGAATCCACGACAGGCCTTTTTCCAACTGGCTCATTTGTACGGAACCATAGGAAACAACCGTTTTTTCTACTACTTCAATGCCTTCGTCCATACGGCTTAGACCTTGATAGAAAATACTGGCAACAGGGCCGCGGGTGTTACGGCATACATCTTTAGCCGCTTCAATACCTCCTTGAGCTAATGCGTCTTCCACACTCTTCAATAATTTCTCGGTATTTACCGTTGACAAATTGAGGTACAGAATACGTTCAATCGCAATAGCCAATCCCAATACTAAAGTAAGCAAAATCACGCCCATAAAGCCGGCGCCGCCTTCAATAAATTTGACTTTTAATTCTTGGTGAATCGATTGTTCAGCAGCAGCTTCTTGAGCAAAGGCATACTGTGCAGTGAAAACCATAAGACCGATAAAGGTCAGGATCATAAACAGTTTTTTCATAATGTTTTTGATAGTTTGAATGTTAAACAATTTTTATTTTTTAATAATTTAGTTTATTTCGTTTTAGAAAGAAAGTGCAATGTACGAATAATTTTTCAATTAATAGTCATCTCACCACTAATATTTTTTTGCCATAATAGTTTAACAACCTCATTATCTCCTTCTTGACCTAAGAGTAAAAAAAGTTTACATATCGCAGCCTCTGTAGTCATGTCATAGCCGCTAATTACACCTACTTCTTTCAAGGTAAGCCCATTAGCGTATTTTTCCATGTTCACGCCGCCGGTTGGGCAGGAGGTAACGTTTATCAAAATTAATCCTCTATCCGATGCAGCTTTCAATGTGTCTATAAACCAGCGAGTTGTTGGCGCATTTCCTGAGCCGTAGGTTTCTAACACCACAGCACGCAATTCGGGAAGCGACAGGATATTTTTCATTAATTGCGGGTTAAGGCCCGGAAAAATTTTTAATACAGCTACATTGGTGTCTAAATTAGTATGCAGGTGTAAGGGTTTTCCCCATTGTCCGGTACGATGAATATTGTTATGATTAAATTTAATATGTATGCCCGCTTCGGCTAAGAACGGATAGTTGCCCGAGCGGAAGGCGCCGAATAACTCGGCACTGTCTTTGGTAGTACGATTTCCGCGGAGTAACTTAGTTCCGAAAAATATACATACCTCCGAAATGCAGGGACGGCCTCTGTACCGTGTGGCTGCAATTTCAATGGCCGAGACCATATTTTCCATGCCGTCGGTACGAATGGCACCTATAGGCAATTGGCTGCCTGTGAGTATTACAGGTTTTTCGAGGTTTCCCAGCATAAAACTGAGAGCAGATGCGGTGTAGGCCATGGTATCGGTACCATGAAGAATAACAAAGCCGCTGTATTTATCATAATTTTCAGCAATAGCTCGGCATAGCTTTATCCAAAAATCGGGCTGCACGTCCGAAGAATCAATTAAAGGGTGGAAACTAATGGCGTCAATAGTAAAGTTGAATTTTTTCAACACGGGCATTTCTTCCCTGATTTGCTCGAAATTGAAGGGCTGCAAGGCGCCTGTTTCAGGGTTTTGTTTCATGCCTATGGTGCCGCCGGTGTATATTACCAAGATGCGAGTCATACGTAGTTGTAAAGTTCAAAGTTGTAAAGTTATAAAGTTCAAAGTTCAATCGTCATTGTCGGTTGCAAAGCAATCATTGTTCATTATTCATTAATGGAAAGAGCGTTAATGCAGTGCGGGTAGTGGTTTCTTCCACCTCTTCGCGGGAGCAGCCTTTGAGTTCGGCGATTTTTGCCACTACATACGACAAATGGGCGCTTTCGTTGCGCTGACCGCGGAATGGAACGGGACTTAACCATGGGGCGTCGGTTTCCAAAATAATATCGCTAAGGCTGCAATTTTTTACTACGTTGGCAAGGCCTGCGTTTTTAAAAGTTACCACCCCGCCTATACCCATTTTAAAATCACCATACTTCTGAATGCGGCGGTATATTTCAATGCTGCCCGAAAAGGCGTGAAATACGCCGTACAGCGCTTGCCCCTTGAATTTATCCAATACGGAAAAAAGTTCATCGAAGGCATCGCGCGAGTGGACAATCAGCGGCAGGTTGTAGCGGAGCGACCAGTTAATCTGCGCCTCAAATACTAACCGTTGTTCAGCTGCATGTGCCTTGTTGTGGTACATATCCATTCCTGTTTCGCCTATGGCTACAAATTTATGTTTACTTAATTGCTCTTCCACAAAATTGAGCTCTTCCTGCCAGTTGTCAAACACATCAATGGGGTGTAAACCCACAGCAGGAAAACATTTATCGGGGTATCGGCGCACTACTTCCATCATAGGAAAAAAGGAAGCGCGGTCAACTCCCGGAATAATAAATTTTTGAACGCCGACAGCCTGCGCCCGTTCCAACACCTCGGGCAAATCGTGAGCAAAGTCTTTGACCGCTAAGTGAACGTGAGTGTCAATAATCATCTATATCTTTATTATTGATTATTTTTATTGGGCAAAGGTAGGGAAAAATTTTATCCAAAAACAATCTTTATCTATATTTCATCACTATTCTTCTATTTTTGTCCTATCTGCGCAGCAGGTACTGTTTCCCCGGTAGGCTTTTAATTATGTCTTTAAATTCCAAACCTAACAAAAGGGAGGATAATTTCCCAACAGGAATATCGGTGCGGTAGCTGATAACGTCTATGGCTTCCGAATCCTTGTTGCGCAAGGCTTCGATAATAAGCTGTTCTTCTTCGGAAAAGTCGGAAAATAAGGGCAATTGTTTGCTTTGCAGGTTAGCGCTCTTTTCCCAGCCTAAGAGGTATTCTACTTCTTCGGCGTTTTGTACCAACGCCGCTTTATTTTGGCGGATAAGATTGTTGCAACCTGCCGAAAAGAGGTCGCCCGCCCGCCCCGGCACGGCAAAAACTTCGCGGTTATACGACTGGGCTATATCGGCCGTAATCAGGGCGCCACCTTTAGCCTTGGATTCTATGACTAAGGTTGCATCGGACAAGCCTGCAATAATACGGTTACGTTTCAAAAAATTTTTACGGTCAAGTTCCGTATCGGAAATAAAATCGCTGATTAATGCGCCATGTTCTACAATTTGCCTTGCTGTGCCTGTATGGCTGCTTGGGTAGATTTGATTAAGCCCTGTAGCCATTACCGCCACCGTGTCGAGCTTGTGGTTAAGGGCTGCGCGATGGGCGCAAATATCAATGCCGTAGGCCAAGCCGCTTACAATTACCGCTCGGTGCCCCAACTCAGCTAATCCGCCAATGATTTTCTCACAGATAGCCTGCCCGTAAGAAGTAGCATGTCTTGTCCCGACAATGCTGAGAAACTTCTCGCGGTTAAAGTCGATATTGCCTTTGGAAAAAAACACAACAGGGCCGTCGTCGCACTGCCGCAGGCGTTCCGAATAATTATCATCGGTATAACAATAAGTATTGATACGGTGTTTTCGGATAAATTCCATTTCTTTTTCAGCCCGCTTTAATACATTTTGCGAAGCGATTTCCTTAGACAGCAAGGCGCCTATGCCGGGAATTTTTTGCAGACTGTTATTCTTTGCGGTAAATACAGCCTGTGCGCTTCCGCAGTAGGCAATAAGCCGTTTTGCCAAGGTGCTTCCTATGCCGGGAATAAGGTCAATGGCAATGTAATACATTGTTTCTTCGGACTGCATAAAACATTTTTTTAAATTTTATAAGTGGCGGACAGTACGTTTTTTCTATAAATCAGGTCGGGGACTATATAAACAATAAGGCGTCGCCGTAACTTCCGAAATGATATTTTTCTTTTACGGCGGTTTCGTAAGCTTTCATGGTTAATTCGTAACCTCCGAAAGCAGCAGCAGTCATCAGCAGGGTAGAATAAGGCAGATGAAAGTTGGTTACCAAACGGTTGGATACGCTAAATTCGTAAGGAGGGAAAATAAATTTGTTAGTCCAACCATTATAAGGTTTCAGTAAGTCTTGGGTTGTTACGGAGGTTTCTATTGCACGCAGTACAGTGGCGCCGATAGCACATACGTTCTTTTTAGCTTCTTTGGCTTTATTGACTATGGCCGCATTTTCTTCGTTAATAATCATTTGCTCCGAGTCTGTCTTATGCTTTGTGAGGTCTTCCACATCAACGGTACGAAAACTGCCTAAGCCCATGTGCAGTGTAATTTCAGCCGTATTAATACCTTTAATTTCGAGGCGTTTCATCAGTTCGCGGCTAAAGTGAAGGCCTGCAGCGGGAGCGGCAACGGCTCCCTCATGTTTAGCAAAAATGGTTTGATAACGCTCATTATCAATGTCTTCTGTTTTTTTACGAACCCATCTGGGAAGCGGCACCTCACCCATACCAAACAGGGTCTTTTTAAACTCGTCATAGGTTCCGTCGAACAGAAAACGCAGGGTACGACCGCGGGAAGTGGTATTATCAATCACTTCGGCTACTAAGGCATCGTTTTCGCCGAAATATAATTTATTGCCTATGCGGATTTTGCGGGCAGGGTCAACGAGCACGTCCCACAAGCGTTGGTCGCGGTTGAGTTCACGCAGCAAGAAAACCTCAATTTCAGCGCCTGTTTTTTCCTTATTGCCGTAAAGACGAGCAGGAAAAACCTTGGTGTTATTGAAAATCATAACATCTCCGTCCGAAAAATATTTCACAATATCTTTAAAGACTTTATGCTCGAATTTACCTGTTTTGCGGTTGACTACCAACAAACGTGATTCATCGCGGTACTTAGCCGGATATTTAGCAATGAGGTCGTTGGGTAATTTGAAATTAAAATGTGATAGTTTCATATATTTTTTGTGGTATTCCCATAATTATAACCTGCAAAGGTATATCATTTTCTATGGAAATCCAAATTTTTTATGATATTTTCTACAGTTTCCATATTGAAGGCCTCTTCCACTCGGTGCTTACCACTGCGGGTGCGCTGTAGCGCCGTAAGGTGTCCTCCGCTTTGCAGGGATAGCCCTATGTCGCGGGCTAAGGAACGAATGTAAGTGCCTTTACTGCAGGTGATTTTAATAGTTATATCGGGAATATCGCAGCTTAGCAAAAGCAATTCTTTAATGGTAATTACGGCAGGTTTCATGGCTATTTCCTGACCGGCTCGGGCTAATTCGTAGGCTCTTTTCCCATCAATAAGTTTGGCGGAAAAAATGGGTGGAATCTGTTCCTGCACCCCAATAAACTGCTGAAGTGTTTGTTCAACCGCTTCTTTAGTAATGTGGTCGAAGGGATAGGTGGCGTCAATTTCCTTTTCTAAGTCGAAACCGGGGGTGGTAGCGCCGAGGCGTATATCGGCTATATATTCTTTCTCTTCGGCTTGCAGGCTGTCGGCCAACTTGGTGGCTTTGCCAACGCAAATCAGCAATACTCCGGTAGCCAACGGGTCGAGGGTGCCTGCGTGGCCAACCTTGATTTTCTTTTGACCTGTTTTCTTTTGCAGCAGGAATTTAATCTTGCGCACCACATCGGCCGAAGTCCAGCCGTAGGGCTTGTCCACAGAAATAATCGCGCCTTCTTCTATGTTAATGATTTGCATAATTTGTTGATTTGTTGAGGACATGCGATTTGCGATTGAATTATTGAACTTTGAATTTTAAATCCCTTCATAGTTCATTGTACACGAGTATGTGGTCGTCTATTGTTTGATACCGAAGTTTAAATTTTGTTACACTGCGGTCGTTATTGGTATATAGGGCTGTTAATATTCCTTTTGTTTTCGGTGTAAATTCTTCAATAAAAATCTGCTGCGCAAAATCAATACCCTCTTCCGACACGCACTTATAGATAGCTTCTTTGGCGCACCAAAGCATGCACAATTGCAGGTTGCGGCACTCGTCCGACAGGTATGCCCGCTCTTTATCAGACAGGGCTTTTCTTTCCACTGCCGAAAAATCACGGGAAAGGCTTTCCATGTCAATGCCTACAGCTTCGTTTTCGTTATAAATAACAGCAGCAAAACCTTTGCTGTGCGTGATGCTTATATTCGCTTTGCTGTTGTCTAAATAGGGACGGCCGTTATCGTGATGGCGTAAGCATACCTTGCTCTTTATCATGCTACTCAGTAAGGCCATAACCGCAAGCCGCTCCAACCGCCGCTGAGGGTGGGCAATATGCTGATATTCGTCTAATCGACAATCGTGGTGTTGTGTGAAAAATTCTTCCGTTTCTGTAATTTTCCAAACTGCAATTATGCTCCCCTTACCTTGTTGTGCTATGTGAATTACAGGCATCTTATTTTTGTTTCCAGACTAAAGTTTCCAATAAATGAAAAATATCGGCCGTGTAATACTTAATCATGGGCGCCAGAAATTCATGATTGGGCGTTTCGTTAAAATATAAGGCGCCGCGCAAGAAATGCCGACTACTGTCAGTAGCATAAAATTGCACAGACGAGGCCGCATTACCTCCGATTTCATAGATTATGCCAAACACTTTTCTATCCTTAATTTGGAAAGTTGATTCGATAATGGCGTCTGCTTTAACCACATGTCGGTACACGAAATTATCAGTATCGTCAAGCATAGCAGTAAGGTTATTGTTTACCTTTTTATAACTAAGGTGGAGCGTGGCCTTCGCAGGAAGTTTCATGTTTATCCAAAATGGCTCATAATTGTAACTTTCGGTATCGGGGATTATTTGTGCGTAAGCAGGGCATTCGAAGCGATAAGGATAACCTGTGCTGTCGAACAGGCGGTACGCTTTTTCCGGCAAATCAATGCGCATATAACCATTAGGCCTTGGCGTTGAACTGTTGTTGCAAGCTGACAGCAGTACAAAAAACAATATGTAAATCGAATAAGCTTTCATTAATCACATTAATTATGAAAATGTGAAAAAATAATTCATTAAAAAATTCCACAGTGTTACAATTCCAATAGCCATTAATTTAGCCAAATAGAAATTAAGTTTGGACTTTTCATGAAAGATATAGAGCATGAGATTATTAATAAGCAGTCCAATTAAAGCAATGACAAAAAAGCTAAGGTATTCCTTCGTTATTTGCGGATTCTCGCTTTGGAAAGTCCACCACCGATTAAGAAAATAGTTGGTAGTAGCCGCAGTTATAAATCCTACAGAATTAGCAATATAACGATTGATGTTAGCTTTTTCTTTCAATAAATAAGTGATGCTGAAGTCAACAACAACACCGCTGCCGCCTACTGCTGCGAATTTTAAAAACAACCAAAAAAAGTGTTCTAAGTTTTCCATTATGTTAGTTCATTTTCAATAAAACTGTAATAACTGTTGCCGGCAATGATTATATGGTCTATAACATTCACCGTTAATAACTTTCCGGCTTCCCTAAGCCTGTGGGTGAGCAACTTATCCTCGTTACTCGGAATATTATTACCCGACGGGTGGTTATGCACCAAAATAATTCCTGTTGCCAAATTTTCAAGTGCAAATTTAAATATAATTTTGGGATCTGCCACTGTTATGTTCACACCTCCCTGTCCGATTTTTTGTTTTGCCACCACTTTATTGGCTCCGTTAAGGGCTAATATCCAAAACTCTTCATAGTCTAAATCCCTGATTATAGGCGCCATTAAGTTATATACATCTTGACTTTTGGCGATGGGCTGCTCCTTCACTGTTTCGTTGCCGATAGCTCTTTGCCCCAACTCAAAAGCAGCTAAAATACTTACCGCTTTAGCTGTGCCAACGCCTTTGATTTGTTGAAACTGTTGTAACGGCAAGCGTTTCAGCGTTTTCAGACTATTATTGGCTTCGGCCATAATCTGTTTAGCTATATCCTGTACAGGATATGGCGGTGTTCCTGAGCGTAATACTAATGCTATCAGCTCGGTGTCGCTAAGAGCAGCAGGTCCTTTAAGCAAAAATTTCTCACGAGGCTTATCGTCAGCACTCCATTCTTTTAATTTTAGTGTGTTAATCATACGAGTGGCGTAAAATAATTGGCAAAGTTAGTAAATTTTTACAATTTTTGTTACCTTTGCATTATTAATCGGAAAGATGGCCGAGTGGTCGAAGGCGCACGCCTGGAAAGTGTGTAAGCTCCAAAAGGGCTTCATGGGTTCGAATCCCATTCTTTCCGCTTATCCTTTAAATGGTGGCAACAACCCTTCATTTATACGTAGAAACCGACCCTTCGGCAGGGTTTTGTTTTGGCGTAATCAATGCCATTAATAAGGCCGAAGCAGCCTTAGCCAATGGACAACCGCTTTATTCTTTAGGAGAATTAGTACATAACGAAGAAGAAAACACTCGGCTGAGAAATCTGGGACTGCAAAGCATTCCGATTGCCCGTTTACAGCACCTGCATGGTAAGCGGATTTTGTTTCGCGCCCACGGCGAGCCTCCCGATAGCTATACGACTGCTCACAATAACAACAACGAAATTATTGATGCTACCTGTCCTATTGTAACCGGATTGCAAAAGCAAATAGAGCGTTCGTACCATGCTGGTGAAGCTATTTATTTATACGGAAAGGCAACTCACCCCGAGGTTGTAGCTATTGCGGGTTATATCAATAACGATTTGGTGGTGTTTAACGAATTAGAAGAGTTGGACACGAATGCCATGTCTCGAAAAATCACCTTATACAGCCAAACCACGCAATCGCTCGATAAATTTCAACAGATAGTAGAAGCCTTGCTGCAGGCCGGCATTGAGGTGAATGTTAAGAATACGATATGCCGTTCGGTAGCCCATCGGAAGCCCGTGCTGCAAGAGTTTTGCCGGAAGTTCGACAAAATTGTATTTGTCGCCGGACAAAATTCTTCCAACGGAAAATTTTTGTATCAGGTATGCGAAGAAACTAATCCGAACAGCTACTTCATCAGCAAGGCCGAGGAGCTCCGTCCCGAATGGTTTACCGCCAACGACCGCGTAGGCCTCAGCGGCGCCACCTCCACCCCTTTATGGCTTTTAGCTGAAGTAAAGCGCTATTTGGAGGGCTTGTAGCGGAAATCGGAAAATATTCATAATTGAAAAAAATTGCAAGTTAAAAAATAAATCTTACCTTTGCCCTCCAAGGAATGAAATTAGAATCAAACATAAACACAAAATGATATGAAAAAAAGAATTATTTTATTAGTAGGCTGCCTTAGCCTTTTAATTGCAGGTTTTATAGCTGTTTCCTGCTCAAAAGACAGCGATGGTTGTACCTGTACCTATACTGATGAATATGGGAACAAAGAAACAGAAACAATTTCAAAAGCAGAACTTGGCGAGTATGGCATCTCTACTTGCAATGAATTACAAGTGCTATTTGAACTGTTTATGGATGAAGGCGGAACGATAACCTGTAAATAGAACAATGAACAAACCGGTACAAATACTATCCTCACTTGTGGGGGTAGTATTTTTAGTTTCGGGCATAGGGAAGTCGATAGTCGCCTACGAATTTTCTCAAATACTTGCACAATACGGATTCGATGCCTTAGCCTTTTTTGCCCCGCTTCTTATTATGGTGGAAGTAGCGCTTGGCTTGTTATTGTTTTTCTGCTTCCGACTAAGGCAAATAAGTCTATTGGCGCTTTGTTTTGTCGCTGTTTTGTCGGCCGGATATTGTTATGGATATTTTTTTAAGAATATTACCGACTGTGGGTGTTTTGGATATTTTTCATTGCTAAATCTATCGCCCTTTTTTACCGGTCTGCGAAATATCATTTTAATCGGCATTCTGTTGTATGTTTTTATAAAAACTAAACATTCGTATAAAACTGTCGGCAAGAGCGAAATTATTATCATGGCCGCTATATTGTGCGCCGTATGCTTTACTACAGGATATACTTATACGGGACAAAATAATAATGACACGCATTACATTACCAAAGGGAGGCATATCAATAAGACCGTCCACGATACGGTATTGGGCGAATTTCTGAATCCCGCCAAAGATTCGAGCTATTTGGTATTTGCCTTTTCCTATTCATGTCCCCATTGCTTTAATTCTATAGAAAATCTGAAGCAGTATGAAAGACAGGGAGTTGTAGATAAGGTGCTGGCTATTTCATTTGTTATTGATACTTCAGGTATGGAAAGGTTTAAAGAAATCTTCCAACCCGATTTCACCATAGTCAATTATCCTCCTAAGCAGCTTTTCCGATTGACCAATCGATTTCCTGTTTCCTATTATATTAAAAATGGAATTATAAAAATGGAAATACGAGGACTGCTGCCCTGCGCCGTTCTGCTACGGCAACTACTTGTTAAAATAGACTAAGTTGTTCATGCTTAAAACCGCTTAGCGCCGCGAAATAAATTTATTTAACTCTTCTTTTGAGGAAGAATAAGAGAAAACATCATTTATCAAATAATAATTATTTTTATCCGAACAGTAGGAATAGGCATATTTAGCATACTCCAATTTTGAATTTTCATAAGTAAACAAATTACATATTTGCGCTATCTGCGTAGCACATAACATGTTGTATGATGTTATCTGTTTCGCTACCGTCAACTTGGTATTCTCAAAAGTTTCCTTTTGAATGGTGGAAAGCATACGGGTAAAATCGACTTGGGGAATACAGGGCGAATGTCCATATTCGGCGGGAGGAGTGTTTCCATATCCTCTCTGAGTCGGCATTGGAGGAGGAGGCGCCACAGGTGGAGTCGGCGGCGTAACAATCCGAGCGTTCCCTTGGCGACTATGCTGATACCCTTGATACGAAGCGCCTCTTGATTGGTTATCCTTTCCATAAACAGCCCTGCTGTCAAATCCCGGATACAAGAATTGTTGGTATTCGGAATAATAAGAATAATCGGGCATAATAAGGCTTTGCACAAAAACAGGATATACTGTAGCCCTTGATTTTTCTAAAGACATCTTGCCCGACCTGTCGGAATTAACCAAATATACATTACTGTTGGGCGCAAAAGCAATCAACAGTTTTTGCCCCACGCAATTTCCTGCAGGATTATCCATTTCAACGCGTACTTTATATTGCTTTAACTCTAACTGCTGAATTTGAATAGAATTAGTAGAATACTGGTTTTGCAGCACATCGTCAATAAACAGCCAAAATCTCTGATTCGGAGAAGCCGAAGTTATCGTCAGCACGCCGTTTTGAGCAAATAGCGAGAGCGTTAAAATGCCGAAAAGAAGAAGTAAACTGATTTTTTTCATAATTTTATTTTAAGCACAAAGATACAAAAATTTCGCATAAACCACTAAATTAGTTGTTAGTTGTCAGTTGTTAGTGATTAGTGGTTAATAAATAATAGCTATTTAGGTAGAGAGTGCGCAGCCAACTCATAATTCATAACCCATAACTCATAATTCATAACTAACCACTAACAACTAATCACTAACCACTAATTTGCTATGGCTTGAATGAGGTAGTTTTAGAGTAATAATCATTTTGCCGAAATGATATTCTTAAAAGTCTCAATATCAACGATGTTTATTTTTGGAAAATCAATATTTTTCAACACATTGAAGTGTTTGTCGTTGGTAACAATAAAATCAGCGCCGGCATTAAACGCGCAATCTACAAACTTATTATCGTCAGGGTCGGCAGCAATTAAATTCCAACGAAAATAGGAAATAACTTTTTCCACATTGTGAGAGTTCAAAAGTAAAAACATAATATTGTCAACAATATCAGAACGATAAAGATTTGACAGCAATTCTTCGTATTCTACAATTATTTCGTTAGAATAGCATAATGTAAAATCTGCGTCGCGAAAAGACTGCCATATCCAGTTATAAATTGAACGTGGAAAAACCGCGGGCAGCAAGCAATTTGTGTCTAATACGATTTTCATTTTTTAGAAGAACGCAAATGACCATACATTAATTCTTCCATTTTTGTATTGTCCAAATTTTGGCTATCCCAAAATTCATTTGCCGACTTGTCTAATTTTTGCTGTATGTAATCAAGGTACAAAGAAGTTAATTCTTCTCTTTCCTGTTCATTTCTTGCTGTTGCAAAGGTCTGTAACACAAACAACTGTGTTGCATTCAACGGCGGATTTGCTACTATTGTTTTCATTATCCTTACATTTTAAATTCACCCCGCAAAGATAGCACTTTTTCCCCAATTACAAAGTTTTTTTAGTGATTAGTTTTTAGTTATCAGTGGTTAGTGGTTAATAAATAATTAGCTATTTAGGTAGAGGGTGCGCAGCCAACTCATAATTCATAACCCATAACTCATAATTCATAACTAACCACTAACAACTAATCACTAACCACTATTTACGGTTGTTCCACCATCGTGAAGTTTTGCCAGAGCGAATGCGCTCCGTAGGCGGATAGTGTTCCCGCAGGTACGTACAGCGTGATGTTACCTATCGTAGTGCCGTAGAATGACGGCGCGATGCCTGTTGGCGGCACTGTCCAGTTAAGCCATAGGTCAGTAAGGTTGGCGCAATAGTGGAAGTTGTTACTATCCATCGATGTAACGCTTGCGGGTATGCGTATTTCCGTGAGGTTGCTTCTGTATATTGCCATAGCTGCGATTGATACCACGCCGGCGGGTATGGTATAGGCGCCGGTCAGCTTTTCGGGTATCCAGCGAACGTAGTACTGCGGATTGCCGCTCTGAGCTTCGTAGAGGACGCCGCTTGCGTCAACGCTGAACCGCGTGTTTCCCGCGGCAACGGTGATGCTCAGATTTTCGCAGCCTGAGAATACCGCGTTCGAGTTGTTAATAAAGGTAAGGCTTGCAGGCAGGTGCAGCGATGCGAGGTTTGTGCAGAGGGTAAAAGCATTGGCGCCTATGGATAATAGCCCTTCCGGCAGGTTAAGCGTTGTAAGCGTAGCGCAACCTCCAAAGGCAGAGTTGTCTATTAGGGTAATGCCTGCGGGCAGGGTTACTGAGGTCAGCCCGTTGGTTCCGGATTCCTGAAACGCACTGAATCCCACCCCTGTTACGTTGTAGGTTATACCTCCGTATTCCACCGTTGCAGGCACCACAACCGCCCCGCTGTAGGAATTGTACATTCCGGCCACCACATTGTCAGAGTATTGTTGATTGGTTACTTTCACATTGGTGCCCGATATCAACTTGTAGTAAATGCCGTCGACCTCGAACTGGCTGGCCGCCGCCAATACATTTACAATAGCGCTGCCGGTTACCGTGGGGTTCGACACCGAGCGAGCCGTAACCATAATGCCGGTTATCGCGTTTACTCCAGTTATCGTGCCGTCTGGCGCAATGGTTATGTTCGAACTTGCCGTTTCCCATGTTACGCTTTTATCCGAAGCGTTGGAGGGGGATACTGTTACCGTAAAGCTGGCGGTACCGTCCTTCATCACGTTCAGCGGGTTGGGCGTCAGCGTAATGCTCGTTACAGGAACATTGGTTACGGTAAAGGTCGGGTTGATGGTTGCGCTTACGCTGTTAGAGCCTGTAACGTCGAAAGTGGGGTTATACGTACCCGCCGTAAGTCCTGCATTGGGGCGAATGGTAAAGATGGCTGTTGCACCTGCTGCCAGCGAGGTGGTCGAAAGCGCCGTAAGGGTGTAATTGCTTACCGCAGGCAGCGCGTTGAGCGTTACCGCGCCTGTTCCTGTATTGGTGATGGTTACGGTTTGCGCCGCAGGCTGCGTATAGCCTATTGCCAACGAGCCGAAAGACGGATTGTCGGGCGATGCGCTAATGGCGTAAGTGAGCGCTGCTGTTACCTCAAAGGTTGGGCTTATCGTTACGCTTACGCTGTTAGAGCCTGTAACGTTGAATGTTGGGTTATAGTCGCCCTCTGCAAGTCCTGCATTGGGGCGAATGGTAAAGATGGCTGTTGCACCTGCTGCCAGCGAGGTGGTCGAAAGCGCACTAAGCGTGTAGTTGCTTACCGCAGGCAGTGCGTTGAGCGTTATTGCGCCGCTCCCTGTATTGGTGATGGTTATGGTCTGTGCCGCAGGCTGCGTATAACCTGCTGCCAACGAGCCGAAAGACGGATTGTCGGGCGATGCGCTAATGCTGTAGGTGGGCGCTGCTGTTACCTCAAAGGTCGGGCTTATCGTTACGCTTACGCTGTTAGAGCCTGTAACGTCGAAAGTCGGATTGTACGTACCCTCTGTAAGTCCTGCATCGGGACGTATGGTGAAGGTAGCGGTTGCGCCTGCTGCAAGCGAGGTCGTCGAAAGCGCTGTAAGCGTGTAGTTACTTACCGCAGGCAGTGCGTTGAGCGTTACCGCGCCAGTTCCTGTATTGGTAATGGTTACGGTCTGCGCCGCAGGCTGCGTATAGCCTTCTACCAACGAGCCGAAAGAGGGATCGTCGGGCGATGCGCTAATGCTGTAGGTGGGCGCTGCTGTTATGGTTAGTGTCGCTACCGTTGAGCTTGTTCCGTCAATTGTTACCTTAAAGTAATAAGTTCCCGCTGCTGCTGCCGTTGTAGCGGTAATGGTAATAGTAGCGGCGTTGTTCGCTACGGCGCTCACCGATGCGCTTATGCCCGCAGGCGCGCTTGCGGAAGTTGTTCCGGCAGCGCTGCTAAACCACGCCACCGAGCCTGTTCGTCCGTTGGCGATATTGGCAGTTGTAAGCACAAAGGTTGCCGTTCCTGCTGTTCCGGAAATAATGGCTCCGCTCTGCGCGGCTACCGCTTTAATGGTCTTAGGAAGTTCTGTTTCCTTGTCCGAGCAGCCTGCCAGCGTTACGCCGACTATTGCTGCGATAAATAAGATTTTTTTCATTTTATTTACGATTTATAATTTTGAGCTTTGAACTATTTTGCTGCAAAGTTAGAGAGTAGATTTTTAATTTACACCAGTATATATACGGGCGGCTTATTGGCGACTTTTAGCAAATAATTGATTTGTAAATACATAATTGATTTAAAAAAAATAAAAAAAACTGTTTAATTTAAACAGTTTCTCCTAAATTTGCATTTAGCCCCGCACCTTTCCACCCTTCACCTTTTACCGCACTACCCTGTTCACATTGCGTTGCCTGCCGCCATACTGATAGCCCGAATCACTATCGCTGTCAGTTGACAGTCCGTCTGTAGAATAAATACTGGTGTGCAAGGCCGCCTTTCCTGCATCGGTGTTTACGCTGCGCAATAAAATACTGCTGTCGGTTTTTTTGGTATATTCCATCATCAGGGTAGCAGTTTGACGCGCGGTTTCTACGCCTTGTTCCGCTTGCTCCATAAAGGTTTTTAAAGCAGCGCGGACAGGGGTTTCAAACTTTAATTTTTCGTCATATTGCTCAAAAGCCTCAGAGGCTGCTGCTTCCAATAATTTTTTCTGCAATTTTTTAAACAGGGCGGCATTGCCGAAAGTTTCCACCGTTGAGATTTTTCCGTTAATAAAAAAAGCGAAGCCCAGCACATCATTTTTGCCGTCGAAGGCAGGCTGTAAGGCATTCACATATTCGGAAATGCTGCCTTTTATCTTGTCGTTTTCCAAGGTAAGCTGCAAACTCGTAGGCGAGGTGCTGCTTTTTACCTCCGCGCTCACCTTTTCACTTGCTTTTGCCTGATAATCGGCTACTTCTTTCCATACTTTGTCCTGACTTTTTTCTGTTCGCGCAGCCACCTTCAGGGCTTTATTATTCAGTGTTTTTTCGGAAGAAGAAAAAACCGCCGCGCTTTCCGAACCACGACTGCTCCAACGGCTTTGCTCTACGCAAAACGACTTTAAGGGTACTTTTTTAGCGCCGGGAGCCAGCACAATATCTTCGCCGATAGTACGGTCTTGACGACCGCCTTTCACAATGTCGCCCGCCATAATAAATACATGCTCCGAAGAACTGTTGTCCACCGACAATTCGCCTACGCTGCCTGTTTCGTGCAGGGTGATTTTCTTTTGCTTCATGGCCTCTTCCAAGGTCAGGTAATTACGCGACAGCTCGTCTTTTCCCTGAATCAGGAAGATGGTCAGGTTCTTGTACGTGTAGCCCGATGAAGAGGCTGTGGCGGTTGGAGTTGATTGCCCGCAGGCCGATAAACATGTAAGCGACAAGAGCGCACTCATTAAAATTGACTTTTTCATAATCTGTAATTTTTAAGTTGATAATTATTTTGTTTAATGTTTAATTCCTAATTTCTGAGGACAAATATAAGGGGTAAAATTTCCTTTTTCCTGTTAAAAATGGTGAAACACTGTTTTGACTTGGTGAAACATAGCGCAGAAATGGATAAAAATGCCTTACTTTGCATAAAAAAGTGATTTATTATTAAAAAGACAGAAAAATGAATATGGATATTATAAAAAATCCTGATTTTAAACAATGGCTTGTGAATTTGAAATCACGTATTCGGCAAAGCCAACTTAAGGCAGCTATAAAAGTAAATGAAGAAATGTTGCGCTTGTACTGGGAATTGGGGCATGACATAGCTGTTCGCCAAATGGATGCTGTGTGGGGTAGCGGATTTTTTGAACAAGTAAGCAAGGAATTAAAGGCGGAATTTCCTGATATGAAAGGATTTTCGGCTACTAATCTAAAGTATTGTAAGTATTTTTTTCAATTCTATTCGCAGGATAAATTAATTCGTCAACAAATTGTTGATGAGACAGCCTTATTTCGTCCCCAACTTGGGGATAAATTGCAATTTGTTGAAAATAAGGAGGATATAATTCGCCCTCAGACTGGGGACAAATTTAACAGTAATTCGTTGTTTTTAATGCCTTGGGGGCATCATAAATGTATTATTGATAAATGCAAATCTGTACATGAAGCCTTGTTTTACGTTCAAAAGACCATCAAAAACGGATGGAGCCGGTCAGTATTGATAAACTTTATCGAAGCAGACTTATACCATAGTCAAGGGAAAGCCATTACTAATTTTGACCGCTTATTACCAAACGTTCAGAGTGAATTAGCCAAAGAAACATTAAAAGACCCTTATAATTTTGATTTTCTGACAATGACCGAAAATTATAAGGAAAAAGAGTTGGAAGATGCTTTAATTGAAAATATTACGAAATTCTTATTAGAGCTTGGACAAGGTTTCGCATACTTAGGGAAGCAATATCCAATATTAATAGGCAATAAAACAAGAAATATTGATTTATTGTTTTATCATTTGGAGTTGCGTTGTTATGTGGTTATAGAATTAAAAATCAAGGAATTTGAACCGGAATACACGGGAAAACTTGGATATTATATAACAGCTGTTAACCATCAATTGAAAAAAGATATAGACAATCCCACTATAGGAATACTTATCGTTAAAAAGAAAGATAATATCGAAGCCCAATATTCATTGGAAAGTAGCAGTCAACCGATAGGTATTTCTGAATATACACTTTCAAAACTGTTACCCGAAAATTTCAAATCGTCGTTACCATCCATTGAGGAAATAGAACGAGAACTGAATAAGGAAGAACCCTGTTCTCCTTAGACCGTAACTTAAAATGAAGCCTCTATAGATTAAATTATGAAAAATAAAAAACAGTTGAAAAGAGACATTCTACATAAAACACTCCTCGGATTTATCCTCCTGACTATTTCGGCGCTCCCTTTGCTTGCTCAGGAAGAGAAAAAATCGGCGGCGCCTATTCAAAAGGCGGCCGAGCGGGTTTCCAAACAATTAGAAGAGCCGACGCAAGATGAAGAGAGCCTTGCCGCAGACTACGTGCGCTTAGCCAAGGAGTTGGCTAATAAAAAAGAATATGCCAAGGCCGAAGATTACTGGAACAGGGCGCTGCGATTGTACAACAAGTTAAACCAAAAAGAAAAGGCTGCCGAGGTTACCCGCGAATTAGCCAAGCTGCAGGAAGTCCAAGGCGAAGTGGACAAGGCGACAAAGCTTTACGAAACAGCAGAATTAAGCAGCTCAAATCCGTCCACAAAGGAGCTTAACAGGAATGACGCCCGCCGCCTGAGAAATGCCAATAATCCTGAGGTGCAGTCGCAGTATATCGAAAAAAACATTCAACTTTTGCAAGAGGAGGAAGCTATTTCCCAAAAAGAAATAGCGCAGGCTTACACCCAAATGGCAGATGTTAATGTGCAGATGAACCAAAGCCAAATTGCTTTGGAAAACTACGAAACAGCCTTGCAAAACATGTCGGAAAAGGCGCCGGAAGCCCTCGGCATACAACGAAAAATGGCCGAAGTATATCTCAGCGAACAGCAGTCGGAGAAAGGCATTAATACCTTAATCGAAGTATATCAGATTGCGCTGGCGGAAAATAACACCATAGAGGCAACCAAAAGTTTGGAAATACTCGCCCGCGAGTACCACAGGCAAGGCAACAACAAAAAAGCCACGACCCTGTATCAGGAATTTTTGCATAACTTGGAAACTATGATTCGCGCCGACAGTTCGCTGATAGATGTTAAGACCTTTCAATCGACCGAAGAAAAAATCATTCAGTTAGAAAAGGAGAAATCGTTACAGGAGGCACTTATCGGTAAGAAAAACACCCTTAACAATGTTTTAATTTGGTCTGTTGTATTGATGACCGCCTTTGTGTTTTTGTTAGTAATCGCTTTGCGCAGCATCAATCTCCGCAACAAAAAAATAGCCTTGCAATCGTTACGGCGCGAGATGAATCCGCATTTTATCTTCAACAGCCTGAACAGCGTTAACCAATATATCGCTCAAAACGACGAGGTCGCAGCCAACAAATACCTCGCCTCCTACTCGCGCCTCATGCGCAATACGATGGAAAATTCCGGCAAGGACTTTATCCGCCTTGACCGCGAATTGACGCTGTTGAAAGAATATCTTGAGTTAGAACAATTGCGTTTCGCCGATAAATTTTCTTATGAAATAACCATTGATAAGGCGGTGGAATCGGAAGCGCTGTACGTTCCCGGAATGTTGCTGCAGCCCTATCTCGAAAACGCTATATGGCATGGACTGCGCTACAAGGACGACAAGGGATTGTTAAAATTGTCGGCGACGATTTCAGAAAAAACGCTCTGCATTGTTATTGACGACAACGGCATCGGCCTGAGCAAAAGCCAAGCGCTGAAAACCGCCAACCAAAAGGCGCACCAATCGCGCGGAATGAACAACATCAATGAAAGAGTAAAACTGCTCTGCGAAATATATAAAATAGCTATAGGCATACAAATTGACGAAAAGCCTGCGCCGGAAAGCGGCGTAAGGATTTCTATCAACCTTCCGCTCCTCCATAATTCATCTATTGAACCTTGATTGCTTCGTACCTCGCAATGACGATTGAACTTTGAACCTTAAACCTTGAACCTTGAACCATTTATTGTTATATGATAAGAAGCGTAATTATAGAAGATGAGGCGGCTGCCCGCGAAGCGCTGAAAAACTATTTAGCGAAATATTGTCCGCAGGTGCAACTGTTAGGCGAAGCGGTCAATGCGCAAGAGGCGATAAATTTGTTGCATGAACTGCAGCCCGAACTCGTGTTCCTTGACGTGGAGATGCCCTTCGGCAATGCCTTTGACGTATTGGAGGCCTGTAAGGATTTATCCTTTGAAACTATTTTTGTAACCGCTTTTTCGGAATACTCGCTGCGTGCGCTGAACCAAAGCGCAGCTTATTATTTGCTCAAGCCGGTGAGCATAGAAGAATTGATTGCTGCGGTGAACAAGGTGCAGCAGCAGATCGAAAAACAGCAACTGTTCAACCGCAACAAAATTATCCTTGATAATTTCCGCGAGGAACGGCTCGACAAGCGACAGGTTATCCTGCCCACCCTTGAAGGCTTTGAAGTGGTGAAGATGGAAGATATTGTCCACTTGCAGGGCAACGGCAATTTTACCGATATTTACCTTGCCGACGGCGGTAAAAAAATGGTCTGCCGTTTTCTGAAACATTTTGAAGAAATTTTGCCCTTTCCCTTTTTGCGCGTACACAAATCGCATATCATCAATATTCATCATGTGAAGTCGTACCACAAAGGAACGGGGGGCGTCATCATGCTCTCGAACGGCCGCGAAGTTGACATTTCGCCTACTTACAAAGATGAATTTTTGAAGACGTTCAGGTAGTTGACGAATTTTCTAATAACCAATCTATTATATTTATTTTTTGTATGCCTTTGTAAGTTGTTGCCGGCTCCACATCGGTAGTGAGTAAAATTCTGCGGTTAAAATCTTTTATCAATTCAAATGGTCGTATTTCCCGTTCAAAAGTACTTTGCTCCTTTGTTGTCCAAGCCACTTGTATATATTCTCTGTCGCCATTTGGTTTTCTCACAACAAAATCAATTTCTGTATTGCCGGCTTTACCAATATTTACTTGATTTCCACGCCTTAACAATTCGATGAAAACTATATTTTCCAAATTATGCCCTAAATCAAGGTTAATTTTATCGCCGAGAAAGAATTTTTTTAATCCCAAATCAACGGAATAATATTTTTCCTGTGTCATCAAAAGACCTTTTCCCCGCAAATCGAAACGTTTTACTTTATAAAACATATATGATTCTACCAACGCATTTATGTAGTTTTCAACCGTATTGTGAGAAAGAGAGATTTGATTGTTTGTTTTCAGCGTGTTGGTTATTTTTTTTGGCGAAATTATTGAGCCGATAGCATCAAAAAGGAAAGCGGTTGTTTTGTTAAAATGGTCTTGGTTACGCCATTTATTACGAACTAATACGTCTTTCTGTATAATGTTTTGTATCACATCTTGAATGTAATTTTTAACTAAATTTTCAGGAAGGTCAAAAATTCCCGGCATTCCGCCTGTGTCAATGTATTTTGCAAACAATAAATCAGTGCGCGAAGTATCTGTTTGAGTAAATAAAAATTCCTTAAACGAAAACGGCAAAATATGAATAGAAATATACCTGCCTGTCAGTAAGGTTCCCAATTCGCTCGAAAGAAGATAAGCATTTGAACCTGTTATATATACATCAATATTTGGTTTTACATAAAGCCCGTCCACCAGTCGCTCAAATTCTTTTATTTGCTGAACTTCGTCAAGAAAAACGTAACAAGACTTTGACAAATCTAATTGATTTACAATATGATAATATAATCCTTCCAAGTCATTTAACCATTTGCGGTTTTCAAAATCTTCAAAATTTAGAAAAACAATTTGAGTTTGGCTAACACCGTCAGCAATTAAATACTCACGAAACAGCTGCATTATAGTAGATTTGCCACAACGCCGTACACCTGTGAGAATTTTTATCAGATTTTTATCACGC
This sequence comes from Bacteroidales bacterium, assembly GCA_009777095.1. Classification (GTDB taxonomy): domain Bacteria; phylum Bacteroidota; class Bacteroidia; order Bacteroidales; family UBA932; genus UBA932. Next base: position 18,474 of record WRMN01000008.1, on the reverse strand, counting down.
AACCCGATAAGCGTGTTCATATAATCCTTTCGTTCTATGCTCTTCATATACCTTTTATTTTTACAGACCAAAGTTTGACATTTCTTAAAGTTTGGTCTACAAAGGTATGGTTAATTTTTGAATTAGAGATACATGAATGAAAGATTTTTTGCATAAATTGGAATAATGCCCTAATTTCAGGCTAAAAAATATTACGAAATTTTTGTAATATATAAATATTTGATAATGTGAATAATCCGTTTAAATTCGGAACAATAGCAGGATATCCGTTTTTTACTGAACAAAATGAGGGTGGCATCAAAGAAACGAAATCCCCACCGACAACCCCAACATGTTAACTTGATTACCTTTATGCTGATTTGTCTTTACTAAATTATGGTTGAAATAATTGGTGTAGGTTTCGAAAAAATCGGCACGTGTAAAGTGCCAAGTGTATTCGAGGCCAAACAAAAGATCAAACTTTGGCGAGATATGGTAGGCGAACCGTAGCCTGCCGGCAAGATAGCCGAGCGTGGCGACGCTACTGCCATTACCGTAGCTGTCTTTTTTAAACCACTGATAAGAAGCGGTGTATTGCATGTTGGAATCCTGCTCCTTGAGTATGGCTTCGCAGGTGGGTGGCGATATGCTCATCATACCAATGCCAAAATAGGGAAATACGGAAAGTTTCTCGTTTGCCGGAATCTTTCCGAAAAGCCCGACAGTCAGCTTGTAATGGATAGTAGCTGTTTGATACCCCTCCTCAATGGTTAATTCTTTGGTGTAATAAGGAATTCCCGCATAGAGAGATGCTCTGGCGGCAGGGTCGGATAGTCCGTTGCGCGGCGCGGGCATGATACCCACAGCTAAATCGCCAAAGAGACCGACAGGTCGGAAAATATACATATTGAGCGTAGCGCGTAGGTCGGTGGAGGACAGGCGCGGCAGGCGGTCGGAGGCAAACTCCAGCTTATTCCAGCTGTTGAGGCCTATAGATTCAATAATTTGTGCATCGAACCACATGTTCTTCTCTTGAGCATGGGTTAAAATAAGGCTCCATAAAAGGAATACGGATAATAATGATAAAACTTTTTTCATGGCTAATAGAGTCTTATTAGTTCTGTATCATATTCGTAGCGTTCCCCGCTGTTATTGGTATACACTACTTTAAAAGAGTGGTCGCCCGGTTCGGGAGCAACTAAGAGTACGAAACCCTCGTTGATGCCCGCCGGAAGATAATTTACCGCCTTGAAGTACTGCGATACATTGGCTCCTGCCGGATTGCGGCTGTTAAAAACCGTGTTGCAATAAATGCGCTTGGTAAAGTTATCGGCAACATTTTGGTATAAGTTATTGCCGGCTTCGACAGGACCGGTGATTTCCTGATTGCCATCGGGGTCGGCATTATCAGTAACCCAGCGGACACCTATCATATAGGCTTCCTTTTTAATAGGATCGACGGTAGTGAAAGGATACTGGCCGGCATTGTTCACGTTGACCGATTCAATACCTATCAAATGGACGGGAATTAGCGGTTCGGTCGAGTCGATCCAATCATTTGAGCACCCCGCTGCACAAAATAGACAAATGACAAAAAGGATTTTTTTCATATTAAACAAAATTTAAGATATTAATTTCATGCAAAGATAAAAAAAATAGTTAATTACGCAAGACACTTCCGGTTTTAATTTGATAAATATGTGAAATTTTATATATTTGCGCGTTAAGCGAAAGCGGTGGGCGACAGAGCGAACTCAAAGCGAGAAATAAAAATCAGAAAAATATTGTATCTTTGCAAAATAAAAACGAAAGAAATAAAATGCCTGTAACAGCCACATATAAAAGACAAAAAAACAAATCCCCACTAAATTATATTGGTGGAAAAACGAAACTTTTGCCCCAACTTTTGCCGTTGTTTCCCACCGAAATTGACAATTTTGTAGATTTATTTTGTGGTGGATGCAATGTCGGAATAAATGTAAACGCAAACAAAATTCATTTTAATGACAATCTTATTTTTTTGATTGAAATGTACAAAGCGTTTCAAGAAAATAGTTTAGACCGGACTTTGTGTCATATTGAAAATAGAATTAGCGACTTTAATTTGTCGCTCACAAATGAAATAGGTTACAAAAACTTGCGAAACGAATACAACAAACAAAAAAATCCGTTGGATTTGTTTGTTTTGGTTGCGTTTTCATTTAATCACCAAATCAGGTTTAACAACAGCCACGAATTTAACAATCCTTTTGGGCGAGAACGCAGTAGTTTTAACTCGACAATGCGACAAAATTTAGAAAACTTCATTGTCGAAATCAAAGAAAACGATGTGGAATTTTCAAGTGAAGATTTTGAGGATTTCAATTTTGAAAATCTCGGAAACGAAGATTTTGTATATGCCGACCCACCCTATTTAATCACTTGTGGAACTTATAACGATGGGAAACGTGGATTTAAAGGTTGGTCTGAAAGCGAAGAAAAGGCACTGTTGAAAAAATTGGATAACCTCGACAGTAAAGGAATAAAGTTTGCGCTGTCCAATGTTTTGGAACACAAAGGAAAAGAAAACGAAATTTTAAAAGCTTGGGTGACTTACCACCCAAGTTATAATGTTAATTATCTAAATTTTGATTATTCAAATTGCAATTATCAGAGAAAAGATAAAAACGCAAGCGTTGAAGTGTTAATAACTAATTATGATACCGTGAATTAGTTATGAGATTTATAGGCAACAAAGAAAATATACTTGATAAAATCTATCAAATAATAACTGAAAAAGGCATAAAAGGTCAGTCATTTTTTGACCTTTTCGCAGGAACTACAAACGTGGGGCGTTTTTTCAAAAAAAAGAATTATCAAGTTTATTCTTCCGATTTGCTGTATTTTTCTTTCGTTTTACAAAAAGCGTACATTGCTAACAATCAAGAATTTGCATTCGATAAATTGCTAAAAAATATAAACTTTCAATCTCAACAATTATTTGCAACTTCGTTGCAAATAATTGTTGATTATCTTAATCAAATTCCCAACAAAGAGGGTTTTATTTGGAAAAACTACACGCCTGCGGGCGGCCGAATGTATTTTTCAGAAGAAAATGGACTGCGAATTGACACAATGCGCCAGCAGATTGAAGATTGGAAAAATGAAAATTTAATCTCTGAAAATGAGTATTTTATATTGTTGTCGTGTTTGATAGAAACCGTACCATTTTACGCAAATGTTGCAGGAATTTATGCTGCTTTTCATAAAAAATGGGACCCGCGAGCAGTTAAAAAATTGGAATTGCGACCGATTGAATTTATGCAAAATGACTTTGAAAATCAATGCTTTCATGAAGATTCTGTGAATTTGCTTGATAAAATCGAGGCAGATATTTTTTATCTTGATCCACCTTATAATCAGCGACAATACGCACCGAATTATCATTTGTTGGAAACAATAGCGAGATATGATAATCCTGAAATAAAAGGAGTTACAGGATTACGAGCAAATTACGAAAATCAAAAATCAAAATTTTGTAATGCCACAACGGCATTGCAAGAATTGGAAAAAGTAGCAAAATTTGGAAAATATAAAACATTGATTTTGAGCTACAATAACGAGGGAATTATGCCACAAAACGAAATTTTTTCTATTCTATCAAAATACGGAAAAGTAGAATTGGAAGAATTTGATTATCTGCGTTTTAAGAGCAACAACAACGGCGAAAGCAAACATAAAAAACATATTAAAGAACAACTTTATATTTTAAGAAGATGAATAAAAATCTTTGGTTTTTGACAGAGGAACGCCCGAAAAAAGAAGTCATTGCAACAATTTTTCAAAAATTTGCAAAGGACAATAAGGTTGCAGTTATCATTGACACAATCCGCATTTTGCCGATTTTGAACAAAGGAAAATTCACATTTACCTACGAAATTATCGGCTTACGCTGTAATTTGGTGGATAAAATTTTCGTAAAAACCGTTTCGGGCAATTCGAGTTTTACGGACTTTTTGATTTTCTATCAAAAAGACGAGCCAACCGCCAAAGATACACCTATTTACGCTATTGAAGAAACGAAAACTGACGACAAAGAAAGTCGAAATACGGGAGTTTATCAGCGTTGCAGTAAGTTTGTTTTCATTGAAAACTACTACCCAACAACAAGAAAAATTATGCTCTACAATTTGCAAATTGAGCAAAAAGAAAAGCCAACCGAAACATACATCTTCGGCACAAGGTTGCTCTTGACTTTGGGCGTGGAAATTTTGGGTAAGAAATTAGACGAAAATATTTTTGTTCCATTCAAAACGATTGAAGAAATAATTGATTTCAAGGCAAATATGCGAAAAGCACCGAAAGGAAATGTGCCAATTTTGCTAACAAAATCAGAAGATAAAATCAATATTTCGGGGCGACTTTTCAAAAGTGGCGGACTATCACACGACCCAAATATTGGTGCGTTGTCAATAATTTCCGCAGTTTTACGAAAATTAGGTTGGAGAGAAGAAATCGAAATTACACAACACGGGCTTTCACAAAATCACATTGGAAAGACAAACAAATTCATTCAAATTGCAAATAAATTAGACATTTCTTTGCATAGTTTGAGCATTCCGAAAGCCGAAATGAATGAAAATTATTGGAAGTATGACCTTGACGGCGAGAAACTTGGAACAATTTTTATTCACTTGGTTGTTGAAAATTTCGCCAACGGATATTCAATTTTTGAAAATCACGCAGGTTGCGAAAAAGGTTATTTTATTCCACTCAAAGGCGACCCAATTCCACTTGCAAAATACACTGACAGAGAAAAATACAAAGCAGGCGACAAGTCGCAGATTATCAACATTCCCGATTTGGTTTTGCTTGACTTGTCGAACAAAATTATCATTGATATTGAGGGCAAAAAATATCAGTTTCGAGCAAACGGAATTAAAGAATTGGCAGGTTATGACGCTTTTGACAAGATTTACAACACAGCACACTACCCTAAATACAAGATTGTAAGAACGGTCGTTTTGTATGGAAGTCAAGAAGAAAGTATCGTAGAAATTGAGGTTGGATTTTTGCTCAATGAAAACGGAAAATTGATTTTGGGTATGAAAGCACCGAAATTATTCCAAGAGGCAATCAAAAATTTGTTAGACTTTTGGAAAAAGTAGATATGAGCGTAGTGATGCCTTCGCTTTACGTGCGGTTTGGCGCAAGCGGAGGTGTATGCCCGCAGAAACATTTGTGCGAATTTGCAAATGTGTCGCCCGCCCAAACCTTTGTGAAACCCCCGCCTGCGTCAAGCCTCCTCCAAGTTAAAACAAAGACATAATGCGCGTAATTATTTATCCAACCAAGTTGAAAGGCCGGCTGAAAGCGCCTGCCTCGAAAAGTTTGACGCTGCGTGCTATTGCTGCAGCTACATTATCCAAGGGAACTTCAATTATCAACAACGCCTCCCTTTGCGGTGATGCCATGGTTGCTATAAACATAGCTAAAGCCTTAGGCACTACTGTGGCTATTAATGGCGACACATTGACCATTACCGGTAATTTTTCGGCGGCGGAAACAAGTTTTTCAGTCGGCGAATCGGGCTTGTGCATGCGCATGTTTGCACCTATTGCCACCTTATTAGGTACTCCTGTGCACATTACCGGAGAAAGCTCCTTGCTGCAACGCCCCATGCAGATGATTGATGAAGCGCTGGCGCAATCAGGCGCCTCCTGTAAATTAATGCGAAATACCGATACTGTGGCTTGGCGGGTAGAAGGGTCGCTCAAAGGAGGCAAACTCTTAATTGACGGACACGAAACCTCTCAGGCGCTTACAGGGCTCTTGATGGCCTTACCCTTAGCTTCTGCCGACTCGGAAATATACGTGCAAAATTTAGCCGGCAAGGGCTATGTGGAGCTGACTATTCAGTTGTTGCGGCAATTTGGCGTGGTCATACAAAAACAGCATGAGGGGTATTATAAAATAAGGGGTGGCCAATCTTATAAGGCTAAAGAATATTTTGTAGAGGGCGATTGGAGCGGCGCTGCCTTTCTTTTGGCAGCAGCAGCCTTAAGCGGTGAGATCACTATCCGTAATTTGTTCGGCAATACGAAGCAACCCGACAGTAGCGTGTTGAAGATACTTACTTTGGCCAATGCGCCTGTTAGCGTCAGCGAACAGGAAGTATTTTTGCGCAAGCCGCAGGGTTTGCTTAGGGCTTTTAACTTCGACGCCAGTGATAGTCCCGATTTGGCGCCTCCTTTAGCGGCCTTGGCTGCCCACTGTAAAGGGACATCTACTATTTACGGCATTCAGCGGTTGAAAATTAAAGAAAGCAACCGAGCTGAAGTCTTGCAGCAGGAGTTTGCCCGTATCGGCGTGCGGATTGACCTTACGGAGAATACGATGAAAATACACGGTGGGACCTTAACTGTCGGCGAGGAGCCCGTATATGCGCATAACGACCACCGGATAGCTATGGCCTTGGCGGTAGCGGCTTGCAGCGCCAATAAGCCGTTGACTATAGAGGGCGCAGAATGTGTAAGCAAATCCTATCCTGCTTTTTTTACCGACCTGCAGAAGTTAGGGGTTAAGGTTATAATTGATGATTGATGAAGATTGTTTTTACAAATCTCATACCCCAAATCCTGATACTTGGCGTCTGATACTAATTTTTTTACTACTTTTGCAGAAAACCATGTATTATGAACAGTTTTGGACGTATATTCCGCATACAGCTATTCGGCGAGTCGCACGGCCCTTATGTGGGGGTAACGATTGACGGTTGTCCGGCCGGATTGGCCTTGACGGTGGACGATTTTGAAGACGACTTAAGCCGTCGGCGCAGCGGTGCAGCGGGAACTACCGATCGCCAAGAGCCGGATGTGCCGGAGATTATCAGCGGTTGGCACAATGGGCGCACTACCGGCGCGCCGCTGACCCTCCTTTTTGCCAACAAAGATGTAGATTCAACCGATTATGAGCCTTTCCGCGCTATTCCCCGTCCCGGCCATGCTGATTTTGCCGCTTCCAAAAAATGGCAGGGTTATAACGATTTACGTGGAGGCGGCTATCTATCGGGACGTTTAACGGTAGCTTTGGTTGCGGCAGGCGTAATTGCCAAGAAGCTGATTGCTCCGATTAATGTGTATGCCAACCTGATAATGGCCGGCGGCTCCTACGATATACAAGAAGCGGTGGAAGCAGCAGTGAAGGAGGGCGACAGTATCGGCGGCTTGATAGAATGTTGCGCACAGGGTGTTCCCTGCGGCTGGGGCGAGCCTTTTTTCGATAGCGTAGAGTCGCTGTTGAGCCATCTGCTTTTCTCCATTCCCGGCGTGAAAGGGGTAGAATTTGGCGCCGGCTTTGATGCTGCCGAAATGAGGGGGTCCGAATATAATGACGCAATTATTTCACCTGCGGGAAAAACCAAGGAGAACAATGCAGGCGGCATAATCGGCGGCATTACCAATGGCAACGATTTATTGTTGACAGTAGCTCTGCGTCCGGCCGCAAGCATCAAAAAAATCCAAAAAGCCTTTGACCTTACAACAGAAAAAGAGTTGGGCTTTCAGCTTTCCGGCCGCCACGACTCCTGCTTTGCTTTGCGCGCACCGGTGATTGTAGAAGCTGCTGTAGCTATAGTGTTGGCAGATTTATCATTTCTTCCAATAATCGCACCTTCGCAATAGATTAGCACCTTTTGGGGGAGTTGGCAAATTCAGAGGTACGGAGTAGTTGTTGAAAAAGGAATAGAAACGATGGGGTAATCTTCAAACTTACCGAAATCTTCTACAGTAAAGCCGCGTACCGAGGCCTGAAGGCTATTCCCGATGCGGGTTATCTGCAAATAAAAGTAGCGGGGTTTTTGGTTTTCTCCTATTAAATCAGTGAAGTCGTGTTTACTTTCTTTTTTGAAATCCTGCCACAGCCCGCCCCCGCCGCCGATAACTAAGAATTTCTTTTGGTAAATATCAAAATATTCAAGATGGTGCGAATGTCCGCTCAGGAATAAGGCTGCCTTAGGCGTATTTACATAAGCAGGTACATACAATTCCTGTACATTCTTGTTCGGGTTTACCACATTGCTATTGGTGTAAGGCGCATGGTGGCAAGCAACAATAATAAACTTTATGTCATTGGCCTTGTTTAATGAGTCTAAACTTCGTTCGTACCATTGGTGTTGGGTTTGTTGCGTATTCTTGTTTAATTTTGAAAAATTGGAGTTAAAAACCACTACCGCTATCGAATCTTGTACGACAATATATCCGGTGTTAGGAATATTCGGAAAACGTTGGGCGAAATTTTTTTCCCCCACCGAGGAAAGAAGCATATACTCGTGGTTGCCATAAGCAGCATACACGGGGGTATTCCTTTCCCTCATAGTGGTTAAAAAACGGTCAATACGCTCCCATGCTCCGAAACTGCTGCCGGTAGAGACCATATCGCCTAAAAAAAACACGGCACGGTGTGGTATCCGACTCAAGTCAGCCAACAACTTGTCGGTAGCCTCTATATTCCGTTCGGTCTTCATGATTACGGTTTCTACTTTCATCGGCCCCTGAGTGTCACTGATAAAAGCGAAAGGCTGAGCCGCTACGTTATAAACTGCCGTCAAACAAAAAGCCAAGATAAATGGTAATTTTTTCATGATTTACAAAGATAAGTATTATCTTCGCATATTATAAAAAACACGGCATGAAAGGCGCTATTATTTTTATTTTTGTTCTCATAGTATTGATTTATGGCCTTATCAATACTTATGTCCTTATACGCGGCTGGCAGGCAATGGAGGCCGTCGGGCCCTTTCGGAAGATAATCATCGGTGTGGCGGCTGTGTTACCGATGCTGTTTATAACGATGTTTTTTGTCCGGCGGTTTTTTGATAACGGCTTGATAGATATAGGCTGGGCTATAGGATCGGACTGGGTGGCAGCCATGCTGTATTTTCTGATGATTGTGATAGCCATTGATGTGCTGCGATTGGCCTTGTGGGCTGTAGGGAAAAGCCCGACGACCTTTATCGGAGAATATTATATGTGGGTAAAGTTTATCGTATTTATAGCCGTCAATATTATTGTGCTTACTATGCTGTTTATAGGACGCTATAACGCTACGGCGCCAAAAGTAAATATGGTAGATATTACCATTGAGAAGAATGTGCCCGACCGCGACAGTTTAAGCATAGTGTTGATTAGCGATTTGCATCTGGGCGCTATTAATGGCTACAGCAGCTTGCAGCGCTGGGTAAGCGAGATAAATAAACTTTCGCCCGACATTGTATTGATTGCAGGGGATATGGTGGACGACAGTCCAAAATCAATGGAACGCAAGAAATTAGGAGAACTACTGATGCAAATTAAGGCGCCTTTAGGCCTTTATGCCGTACAGGGTAATCATGAATTATTTGGTGATTTTTCGCAGACCTTAGGTTATATGCAGTCTTGCGGTATGACCCTCTTGTTAGACACCGCCCTCTTGGTTGATAATAGCTTTTATCTGCTTGGCCGCCTCGACCGCAGTTTCGGCAGAGGTTTTCAAACAGGCAGGCATCGTAAAACCTTGGAAGCGCTGTTAGATGGAGTGGATCATAGCAAGCCCTTGATTTTACTTGACCATCAGCCGTTTGAATTTGACAAAACAGTGGCGGCGGATATAGACCTGCAACTAAGCGGACATACCCACGCCGGACAACTATGGCCGCTTTCGCTGATTACTAAAGGTATGTATGAAATAGACAGGGGCTATTTACGGAAAGGCAATACCCACTTTTATGTTTCGGAGGGCTTAGGAACCTGGGGGCCGCAGGTACGTATAGGCACCCGCTCCGAAATTGTATTTCTCAAACTGCATTTTAAACCTTAAGCCAAAAATATAGTCAAATAAGTAAGAGCTATAACTGCCCTATCATCTGCGCAAACAGGAACGACATGGTTTGTGCAGCTTTGTCGGCGGCGGCCATCACATCTTTGTGGTCGTTTTTGTAGCCATCGGCGGCGGTGCTGTCGAGGTCGTGCGCCTCATTGGTGATGACCGACATTCCGAAGACGCGAACGCCGCAGTGGCGGGCTACAATCACCTCAGGAGTGGTTGACATGCCCACAGCGTCGGCGCCGGTGCTTTTGAAGTAAGCATATTCGGCAGGGGTTTCGTAGGTGGGGCCTGTGCCGGCCACATACACGCCTTTTTGCAGTTTAATGCCATGCTCGGCGGCAATTTCTTCGGCTGATTTAATCAATTCAAGGTCGTAGGGACGGGTCATATCAGGGAAGCGCGTCCCCATCTCATCAATGTTTTTTCCGATGAGCGGATTGGGCAGGAAGTTAATGTGGTCGCGGATAATCATTAGGTCGCCTATGCGGAAGGCAGTGTTCATGCCACCTGCAGCGTTCGACACGAAGAGCGCTTTTATTTTGAGCGAACACATCACCCTGATGGGAAAGGTTACCTGCTCCATGCCGTAGCCTTCGTAATAGTGGAAACGGCCTTGCATGGCTATCACCTTTTTTCCGTTCAACGTTCCGTAAATCAGATTGCCTTTATGTCCTACGGCAGTGGATTGCACAAAATGCGGCACTTCGGAATAAGGAATGATGACAGGGTTTTCAATCTTGTCGGCTAAGGCGCCTAAACCGCTGCCCAAAACAATAGCCACTTCAGGCCTGTCGCCGATTCTTTGAAGAATAAAATCGGCGGTTTCGTTAAATTTTATAACTCTTGAATCCATATTATTGTTGATTTGTTTAACTTTGAACCTTGACCTTTGTTGCCATATTAGTTAAGTGCGTCGCATTAAAGCGTAGGCAACGGCGGCGGCTTTCTGCAAAATTTCTTCTTCTTCGGGTACGTATTTATTTTCCATGAGTACCTTGCCGTCGCAAATAACCGTATCAATACAACTGCCGTTGGCGGCATAGATTAGATTAGATATAAAATTGAAATTAGGCGTAAATGCAGGGCTGTTCAAATCGACCAAACAAAGGTCGGCCAAGTATCCGACAGCTATTTTGCCGATGTTCAATCCAAGTATTTTAGCGCCGTTAATGGTAGTGCAGTCGAAAGCCTCATCGGCGGGCATGGCGGTAGCATCGAAGCGCCAGGCTTTTTGCATCAGTGCGGCTGTTTTCATCGTCTCAATCATATCTAAATTGTTGGACGAGGCGCAGCCGTCGGTGCCCAAACCTACAGTTATTCCTGCCGCTTTCATTTCCTTATATTTGAATTGAAAACCGGAAGCTATTTTCAGATTGGAATTCGGATTATGCACAACTTTCACATTGTGGTCGGCCAACATGTCGATTTCTTCCTCGTCGAGCCATACGCAATGCGCTATAATCAAACGAGGGGAAAGCAGTCCGATGCTGTGTAAATAACGTATCGGCGAGAGACCGAACTGTTGCACGGAATTGTTATATTCGGTCTGGGTTTCGGCAAGATGAAGATGAAGAAGCAAATCATTATCCTGTGCAAAATCATTGCACCAGCGCAAGGAGTCGGCCGATACCGTATAGATAGCGTGAGGGCCTAATGCGAAGGTAATGCGGTTACTGTATTTATCTTTTTTTGCAAAATAATTCTGCATTTGCTGTTTGCCTGCTGCCGCCTGTTTTTCATCAAAATAATCGAACAGGGTAGCGGCCAACACAGCGCGCAGTCCCATTTCTTCCACTGCTTGAGCAGTGCTGTTGAAGTGGGTGTACATATCGCAGAAGCAGGTAGTGCCGCTTTTAATCATCTCAAGACAGGCCAACTTAGCGCCCCAATACACATCTTCAGGAGTAAGGTTGGCTTCGTATGGCCATATTCTTTCGTAGAGCCATCGTTCCAAAGGTATATCGTCGCCATAGCCGCGGGAAAGGGTCATAGCAGCGTGGGTATGGCAGTTGATGAGGCCCGGAATAACAGCTTTCCCTTTTCCATCAATAACTTTTTGCGCTGCGCCTGTCAAGCCCTGCCCTATTTCCCGAATAGTATTCCCTTCAATAAAAACATCAATGGTTTCTTGCTGCAGCAGCACATTTTTGATTAAAATACTCATACTTTTCTGGCGTGGACTTTTATCCAGTCGATGTCGAAATGTTGAGGTAATTGTTGGGTCGGAATTTCACCCACAGCTCCTGCAGTGAGTTGAAGGAATAGCGGGACATTTACCGTGTTGGCTTTTCGGCAAATTTCTTTACCGTTAAGTTTCCATGTAATCATTTTTTTATTCCATCTCACCTCTACGAAATAAAATTCATTAGAGTTTAAGCGCAAGCGGCGGCGCGACTCGTCGATTCCGGCGGCCTGATAAATTCCTGTTACCAAACAGTTGTTACAGTAATTAAACAAACTGATGGCAGGAGTAGGGGCGTTGGTATTGAGCCAAAAGGCGTAATAGGCGTTTTTTACTTTAGGGACACGTATTTTAGCCTCAATTTTTCCGTACCGTATCTGAAACAGGTTAGCAGTGTTGACTACTCCGGCGCTGTAATTAAAATCACGAGAAATGAAACCGAATTTTTCGTCCCAGGCCATACCTTCTTCTTCAACAGGATTGAGGGCGATTTTCAGTTTATTTTCAGCAAGGATTACATTTTCGGCAGCCAGTTTATGGTATTCACTGTTCTGAACATAGCTTGTATGTATGGTTCCAAGTCCTACTTCCTGTTGCGTACTCCAATATTGACTAAGCTGCAGGCCTTCGAACTCGTCGGAGAATAATAACTTCCATGTATCAAGTTCATGGAACTCGGCCTTATATTTGTTTTGCAGATAAAAGTACTGTTTAACGGTTTTTGATTTTTTCAATCGTTGGTATTCCAACAATTGCAGGTAAGCTTGACTTTCTTTATACCTGTTTTTATCTTTAAGATAAGCCGTCCGTTGTTGATAGGCATCGGAGCGAACTAATTTATCTAATGCAATAAATTCCTGCAACAAAGGAGACTCGCTTTCCTCTCCTTTTTTAAGGTATTTTTTTACTGCTTTATTTTTTTTCAACTCCTTGTAATGTTGCCACTGCAAGTGTTCAGGCCCACCTTTATATTTTAAAGATTTGACTCTCTTAATATCTGTTCGGTAGTTCGACGAGTTGATGTAAGAGTCTAAGGCAAGGTAACGTTGAAAGACCTCGCCGGCAGCGATATTGTGAAAAAGCGCATAGCTGTCGTTTAATTGACGGCTTTGCTTTTCGTAACGGCGAGAAGAGGGTAAATACCCTAACGCCAATGATATATCAGAAAAAACATTCATAATAATTAATATACTAATTTAAAACCTTTTCCACGAACATTAACAATTTCCACATCAGGATCTTGTTCTATATACTTACGTAATTTTGCGATGTAAACGTCCATACTGCGGGCGTTGAAATAACTATCGTCGTTCCATACGGCAATCAAAGCGGAATTACGGTCAAGCACACCACCTTTATTCATACACAGTAAGCGAAGAATCTCGGACTCTTTGGCGGTTATTTTTATTTCCTTATCGCAAACAACTAAGGTATGCTTGCCATAGTAGAAAGTAGTGTTATTTCCCAGTTTAAAAACAGTTTTTTCCGTGTCATTGGAAAATGTACGGATACGACGAAGAATAGCCTCAATGCGCAACACTAATTCGTCAACGCTGAAGGGCTTGGTCATATAATCATCGGCGCCTACGGAAAAACCATGAATGAGGTCTTCTTTCATGTTTTTTGCAGTAAGGAAAATAATTGGAATTTCCGGAGATATGGAGCGAATATCTTCGGCCAGCATAAAACCGTCTTTTTTGGGCATCATTACATCTAAAATACAGATGTCGTATTTTTTAGCGCAAAATCCCCTGAAGGCTTTTTCTCCGTCCAGATATAAATCCGCTTGATAACCCTTGGCTTTTAAATAGTCGCAGAGCAAAGTTCCTATGTTTTCTTCGTCTTCGGCTAACAAAATAGTTGTGTTTTTGTCTTCCATAACCTAAGATTCTTCTTTGTTTGTTTCTTTCATTATCGGCAAAGTTACAAAAAATTGCGTACCTATTTCCGGAGTGCTTTCTATTTGTATGCTGCCACGCAGTGTTTCTATCATTTGTTTTACATAATTTAATCCCAGACCAAATCCTTTTACGGTATGAATATTCCCTGTGGGTTCACGAAAGAATTTGGTAAAAATTTTCTTCTGATTTTTTTTGTGTATTCCTATTCCGTTGTCTTCTACTGTAATAATTACTTTATTCGTATGATTGGTAGTTGTTATTTTTATCCATGCGTCCTGTTCTTTCCGATATTTAATAGCATTATCAACAAGGTTGGTAAACACATTCGTAAGGTGTGTTTCATCGGCCCATACCTTTGTTCCCTTTTCCTTGAAATCAGTTATTATTTTAATATTATTATTCTCTAATTGCAAGGTGAAAAATCCGGTAATTTTCGATAATAAATCCACAATATCCACTTCCTGATACTTTAGTTTAAACTTTTTTCGCTCAAAGATAGCAATTTGTAAGACTTTTTCCACTAAAAACTGTAATCTTTTAGTTTCAAAAAGTATAGTTTGGTGTAAATAAGGCCATTTCTCTTCCTTGATAGAGGTGTGCGGGTCGTTCAGTATTTGGGCTGCCAAAGAAATGGTGGTTATAGGTGTTTTTAACTCATGGGTAATGTTGTTGACGAAGTCGTTTTTAATTTCCGTTAATTGTTTTTGTTTAAAGATAATCAACAAATTAGAGGTAAAAAGAGCAATGATGATTAGGGTCAGCAAAATGGAAGCGCCTATGAGCAGCCAGATAGATGTACGGATAATACTGCCTGCATATTCGTAGAATAATAAGGAATATTGAGTAACATAATCGGGGTCGCGGGGAAAGAGGGCAACGATGTGGGCTTGCATGGGGTCCACATCTTTGAAACCTTTGGTGCTGAAAATGATTTCCCCTGATGCATTATTGGTTACGGCAAACTCATAAGAGATATTCTTCAAATGATGCCTCTGGCATTCCTTTTGAAGAAAATCATTTATTTCTTCTATGGATATTCGTTCCTGAATGGGAAGGTCGTAGCTATGTATGATTATACCTGATAAAAGTTGCTCCTGAATAGATGGATTCCATTTAACGGCCTCATCAATGTCGGCTACAGCATTATCTAACGCAAAGCGAATATTTTGCTCGAAATTAACCTTTTCGGCTTTTCGTATAGAAAAAATCCAATTGAGTTGAACATAGATGAGTGCCAACGTGCATACTGAAATGGCAGCAGCCAAAGCCCATATTAGTCGTTTGTTCACCCTTCAGATTATAAGGTTGTTAGATTTTACGAATCAATACAGATGAATTGTGGCCGCCGAACCCAAAGGTGTTGCTTAGCGCAACTTTTACATCGCGTTTTTGTGCCTTATTGAGCGTAAGGTTTAATTTGTAATCAATTTCAGGGTCTTCTACTTGAAAGTTAATGGTTGGCGGGACAATTCCGGTTTGCAAGGCGAAAACACATGCCAGAAATTCAACCGCGCCGGCAGCACCCAGCAAATGCCCTGTCATGGATTTGGTCGCGCTGATGTTTAGTTTGTAGGCATGTTCGCCGAAAAGTTGTTTGATGGCTTTAAGTTCGGCAATATCGCCCAAAGGAGTGGAGGTTCCATGCACATTGATGTAATCCACTTCTTCGGATGTAATACCGGCCTCTTCGATGGCTTGTCGCATAACATTCTTAGCGCCAATGCCTTCGGGGTGAGGAGCTGTAATGTGATAAGCGTCGGCAGTCATGCCGCAGCCTATTACTTCAGCATAAATTTTTGCACCACGGGCTTTAGCGTGTTCATACTCTTCGAGTAAAACGCCTGCGCCACCCTCTCCCATTACAAAACCGTCGCGGGTTTTATCAAAGGGCCGTGATGCGGTGGCGGCATTTTCGTTGTTGGTAGAAAGCGCCTGGGCAGCATTGAACCCGCCCACGCTCACTTCACAGATGCCTGCTTCGGAACCGCCGCTAATAATCATATCGGCTTTGTTCAAGCGAATAAGGTTAAAAGCATCGCCAATGGCATTAGTTGACGAGGCGCAAGCAGATACTGTGGCATAGTTAGGGCCGCGGAATCCATATTTCATGGAAATGTGCCCTGCAGCAATATCTGCGATCATTCTGGGAACGAGGAAAGGACTGAAACGGGGAACTAATCCGCCGGCTACATAGTCTTTAATGTCTTGTGTAAGAGACTCTATACCCCCAATTCCCGAAGCCCAAATCACTCCGATACGGTCCTTATCAGCCGTTTCGAGGTCAATTCCGCTGTCGGTTATAATTTCGGCAGCAGCGGCTAAAGCAAATAGCGCGTAAAGGTCAAGTTTACGCGCTTCTTTGCGATCAATGCCGTGTTGGCTTGGGTCAAAATTTTTAACTTCACAAGCAAATTTTGTTTTGAAAAGCGTAGTATCAAAACGGGTAATAGGCCCTGCGCCGCTAACGCCTTTTTCGAGATTGGCAAAATATTCCTGAACATTATTACCTAAAGGATTAACGGTACCCAAACCAGTGACTACTACTCGTTTTAACTGCATAAATACAAAATGTTAAATACTAAACTGCTTGAATAAGGATAATAAAAATTACTTAACGTGTTCTTCAATATAGGAAATAGCGTCGCCCACAGTGCTGATTTTTTCGGCATCGCCATCAGGAATGGTAACTCCAAACTCTTTTTCAAATTCCATAATCAATTCTACAGTGTCCAGAGAGTCAGCGCCTAAGTCGTTGGTAAAACTAGCGGTGGGAGTAATTTCATTTTCGTCAACGCCTAATTTGTCAACGATGATGGCTTTTACTTTTGATACTACATCTGCCATAATTTAATAAGTTTTTAGGTTAATACTATAAGTTATTTGTTTTATAATTGAGCCTAAAGAAAGATACAAAGGTAACACTTTTATCTGAAACAGGAAATTTTTTTTGCATATTCCGAAAATTTTCCTTAAATTCGCTCGATTTAATTAACGCAATATATGGGGCTTAGATACAAAAGAATTCTCTTAAAACTCAGCGGCGAAAGTCTTATGGGAGAAAATAATTACGGCATTAGTACTGAGGTGCTTAACCAATACGCCAAAGAGGTGCAATTAGCGGTAGAGGCTCAGGCTCAGGTCGGTATAGTGATTGGCGGAGGAAACATTTTTCGCGGGTTAAGCGGCATCAATCAGGGTTTCGACAGGGTTAAAGGCGACCAGATGGGCATGTTAGCTACGGTTATCAATAGTATAGCCCTGCAAGCCGCCCTCCTGAGTATTGGTGTAAAAGCAGTGATTTTCACGGCTGTAGCTATTGAATCTATAGGAGAGCGGTTTTCTATGGATTTAGTCAACCAATATTTAGAAGAAGGTAGGGTTTGCATCTTTGCCGGCGGAACCGGAAATCCCTTTTTTACTACCGATACAGCAGCGGCTTTACGTGCGGCGGAAATTAAAGCCGATGTATTATTAAAAGGTACGCGCGTGGACGGCGTTTATTCTGCCGACCCTGAAAAAGACCCTTCGGCCACGAAATATGAGCAATTGACCTTCGACGAAGCCTATAGCAAGAATTTGAAAATTATGGACCTTACCGCTTTTACCATTTGCAAGGAAAATAATATTCCGCTTATTGTTTTCGACATGAATCACAGCGGCAATTTGCAAAAGGTTGTTAAAGGAGAAGCCATCGGCACATTAACCACGAACAGATTGCCTATTAGACACTTGACTGTTTAAAAACCTTAAATAATTAAATCATCAATCAACAACAAAAATAACAGATAATAATATGGATCTTATAAAAGCAAAAGAACTGGTGGTTGCAGCCAAGGAAAAAATGCAGAAAGCCATTGATTACCTCGAAGCGGAGATGTTATTGGTGCGTGCCGGAAAAGCCAATCCGGCCATATTCCAGAATGTGATGATTGATTACTACGGAACAGCTACGCCCTTGCCGCAGGTTTCGAGCATTACTACTCCCGATGCTAAAACTATACTTATCCAGCCATGGGATAAGAGCATGATTGCCCCGATAGAAAAGGCCATAATGGCAGCCAATCTTGGCTTCACGCCTCAGAATAACGGGGAGCAAATACGTATTAATGTGCCGGCTTTAACGGAAGAACGCCGTAAGGATTTGGTGAAGCAAATAAGGGCTGAAAGCGAACAGGCGCGCGTAAGCATTCGTGCTGCCCGCCGCGATGGAGTGGAGCAGGCGAAAAAACTCCAGAAAGAAGGCTTGCCGGAAGATGTAGCCAAAGACGCGGAAGCCGAATTGCAGAAACTCACCGACAATTTCAACAAAAAAGCAGATGAATTATTGGAGAAAAAAGAGAAAGAAATAATGACGGTGTAATTTATAAATTTGGGGTATTCAGCAAATAAAATTCAAATCACAACAAATTCATTTTGAAGATGTTGTGATTTTTGTATCTCTGTGCCTTACCACGAAAATAGGCTTAATAGTCAAAAGTGGTGATGAAATAGCTCTTTTTTTCATTAATAGTCAAAAGTGGTGATGATTATGGCGGGATTAATCCCGCCATAATCATTTAAAAGTAGCTT
>WRMN01000007.1 GCA_009777095.1 Bacteroidales bacterium | reverse complement strand
AAACATACTCTTTGTAAAGTAATTGACTGTCAATCTTTTGACGAAAAACAAATTGTTTGCCGCATGATTTACATAAATAATTCTGTTTCTGCAACTTAATCCCATTTTTTACAATGTGTACAGATTTACAATAAAAGCAACGTTTTTAACCATTTCTCTATAAATGCTGCAAATATATAAATATCAAATGACTATAGCGTTTTTATCATACTTTTTGACCATTAAGCCTGATTTTACTGAATATCCCTAATGAATATGAAGGCAGGGTCGCTTTGAGTGCCTCAACGGCCATGCACTACAACCCGGAGTCAAAACGCAGCCTCAGGCCAAAAGCCATAGGCTTAACAGAAGAGGCTAAGTTGGAGTCTAATACGCCGTTGGAAGTGTAGAGGGCATTGCCGGCCGGGTTAAAAGCAATGGGATGGGCGTCATTTTTACCTTTGAGGTCATTTAACCCGTAATTAAAATAAACGCCTACCGATAAGCCGAACTTTTCGCCAATCGCAAAACGATAGGCCACTTCTGCGGTCAGTTGCATGGACATTTTGGCGTCCCAACTACCGGAATGCTTACCCATTCTTTCACTTTCAAATATGCCGGGAATATCTTGATAAGTTTGGCCTTCGTATTCGTACCTTCCTTCTGTTTTCAAATTGTCGGCCGAAGCAGTGTAGTGAGCGCTCATAGGCAGTCCAAGCTTAAAACCTCCGATAAAACGCAAGCTGTTCGTTGCGCCAAGCGGCAACGAATAACGCGCAGTGAGCGGCACTTCAAGTAATAAAAGTGAAATATCTTCTTTGAAGTTGGTAAGGTTAGCCGTAAATTCAAAATCGGCTCTTTCATAGTTATCATAACCTGTGTAGGTGTCGTTTAATTGGCTATATTTCACCGAAGCGCCGTAGAAAGACAAGTCAAGTCCGGCGCCTAAACTAAAGGTTTTGCTGATGTTATAATAATATCCTATACCTGCGCCGCCGCCTATGTTACCGCTTGTGGCGCCATTATTGGAAAGGGAAAATGATAAAGGATAGTACCCGCCGGATGCGTTAATGGATAATTCATGTTGTGCATGTGCTGCACTGAAAGTAGCAAACAAAGTTGCTATAACTAATAATTTCTTCATTGTTTATAATTTTTAATTTTATTGTACAATCACCTGTTGTATGTCTTTCGTGCCGTCGGGCAGATGTATTTCTATGACATACATTCCTGTTTGATTAGGCATGGTTACCGCAGTGTGCACACCCTTTTCTTGTCTCACTAAACTGCCGTTGATGCTGTAAATGTTTACGTTTACATTATTCACGTTGTCCGGCAAATTAAGATTGAGCAATTGCCCTGCACCTACAGGGTTGGGATATACTGTAATGGCGGTTTGGGCTTGCTCTCTTACATTATGACATAACTTATGCCAGCTTGCGGTCATTGTGCTATGTGCATCAGCAGAATAGCTTTCTGCTTGCCATCCGTCTAACAGGATATAGCCATTATTGCTGCCGGATAGCGGCAAGCCCTGACGATACCATTGATAGTTATCGAAAGTATGTCCGCCGTTATAGTCAGGATTGTTCACTACAGCCAACGTTTTACCCCACCGCTGTACATACATCGGCATGGCAGAACTTCCTAATGCCTTTGATATGTTTAAAGTGTAATTTCTGTCGGGAACACCGGAAATTTCGATATGGAGAGTTAGCTTGTCATTGTTGAATGGAACAGTCATGCCGGGCGTGTAGGCTGTGCCGTTGACTTTAATAGGCCCTTCGGAATTAAGGTTTAAAACAATGTTGTCTTCACCGCAGGAGGCCATGTAGGGAATGTCATCGCTAATGTTGCTGATATCATTACCGTTGATGGACACATTGGTTAAAGTAGCGTCAATACCTCTGAAAGCAGCCTCAATAGTGGTTACTCCTGTAACTGTGTGGTTATTGCCGCTTGTAAAGTTACTGCCGTTTACTGTTAAAGTTTCTAAAAGGTATTTATCGTCAGGCGTAGCGGTAATTGATAGCAGCGAGCCGACATTAACCAAGGTTCCGTTAGCAATAGCAGCAGTTCCTGCCATTACCGACAAACTGCCGTTTTGAGGGGACTGGTAATTTACGGCATATAGCTCTATTACCATGGTAATACTTGCAGAAGGCGATTCGCAGCCATTATCATACACGGAAACTACCTGATAGGTGTAAGTTCCATTGGTGAGATTTTCGTTACGATATTCCTGAGCAGTAACCAGACTTGTATTGATTTTAGATCCGTTGCAATAAATGTCATAACCCAATAAAACACCGCTCATACTGTCCGAATCGTCCCAGTTGAGGATAACTGTGTTTATTTCCGTATATGCTGAAAGGTTAACAGGGCCTACACATAGCGGCGATTCAGCAAAGCAGACGACATTCGACATTTGCGCCATAGATTCATTATTGCCTGCAAACACTGCGGTTACATTATATACATAAACGCCCTCTGAAAGTCCGGTTTCCGTAAAGGTTGTATTGGTAAGCAGCGTTGTATTTAAACGGATTCCGTTACGGTAAATATTATAGCTTTCGGGAGTTCCTCCGTCGGGAGCCTCCCAATTGATGGTAATATTAGACCCGCTTAATGCAGCAACCACATTTTGTACGCGCGGATAGGTTTCGGCAACAACAACTGCGTAATCGTGCGTTTGTCCGTATGTATAACCGTCGCAGGCATTCGGATTAGAGTTATTGTATATAGTGCGGAGCCTGAACCGATGTGTTCCGGGAATGGCAGTTTGTGGAACGGTAAAGGTTTGAGCATATTCCGTATTGGCAGCATTACAAGTAACACTGATTAATTGTTCACTGGCATCGAAAGTTTTATTTCCGTTCAAATCAAACCATCCTCTTACATAATTGGATGAATATGCAGCTCTTACTTTTATGGTATATTGTTGTCCCGGAATTAAGTCGGCCGATAAATTGGTAAAGTCACTATATCCATTTGTTCCGCAGGTGCCATTAGTATTGTTGATGAGAATAGTATTACTGCTTGTCTTAATCAATTGAACGGATGT
This sequence comes from Bacteroidales bacterium, assembly GCA_009777095.1. GTDB lineage: Bacteria > Bacteroidota > Bacteroidia > Bacteroidales > UBA932 > UBA932. The sequence goes on along the minus strand of WRMN01000007.1, from coordinate 66,076 downwards.
AAATCTATCGCCGGAATTACAATTAGTTGTTCCCGGCACACAGTAATTGCTGCAGGTAGCTTGGAAGGGAGCAGTATAAGTGCGGCCATATTGAGCTGCCAGCAAAAGTTCAAGGTTGGCTTCATGGCCGTAAGGCATTGATTGGTCTGCAACGACAACAAAGGTCAGTGTCATGCTTTCACCTGCGGGTAAATTTTGTGTTGCAGCATTCGCTTCGCTACAGGCAGGAGTGATATATGGACTGGTTGTTGTTATCTCGCCGCTTACAGCAAAGGCATCAGCATTACCCTTATTTTTGACCACAGCCGCAAGGGTAACTATTGCGCCCGGTTCTAAGTTTCCGCCTTCAATCCCATTTATTAATACTTTTTCCAAAGAAAAGTCGGGTGCAAAAGCTTTCAACGACATTCTGCTTTCCCATACAGTATTGTCCACATCTTCTACGATTACGGTTACGGAGAAAGTCTTGTTGTCGGGAATATCATTAGCTACGGAAACATTAAAGTTCACGTCGGCAGTTTCATCTGCATTAATAGCTGCGCATGTTGCTGTAGCGCTGTTAATGGTAAGTTGCGGGTCAGCGCAGGAAATAGTTACCGTCAGCGCTCCTTCGGTCGGGTCAACGCCTACGTTTTTCAAGCTAACGGTAATGCCAGTATTCTCCGAAATATAGGTTAAAGGATTAGCAGTACTATAGCTGCCGAAAATAACATAAGGGCCGGATAATGCTGCTGCCGGAACTTGTGCTATATAAGGTTTATATTGATTGCGTGTAACAACAATATCAACATCTCCACCGGAAAGGATAGGAGGGTCTAAAACAACATTGGCAACGCCTGTTGCATCGGCTATGGCAACGCCGTGCAGCACTCCGTCTTTTGAAATGGCTGCATAAGAGCCCGGAAGAGCACTTACTTCGTAAGAAGGCAGGCCGATAGGCACAATAGGAAGATGTGAAACCGTATTGTCATCAGCTTGGGTATTATACGGCATTAGAGAACCATCGCCTAATACATTGTAGGCTTCCCAGTAATACCATGGACTTGAAGTGTGTACTTCATATCCCGGATTGACATGGGCGTAGGTTACTGCTAAGTTACCGGCGAAAACATGCGAAGACAGGCAGTTAAAGTCGGCATCACGGAATATTAAATCGTAAACCCCTACGGTAGTGTTTGTTAAAGTAGGGTTTGTAACAGTATTGAGATTTCCTGAATATGCTCCGACAGCAAAATGAAAATCATCTCCCCAATAGCTGTTAGGCGATGATCCGATATATCCTACAGCTCCTTTCTTTTGGGCGCGTATCATAGCTTCCCCAAAACATTCTCCAAAACCAAAATCGCCTGCTAAACAACAGTTGCCCATGGCTACAAAATATTTATTCAGGTTAGTCAGGCTGGCGATTTGAGGATTGTTAAAAGAGGGGTCTCCCCAGCCGGTTTCGAGACAATGGGCAGTATAGTTGGCAAATCCCACATTGTTGAAATTAGCATAACAACCGGAATAGGAGTTCAGATATTTGTGAATATTGGCATAGCCATTCGCTGCATTATAATAATAATTCGCAGCATAGTTAATGGAAGGTTGCCCAACACGCGGGTTCCATGTGGCATCGGCGCCTGCAATAAGTAAAACATTATCCAAGAAAGAAGGATCGGCAAATTGGTATTTTTCGTAGTATAAGATCTTTTCGATGATATTTTCTAATTGTGCCGTTGTTTGCGCCGACATACGGCTGTAATACATTTCTGGAAAATAGTCTGAGTTCACACTGGCATAATATAAATCGGTAGCTTTTCCGGAAGAACTTCCCGTTTGGCTTGCCGGCACCTGTGGAGTATCGCCTACGATGACAATAAAGGTCGGCGCTGTTCCATTGCCTATGCCTGAATTATATTTATTATGACAGAATGTTTTAATAGCGGCTGCTGTTGTTCCGATATTATCAGTATAATTGACGTCCATATAGAAACCTTTTTGGGTCTTCCATTCAATCCATGGTTGCAAAGTCGCCTCAAACGAGCGATGGGCAATTACTAACATACGTACCGGAGCCGTATATAAATCGGGGTGATCGTCAAAAAAGTCTCTATGTACTCCTTCGTTGAAAACAATTCCGTACACATTTTCAAAATAGGGACTGTAGGTTTTGGTATATAACTCTTCGGTTTCTCTATAATCGCCGTTTTCAAAAGTTACTTCAACGTCAATGTCGTTATATACCATAATGGTATTGGAAACAGGATTATATTGTACCGGTCGAATAACTACCATACCGATAACAAGGCCTCGCATAGTACCTATAACACCGACTTCGGCAATATCGGCGCTATTGTAGGCATTGGCGGAATAAGCTTTTTCATCATACCTGAAAGGAATAGTGTTTGGGTCTTGGTCTTTTCTTACATCAGGCTGCATGGGAAATAAGGTATGAATTTCATAGTCGTCCAAACGATACTCGGCCGTAGAGTGGCCTTTTACCTTAATTTTTGGCGTAGCGCCTACCGGAACCGCAATCATTTTTCTGAAAACAGGTAAGCCCGGCGTACCAAATTCGCCATCTAAATAAGCTCCGGCAATAGTGATGGCCGAAAACGTTCCTTTAGCAGTTCCGGTGATAGTTGTACTTTCAATTTGATCGTACGAAAATTTAGCTTGAAACCCTGTAAACCTGTCATTCGATCTGGTAATGCCTTTGCTTCCGGTCGACAACATGATATTCTGCGCATTCATTGTAACGGTCAGTACAATAGCGCATAGTATCAGCGATAATAATTTTTTCATTGTTTATAATTTTTAATTTTATTGTACAATCACCTGTTGTATGTCTTTCGATCCGTCGGGCAGATGTATTTCTATGACATACATTCCTGTTTGATTAGGCATGGTAACCGCAGTTTGCACGCCCTTTTCTTGTCTCACTAAACTGCCGTTGATGTTGTAAATGTTTACGTTTACACTATTCACGTTGTCCGGTAAGTTAAGATTCAACAATTGTCCTGCATTCACAGGATTGGGAAATACTGTTGTAATGGCGGTTGCGGCTTGCTCTCTTACATTATAACATAACTTATGCCAGCTGGCGGTAGTAGCGCTATATACTTCGGCAGTATATTCATTAGCCATATAGCCGTTCAACAGGATATAACCACCGGTACTTCCCGGCAATAAAGCGCCATGGCGATACCATTGATAGTTATCGAAAGTATGTCCGCCGTTATAGTCAGGATTGTTCACTACAGCCAACGTTTTACCCCACCGCTGTACATACATCGGCATGGCAGAACTTCCTAATGCTTTTGATATGTTTAAGGTGTAGTTTCTGTCGGGAATACCGGAAATTTCGATATTGAGCGTTACCTTGTCATTGTTGAATGGAATAGTCATGCCGGGCGTGTAGGCTGTGCCGTTAACTTTAATAGGCCCTTCGGAATTAAGGATCAAAACAATGTTGCCTTCACCGCAGGAGGCCATGTAGGGAATATCATCGCTAATGTTATTGATGTCATTACCGTTGACGGACGCATTGGTTAAAGTAGCGTCAATACCTCTGAAAACAGCATTAATGGTGGTCGTTTCTGTAACTGTGTGATTATTGCCGCTTGTAAAGTCGCTGCCGTTTACAGTTAAAGTTTCTAAAATGTATTTATCGTTAGGCGTAGCGGTAATTGATAGCAGCGAGCCGACATTAACCAAGCTTCCGTTAGCAATAGTAGCAGTTCCTGCCATTACCGACAAACTGCCGTTTTGGGGAGACTGATAATTTACGGCATACAATTCTATTACCATGGTAATACTTGTAGAGGGCGGTGATTGGCAGCCATCATCGTATACGGAAACTACCTGATAGGTGTAAGTCCCATTAGTGAGGTTTTCGTCACGATATTCCTGAGCAGTAATCAGGCTTGTATTGATTTTAGATCCGTTGCAATAAATGTCATAGCCTAATAAAACGCCGTCCATACTGTCCGAATTGTCCCAGTTGAGGATAACTGTGTTTATTTCCGTATCTGCTGAAAGGTTAACAGGTCTTTCACAGGGCGATGCAGCAAGTATTTCTCCTACATAGGTTACCCTGTCGCGGGCAACAACAGCTATCGTAATGGTGCCGTTTGAAGCAATGGTTTCGTTTAAGGTCAAATTAACCGTGCCGCCTACAACCGTACCGGTTCCCAAAATAATAACTTCATCACTGCTGTCTATATATGACATGGTTACCAAGGCTCCTTCCGTATCGCAGTCCACTGTAAAATCGTTCACTCCAATGGAAATAAACGGATCATAGGATACCGTCATTGCTTGTGGAGTTTTTGTTCTAATCATCAAAGTAGGGTCCCCGAAAACATTCCACGAGTTGAAGTCGCCCAGATTGAGTGCGCCGGTACCGTGTCTCAAAAGCATTTTCTGTGTGGCGTTGAGAGCCGCGCCTGCAAAGGTTCTTTTGATGCCGGGCTGTGTTCCGGGGTATGGAGAAGCAAGGTCCATACAAATATTTACAAATTCGTCCTGTGCTGTCATTGGCGGCGCCCATGCGATGCTTACGGAGGCCATAAGAGTCGCCACTGCCCCTGCGGGTTGGTCGTTGTATTGACGGCGCATCCATGCTTCGGCAAAACAGTCTGAGGTGTGGTTAAACCGTCCGTTAAGACATGCTACCGAAAAGATATAGGGCAGCTTGCCGTTGTTGGTTAACGCATTTACATTCGCAACACCGTAATTTATAGAAGAATAGCCCGAAGACAAAGTCCATGCTATTTCGCTTCCGTGATTACAGTAGTTTGCCATTCCTACGCCGCTGTTAAATCGCGCTGAAATATTTGCAACGGTTGTGGTTGTTACGCCGGAACCTGCACCATATTCCTGATAAACGGGGGTGTATCCGTAAGTCATCAATCTTGTCCGTATATTATTCATGTGAACATAATCTAGCTCTGCTCCGTCGTGTCCGCCGCCGCCCCCTTCGTTGGTTGCAATTCCAATTGCAGCGCTTAGCCATGTGTCACTTGTGGTAAGGTCTCGCTCGTACCAGATTGTGCGCTGCACCTGAGTTTCTACGTGTGCTGCTGCTTGGGCAGACATTCTTCCTATTAAAACATCCATATAGGTGCTCGGACTTGAGTTTGTTCCCGAAAGTTGCCCAAAATAGTTGTTGGAAACAACGGAGTGGGAGTGTTGCCCGCTGCTGTAAACACGCGGCAGTATCTCCGCATAGTCGCCCACCAACAGTACGTATGCCAAATTATTGGCGGGATTGTTGTAATAGTTATGGATATAAGTCCAAATATTAGCCGCCGTTAGCGAAGGCGTAATTACCGCCGTAGAAACCATTGTGGTTTTTCGTCCTATTGTTCGTTTCCAATCCACGTATGGCTTCATTGCATTCATAAATGCGTGATGGCAGATAATCAATATTTCGCCTTCTTCACCTGTGGGGTATCCTCTTTCCTGAGCAACTCCCGTATGGTTTATAAACAAACTTCCGTAAATTGCGTCAAATTCCGGATCAATGGAGCTATGTCTTTTATGCCCCGTAAACTCACTAATACCTGTTTGGCTTATGTTTTTAACTTTAACAGTGATCTCAGAGTAAATTCTTAAAACCTTTGTAACCGGATTGTACTGAATCGGATACACATCTACAGATTGACCTCTTAGGTCTCTCATAATAAAAGGTTCTCTTAAATTAGCCAAAACTTCGGGATAAAAACCATCTTTTTGGTAAATATTGCCTTTTACGTAAGGAACAGTTTGAGGATCAATACTTCGTGAAAGATTTCCCTTTGACGGAGCAATTTCGATATGCTCAAATTCCTGATAATCGCCATAAGCAATTTCCAATTCTGAATCTCCTGTGTCGGGAATGATGAATGTAGATGTAAGGTACAATAACTCCGGACTTCCTTTTTCTAACATTAAAGGAGCATCATCTGACATTGGTATAAAAGCTTTACCGTAATCGGTATCTACTTCTATTAATTCTACTTCATTAAGGTTGAATTTAATGATTGTTTCATCACTTCTTTGTTGCACTAATACCGTTTCATTTTGCATTTTGCCTGCGCCCATGGTTAATCGTTGGTTTTGGGCAAAAGAGTTTGCTGTGAAGGCAGCTAATAAGATAAAAAGTAATAATCGTTTCATTTTGTATTTTTTTTAGATTTGATTCCTTAAATTAATCTACAAATGTATTAAAAAAAATCAATAATTTATAGAATATTTCTTAAAATTTATAACATTTTATTGTTAATTTGTTATAATTTTGTTAATTATTGTTCATTAAATCTTTGATAAACAATTATTTTTCCAAAACTAAACTGTAAATCAATACTATGGCCGGTGGCTTCATTCAGTGTACCTTTCCACCAGGTATCGAAAATTACCTTATCTAAACTGTATTTCAGTCCTTTAGCAATAATGCGGGTTTCGGGAGTGAGGCAAAATATAGATACCTCTTGGCCTGCGAAGCTATTGAGCGTAGCGCTGCTCAGCAGGGGTGTGAAAATTCCGGTGTCGGTAACCATTTTTACCCTGATTTCCGCAGCGTAATCGGCTAAGAGGGCTATGTTGCCTATGGTATGGTCTTCGCGGCCTCCGGTGGCGCCAACAATGTCTAAGGAATCACAGCCTTGCGCTATGCAGAATTTTACCGCCTTGGTCAGGTCGTTGGTCTCCTGATCGGGAAAGTGGCGGAGTATGGCGGCAAAGCGTTGCTGCAATAGAGGTGAAATGCTGTCCATGTCGCCCACTATATAATGAGGGGTGAAGCCATGTTGCAAGAGTTTTTCGCAAGCCCCGTCGCAGCACACTATGGTAGCTGCTTTTCGCAATAGCTCCATCGGCGCCGAATGTCGAGGAAAAGCGCCGTCGGCTACAACTACTACCGGCGTAGCAAGGCTATTTGTTTGCTTTAATAGTGTTGACATAGTCAATAAATAAAATTACATTGCGCTATTTCCCGAAATCCCAATAAAAAATCTTTTACGGCGACTCTTTTCTTACCGGCTAATTGAATTTCTTCTATGGCTATGAAACCATCGGCGCAGGCCACTTTTAAGAAGCTTTTATTATCGCTGATAATAGTTCCTGCAGATAGCTCGTGCGGCTTCAGTTCGTAGCTCGTCTCATAAATTTTTGTTAACATGCTATTACCGTCTATAGTCTTTAGTTCGCTGAATGCAGTAGGGTAGGGGCTTAGTCCGCGCACCAAATTATGGATAGTTCGGGCGTTATTGTTCCAATTAATACGACAGGTGTCTTTATGTATTTTCGGCGCTGATTTCAAGGAATCTTCCTGTGGTTGCTGTACCATTGGCGGATTACCCTTGGCTATGGCATCAAGCGTTTTACATACCAATTGTGCGCCTGCATACATTAGTTTGTCATGTAGTCGGCCTGCATTTTCTTTTTCTTCAATAGGAATTGTTTCGTTAAAAATGATATGTCCGGTATCGATATTGGCATCTAAAAAAAACGTAGTTAGCCCCGTGCTTATTTCGCCATTGATAATAGCCCAATTAATGGGCGCCGCGCCTCGATATTGAGGCAGGAGGGAAGCATGCAGGTTGAAAGCGCCGTAGCGCGGTATTTGCCATACGGCTTCAGGCAACATTCTAAAAGCGATTACAACAAAAACATTGGCATTCCACGACTTCAAGGCTTCCAGAAATTGTTCGTCGCGCAGTTTTTCAGGCTGCAGGAGCGGCAATTGATATCGGAGCGCCGTTTGCTTAACGGCGGAAGCCTGCACAGTGAGGCCTCGCCCTGCAGGCTTGTCGGGCACCGTTACTACGCCTGCCACCTGATATTTTTTTTCTATTAAGGTATGAAGGCTGTGGGCGGCAAATTCGGGAGTGCCCATGAATACTATGCGTAACGGATTATACAAATCTTGAAAGTAACTTAGTTAAGGATTTTAGTATCTTGGTATAACGAGCAATGTTATAGCGGTCGATGTTAAACAAATTGGAGTCGGTAGTTGCTTTATAAGTAATAAAAATACTAAGCGGCAACAATACGGCGCTTGATAGCCACATTCCTATTATCGGCAGCCATACGCCATCGCGGGACAGCTTGACGCCGCTGATGTCCACCACCCAATAGAGCACGAAAAAGAATATGGAAATAACAGCCGGAACGCCCAGACCGCCTTTACGGATAATAGTTCCCAAAGGCGCTCCGATAAAAAAGAAAAGAAGGCAAGCTATAGACATTGCAAATTTGCGGTGCCACTCAATATTTATCCTGCGCAAATTATAGTTATATTGTTCAAAAGAGGCCGCATGCATGTCAAGCTGCGACACAGCCCTGCTTACATGGTCAGCCGCCGCTGAGATGGCGTTAAACTTTTCTTCATCGGTACTCAGGTTAAAAAGGGAATCACCTGCGAAGGATTTTGCATATTGTGCTTTGATGAGCAGCAGGCTATCGAACTCCTGCGAGCGCATCAAATTGGTTCTGTAAGCAAAATTATTTGAAAAATCTTTGATAATTGTTAGTTCTTGCCTGCGTATGGAATCGCTTTCATATCCAAGCGTACCAAGACTTTTCATTTTTGCCTGCCCTTTGAACCATTCATCATTTTCGCCGCGTTTAAATTCGTAACCACTCAGGGGAATTAATACTTCCTGTTCCGTAAAATTACGTTTTTGGAAAGGATAAATGGTGTCACCGACATTCTGTTGCTGGTCTTCGTAAGTATATCCGTCGAAAAGTTTAAAAATGAGGTATTGTTTGTCATTCGTAAATCTAATGTAGCCTGAATCGGCGCGGGTAACCGAATTATTTCCCCGTTGCGCAGTGTGATCATACAAAATGACATTATACATCATATTTGTGGTCTGCCGTTCGATGCGAATACTGTAATCTACTATGCCGTTATAAAAAATGCCTGTCGGAATTTTGATTTCTGAGCGTTTATGCCTGATGTCCGACATCAGGGAGCTAATATTCAGATGGGCTACAGGTAAAAGATAGTTGGATATAAGAAATGCCGTAATGCTAACAATGGCGGCTACGCCCACTAATGGCCGAATGATGCGTTTTACCGACATGCCTGCCGCTTTCATGGCTAAGAGCTCATTGTTTTCACCCATGCTTCCCATCGTCATTAGTGAAGCAAGCATAGTGGATAGCGGCAAGGATAAGGGAATAAAAGTTACTCCTCCCCAAAAGAAAAATTCGAGAATCACGGAAAGTTCAAGCCCTTTCCCTATTATTTCGTCTATATATAACCATATAAATTGCAATACCAATACAAAGAGTACGATGACAAAGGTGAGCAGCATCGGTCCGAGGTAGGAAGTTATGATATAGCGGTCAATTCTCTTCATTTGTTGATTTGCTTAATCATTATTCACTATCTGCTCAATAATCCTGTCCTCTGCTATATTCGGCAGGGTTACCTTCAAGGCGGGGGTACGTTGCATTTCGCGTTCTATGGCGAAGATGGCGCCCTCGTTGCGCGCCCAGCTGCGGCGGGCAATGCCGTTGTTCACGTCCCACAGGAGCATGGATTCGAGCCGCCGCTGCGCATCGGAGCTTCCATCGAGGGTGAGGCCGAAGCCGCCGTTGATTACCTCGCCCCAACCGACGCCGCCGCCATTATGCAAGGATACCCAAGTGGCGCCGCGGGCTGCATCGCCGATAACATTATGCACAGCCATGTCGGCAGTAAAAGAGGAGCCATCGTAAATGTTGGAAGTCTCGCGGTAAGGCGAGTCGGTGCCTGATACGTCGTGGTGGTCGCGCCCCAGCACTACAGGGGCTGAGAGTTTACCTTCGTCAATAGCTTTGTTAATGGCGGAAGCAATACGGATACGTGCCTCGCTGTCGGCATAGAGAATGCGCGCTTGCGAACCTACCACCAAATTATTTTTTTGTGCTTCGCAAATCCATTTAATATTATCTTCGAGTTGCGGTTTAATTCTGTCGGGCGCTGTTGCGTACATGTTTTCCAATACTTCGAGCGCTAATTGGTCGGTAGTCGCAAGGTCTTCGGCTTTTCCCGAAGTGCACACCCAGCGGAAAGGTCCGAAGCCGTAATCGAAGAACAGCGGCCCTAAAATATCCTGAATATACGAATTGTATTTGAATTGTCCATCGGTTTTGAGGATATCGGCATTGGCTCGCGAGGCTTCGAGCAGAAAGGCGTTGCCGTAGTCGAAAAAATACATGCCGCGCTCGGCAAGGGTATTGATGGCTTTGACCTGACGCTGCAAGGATTTTTCTACCTTTTCTTTGAATTGTTCGGGCGCTTCGGCCATCATCGTGTTGGCTTCCTCAAGGCTAAGCCCGACAGGGTAGTAGCCTCCTGCCCATGGGTTGTGCAGCGAAGTCTGGTCGCTGCCTATATCTACCTTTATATTCTCTTGCGCTAAGCGTTCCCAAAGGTCAACCACATTGCCCTGATAGGCCAAAGACACCGCTTCTTTGTCGGCTACCGCTTTTTTGATGCGCGGAACCAGGTTGTCGAGGCAAGTATATACTTCGTTGACCCAGCCCTGACTGTAGCGGGTTTGAACTACTTTCGGATTAATTTCGGCAATTACACCGACAATGCCGCTTACCACAGCAGCCTTGGGTTGTGCGCCTGACATGCCGCCTAAGCCCGCGCTCACGAAAAGCTTACCGCCTGTAGTTTCTTCGGCTTGAGTTACGCGGCGTACTGCATTCATCACAGTAATCGTAGTGCCGTGAACAATACCTTGAGGGCCGATATACATGAACGAGCCTGCGGTCATTTGTCCGTATTGGGAAACGCCTAAGGCGTTGAATTTTTCCCAGTGGTCTTTGCTTGAGTAGTTAGGAATTACCATGCCGTTGGTGATAATTACCCGCGGCGCATCTTTGTGCGAGGGAAACAGTCCCATGGGGTGGCCGGAATAGAGTACCAGCGTCTGCTCGTCGGTCATGGTAGCCAAATATTGCATGGTAAGCAGGTATTGCGCCCAGTTTTGGAATACCGCTCCATTACCGCCGTAGGTAATCAACTCATGCGGGTGTTGGGCTACCGCTTTGTCGAGATTGTTTTGCAGCATAAGCATGATAGATGCCGCCTGCCGCGAGCGGTGCGGATATTCGTCAATCGGACGAGCGTACATCTCATAGTCGGGACGGAAACGGTACATATAAATACGGCCGTAGGTCTCTAATTCGTGATAAAACTCAGCCGCCAGCACAGCATGATGTTTAGTCGGAAAATAACGTAGCGCATTTTTCAGCGCTAATTTTTTCTCTTCTTTGTTAAGAATATCCTTACGTTTTGGAGCATGATTGATAGCCACATCGTAAGGTTTCGGCGCGGGAAGCGCTTCGGGAATGCCTGATAATATTTGTTGTTTGAAAGTCATAATAATTTGAACTTAGATTGCTTCGTACCTCGCAATGACGATTGAACTTTAAACTTTGAACTTATATCCACTGCCTTATCCATTGCCTTGTCAAGTCGTTCTGGGTTTTTGCCGCCCGCTACGGCAATGAAGGGTTGTCCGCCGCCGCTGCCGTCCATTTCCTTGGCGGCTTCTTTTATTATATTAGCGGCATTCAGGCCTTTTTTTACCAAACTGTCGCTCAGAGCGACAATCAACGAACATTTACCGGAGAAGTTGCCGCCCGCCACGAAGAGCAGGTTATCGACTTCTTTGCATAGTTGCGATCCTATTTCTTTTAATACCTCTGCAGGGGCGTTTTTTTGTATGCGGGCAACCTTAATACCGTTGATTTCGCTCAGGTTTTGCTTGATTTGTTCCTTGGCTAAGCCGATTTTTTCTTTCATAAATTGCTGCACCTGCTTGTTGAGTTCGGTATTTTCGTCAATGGCTTTCTTGGCTGCCTGCAACAGATTTGGAGCGTTATGGAACATTTCGTGCACCATTTTCAATAATTGCAGGAGATTATTGGTATATGCTTCGGCATTAGCGGCAGTAACCGCTTCTATACGGCGCACGCCGGCTGCAATAGAACTTTCGGAAAGAATTTTGAAATAACCTATATTTCCGGTAGCTGTTACGTGAGTGCCTCCGCACAGTTCAATGGAATCATCAAAGCGGATAACCCGCACGCTTTGTCCGTATTTTTCGCCGAACAGGGCTATGGCGCCCATTTCTTGCGCTTCAGCCATGGGAATACTGCGTAATTCGACTGAAGGGCTGTTCTTACGGATAAGTTCATTGACCATTTTTTCTACTGCCGCCGTTTCCTCGTTAGTCAATTTTTGGAAATGCGAGAAATCGAAACGCAGGTGGTTGGCATTCACTAATGAGCCTTTTTGCTCTACGTGATTACCCAAGACCTTACGGAGAGCGTAGTGCAGGAGGTGGGTGGCGCTGTGGTTACAGGCGGTGGCTATGCGTTTCTGCTCGTCAACCTGTGCAATGAATACGGCATCAGGATTTTCGGGTAGTTTATCTACTATGTGAAGAAAGAGATTATTTTCCTTGATGGTGTTGCGTACATTAAGAACAACGTTTCCGACCTCGTCGTATAACCTGCCTTCGTCGCCTGCCTGTCCGCCGCTTTCGGCATAGAAAGGCGTTCGGTCAAGCACTAATTGTATAATGTCTTTATTTTTTTCTTTGACATGGCGGTAGCGCGCTATTCGAGCCTCACAGCGGGTAGTATCGTAGCCTACAAATTCCGTTTGTTCTATGGAACGTATTTCCACCCAGTCGCCTTCTTCTTTCGCTGCGGCGTTGCGGCTGCGGTTTTTTTGGGCTTCCAATTCTTTTTCGAAGCCTTTGAGGTCAACCGTAAATCCTTTTTCACGGGCGATAAGTTCGGTGAGGTCTATAGGAAAACCGAAAGTGTCGTAAAGTTGGAAAGCGGTAACGCCGTTAATTTCCTGTTGCCCGTCATCTTTCTTTATAATGCTGTCGAGCAGTTGAATACCCTTATCGAGAGTGCGCAGGAAGGCGCTTTCTTCTTCGGCAATTACTTTGGTGATGAGCGTTTGTTGGGATTGCAGTTCGGGAAAGGCTTCGCCCATTTGCGCTACGAGAGTAGGCACTAATTGGCAGATGAAAGGCTCATGGAAGTTCAGGAAGGTGTATCCGTAGCGCACGGCGCGGCGGAGAATGCGGCGGATTACGTAGCCTGCCTTTACATTCGAGGGCAGTTGGCCGTCGGCAATAGAGAAACAGATAGCGCGCAGGTGGTCGGCTATCACACGCATGGCCACGTCGGCTTCTTTGTTTTCGCCGTATTGACGTTGACAAAGAGAGGCTATTTTTCCGATGAGCGGTTGGAATACATCGGTGTCGTAATTGCTTTGTTTACCTTGCAAGGCCATGCAAAGGCGTTCAAAGCCCATGCCTGTGTCCACGTGCTTTTGCGGTAAGGCTTCGAGACTTCCGTCTGATTTACGGTTAAATTGAATGAACACCAAATTCCATATTTCCACTACTTGCGGGTGGTCGGCATTCACTAAGCGGGCGCCGTCTATTTCTTTCCGTTCATCATCATTACGTAAGTCAATGTGCAGTTCGCTGCAGGGGCCGCAAGGACCGGCGGCGCCCATTTCCCAAAAATTGTCTTTGCGTTTACCAAGCAAAATGCGTTCTTTGGGCAGGTATTGCTCCCAATAGCTGAAGGCCTCGGCGTCTGCTGCCAATCCTTCCTCTTCACAGCCTTCAAAAATAGTGGCGTAAAGCCTCCCTTTATCAATATTATACACCTCGGTAAGCAGTTCCCAAGCCCAGTCTATAGCTTCTTTTTTAAAATAATCGCCAAAGCTCCAGTTGCCCAGCATTTCAAACATGGTATGATGATAAGTGTCGTGTCCCACTTCTTCCAAATCGTTGTGTTTACCGCTTACGCGCAAGCACTTTTGTGTGTCGGCCACTCTTTTAAACTCAATAGGGGTATTGCCTAAGAACCAGTCTTTGAACTGGTTCATTCCTGCATTGGTGAAGAGCAGGGTAGGGTCATTTTTAATCACCATAGGGGCTGAAGGCACAATAATGTGGCCTTTTTGCTTGAAAAAATCCAAGAATACTTGCCGTATTTCTTTTGATGTCATTGCCATAAAAATCGGTTGCATGTTAAAAAAAACAATAAAATCGTACAAAATTAGTGTTTTTATTTGGTTTTTCACTAAAAAATATCTAACTTTGTGCGTTTTAAGGACTTTAAATATCAGGAAATGGCTAAATTTAAGTATAGATTTAATCCGGAAACACTATCTTTTGAGGTACACAAAATTAGTATAGGGAAACGGCTGAAACGGTTTACTGGCCTTTTTATAGCGAGTGTGGTAGTTGCCGCAGGCTGCTATTCATTATATGCCTATTATTTTGATACGCCAAAACTTTTATCCCTGCGGCGAGCTAATGCCGAGTTGGCCTTAGAGCTTGAATTATTGAAGAAACATATAGCTTATGCCGATAAAACGCTGTCGCAGTTACAGTTGAGAGACAATAATGTTTACCGTCCTATCTTTGGTTTGTCGGAAATTCCAATGACTGTACGTAATGCGGGTTTTGGAGGCGTTGACCGTTATGCCACCAAATATGGGAAATCAATTTATGCTAATTTATTAACTGAATGTGCTTTACAGTTAGATCATTTACAGCGAAGGGTCTATATTCAGACCATGTCCTTTGATACTGTTGCTCAAAATGCTTTGTTGATAGAACAAATGGTGGATTGTGTGCCGGCCATTCAGCCTATAGCTGCCCTGCCGCTCCATATCAGTTCATTTTTTGGAGTGAGGACAGATCCTATGGACGGAGATCTTCGTTTCCATCGTGGACTTGATTTCAGAGGAAAGATAGGAGATAAAGTATTTGTTACCGGCAACGGCAAAGTGATTGCAGCGGACTTTTCATTTTCAAAAACCGGCTACGGAAATTGTGTAGTAGTAGATCATGGTTTTGGCTACAAGACCCGCTATGCCCACTTGCATACGATATTGGTGCGCCATGGCCAGCAAGTACAGCGCGGCCAGCAAATCGGCACCGTAGGAAATACCGGCCGATCAAAAGCGCCTCATCTTCATTATGAAGTATTACTCCGTGATGAGCATGTTAATCCGATTAATTTCTTCACTAATGATATAGAATCAGAAGATTTGATGAGCATTATGCACATTAATATCAAGGATATCAAAGGAGAATTTGATTAAGCCCTGTGCACTATGAAACATCGTTACCGTTATCACCATGAGCATCTTGTTTTTGTAAAAGAAGGAAGAGGGTTTCGAAAAATTATTTGGAATGCTTTTATTTATTTGTCGGCCATAGCTTTTATGGCCGTGGCTTATTATATCGTTTATTCCGTGTTTTTCGACACCGTAGAAGAACGTGCACAAAAACGCGAGAATGCTTTATTGTCGGAAGAAATACCTGCCTTGACTGAAAAAAAGATACGGATAGAAGAGGTTATTAATCAGTTGCAGGGCCGTGATAAAGAAATCTACAGGACGATTTTTCGTGCTGATGCCGTGCCCATACATATGGTGGCCGAAAATGAATACGAGAGTTATTCCAATATGGAAAATGCTGTTTTGGCTGAACATACTACGAAAGTAATGCGTGATTTGAATTCCCGCGCAGCAACAATTACGCAATTAATGAATCGTATTACAATAAACACCACGTCAATGGAGAAGGATAGTCTGCTGGCCATACCCTTGCTCCAGCCTATAAAAAACGAAGGACTGACGCAGGTAGGAGCTTCTATTGGCATGAGGATTCACCCTTTTTACAAGTTGTTAAAACAACATACCGGTATTGATTTTATTGCCGGTATGGGAACCGACGTATATGCTACTGCCGTGGGCAGTGTGTCCTCAGTAGAACGTTCGTTTCGGGGAACAGGCAACAGAGTGGAAATTGACCATGGAAACGGTTATCTTACTACTTATTCACACCTTAGTGATTTGTTGGTACAGAAAGGCCAAACTGTGGAACGCGGACAGATCATTGCCCGCGTGGGCACTACAGGTATGTCAATGTACCCGCATCTGCATTATGAGGTAATAAAAAATGGCATATACATGGACCCTTTGAATTATTTTTTCATCGGGTTACTGCCTGAAGATTACGACCTGCTTTGCCAATTTTCTATCTCCAGCGGACAATCCTTAGACTAAGTTAAATGTTCAAAGTTCAAATAGTAAATAAATCTGAAAATCTGTATAATATGCCTTACAAAGAAACTAAAATAGAAAAAATGTTCTACTCCATAGGCGAAGTAGCCGATATGTTTGGAGAGGATACCTCGTTGATTCGTTTTTGGTCTAACAAATTCAAGGACATTATCAAACCGCAGAGAAATAAGAAGGGAAACCGTATGTTTACCACTGAAGATATTGCGAATTTCCGCATTATCCATCAATTGGTGCGGGAAAAAGGAATGACCCTCGACGGCGCTCATAAACGAATGAAAGACAATCGCGCAGGCGAAGACCGCACTGCCGAAGTACGCGAAAGTTTAGAGCGCGTCAAAGAAGAACTCTTAGCCATTAAAGAACTGATTTAAAAACCTTGAACTTTGAACTTATAGCTATGCTCGCCAAAGACATCGCCCTCATCATAGAAGAATTAGCGCCCCTGAAATATCAGGAAGACTACGATAATGCCGGTTTTTGTGTCGGTCTTCCTTCTTCGGAAATAAAAGGAGTACTGCTTTGTGTAGATGTTACGGAAGAAATTATTGACGAGGCTATAGGGTTAGGCGTAAATATGATTATTTCACACCACCCTGTGATTTTCAGCGGTTTGAAACATATTACAGGTAATAATTATGTAGAACGAATCGTGGCAAAGGCGCTGAAAAACGACATAGTGCTTTATGCCGCGCATACCAATCTCGATAATGCCTGCTATGGAGTAAATCGGACTATTGCACAACAACTAAACTTGCAAGATATTCAGCCGCTTGCCCCATTGAACACCGAGCCGCAGGCAGGAGCCGGAGCAATAGGAAATTTGTCGGAGGCTATGTCGGTAAATCGGTGGTTAACTTTCCTAAAACAACATTTTTCTGTTCCCTGCCTTCGGCATACTCGGCCGTCAAAATCGGAAGTGCAACGAATAGCCCTTTGCGGAGGTAGCGGCGCCTTCCTGATGGACGCAGCTGTGGCCGCAGGAGCTGACTGCTTTATCAGTGCCGATTTTAAGTACCACGATTTTTTTGATGCCGATGGACGTTTATTGCTCGTAGATGCCGGACATTATGAAACGGAAAAATGTGTTTTAGACATCTTTTTTGACGTACTTACGAAAAAAATACCTAATTTTGCAATCCAAATTACCGGAAAAATATCTAATCCGATAATTTACTGTTAATTAATATTGAACTTTGAATTTTTAATTATTATAATATTATGGCGAAGACAGCGACTACTACTGAAAAAACTAAAGAAAAACTTAGCCCAAAGCCTGAGACGGCTCCTAAAAAATCGGTAACTGATACGGATATTTCCATGGAGTCGAAATTGAAACTTTTATATAAACTTCAACAAACTGATTCTAAGATAGATGAAATTAGATTGTTGCGCGGTGAACTTCCCTTGGAAGTGCGTGATTTGGAAGACCATGTGCAAGGACTGAAAACACGGGTAACGAATTTTCAGGCCGAAATTAAGGAGTTGGAGGCGGCTATCAGTAAGAAAAAAGTGGAAATCGAAAACTCTAAGGCCTTAGTGAAGAAATATGAAAGTCAGCAAAATAATGTAAAAAATAACCGAGAGTATGATTCTATTACTAAAGAAATTGAATATCAGAATTTGGAAATAGAATTGGCCGAAAAAAGGATTAAGGAACATAACGCCGATATTAAAGAACGTAAAGTTCAATTGGAAAATGCCAAAACTTTGCTGGCAGAGCGTACACAGGATTTGGCTGTCAAGAAGAAAGAGCTGGACGAAATTATAGCAGAAACTTCCAAAGAAGAGAAAGAGTTATTGGTCGAATCAACAGCCATTGCGGAACAGTTGGAAGAGCGTTTGGTTAGGGCTTATCAGCGCGTACGCGGCAATGCCCGCAATGGTTTGGCAGTGGTTACCGTGAAGCGTGATGCCTGCGGCGGTTGTTTCAATAAGATTCCGCCCCAACGCCAGTTGGATATTTGTTTAAGTAAGAAAATTATTGTTTGCGAATACTGCGGCCGTATCTTAGTTGATGAGGGTTTGGTGGGCGATATGAAAGAAAAAGAATAATGAAACTTTATACTTATTGTTGTACTGCGGTGTTGTTGTTTTGTTTAAATGTACAACCGATTGCAGCACAAACTTTATTACCGACAACTGCCGACACAGTAACCGTAGTAGCTGTTGGTGATATCATGATGGGCACTATTTACCCCAACAGACAATATCTGCCGCCTAACGAAGATTGTTCCGGACAACTGCAGCCGGTGTCGCACATTCTGCGCAGCGGCGATATTACCTTCGGCAACCTCGAAGGGGTACTGATTGATTCGAATGAAACAGCAAAACAATGTAAGAATAGCCAATATTGCTATACTTTCGGTATGCCGACTAAGTTTGTACATTGCCTTACCGATGCGGGTTTCAATCTCTTGAGTTTGGCCAATAACCATGTCAACGACTTTGGGGAGCGCGGCCGCAATACTACTATGGAAACCCTGAAGAAAGCAGGTATTCGTTTTGCAGGATTAGAGGCTTCCTGCCCTGTCGATACATTTACCATTAAAGGCGTAAAATACGGTTTCACTGCCTTTGCGCCTAATAATGGAACGATGAATTTGCGTGATATAGCTGCCGCCGAAGCAGTAGTACGCCAATTGGCCGCTCAATGTCAGGTGGTGATTGTGTCGTTTCACGGTGGAGCCGAAGGCAGCAGTGCACAGCATGTAACGCGGAAAACCGAGATGTATATAGGCGAAAACCGCGGCAATGTATATGAATTTGCCCATCGTATGATTGATGCCGGCGCCGACATATTGCTCGGACATGGCCCTCACGTAACCCGCGCTATTGAAGTGTATAAAAACCGTTTCATTGCTTACAGCATGGGGAATTTCTGTACTTACGAGAGGGTAAATGTGAATGGCGTCAACGGCTTGGCCCCTATCTTTAAAATATATATTGACACTGAAGGCAAATTCTTAAAAGGTGAAATTATTTCCACCTATCAGGAAAAACACCAACCGCCAAGAGTTGATGAGCAACAACGTGTCTTGCAGGTTATCCGCAACCTCACTAAAACTGACTTCCCCGAAATGTCCTCTGTCATTAATATTGACGATAAGGGAGTGGTTACGATGAAGGATTAAAATTTTGTTTTTAACAATTTTTCCCTATCGTTTTTGCTATCAATCAATCACCCCGCTGCCCAGCAGCTCCTCGCCCTCGTACCAGGCGGCGAATTGGCCGGCGGCTACGCCGCGCTGCGGCTCTGCAAATACAATGTATAGGCCTTCTTCCTTGCAGTGCAGCCTTGCTTTTTGCAGCGGCTGGCGGTGGCGAATGCGAACTAAGTAGTCGCGCTCTTCGCCCGCCTTCATGCGAAGCTGCGGCTGTACCCAATGAATTTCGTTACGGCCAATAAATAAGCCCTTGCGGAACAGTCCGAGGTGCTGTTGGCTTTCGCCTACATATACGGTATTGGTTTGAATGTCGGTGGCAATGACAAAGAGTGGCTGCACGTGTCCGCCTACGTTTAATCCGTGCCGCTGCCCGATGGTGTAAAAATGCGCGCCCTGATGAACGCCGACTTTTTTCCCGCTTTCAGGCGTATAGCAGTACGGTGCACAAAGTGCTTTAAGTTCATTTGCAGTTGTCAGATTATCGTAAAATGACGAAAAAATTTCCACAATACCGCCTTCTTTGGCGGCTAATTTCTGTTGCAGGAATACAGGCAAATCTACCTTCCCGACAAAGCAGATACCCTGCGAATCTTTCTTGTCGGCGCTGGGCAATCCGACTTCGGCGGCTATCCTGCGTACTTCCGACTTATGCAGATGCCCGATAGGAAACAGCGCTTTCGCCAGTTGCTCCTGCGATAATTGGCAAAGAAAATAAGATTGGTCTTTATTCGGGTCGCTTCCCGCCAACAACTGGAATTGAGAATTGATTGCTTCGTGCCTCGCAATGACTGTTGAGAATTGAGAATTATTGTCAACTGTTATTGCGGGTTGCTTCGTACCTCGCAATGACGGCGAAGCAATCAATTGTTCATTGTTCACTATTCGTGCATAATGGCCCGTTGCTACCTTATCTGCGCCTAATTCCATAGCGGCTTTGAGGAAGGCCTCGAATTTTATTTCGCGGTTGCACAGCACATCGGGGTTAGGCGTGCGGCCCTTTTCGTACTCGGCGAAGAGATAATCAACCACCTTTTGGCTATACTCGGCGCTCAGGTCTATGAAATGAAAGGGAATATCCAACTTCTTGGCCACCAACTGAGCTATCGCTAAGTCGTCTTTCCATGGGCAATCGCCGTAGAGCGTACCGGTAGTGTCGTGCCAGTTCTGCATGAACATAGCAACAACTTCGTGCCCCTGTTGTTTGAGCAAGAGCGCGGCCACGCTGGAATCAACTCCTCCCGAAAGTCCTACTACTATCTTCATAAGGTTCAATTAAAAAAGGGCAAGCTACTTATATCGCACCGCTACAACCACTTACCCTTGCTGCCTTCCGGCCCTGGGGGAGTTCAGCAGGAGCTGGTCGTATAAGACTTACCCGAGCGCAAAGATAGGAATAATAATTGAGAATTGAGAGTTGAGAATTGAAAATTAGATTATAAATATGCAATTATAAGAAAATAAGATAGTTAAAAATGATTAAGCATTAAAATATTCAACTTTCAACTTTCAACTTTCCAACTTTCAACTTTCAACTTTTCAACTTTCAACTTTAAATACTTATCTTTGTAATTTAAACTTAAAATATTATGAAATCACCATTATTACGTCACGCTGCCACTTATGGCCTTTATGTAGGTTTGGCGCTTATAGTTATGACTTTGTTAGACTATTTATTGGGCTATTATGGCCAAAACAGGGTCTTTGGTCTTATAAACTATTTGATAATGATTATCGGTATCGTTTGGGCTACCATTCAATACCGCGATAATGAAAAAGACGGATTTATCAGTTACGGCGATTCCGTGGGTTATGGAGTCTTGTTGTCGCTTTTTTTTGCTATTATCACTGTGGTATTTTCGCTGATATTCGTTAATTTTATCAGTCCGGATTATATGGAACACGTGATGAATATTACGCGTGATAAACTTTATGAAGCAGGTCGCTTGACGGAAGACCAAATTGAAATGTCTATTACCATGATGGAGAATATGCGTTGGTTATCGCTTATATTAGGCGTATTTTTGATAGTATTGATAGGTCTTGTTATATCCTTGATTGCAAGCATCTTCATCAAACGCAACAAACCGATGTTTCATGAAGGGTAAAAAAAGATGAAGATAGATGAAAATAGATGAAGAATAGAAGCATCAACCTTCATCAAAATAACCAATCATAACTCATAACTCATAAATGTTTAACCTCTCCATAATCGTCCCTCTCTATAACGAAGAGGAGTCCTTGTCGGAACTTACTGCTTGGGTAGAGCGGGTGATGAACGAAAAAGGCTACTCTTTTGAGCTGTTGTTTGTTGACGATGGCAGCCGCGATGGCTCTTGGGAGGTAATTCAGCAATTAGCTGCAACAAAGCCTTTTATTCGCGGCATTCGTTTTCGGCGCAACTACGGAAAGTCGGCTGCGCTCTTTTGCGGCTTCGATGCGGCCAAGGGCGAGGTGGTAGTAACTATGGACGCCGATTTGCAGGATAGTCCTGAGGAAATTCCCGAACTGTATAGAATGATTACCGAAGAAGGCTACGACTTAGTGTCGGGCTGGAAAAAGAAACGCTACGATTCGACCTTTGCCAAGAATATACCTTCTAAATTATATAATTGGACTGCCCGCCGCATATCGGGCATTAAGCTGCATGATTTTAATTGCGGGCTGAAAGCCTATAAGCGCAAGGTAGTGAAAAGTATAGAGGTTTACGGCGAAATGCACCGCTACATTCCTGTCTTAGCGAAGCAGGCAGGCTTTAATAAAATAGGGGAGAAGGCAGTGCAGCATCAGGCGCGCAAATATGGTGTATCGAAATTCGGTGTTTCCCGTTTTGTGAACGGCTATCTGGATTTGTTAACGGTGATGTTTGTAGGGAAATTCGGTAAACGCCCCATGCATGTCTTTGGCTTATTAGGCTCGCTGATGTTTCTGGCAGGCTTTGTGCTTACGGTTTGGGTTATTGCGGAAAAATTGCATGCCCAATCACAGGGTTTATATTATCGGCCTGTAACCGACCAGCCTTTATTCTACTTGGCCCTAGTTACCTTGATTATCGGCGTACAATTGTTTTTAGCCGGCTTCCTCGGCGAATTGGTCTCGCGCAACAGCAGCGAGCGAAATAAGTATTTAATTGACGAGAGGGTTGGTGGTTAATTACGACTTGTATTTGGCCGTTAGGCGTCAGCGAAGGACATGTGTGCAGGCATTGATGAAAAATAAGGTTGAAAGAGATGTGTAATTTGACAGATTAGAGAAAAATTTTTGAAAAGAAATAGAATTTATGGTTAAAACAAATTGGCTAATAAATACTGTGATGGTAGGATTAATACCTTTTATTGTTAGACTCTTCGTGTTTTTGTTTTATAAAGGGAGTACTGTTTATTTTCTTTTTAATGAGATAGATTTCATTTTGTTTGGGCTAGTTTTAAATTTATCGAATATCAACGAATTAGAAGACAAGAAAAAATTAGGAGAAAAATGGGAAAAAGAAAAAAAAGGGGTTTCATTGTATTTTATTATTATTTTTTCCACGTTTTTAATGCTTGCTTATTTGTATGAAATCGGAGCAATAGAACAATTTAACAAAATATTATTTAAAATATTCGCTATTACTATCAGTTTGGTGGCATTCTTAAATAGTTACTCAATATTTAATCGAATAAATAATATAGCAAATGGGCAAAATTGATACATTTATCATAGTAATTTCTTCTATCACAATAATAGTTGGAATGACTTCGTCAATTAGAACACTTATTGGTACAAGGAAAAAAATATATATTTTAAAAGATAAAATGGAAATATATCATACAGTACCCAACTATATAGCAATAAAAATTAGAAATCTTCCACGCATTGCGGCAACAATAATGTTGTTAGTATTACCTGGATTTTTTAGTGCTAGTTTAAAAAGTATGACTATAGATAGATCTAATGATAAACCTAAAGTTACGTCCAAAAATATTCTTATGGATATATCTAAAGATAAGCCTATAGTTATGGCTGAAGATATGCCTTTGACTATGCCTAAAGTTTTACCTATAAGAGGAAAAGAAGCTATTGGATTAATATATGATGATGCAAGAGCTTATTATAATTTGGGAATTATGTTTTATAGTAAAGGGAATTATGATAAAGCAATTGAGCGTTATAAAAAAGCCATTGAATTGAACCCTAAAGATGTAAGAGTTTATTATGATATGGGAAATGCATATCTACAAAAAGGCAATTATGATAAAGGGATTGAGTGTTACGAAGAAGCCATTAAATTAGACTCTGATTTAGCAGAAATTTATTATAATATGGGAAATTTGTATCAGAAAAAAGGCGATTATAATTTAGCAACTAATTCTTATAAAAGAGCCATTGAATTAAATCCTGATTATCTGGAGGCTTATTATAATATGGGAAATCTATATCAGAAAAAAGGCGATTATGGTATAGCCATTGAATATTACGAAAAAGCCATTGATCTAAGCCCTAATTTAGCAGAAACATACAATAATATGGGACTTGCATATCAATATTTAGGCCAACAAGACAAAGCAATTAACTGTTTTCAAAGAGCAAGTATGAATAGGCATAATGTTAGTTTTACAGAATTTACAAGCAATACAAAAATAAGGTAGAAATAAATTGATAAGGTAAAATGCCGAGCACCTAACGAGCGAGGTTCCACACAAGCGAAGGTGTATGCCCACAGAAACTTTGTGCAAATTTGCAATTGCATCGCCCGCCCGAACCTTTGTAAGAAATACTTTTGTAATGTATAAATGAAATTTTATGGCAAAAGTGAAAATATTTCATATGCGTTTTTTAAAACAAGTGTCAAACTCAAAAGGCTGAAAGCCTTAGTATATCCCAGCCCAATGGCAACGCCTTGGGCTAATAATACGCAAAAACCAATGTGCGCCTTGAAAAGGCAGCATATTATTTTGTAATTTTGCACCAAAATAATAAAATTAAGGAATTGTATGCCTACATTGGCGGAATAATAAAGGCAAACGAAGCGCGAATTGGTTTGTGTGCATCATTAGCCCAAGGCGTTGCCATTGGGCTGGGGTATATAAGGCTTTCAGCCTTTATTCCCTCGTTCAATTTTTCTTTGGGACACCCAAAACGGTGTTGTAAAAACTGCAAGATATTGATTTAAAGATGATTGAAAGAAAACACATTGAGAAAGTGTTGAAGTCAGGATTGGGATTTGAATTTTATTTCCCGAATATCCCTACTCATCTCTCTGCGGGAACCCATATTCTTCGGTAATGATAAGGCTTTTTCGGCTGGTGGTGTAGGCGCCGAAAATGCCTAAGGCGCCGCCTTGAATATTGCCCTGAACATTGGCCGGAGGCCCTGCAAATAAAGGATTATTGCCCCTTACCTCCGATTTGGCCGCCTGTAAATAGTTGAAATAAGCCCGATCAAGCATATTTAATTCCACCGTGAGCGTATCTCCCTCATATAGATTGAAATAATTGTCATAATAATTATCACTATTCCAATACAGCGCATAATTAGCTATAACATATTCAGTAATTAAGGGAAAACGGATATATCGGCCATCGGCTGCACTCTCATCAAAGTCGTTCAAAAAATACCGCCGCAATTTATTGCTGTATTGTTCCGAATTGATATAAAGATGCGCTCCGAAAAGATTGGGAAAGTTTGCTATATCCTGAAAATTCACATAAATAGCCCAAACAGGCAGGCCATCATGATAGCGGAATATGCGCAGGGTAATGGAATCAAGTTCGTGCATGGGCGGCATAGTGGCAGATGCAGTATAACGTTGAAGGTTTCCGTTACTATCCTTATCAACGTAGGCTTCTAACACATAAGTTTTCCCCGGCTCTCCGAAAAAATCCGATCCGGTATAATATCTTCCATGTCCCAGGGCATAAAGCGGCTCGCCGTTTATGCTTACCGTAGCATCATCATAAGTTTTTGGCGTTTCGCTGCCAAAATAGCCTGTTGTCTGTGAAATGGTAACAAGATGCCAGGTTGTATCGGTAGTAATACAACCGGTAATCACCAATTGCGGAGCGGCGTTATCGGTGCTAATATACATTCGCTCCCTGCAGCCGCAGAGGGCAACTAAAAGCAGTAGGCATATTAGAACGTGCTTCATGTTTAAATTAAGATATTGTGCATTATTCATTGAAAACTTATGATGTATGTCAGGGAAGGTACAAAGCTAAAAAGATAAGTCATTTCGGCATATTGGCTATCATCAAAATCGGTTTTAAAACTAATAGTCCATGGATTTTTACGGCCATAGAGGTTATATACGGAAACATTGAGGCTGTGCTTCCAGCGTTTGCCGGGGTATTGCTTGCCTAAGGCTATATCCAAAGAGGCATCTAAACGGTGATAATCGGGCATGCGGTAGCTATTGCGCGCCGAATATACCGGAATATAATCATCGCCAAAGGCATAACGCGCTTCGGGGAAAGTTACCGGCTGACCGGTAAGGTACACCCAGTTCAGCGAAGCCGTTAAGCGCGATGAGAAAGGATAGGACAGCACAAGGTTGATATTATGCGGTCGGTCGAAAGGCGAAGAATAGGGCGCGCCTTTATTAATGGCAGGAACAGTGCGAAAAGCCCGCGACCATGTGTAGCTCAGCCAGCCGGTAAGTTTGCCTTCGTTTTTCCGCACCATCAGTTCCATGCCGTAATTTTCACCTGTTCCGGCACGGATTTCCGATTCCGCAATATTATTTCCTATTATCTTAGCGTGGTCTTTAAAATCAATAACATTACTTAGTTGCTTGTAATAGATTTCCACAGAAGTTTCGAGCAGGTTATCCATAAAATTGGCAAAGGCGCCTATGACATACTGGTTGGCAACCGACGGCTTTATGGTAAGGTTGGAAGGAATCCACACATCTAAAGGCGAACCGGCGGTTGACATCGAGAGCAGGTGCACAAACTGCATCGTGCGCGAATAAGAGGCTTTCAGCGAAAAACCATCGTTAAAAGCATAAGTCAAGCCCAGTCGGGGCTCTACGCCCCAGGTATGGTGATAAAATCGTCCTGATGCCATGCTAAGCGTATCGGTTACCTCATAATTTTCATTTACAGCATATTCATTGGTAGGGCCAAGATTATCAAAGCGCGTCAGGCGCAGGCCGTATTTCAAGGTAATTTTTTTGAAAAATTGATGCTGATGGGTAATATACAGGGCATTTTCCCAAGCGTATTTTCTATCCATGCTCATCGTGTAGCTTTCTTCGTCAACAACAGCCTCGCCGCCGCCGGGAGTAAACCATTTATAGTCGGAATTCCAGCCGAAACGCAGGCTATTTTCCCCATAGCGGAAGCTAAGGTCTGCCCTGCCGCCCAAGCTATAGATGTGCGAATTCCACTCGCCGATAAAAGCGTCCATGGTAGCTGCCATTCGGTAGTTATAGCCGCTTCCCAGCAGTTCCGTCTGTATGCTCCAGTTGTCATTAATAAAGTATTTCCAACGCAAGGTGCCTGTCATATTGCCAAAAACCATAGCCATATCGGAATTTCCGAACTTATCGCGGCCATGATAAGCGGTAAACGACAACTGATTTTGCCGATTGATGCGCCAATGCAGCTTGGCATTCAGGTCGTAAAAATAAAGAATGGCATCACGCGCACCCTCGTCAGGCAGAAGGGGAAAAAAAATGTCGGCATAAGTACGCCGAGCAGCCAGCAGCAAATTAGCATTATCTAAAACAGGCCCTTCTAAGGTCAATCTACTTGAAATAAGGCCAATGCCTGCATTAAACCCCCATTGGTCTCGACCTGTTTTTCCCTGTATGTCTAATAATGAAGAGAGGCGGCCACCATACGAAGCAGGGATATCACCTTTATACAAAGTAATATCTTCAATCGCTTCATTGTTAAATACCGAAAAGAAGCCCATGAGATGCGAGGCGTTATAGACCAATGCATTATCAAAGAGAATCAGGTTTTGGTCGGGACTGCCGCCCCTAACGCTATAGCCCGAAGAACCCTCGCTGGCAGCCACTACGCCCGGCAGCAATTGAATGGCTTTAATCACGTCCACCTCCCCAAAAAGCGCAGGAATAAGCTTGATTTGTTGAATAGCCAACCTTTCCATACTCATTTCGGGGCGGACAACATTGCTGTTAGGCCGCTCGGTCGATATTACCACCGTAGTCAGCACGGTGGAAGTATCGGTTGTCGGACTATTATGCTGTTGTCCGTACGCCTGCTGATGCGAAATTGTAGAAAGCAAGCATAGCAGTAGGTAAAGCGCGGGTGTTTTCATGAGACTTAAAAAAAAAGCCCCTTTTGTCGGGGCTCTTCTTTCAATCAAATAAGAAAATTGTCTTACTTAACCATTGCGGTTAATTCCGCACCGGGTTTGAAGCGAACCACTTTCTTAGCGGCAATCTTAATTGTTGCACCTGTACGAGGGTTACGGCCTGTACGAGCGCTACGTTTAGTTACAGAGAAAGAACCGAAACCTACTAATGCAAGACGGTCGCCTTTCTTTAAAGCGCCTGCTGTTACACCAATAAAAGCGTCGATAGCTTTCTTCGCATCAACTTTAGTCAAACCAGCTTTAGCTGCAACTGCATCAATTAATTGAGCTTTGTTCATAATTTTAAAATTTAAAGGTTAATGAATTTGTTTCGTTATTATAATTATTTGTTTCGTGATGCAAATATAAGTGTTTATTAGTTGTTTCCAAACTTTTTTTGAGAAAATTTTTCAAAATTTAACATGAAAAATCAGCTAAAAGCGTTTTTAAATCTGATTTTTTTTGCTCTCCTGACCGCATATCTTTGAATGACAGAGTATTATCATTTAGCTCTTCTTCTCCTATAATTACCACATAAGGTATGGCTTTTTTGTCGGCATACTCCATTTGTTTCTTCATTTTGGCAATTTCCGGGTATATTTCAGCCGAAATACCGATTGCTCTTAACTCTTTTAAACATTCTAAGGCTTTTATTGATTCTTTCTGCCCTAAATTAAGGAAAAGTACCTTGGTATGCTCCATAGCGGCTTCAGGAAATCTATCTAAGGCGTTGATTACATCATAAATACGGTCGGCGCCGAAAGAAATGCCTACCCCCGAAACATTTTTGAGGCCAAAAACGCCTGTAAGGTCATCATAACGTCCTCCTCCACAGATACTTCCTATGGAAATTTCATTAGATTTTACTTCAAAAATAGCGCCTGTATAGTAGTTCAGGCCGCGCGCCAAGGACAAATCCAGCTCCACCTTTTGTCCTAATTTCAAAATTTCCAAATAATTGAAAATAGTACGAAGTTCTTCTATACCCTGTAATGCCGTTGTAGAAGCGGATAAAATAGCCGACAAGCGCGTTAATTGCTCTTCATTGGCGCCGCTCAGGGTCAAAATCGGCAATAACTGTTGCACAGCGGTTTCAGTAATACCTTTATTTAATAGCTCATTCAATACGGCTTCCTGCCCTATCTTATCTATTTTATCAATGGCTACGGTTATATCTGTTAAACGGTCGGCAGCGCCCATTATTTCGGCTATGCCGCTTAATATTTTCCGATTATTAATTTTTACCGTTACGGGAATATTTAACTGCGTAAATACCGCATCTACAATTTGCACTAATTCTACCTCATACAAAAGCGAATGGCTGCCGATTACGTCAACGTCGCACTGGTAAAACTCGCGGTAACGGCCTTTCTGCGGACGGTCGGCACGCCAAACGGGCTGTATTTGGTAACGTTTGAAAGGGAATACAATATCCTGCTGATGCTGTACCACAAAGCGGGCAAAGGGCACGGTAAGGTCGTAGCGCAGGCCTTTCTCGCAAACCTTCGCCGACAAGAGAGTGTTATTAGCCAAGTCCGAAGGGTCAACACCTGCAAAAGCGTTACCCGAATTTAATATTCTGTACAACAATTTATCGCCCTCTTCGCCATATTTACCAAGCAAGGTAGAGAGGTTTTCCATGGCGGGAGTTTCTATGGGAACATAGCCGTATTGTTTGAAAACAGTACGGATAGTGTCGAAAATATAATTACGCCGCAGCATTTCCCGCGGCAAAAAATCACGTGTTCCCGAAGGTATAGCAGTTCTTTGAGCCATTTATCTGAATAGATGTAAGTATCCTGAATATTGTTTAGTGTTATAGGGAATATCGTCCCAGCCCTGTCCGGAAATCACGTAATAATACACGCCTTCCGACACATCGGCGCCTGTGTTCATCATACGGCCGTTCCAGCCTTCCCATGCATCGTAACGCCCCTCATAGCGATAGACCATACCACCGGAACGGTTGTAAATATATACATAAATATATTTCATTGATATCGGTTCTTCTCCTTTCACAAAGGTGAAAATATTATTTACGGTTTTCCCGGGCGTAAAGGCATTAGGTATTGATTTCGGGTCCAAGGACGAAGGTTCAACAGTAATATATTCTACGGAAGCGGAATCCACGCAAACATTGTTGCGCACTGTAAGCCGCACCAAATAAGATCCTGGTGTATAACCTATATATTTATCTCCGTTTGTCAGCGTACCTACATATTGTTCTCCGATAGAAGGATTACTCGGAATTATAGCGTTGCTATTAGTTGAACTCTCCGACCACAGCAGCGTTCTATCGGCACTACTCTGCTGTGCATTGGCAAAACCTTTCCATTGGTAATGATTAGCATTAGCACTCTTGTCGTGTTTAAAATGCAGTTGGTACAAAGCTTCTCCGTGAGGCAGCCCTTCAGTATCCCGCCAAGTATTATCCACATACGCTTCTATGGTCGGATTAGCCATGACCGATATGGCATTAATGGTATTGGGCATGGTGTAGGTAGCGCTTTTACCGAAAACATCTGTTACTACCAAACGGAAACGGAAAGGCGATTCACACAAAGGCGGCGGATTATCAATAAAAGCAAATAAAGAAAGGTTGGTGCGCCATCCAGTAGCGGGGTTCTCTACATTAGGAAAAAAAACATCATCGCTTATTTCCTGTCCTGCTCCATCTATCGGTGCCCATTCTACCGACTGCACCTGATTAAGATAAACTCTGCCTGTGTTCGGCGGAAAATTGTAAATAATATAAGGTTCATAAAGAATATCCGGTGAGGTGTGCATTCTCAAACTCAGCACATCGCACTCTATTTCGTAGCTTATTGAATTAATACTGAAAGTATCGCGAAACACCCAGGCAGTAAAGGTGTCAATAGCAGCCGTTAAATCGTCCAAATCGCGCACAGCCACCTGATAGCCGCCTTCCGTAATATCACTGATAGTAGAAGCAATCACACCGCTTTCCTGATGATACAAATCAAGTGAGGCAGCGTCAATATCCAGTTTTCTCCAAGTAAATTCGGCATTATGTCCATTGGGTTGTGTTGCGGTAAGCGTCATTATTGCATCGTCATAAAACACAAAAACAGAATCAATATTACCCGTAAGGGCGGTAGTAGGCAGCGCATAGTCGCGAGTCGGCGCCGTCAATTGTGCATAAGCCGACAAGGGTGCACATAACAGTAAAATGGTAATAATTTTTCGCATATTTATTTTACGCTGATGATATAATAATTTTTCTTCCCCTTTTGTACCAACAAATATTTTTCGTTAATCAAAAAACTGCAGTCAATCTGCAAATTTGCATCTGTAATTTTTTCCTTATTCAGGCTTACTCCTCCGCCCTGTATCATTTTACGGCATTCGCCTTTCGACGGAAATACCTGTGTAGTTGCACCCAGCAATTCTACCACATTTTGAGGTAAGATAGCAGCCTCAATATCAAAAATCGGCACGCCTTCGAAAACAGCCAAAAAAGTGCGCTCGTCTAAGTTGCGTAAACTATCGGGAGCGGCGTTGCCGAACAGTATTTCGGAGGCTTCTACTGCCTTGTCGTATTCTTTTACGGAATGTACCATGCAAGTTACTTCTTTGGCTAAGCGTTTCTGTAACTCGCGCAAATGAGGCGCTTCGGCGTGTTTGGCAATAAGCGCTTCCACCTCGGTGCGCTCCAGCATAGTAAAAATCTTAATATAGCGTTGTGCGTCCTCATCGCTCACGTTCAGCCAGAACTGGTAAAAAGCATAAGGCGAGGTATAGCGTGGGTCGAGCCAAACGTTGCCCTGCTCGGTTTTGCCGAACTTCCCACCGTCGGCCTTGGTAATGAGCGGACAGGTTAGTGCAAAGGCCTCGCCGCCTGCCTTGCGGCGAATCAACTCCGTTCCTGTGGTAATATTGCCCCACTGGTCGCTGCCGCCCATCTGCAATTTGCAGTTTTTATGCTGATAGAGGAAGAAATAATCATAAGCCTGCACCAACTGGTAGGTAAATTCGGTAAACGACATACCTTCGCGCTCATCGCCCGAAATACGTTTTCGCACCGAATCCTTGCTCATCATATAATTTACGGTGATATGCTTGCCTATATCGCGGACGAAGGCCAGAAAACCATAATCTTTCATCCAATCATAATTATTGACCATTTCGGCGGCATTCGCTTCCTGCGAATCAAAATCAAGAAATTTTTTCAACTGCTGTTTGATACATTCCTGATTATGGCGCAATGTTTTTTCATCTAACAAATTACGTTCTGAAGACTTCCCCGAAGGGTCGCCAATCATGCCGGTAGCGCCGCCTACCAAGGCCAAGGGTTTATGCCCGCACTGCTGAAAATGCTTCAACATCATCACGCTCACCAAATGACCGATATGCAGCGAGTCGGCTGTAGGGTCAATACCCACATAAGCCGCCGTCATTTCTTTCTGCAACTGCTCCTCTGTGTTGGGCATCACATCGTGCACCATTCCCCGCCACCGCAATTCTTCTACAAAGTTTTTCATCATTACCACATATTTAAAAATATGACTTACAAAGGTACGAATTATTATTTATAATTGTAAGAAACTGTATAGTATAGTTATAATTTTCCGAATATCCCCATGTGTGTTTTCTCCGAAATCTTTATTATCAATCCCTACTTCTCCGCGATTTTCGCCCAACTGTCCTTGAGCGTAACCGTGCGGTTGAATACTAAGCGGTCGGGCTTGCTGTCTTTGTCGAGTATAAAGTAACCCAAACGCTCAAGCTGCACATTAATGCCGGTCTGTATATTAGCCAACGCAGGCTCTATGTACGCTTTGGCCAATTGCAGCGATTGCGGATTCAGAAAATCTTTGTAGTCCTTATCTTCCGGAATATTGTCCATTTGGGCTTCAGTAAACAGGCGGTCGAAGAGGCGTACTTCGGCCGGTAGTGCATGGGCTGCCGATACCCAGTGTATAGCGCCTTTTACCTGACGGGAACTTCCCAAGCCACTGCGGGTTTCAGGATCATAAGTACAGTGCAACTCTTTTACATTGCCCAACTCGTCTTTAATCACCTCTTCGCACTTGATGATGTAAGCATACTTCAGGCGCACCTCGTTGCCCGGCGAGAGGCGGAAATATTTCTTCGGCGGATTTTCCATGAAGTCGTCCTGTTCAATATAAATCTCGCGGGAGAAAGGAACCTGACGTTTACCGGCGCTTTCGTCCTCCGGATTATTTACAGCTTCTATCATTTCCACCTTACCTTCCGGATAATTGGTGATAACTACCTTTATCGGATTCAGTACTCCCATATATCGATTGGCGCGTTTATTCAGGTCTTCGCGCACACACCATTCCAGCAAGGAAAGGTCAATCACATTATCGCGCTTAGCTACGCCCACTTTTTCGGCAAAGAGGCGGATGCTTTCGGGCGTGTAGCCGCGCCTGCGTAATCCGCAAATTGTGGGCATGCGCGGGTCGTCCCAGTCGCTTACGAAGCTGTTTTTTACCAACTCCAATAACTTACGTTTGCTCATCACGGTGTAAGTAAGATTGAGGCGGGCAAACTCGTATTGATGAGAGGGGAAAATTTCTAACTGTTCAATAAACCAGTCATACAGCGGACGGTGTACATCAAATTCCAAAGTACAGATAGAGTGCGTAATCTTTTCTATTGAGTCGCATTGCCCATGGGCGTAATCATACATCGGGTAGATGCACCATTGATTGCCGGTGCGGTGATGGTCGGCATGAAGGATACGGTATAAAATAGGGTCGCGCATGAGCATATTCGGGTGCGCCATGTCGATTTTAGCGCGAAGTACCTTATCGCCGTCTTTAAATTCGCCATTTTTCATACCTGCAAATAAAGCTAAATTTTCTTCCACACTACGATTCCGATAAGGACTTTCCGTCCCCGGTCGGGTTACCGTACCGCGCATCAGGCGAATTTCTTCCTGCGCTTGGTCGTCCACATAAGCCAAACCTTTTTTAATGAGCAGCACTGCCCAGTCATACAACTGTTGAAAATAATCGGAGGCATACAATTCCTCAGCCCAGTTGAAGCCTAACCATTGTACATCTTCTTTGATAGCGTCCACATATTCCGTATCTTCCTTTGTGGGGTTAGTATCATCGAAGCGAAGGTTGGTTCTTCCGCCGTATTTTTTGGCTAAGCCGAAGTTGAGGCAAATACTCTTGGCATGTCCAATATGCAGATATCCATTAGGTTCAGGCGGAAAACGGGTAATGATGCTTTTATGTTTGCCCGATGCCAAATCGACTTCAATAATTTCTTCAAGGAAGTTCAACGAGCGCTCGTTGGCCGCCTCGGTAATAGTAGGGGTACTCATGTAGGTAATAATAAATTAACCTGCAAAGATAAAAAAAATGTTGGAGCGCTACAATTTTTTTTTGTAAATAATAAATTATGCTTACATTTGCAGCCCCATTCCGTTCTTTGAGAAAAAATAATCAATCATAAATAATAAATTATAGATTGTAAAGGGGATGCCTTGGTTTTGACAGCAAATTGTATCGGAACGTAAGCATGCCGAGCGTTGTGATGGTGGCTCGCTAATCCCAACACACAAGCCATAATTGGCAACAACAACTATGCACTCGCTGCGTAGAATGCTAAGCGTTCTATGCTTCATTCGGCCGGCCAAGGTTGCCGGTTGGACGAGTATCCCGCTACGCTGTTCGGCTCTTTAATAGCGTAGTATATGGGGTATCATTCTTTAGAGCTGGTTGCGCCGACGCTGCTACAGCGCAATGAGAAAACAGCAGCTAAGAAGCAGGTAGGTTGCTTTTGTCCGGCCTGTTTACGAAAAGCAATCAAAAGATAAGCATGTAGAAAGCATTTGGATGGTTTGTTTGGACGCGGGTTCGACTCCCGCCATCTCCACTATGCTGTAATGCCCTGTAAATAAGTACGTAAAATCCAAACCCACCGAATTAACGTAAAAGCTCTAATCACTATTCATTACTTTCATCTGCTCGCGGCTTGATTGCTCGTGAATCAGTTGTGCCAAGACTTGGACGAAATCGGCATCCAAGCCGAGGTTTTGTGCATTAGTCCTCATGCGTTCTACTAATTCCTTGTAACGGGCCGA
This sequence comes from Bacteroidales bacterium, assembly GCA_009777095.1. Classification (GTDB taxonomy): domain Bacteria; phylum Bacteroidota; class Bacteroidia; order Bacteroidales; family UBA932; genus UBA932. The sequence goes on along the minus strand of WRMN01000007.1, from coordinate 31,422 downwards.
TTGCAAAATAGAAAGATTATGTGCTTTCTTGTATTCACCAATTTCCTTTGAAATTTCCATTCGATTAGCCAATAGTTCTAAGATGCGGTTATCTATTTCATCAATACGGTTGCGAAATAAGCTTAAACCGTTGATTTCTGCGGTATCGCGTATTACTAATTGTTGCACTACCGTTTGCAGTTCCTGCGGGGTAAGCTGCTGCTTTTTGTCGCTCAAAGCCTTGTCGGGGCAGCAATGCGCCTCAATCATCAGTCCGTCGAAATTCATATCCATGGCTTGCTGGGCGATGGGAGCGATTAAATTGCGTTGCCCGCCTATATGGCTGGGGTCGCAAAAGAAGAGAAGATCGGGCATTCTGCGGCGTAATTCCACCGGCAACTGCCAATGAGGCCGGTTGCGGTAGAGCTTATTACCATATACGCTAAAACCGCGATGAATAACGCCTAAGCGGCTAATTCCGGCCTGTTGAAGCCGCTCAAGGCCGCCTGTCCATAAATCCAAATCGGGAATTACAGGATTTTTCACTAATACCGGTATATCTACCCCTCTTAAAGCCTCAGCTATTTCCTGCATGGCGAAAGGATTGGTAGTAGTGCGGGCGCCAATCCATAAGAGGTCAATGCTATGCCGTAGCGCTTCTTCTACGTGTTTGGGCATAGCTGCTTCGGTGGCTACTTTCATGCCTGTAGCGGCTTTTACCTGCGACAGCCATGCCAAGCCTTTAGCTCCAACGCCTTCAAAGGAATTTGGCTTGGTACGCGGCTTCCATATTCCGGCGCGGAATATTTTAATGCCTTGTTCCGCCAAGGCTTTGGCCGTGGTCAATACCTGTTCCTCACTTTCAGCGCTGCATGGACCGGCAATGATAACAGGCCTTTTCTCCGGAATAGTTGAGAATAATTGCTTGTAATTCATCTTACAAAGGTAGTAAAAAGTTTGTAAAGTATAAAGTTGAAAGTTTTTGAATGTTGAATTTTTATGCTACTTTTGTAAGTTAAAATATTGTGAATGAAAATTGGTAAACTTCATATAATTTGGTGTTTAGGATTAATTACGCTCTTGCCTGCTTGCAGTTCGGTGAAGAATATGCCGTCGGGAGCGCATCGTTTAAACGCTAACCGGATTGTGCTGGAAGGTAATACTAATATTAAAGCTAAGCAATTAGAACCCTACATACGGCAGCAGCCTAACCGAAATATTTTAGGCCTGCGTTTTCGACTGGGGATATATAATGCCGCTCCGAATTGCGACTCCTGCTGGTTGCGCTGGTTGCGAAAACTTATGCACACGCTGGGCGAAGCCCCGGTAGTGTTTGATGAGGCTATGATGCAGCGAAGCACTCAGAACATAGAGCAATACCTGAAAACGCGGGGTTATTATTATGCTCAGGTCAAGGATTCTGTGGTATATAAGAAACATAAAGCCAAGGTAATTTATACGGTTAATCCCGACACAGTCTTCCGCCTTCGTTCCCTGTCTTATGATCTGGGTAGCGACACTCTGGCGCGGGCAATTTTAGCCGATTCGGCCAATTGCCTGCTTCGCCCCGGCAACCCTTTATCTTCTGAAATAATGGATAAAGAAAGGGTACGCTTAGTATCTCTGCTGCATAATAAGGGTTTTTATTCCTTTAATAAAAATCACCTGTCTTTTATGGCAGACACTGTGGGTATGCGCCACGCTGCCGATTTGGTGATGACCTGGTACAACCAACCCGTATCGGAAGAAGAATACCCCGTGCATCGTCAGTATAAAATACGTAATGTATTTATTTATAGTGATTATGACCAGTTAAAAGCATATTCCGATTCTACATCGGCCAATAGCTATCAATATGAACCCTTGTATTATCCCGAAATGCAAGGAGGAAATTTGGGGATTTATCACCACGCTAATATAGGGCTGCGTAAGGGGATTATGCTCGAATCCAACTTAATCAGGCCGGGCGAAGAATACAACGAAACAAAGATTACACGGACGTATAATAATTTCACCGGTTTGGGTATTTATAAGGTGGTTAATATCCAATTCAGCGAAGTGTCCGACACTACGCAGGCCTTAATTGATTGTGCTATTCGTCTTACGCCTTCGTCATCTCAAGGCTTCAAATTGAGCATGGACGCTTCAATGAGCACTAATGCCTTTCTCGGCCTCTCGCCTTCGGTATCTTATTTCCACCGTAATTTATGGCGGGGAGCGGAGCTCTTTAATCTCAGCTTTTCAGGTAATTTTCAATTTCAATTGAATGATAAAAATAAAATGTCCAATGAGCTGACAGTGTCTCCTTCCTTGAGTATCCCGCGCTTCCTTTTCCCCGGGCTATACCGCTCTATGCAGGACTACAGACCGCGTACCGAATTTATGACGGCCTATAACTATCAGTTTTCTCCCGACTTTACCCGTAATGCTGTTTCTTTTGGCCTTGGTTATACATGGCGTCCATCGCCCTTGTTGACCTATCAATTAACGCCTATTAACCTGAATATAGTCTATATATATAATCTGAGCAGGGCTTTTTATGATTTCTACGGAGACTTGAACGACCCCTTTCTGCGCGACCGTTACCAAAACCACTTTGTAATGGGCGCGGGATTTTCTTTGCAATACACCAACCGCCGCTACGAAATACGTGATAATTCTTATTATTTACGATGGAATGTCAAAACCGCAGGTAATGTCTTAAGTCTTTTCAATAATACCTTGCTAAAGGACAATGAAGGTTATAAAATAATGGGAATTAACTATGCCCGATTTGCCAAAACGGATATTAATTTTTCCTTCTACCATATTTACAACGATTTTACTATGATGGCTTATCGTGTATATGGAGGGATAGGCAGGGGATATGGCAACAGCGTAGCCATGCCCTTGGAAGAAGAATATTTTTCGGGCGGAGCCTACAGTTTGCGCGGTTGGCAAGCGCGCAGCTTAGGCCCCGGCTCCGCAGCTATAGATACCCTGTTTACCATTCCCAATCAGGTGGGTGATATAAAATTGGAAGCTAATATGGAATTTCGCTATAAAATTACAGGCCCCTTAGAAGGAGCGATATTCTTAGAGGCAGGAAATATCTGGTCGCTGAATCCCGATGATCAGCGCGAGGGAGCCTACTTCCAATTCGACCGTTTTTATAAACAGTTAGCCATGAACTCAGGCTTGGGCTTCCGCCTGAACTTTGGTTTTATTATCTTCCGCCTCGACTGGGGCGTGCGCGTGCGCGATCCCTTGCCCGACAAGGGCTGGATTACCCCCTCCCGCTGGTTTAAGGACGGCAATTCCACTTTCTGCATAGGAATCGGTTATCCGTTTTAATTTTTTTGTAAATAAATTATCTTGAAAAAAATACTTATTACCCTCGTCCTTATTGGCTTAACCCTATCCTCTGCAGCTGAGATACCGAATCTTTTCCACGGTGTGCTGCACGACAACGATATCGTTGCTAATTTCAAACACCTTTCTTCGGAACAACTCCTTGATACCGCCAACTACTATTTTAACAAAAACAGCGCTGACACAGCTTTGCTCTGCTACGGCCTGATCATTAATACCATTCAAAAAAATCCGACTGTAGAACAGCAAAAAAGAATTGTCCAGGCGCTGAATAAATCGGCAATTATCTATTGTTCCCTATGCGATTACCGCAAGGCCTACGAACTTTTTATCAATGCCTTGCATCTTTGTGACATGATTAATGATCTGACGTACCAGTCTGCTGTTTTATTGAATATCGGAAACGTTTACTACCGTTTCAAAGAATATGATATGGCTAATTTGTATTATTCCAAAGCCATGCCTTTATTTCAGGATACGGCGCAGATTGTTCTGGTATTGAACAATATGGGCGCTTCCGAACTTGGGGCAGGAAATTTGGACAGTGCTTTTTCCCTTCTCAGCAAAGCCCTGCCAATCAGCAAAAGGCATAAAGATGTCTCTTTATACAACCTGTTGAATAATTTTGCTTTGTATTATGAAGAAAAACAGCTGTATGATTCTGCTTTTCATTATCATCAATTATCTTTGAATGAAGTAAGGAAACATAACAAGATTGAGGAAGAAGCCGAGTTTTTATCCCAATTGGGCAACCTGTTTTATAAGATAGGAAAAACAGATTCTGCACTGTTCTATATTGGTTTGTCGAATGTTATTGCTCAGAAAAATAATTTTTTAAGAATTTCATCACTGAATTATCAGATTTTATCAGACTTGGAAAAGTCGAAGAAGCGCTATCAAACCGCTTTGGAATACTTTGAAAAACATCTTAATTTGGAAAATGCTATTGCGAATACTGCCGTGTTTGGCGATATCAGTCAACTGCAATATGCTCACGACATTTCCAAGTTGAATCTGCAAATAGATAGGTTTGTGATAGATCAAAAAATCAAAGAACGTACAATTTTTTATCAAAACATTGGCCTCTTTGTACTGCTCGTACTGAGCGCCGTGCTCTTGTTCGTCTATTTTCAGAAAAAACGATTAGACACCGCCTACAAACTCTTGTTTGAAAAGAACCTCGAAATTATCAGTCTTCAGGATAATTCAACGGAAAAAGAGTCGGAAAAATACAAGAAAAGCGCGCTTAAAGATGAGGTGCAGAACGAACTTTTGAACCGAATTTTACTACTTATGGAGAATACCTCTCTGATTTGCGATACGGAATTTTCCATTGAAAAATTAGCTAAGCTGGTACAATCCAATCAAACTTATGTTTCACAAGTGATTAACGGCGAACTAAAGAAAAATTTTAAATCGTTTTTGAATACTTATCGGATACGGGAAGCCCAGCGCCTCTTTTCAGAACCTGAGATAACCAAATATACCATTGAGGCTCTTGCATTTAAAGTAGGATTTAAATCCCGAAACGCCTTTAGCAATGCTTTTAAAGAAATCACAGGAGTGAGCCCGACTTTCTATTTGAGGTCTATGCAGCGGTAAGAATACAGGTTTTTTCTGCTGTATTTTGCCCATATTTATAAATCTGCGCAAGAGAATGCTCTTTCTAAAGAATTTTTATGTAAATTTACACACTTAAATGTATTTTAAAGTCCATAAATAAATCTAAAGATAACTATCCTAAAATCAAAATTCTATGAAGAAAACGAAAAAAATTTTGTTGCTGACACTGTGTGTGTTACTGGGAACTAATGCTGCGTTTGCACAACAACGACTGGTTACAGCCACTGTAATCGACAATAGCACAGGTGAAGCGCTGCCCTTTGTTTCGGTGGCGATAAAGGAACTCAAGACCGTAACCACAACTACAGAACTGGGAACTTTCTCTATTGAAGTTCCTTCGCCTGAAACTATACTGCAATTTTCCTTCATTGGCTACGAAACGCTCGAAATCTCGGCAGGTAAAATCGATGGCACAGTGAGATTGGAATCAATCGCTTCCGCATTAGACGCTGTGATAGTTACCGGCTATCAAACCTTGGCCAGAGAGAAGGTAACAGGTGCAGTGGCAATGGTTTCCTCTACCGCCTTGCAGGAGCGCTATACGCCTAATATTATGCAGAATATGGAAGGCCGTGTAGCAGGTTTAGTAGTGGACGGCGATAGACTCACTATACGCGGTACCGGTAGTTTGTATGCTGAAAACAATCCGCTTATTGTGGTGGACGGTTTACCAATAGAAGGTTCGTGGAGAGATTTGAATCCTTATGATATTGAAAGCGTTACTGTTCTTAAAGATGCGGCAGCAGCGGCCATGTATGGAGCGCGGGCTTCGGCGGGAATTATCGTTATTACCACCAAAAAGCCTCAAGTAGCAGGGCGCATCAATGTAGATGTGCAAGCAAATTTCTCTATATCGCAAAAACGAAATCTGGACTACGCCGACAACTTTTATATGACTCCGGCACAGCAAGTAGATGCCGAAGCCGATTATTATAAATACAGGTACATTACAGAAGATAATGCAGCAAGCAACCGCTTGGCTTTTAGAACCAATACGGTCGATAAAAACGCCGTTTTTACACCTATTCAATACGCCTACTATCAGTTAGGAGAAGGCTTTATCAACCAAGCGCAATTAGACGGCTTGTTGAGCCAACTCCGTAAAAATAACTACGCCAAAGAATATGCCGATAATGTGCTGCTCCATCGGTTTGTGCAACAGTATAACGTGGCAATTCGCAGTATGACGGAAAAATTTCAGTCTAATTTGGTGATTAACCAAAAGCACGACAATATGGGCTATATCCACCAAGGCGACAATCAATTCAATCTTTTCTATAAGGGCGAATACAAAATGACGAATTGGCTAACCTTAAACTTTAGCGTAAATGGAATTTTACAAAATCAACATTACTCCTCATACGATGGCTGGCTTAATAAAGCGAGAGATCCATTTTCTGAATTAGCTTACGCTCGCCTGCTCAACGATGACGGCAGTTTTGCCAATAATACCAGATTTGGCAACGGCTTATTCATCGACGATCCCGCTTTTCGTCCGACACACTACAACGCTATGGAAGAAATGGCATACGACCAAACCAAATTTGACCGCCAAAGCACACGCTACCAAGGCGGACTTCTTTTCAATATCATAGACGGCCTCACCGCTCAGGCACAGTTTATCTACGAAACCGACCGCCGAACCACTACTGTTTACTCCGAAGCCGATAGTTATCTTATGCGCATGATGCGGAATGCATATACTAAATTGGAAAACGGTGTCCCCGAGTACATGATTCCCGAAACCGGCGGCAGATTAATATCAGAAAATTATAAAGGCGACTATTGGACGGCTCGCGGACAAGTCAACTTTTCACGTACATTCAATGACAAACACGCCATTGATTTCTTAGCCGGTTTGGAATTTCGCCAAACCCGCTATAATGGTACAAGAAGCATACTAATGGGTTATGATGACCAATTGCAAACACAAAACACCTCAAATCTTAATTTAGCGGAATTGCGCGATTGGGCAATAAATCCCTATTACTACGACATGTCAACCAGTTCTTTCTTTGGTCTTATTGGAAATAATATGGGACTGATTCCTGAAGAATGGCACCGTTACGCATCGGGCTATGCCAACCTCACCTATACTTACGACGGCAAGTACAATGCTTTCGCTTCTTTCCGTAAGGACTATGCCGATGTATATGGCCTTGAGAACAAGTACCGCGGCAAGCCCTTATGGTCGGTAGGTTTGAGTTGGGTGGCATCGAATGAGGATTTTATGAAAGACATCAAATGGGTCAACTATTTGAAAGTTCGCGGAAGTTACGGTATAACAGGTAATATCGTTCAAAATGTTACAAGTGTTATGGTGGCAACGACCAGTATTCCTGTGAATACCTGGACGCAACAGCCGCGTGCCCGCATCGACAGGCCGGCAAACCCGTATCTGACTTGGGAAAAAACAACTACCACAAATTTAGGCGTGGATTTCGGACTCCTTAATACTCGTCTGCGCGGCGCTCTGGATTGGTATTACAAAAAAGCCGACGATGTATTTGCGCTTAAAAATCTGGAACCTACCATGGGCTTTTCAGAGATGTGGTTAAATATGGCAAGTCTTTACAATAACGGTGTAGAATTATCGCTTACTTATGATTGGTTTACCTCTAAAAACCGCGAGCAATTCGCCTGGAGTACTTCGCTAACTTCAGCATACAACCACAATAAGGTAACCTATGTCGAATCTCTGGCAAAAACCGCAGGAGGATTGGCAGGGGATTATCGTTACATGGAAGGCTACGCCACAAGCGCCATGTGGTCATACGTATTTGGCGGACTTGACGATGAAGGAAGAAGAACCTACTTGGCTCCGGACGGTACGAAATTGACCGGTAATCAAATTAGCGCAAAAGACCTTGATGCTCTTGTTTACTCAGGGCAAAGAGACCCTAAAGTAACAATGGGCTTAGAGAATACATTCCGATACAAGGGATTTAGCTTGAACATTATGGCTGTTTACTACGGCGGACACAAAATGCGCTGTTTGCAAACCAATTCCTTAAGCAGTCCAAACGGGGTATATAATGCCGGACCAATGCCGGCTTACCTGCTTCGCGCATGGACGCCGGAGAACCCCAATACCGATGTGCCGGGTAATTTCCAAAACAATAAAACCATTGGTACCGAAAATAGCGGCGAGTATAACAATTTGGATATTTTTGTACAACCTGCCGATTTCATTAAACTCCGCAATATTATCTTCGGTTACGACCTGCCGCAAAAATGGACAGAAAAAATCGGCATACAGAATGCTACTATTCGCTTCCAAATAGATAATTCTCCGGCCTTGTGGACAAAAAACAATGTGGGCGTTGATCCTGAAGCTGTTTACAATAGAAGCTACCCGCTTCCCATCTCTCAAACAGTGGGCATGAATCCTGACAATGGCTATGGCGGCGTTCGTCGTCCGACTACTTTTATTATCGGACTTAACTTGAATTTCTAACCTGAAAAAATATTGACATTATGAAAAACACAATAAAACATACCTTACATATTGCCCTCATTGCATTGTTGGTTGCTTCTTCCGGGTGCAGCGAATTTACGGATATTACGCCAAAAGGCCAAAGTATCCTCGATAAGGTCGAAGACTTAGACCTTTTGCTCAACGACGACTACGGACAATTGTCAAGCTGGGAGTCGTTTTATCTGCTAAATGATGCCGTACCTCCGCAAAATATATTAGAAATGGTTACACGCCATGAAACAGAAGGGATCCATACCGTTGAATCCGTTTTTGTAACCTGGGATGAAAACGTTGACCGTACTACCCTGACACAAGATCCTCAACAAAACCTGTATGCAGCTTTTTACGGAATTATCGGCAAGATTGCCAACCCTATTTTGGCGCAGGTCGACAGGGCTTCCGGCAGTAAGGCAAAAGCCGACCAAATCAAAGCGGAAGCGCTTGTATTGAGAGCTTATTTCCATTACCTGGCTGTAAATTTCTATGCTAAAGCATACAACCCTGCTACGGCAGCCACCGATGGGGGAGTTCCCTATATGTTCGAAGACTTCGACATGACCGAGCTCGCTAATAAACGAACCGTACAGGAAGTTTATAATTTTATCCTTGCTGATTTGGACGCTGCATTTGCATTGAACGCACTACCTGAAACGCCGAACAGAATGCGCATAGGAAAGGCCTTTGCTTACGCCTTGAAAGCTAAAGTACTCATGGCAACACGCGACTATTCCGGCGCTAATCAGGCCGCAACAGCTTCTTTAGAAATCTACAACCGACTTATTGATCATCGTAACCAAAATGTATCTATTCCCATGCCTCCTTTTGATATCCAAGTTTTCGCCAGGCCAAGGTTCAATGATGAAGATTTATTCTATATGATGACGTCATTCACCGGCCGATTCGTATATTCTCCCGAATTGTTGGCCAGTTTCGACCCCAACGATATACTTATCAATTTTGGCGAACTGGAAGATAATGTTTATCCGATTTTAACGGGCGGCATGAAGATGAACCAAGGGGGTAATATGACTTCCCTTGCCGGGGTTCAGGCATGGTTTCATTATGTTATGGCAGGTGATTTCAATGTTCTTTACACGATTAACGGGTTATCTACGGTTGATATGTTGCTGACTCAGGCTGAATGTAAAATACGCAGTAATGATATATCCGGAGCCATTACTATTTTGAACCAACTCCGCGAACGCCGAATTATACCAAGTGCGTACCTGCCGCTGCCTGCCGGCACTAACGAAACAGACGCAATTGCTGCTTTAAAGAAGGTTTCGCGGTGTGAAAATTTTGCCACAGTCAAAAATTTCATCAACATGAAACGCTGGAACGCTACTGAGAGCCAGTGGCAAGAAACGCTGACAAAAACCTTGACCTTAGCGGTAAACGGATTCATGCCAATAGGTGGAAATCCGGCCAACGGCTGGATGGCAATTCCTCCAACAACCGATAAAACCTACACCCTGCGTCCCGATTCGCCATTATGGGTATTTCCATTCCCCCAGTACGTTACTTCTTTTAATCCTAATATAACCCAAAACTACTAAAACATTATGAAAAAAATTCTACTTTTCTCGATATGCTGCATAGCCCTGCTGAGCAATTGCACCGGCGATAAAGAAACTTTTACCCTGAAAGGTGAAATCGGAAAATGGAATGCTCCGACTCAAATCTATTTCAGTTACTGGGCCGGCGACGAAGAACATACGGATTCAACATTTCTTCAAAACGGCAAATTTTCTTTTACCGGGAAAGTTAATGAACCGGCGCCTTCCCGTTTGATATTGGATTATACGGGCGAAGGCATAAGCCGCGCTGCACGTGCCGGACACATTCTTTATCTGTTTCTGGAGGCCGGAACCATAAAGATGAAATCACCCGATTCCTTGCAAAACAGTAAGTTCATCAACTCAAAAATCAATGACGAGCACTTGTATTATTTGGACAAGATCGGCGGACAAATTCAGAATTTAGCCGATCAAATGAATAAAAAGCTTATGCAAGCAACAGAAGAAGAACGGACTGCCCCCGGCTTTATGGAGGGAATGAATGCGGAATACAGACGTTTGTTGAACGAACGCGGCGCCAAACAACAGCAATATGTACGGGATCACCCAAACTCCTATTTCAGCCTGCCGGCTATTTCCGAATCGGTTTCTTCCGAGTTTGATGTGGAAGAAGTGGAAGCCCTGTTTTTATTGATTAACGAGGATCTTCGTCAGACCGAAAGCGGAAAGGCCTTTGCTCAACGCATAGAAGCCGCAAAAAACATTAGCATCGGAAAAACGGCGCCAAGCTTTACACAAAACAATCCGGAAGGTAACCCTATAAGTTTGTCCGATTTTCAGGGCAAATATCTCTTGCTCGAATTTTGGGCATCATGGTGCGGGCCCTGTCGGCAGGAAGCTCCTTTTTTGGTAAAGACATATAACACTTACAAAGATAAGGGTTTTGAGATTCTGGGCGTTTCTTTAGACAGTAAAAAACAGAAAGATGCCTGGTTAGAAGCTATTGAAACAGATAAGTTGACCTGGCCGCAGGTTTCCGATCTTAATTCATGGAACAACGCCGTAGCACGCATGTACGGCATTCGGGCGGTGCCATCAAATTACCTGATCGACCCGCAAGGTATTATAATCGCTAAGAATTTACGCGGCGAGGAACTGGGCGAATTTCTTAAACATTTATTCGAATAAGAAACAGAATAATTCTTCTATCCTATATTTCAAAATTATGGAAAGTAATATTTAGGAATTGTTTATCCATTTTAAAATTTTTCGTACCTTTGTAAGTTATTTCATTCAAATTGAACTATGATTAATATAACTTTTCCTGACGGCAAGGTACGGCAATATGAGGCCGGAATTAGCGGGTACGAGATAGCCAAGAGCATTAGCCCGCGCTTGGCGGCTGAGGTTTTAGCCGTAGGCGTAAATGGCGAAACTATTGACCTGAACCGTCCGATTACTGCCGATGCCTGTATTCAATTGTATAAATGGGACGATGTGGAAGGCCGTCAAACCTTTTGGCATTCTTCCTCGCATATCATGGCCGAAGCCTTGCAGGAATTGTATCCGGGCATAAAATTCGGCATAGGCCCGGCTATTGAAAACGGCTTTTACTACGATGTGGACTTTGGCGGCCATTCCTTGACCGAAGCCGAATTACCCGCCATAGAAGCTAAAATTTTGGAACTTGCCCGCGAAAAACAGACCTTTGTCCGCCGCGATGTTACTAAGGAGGAAGCCTTGAAAACCTATTGGGAAAAGGGCGACCCTTACAAATGCGAGCTCATTAACGACCTGCAGGACGGCACGATTACTTTCTATACTTCGGGGCAGTTTACCGACCTCTGCCGCGGCCCGCACTTGACAGATACGAGCCTTATTAAAGCCGTTAAACTGACAGCTCTTGCCGGCGCTTACTGGCGCGGCAATGAAAAAAATAAGATGCTGACGCGCATCTACGGCATTACCTTTCCGCAAAAGAAACTCTTAGATGAATATTTGCTGCTATTGGAAGAAGCTAAAAAACGCGACCATCGGAAAATAGGGAAGGAGTTGGAACTATTTGCCTTTTCTCAGCAAGTGGGGCAAGGCCTGCCGATTTGGTTGCCCAAAGGCGCTGCACTGCGCGAGCGTTTGGAAAACTTTTTGCGCCAAGTGCAAAAACAACACGGCTATCAGCAAGTAATGACACCGCATATAGGGCAAAAAGAACTCTATGTAACTTCAGGACACTATGCAAAATACGGAGCCGACTCGTTCAAACCCATTTGCACGCCGGTAGAAGGGGAGGAGTTCCTGCTGAAACCTATGAACTGTCCGCATCACTGCGAGGTTTATAAGGTAAAACCGCATTCCTATAAAGACCTGCCCCTACGCTTGGCTGAATTTGGCACTGTATATCGTTACGAGCAAAGCGGCGAACTGCACGGACTGACCCGCGTACGCGGCTTTACGCAAGACGACGCCCACATTTTCTGCCGCCCTGACCAGTTGAAAGAAGAATTTTGCAAGGTTATCGACATAGTTTTATACATCTTTAAAACGCTTGATTTTAAAGAATATACAGCACAAGTATCCTTGCGTGATCCGAAACTCGCCGACAAATATATTGGCAGCGATGAGAATTGGGAAAAGGCCGAGCGTGCCATCATAGAAGCAGCGGCGGAAAGAGGCCTGCAAACGATAGTGGAAATAGGCGAAGCTGCTTTTTACGGCCCGAAATTAGACTTCATGGTGCGCGATGCCATAGGCCGCAAATGGCAATTAGGCACTATTCAGGTGGACTACAACCTGCCTGAACGCTTCGAGTTAGAGTACATCGGCGCTGACGACAAGCGCCACCGTCCCGTAATGATTCACCGCGCTCCCTTCGGCTCTATGGAACGCTTTGTAGCCGTGCTGATTGAACACACCGCTGGCAAATTTCCCCTCTGGCTGACCCCTGAGCAAATGGTTATTCTTCCTGTGAGCGAAAAGTATAACGACTATGCCAATACCGTGCAAAATATTTTAGACAAGGAAGATATCCGCGCCTTTGTGGACGACCGTAACGAGAAAATAGGCAAAAAAATACGCGATAACGAATTGCAGCGTATTCCTTACTTGTTGGTAGTGGGAGAAAAAGAAGTAGAAAGCAACTCGGTGGCTGTACGTAAACAGGGCGAAGGCGATAGGGGAACTATGCCGTTAAATGACTTTATCAGCTTCTTCCAAGGCGAGGTAGAGAAAGAAATTAATAAAAATTAAATATTTGATATTCAATTATTTATATTATTAACTAAATAACTGTCAAGCATTTTATTGGGAATTAATTTTGCTATTTCCAAGAAAATGACTACATTCGCACCCTGAAATTTTTAAATTATTAACAAAAAAAACAGGCGTAAACGCCCAATTTAAGGAGGAAAAAAGAAATAGCAACACCTTACAAACCGCAACGTCCGCTGTACAGACCGGGAGGCAGTCCATCTGGTTCAAAAAAAGAACAAAGACCGATTAGAAGAGATAAAAAGGAAGATGAGCACCGAATAAATACCGGCATCAGAGGTATTCCGTCCGTTCGCCTTGTCGGCGAAAATATTCCTAATTCGGGAACTATTTACCTGATTAGCGAAGCATTACGTTTGGCACAGGGTATGGAGTTAGACTTAGTGGAAATTTCACCCAATGCCGACCCGCCTGTTTGTAAAATTATTGATTATCAAAAATTTTTGTACCAACAGCGGAAGAAGGCAAAAGAGATTAAGGCACATGCGCAAAAGGTAGTAATTAAAGAGATTCGCTTTGGTCCGAATACCGACGAACATGATTATCAGTTTAAGTTGAAACATGCTCAAAACTTTCTGCAGGAAGGCGCCAAGGTAAAGGCTTATGTCTTCTTTAAAGGCCGCTCTATTATGTTTTCGGAGCAAGGGGAAAAGATGTTGTTGCGTTTTGCTTTAGACTTGGAAGACCTTGGTAAAGCTGAACAACTGCCGAAATTGGAAGGCAAGCGCATGATTATGATGATAGCGCCTGTGAAGAAGAAGTAGCGTAGAATTGAGAATTGATAATTGAAAATTGAGAATTATAAACAAATAATAAACAATGAAAAAAATCCTACTTATCGCAGCAATAGTCGGCGCAGTGCTGACGGGTTGCTCGGACGATGAAAAGAGCGTTACGGTAACGAGCATTACGCTCAACAAAGCTGAGACGACTATATTTGTCGGTCAAAGCGAGCAACTTACGGTAACCGAAGTGTTGCCCTCCAACGCTGCCGAAAAGGGCGTAACATGGAGCAGCGGTAATAACGACCGCGCTACTGTTGACCAAACAGGCATGGTAACCGTTCCGACAACGACAACAGCGGGAACGGTTGCTATCATCGCCACCGCCAAGGACGGCAGCGGTGTAACAGCTACCTGCGTAGTAACCGTAGCGCATAATGCTTACACTTACGACGAACAGATATTCAACATTGTCTGGGCTAAATACCACAGCATTGCTGAAGGCTTGCAGTTTGCTATCTGCCCCACGGTTCCTTCCGGCACCCCTATCGATGAGTTCGTACCCAATTTCTTCGTCTTTGAGTGTCCTATTGAAGCGCTCGGGCAGTTAATTAAACTCCACGATCCCTACACAATCTCAGACTGGTTTCCATGGCTTGCCTTAGGATACAACGGAACTACTTATTTTGGCGAAGATAACAATGGAGACGACCTTTCCGGTACCGACAATTGGATAAAGGCGACCCAAAACTCCGGCACAAACAATTTTACCCTCGAATTTGCCATGACCCTCAACGGCAAACGCCTCGAAGGGGTTTACACAGGAACTTTCGAGCCGGCCGGCGGCTGGATCTATTAAACAATGATTATGAAATAGGTATCAAGGATCAGAATTTACAATTCATGTCGCACATCAACAATGATTGCTTCGTACCTCGCAATGACAAGCAAATAAACAATTAAACAAAAATAGTATGCCAAAAATGAAGACGAACTCCGGTGCCAAAAAGCGTTTCGAGCTTACCGGATCGGGAAAAGTAAAGCGCAAACATGCCTTTAAAAGTCACATTCTGACGAAAAAAACAACGAAGAGAAAACGTAATCTTACGTATTCCGCTTTAGTGGACAAATCAGATGAGAAACGTATTAAAGAATTGTTAATCGCTTAAATTATTTTATTAACCGCATGTTCAGCAGCTAAGACTCGCTATGAGCGCTGACTTGCACAACACATTTTTATTATGCCTCGTTCAACAAATGCGGTTGCCTCGCGCGCCCGCCGCAAAAAACTGCTCAAACTTACTAAAGGGAATTTTTTGGCCCGCGCCAATGTGTGGACAGTAGCCAAAAATACCTACGAAAAAGGTTTAACCTACGCTTACCGCGACCGTAAGAACAAAAAACGCATCTTCCGCTCTTTGTGGATCCAACGTATCAACGCTGCCGTCCGTCCCTACGGAATGACCTACTCGGAATTTATAGGAAAGGTAGCTAAAAAGAATATTGCTTTAAACCGTAAAGTGTTGGCCGACTTGGCGATGAACCACCCGCAAGCCTTTGAGGCAGTGGTTAAATCGCTGAAATAGTCCATTGCTTTATCAGACGTGAATACGGAATGTTTTCATTCCGTATTTTTTTATTTGTATCTTTGTGGCCTATGAAAACACTGTCATTTATAGGCAGCGGTAATGTAGCTACCCATTTAGCCAAGGCTTTTTTTGCCAAAGGTTGCTCTATTGCGGAAATCTATAGCCGTACACCTGCTCATGCCGAACGTTTAGCTATACAAGTCGGCGCTGAGGCCTTGTCCGATGTAAAGGCTTTAGGAAACGCCGATATTTACATTATGGCTGTCGAGGATAAGGCTATTCCCCAACTTGTAGCGGCCATGCCTCCTATAAACGCCTTAGTCCTGCATACTGCCGGTGCTGTTGATCTACAGTTGTTAGAAAAATTTGCCAACCACGGCGTGTTATACCCCTTGCAGAGCTTGCACCGCGAGCGGTCAATAGACATGAGCGCAATTCCCTTTTTAATAGAAGCCAATACAGGTGAGAATATCACAATAGTTTCTGATTTAGTCGGCAGCTTGTCCTCCTGTATTCGTTATATGGACTCCGTACAACGCCGACAGGTACACTTAGCAGCGGTTTTTGCTTCTAATTTTGTCAATGCCCTGCTTGCTTCTTCTTGCGATATTGCAGGAAAGAACTTTTCCTTATTAGAACCGCTTGTACGCAACACGGTAGAAAAGGCTTTTCAGGCGCAGCACCCTAAGGAAGTGCAAACCGGCCCTGCCCTCCGCGGCGATGAAATTACCATGAACAGGCACTTGGAACTGCTGCAAGGGCATCATAGCCTGCAGGAAGCATACCGCCTCTTATCGAAATTAATTTTGAACATTGAACCTAATGTCCCCTACAACCCTAAATCTTGAAATAAACACATGGATTACCAAAGCAAACTAAAAGAAATTAAGGCCTTTGCCTTTGATGTTGACGGAGTACTAACCGATGGTCGGGTGTTAGTAGCCGAGAGCGGCGACCTGCTGCGAATGTACAATGCTAAAGACGGCCATGCTCTTCGCATGGCAACAACACAGGGCTATAAGGTGGCTATTATCACCGGAGGCGTATCGCCCACCATTCCTAAACGTTTTAACCCTATGGGAATTTCCGACATCTACCTCGCTTCTTTTGATAAAATACATGATTTTGAAGATTTTTGTAAGAAGCATGAGTTGCAGGCCGAAGAGGTCTTGTTCATGGGAGATGATATCCCCGATATTGAAATTATGCAGCATTGCGGCCTTGCTTGCTGCCCGTCCGATGCCGTTCCCGAAGTAAAGGCTGCGGCTCACTACATTTCCTCTCAAGTTGGAGGCGATGGTTGTGCGCGCGACGTAATTTCTCAGGTAATGAAAGTGCAGGGGAGGTGGACGGAGAATTAAGAATAGGTTGCTTCGCCGCTAACGCGACTCGCAATGACGATTGAGAATGCTCCATAGACCCACCCGTCATTGCGAGGAGGCCGTAGGCCGACGAAGCAAACCGGTATTAACAAGAACAAAATATCGCAAACCAACCATGCTATTAACCCAACTACAAGCCTATAAAATCATCTTGGCTTCCGGCTCGCCGCGGCGGCAGGAATTGCTAAAGGGAATGGGCATTGATTATACCGTGGAACTTAACGGCGAGGTGGACGAGAGCTATCCGTCCTATATGCCGCTGAGGGAGGTGCCGACCTTCCTTGCCCGCACGAAATCGCATGCCCTTGGGCGTCCCTTAGCCGATAATGAACTGCTAATCACTGCCGATACAGTAGTGATTTGTAATAACCGTCTATTGAACAAACCGCTGGACATAGAAGATGCCAAGAGCATGTTGCAGCTCCTCTCGGGAAACAGCCACGAAGTGCATACGGGCGTTTGTGTGCGCACACAAACGCGTGAACATCTTTTTACCGCGAAATCGGTAGTTCATTTCCGCAGCCTTTCCGCTGATGAAATAGACTATTACATTAAGGAATACCGTCCCTTCGACAAGGCAGGGTCCTACGGAGTGCAGGAATGGATAGGCTACATAGGGATAGACCGTATAGAAGGCTCCTATTTTAACGTTATGGGCTTACCCACGCAACAATTGTATGTAGAACTCTGTAAATTTGTGTTTTAACTTTAATTGTAACTACAGAAGGTTAAGCAGAATAATAACCGCAAGGCTCGGCAACATATTTGCTATCTTAATTTCTTTGATTTGCAGAATACTGATGCCTAAGCCTATTAACAGCACTCCGCCCACAGCGGTGAGGTCTGTAATCATTGTATCGCTCATGAACCGCATAATACAGGCTGCTAACAAGGTGAGCGTTCCTTGATAGATAAATACGGGAATAGCCGAAAATGCTACGGCAAAACCAAAAGAAGCGGCAAGAGCAATAGAGATTATGCCGTCCATGACAGACTTTGTGTAAAGCAACTGAGGCGGGTTGCCCAAACCGTCTTCAAAAGAGCCAAGTATAGCCATAGAGCCTACACAAAAGAACATACTGGCAATAATAAATCCTTTTAGGCTAAATGGTGAGATGCTGTTATCGGAAGAGCTATTTTTCTTTACTTTTTTTAGCAAGTAATTGGTTGCTTTTTCCAAATTACCTTCAATATTGAGCGCTTCGCCGATAAACGAACCGGCGACAATACTCAGTAGCACTAAAATCATCTGTTCCGCTTTCAGGGCCATAGACATGCCGATTACTATGGTGAAAAGCCCCATTCCCTGAAAAATAATGTTAACGTATTTCTGTGGCAGCCGCGTATGGATAAGCAGCCCTAAGGCGCTTCCGGCAATAATGGCCGCGGCGTTGGCAATAGTTCCGAACATGAATCGGTTTTTTAGTGACTCCTATCAGAGTATATTAAACATATTATTTCTTTGCGCAACAATTTTTATGTTTTTTACCGCTTCCACAAGCGCATGGTTCGTTACGTCCCTGCTTTTTTTCTGCGGTAATAGGAGTATGAGCTATTTCATAATTATTTTCTTTAACAAAATCAAAATCATGCGTTGCGGGTATTTGAAATGTGAATTTTGTTTTTCCTTCCGGGTGGGTAACAGCAAAATCACCCATACCTATAATATCCATTCCGATTAAAATGTCTATACCGTTTAGGTCGCCTTCTATTACGCGTAGTGCTGAAAATCCAACTTCGTTTGGTAAAAATATATTGATGTAATATACATTAGTAATACACTCACCGTTTGCATGATAATTTTTAACTTGTCCTTGTGGTTCAAGTTGTAATGTTTCTGCTAATTTTTTTGTAATAACCGTTCCTGTAGCTCCTGTATCCCAAAGTGCTGTAACGGTGTGCATCAACAAGTATTTATCTTCATTTTTCGGGTCGCTTGGATCGTACGCCTTGCTTATTTTACAGGGCGTTTGGAGCATGTTTACCCTAAAATCGTGATTGACCGTAAAGGATTTTTTATCCATGTCTTATACAAATGCAACGCGTGAATGAAAATGTTGTGTATAAGCAGCATCGCCAGGAGAGCAAAATTGAATAATGTATGCTCCTGTTTCCTGTTTTTCTTGCGAATCAAACACGGCTTCTTTTTCAGTGTCATATACAGACACAACGGAACAATCTTTTATAACAAGATATTTTCCGTTATACTTCCTAATCAATTCATTTTGATTATCCAAGTACCATTGAAACTGTTGATTAATCATGATATTGCTGTTTTTATTGATTATTTTTCTACCACAAAGGTATGATTTTTTTATAAATTCACGAATTTTTTCCTAAATTTAACTAATTAACGTGGCGCTTTCCGTAACGCAAAAGAAAAACCCGATCGAAATGAACGGGTTGTGATGTTGTTAGTGACTCCGACAGGATTCAAACCTGTAACCTTCTGATCCGTAGTCAGATGCTCTATTCAGTTGAGCTACGGAGCCAAATTAACAGGGATCTTGTAAATCCCTATGTATTTACTCGGCAGTTGCTGCCTCTACTGCTGCTACAGGCGCTGTAGGTGCAACAATATTTATTCGTTTCTCTTTAATGCGCGCTTTCTTACCGGTCAACTGACGGAGGTAGAAAATGCGTGCCCGACGAACCTTACCGCTCTTGTTTAATTCAATATTTTCAATGAAAGGGGAACTGATCGGGAAAATACGCTCAACACCGATGTCGTTCGACATTTTTCTTACGGTGAAAGTTTGGGTAGAACCGGTACCATTGCGTTGAATACAAACACCACGGAACTTTTGCAAACGTTCTTTATTTTCTTCTTTAATACGGTAAGTAACCGTGATGGTATCGCCCGCCTTAAAGTTGGGGAAAACCTTTGATTCTCCGGCAAAAGCTTGTTCTGCAATCTTAATTAAGTCCATCTCTTTTATAATTTTGGGCTGCAAAGGTAGTGTTTTTTTAGCTATTTGCAAATTTTTTTCACTATTTCGGCTCTTTTAGTTTATCTCCAGCATCATACACAATAGCTTTATACCACGATTCCGGATAAAGCGGTTGTACAGGCATCACAGGTACCCCATATTCGTTATACATAAAGGAGCCATCGGGATTCTGTTTTTTAACATTTCCGTCCATATACTTAACAAACAGATAATTATCTAACTGCTTCCATTTGCGTACCAATTCCTGAGCTGTATTTACCGAATAATCGGTTAAGAGCTTAACGGCGTCTTTTTCTTTCTTTTTATTGATGAGCTCAGCGGCCTTAGCATCAATACTTTTCACCTTCTCTGCCTGAGACTTTTCCCATTCCTGTTGTACTTTAATAATCTCGGCGCTCACAAGGTCGTAACGCAGGTAGGCTTGATGGGTAACGCGGGTAAAGGTCCAGAAAGCGGCGGTTTCGGAATAGGTGAGCAGGTCGCCGTTGCCTACTTTGAATACTTCGGGTACCACGTTAGCGCTGCAGTAAATAGGGGTGAGGCATGAAGTGGCGGCATCGTCAACACCAAACCACAGGATTCCGCCAATAGGGTTGGGCAGCCAACTGCGGGTTTGGGCTACAAACCACCAGCCGGTTTGCTGAGTAGCAATAGCGCGTTCGTGAACAAAAGAAATACCGTTATATTTCCAACTCATCGGGCGCCAGCGATAAGGGATTTTGTGCGGACCGGCTCCTATGTCTTGGGTCATGTCTAATTCGGTGCCTTCAAAATGGTCGCGCATCATGTTAGCTACATCGTGCATATCCAATTTGTGGTCAGGCTTAATGTATAATGGCATACGCTTGCTCAGGTCTATACCCTTGGCATAGTCGAAATATTCTCCCATAGTAGAGTTGAAGCGGTTGAAGAATGACCATACGCGGGAATCGCAGTAACGGGCGCCGCCAAAGTCAACAGGAGCGTAAATATCTGAAAAACTGAATTCTGTATCTTCACCATCGAAATATTTCATTTCGCGGGCAAAACTAATCACATCGGCGGCATACACAAATTCTACTTCAGAATTAAAAATCTTGTCTAAATTCTTTGAACTGATGGAGGTATTTCCGTTTTCCAAGGGAAAAGTCTGAATACGCGCCTGATTGGCATGTCCGCTGATATAACCGTCGGGGATACGCACGGCTACCCACACAGCCCCTTTGTTATTAGGACCCTTGCTGATCATTTCAAGTATCCACACCTCGTTGGCATCGGCAATAGAAAATGATTCACCGCTGGAATAATAACCATATTCGGCAACTAATTCCGCCATGGTTTTAATGGCTTCGCGGGCATTTTTCGCCCTTGACAGTGTAACATATATAAGGCTTCCGTAGTCCATTATGCCGGCAGGGTCTGACAGTTCTTCGCGGCCGCCGAAAGTAGTTTCGGCAATTACCAAAGAATGTTCATTAATATTGCCGATAACATTATAGATTTCGGGCGCTTCTTTGATTTGTCCAAGTGGTTTTCCGGTGTCCCACTCTTTGATAAGACGCATGGCATTGGCTTTATTTTTTGCCGCAGCCCAATGGTAGAGTTCTCCATAGAGTTGATGGGAATCGGCCGAGTAGGTTACAAAAATAGAGCCATCTTTTGAAGCTCCTTTGGTTACCAATAAGTTAGTACATGCGTAAGCGCTGCCTGCAGCTAAGGTTAAATAGGCAACAGTAAATAGAAGAAGTTTTTTCATAGTTTAATTTTTTTTTAGCTAAGTTACAAAGATAGTAATTATTTTATATAATATTAAAACCGATGTCAAAATTGTTAATTCTATACATCGCTCCGCCCACAACATCTTCTCGGGCTCCGGTTACTGAAGCAAGGCAATTAGGCTTATTATCTATATACAAACACCCCAAAAAGGCAAAAATCAAGGCTTCTTTAAAATTGATGGTCAGTTTATCGGGAATTTGTATTGCAGTTGCGCTATGCGCTTTTATTCGGCTTATCAGGAAAGTATTGAAGGCGCCGCCTCCGGTTACCAGCATTTTTGTGCCAGTTTTGAGTCTGCGGCCAATCTGCATAGCAATGTGCTCGCAAAAAGTTGACAGCTTATCTTCTATCGACAAGTCATAGCTTTCGATTAAAGGAAAGATGCTTTGTTCTACCCATTCGCGCCCTAAGGATTTTGGTCCTTGCCGCTGGTAAAAATCAAGGCGGTTTAAGGCATTCAATAATTCAGGACATAAACTTCCTTTAGCAGCCATTATTCCTTCGTTGTCATATTCCAGACCTATGCTGCGGGTATAGTGGTTGAGTACGTAGTTTACCGGACATATATCGTGCGCCAGCCGTTGCCCCTCTGCTTCAAAAGAAATATTAGAAAAACCGCCCAAATTCAAGCAGTAATCATATTGGCCGAAGAGATGGCGGTCGCCGATAGGTACTAAAGGAGCGCCCTGGCCGCCTGCCGCCACGTCATTTGTTCTGAAATCACATACGGTTGATACTCCCGACTCCATTGCTATATGGGCGCCGGAGCCTATTTGAAAGGTAAATCCTTCGTCGGGTTGATGAAAGATAGTGTGGCCGTGAGAAGCTATTAATTCAGGCAATATACTTTGTTTGTCTATGAATGCCTTAGCTGCTTGCCCTATATATCGTCCGTATTCGCTATGGAAACGTACTAATTCGAGAGCGCTTTTATTTTGTGCGGTGGCTAATTGAATCTTAATATTTTCGGGATAAGCCGCCGTATCCGCAGCTATAATGCTATAACGCCAAACCTTCTCAGCCTGTTCAAAGCGGCACAAACAAAAATCTAAACCGTCGAGTGAACTGCCCGACATCACACCCAAAATATTTTTCATCATCTAATTCTATATCTACTTATTTTCCATTGGTTACTGCAAAGATACTATTTCTTTTTATATTGTAAAAATATATTGAAAAGGGCTTAAAAATTTTAAATTAAAAAAGAGGGGCTTGCCGGTCGTTGGTATTTTCGGAATACGGTTTTCTTTTTTGTGTGCCGTTACTGGGCGACAAAAAAGAAGCAGGAATAAGTAATTGAGCATTTGCATGTTTGGACATGCAAGTATTCCGAACCCCGTATTTCCCGACAAGCCCCTCTATTATCTTCTTAATTATTATTCATCTTTCACACAGCGAATACTACTCGCCCTGTCTGATGACGTGTTCTTCATAATCATGCTTATTGCCGTCCAACCCATGGATTGCATATTTAAAGCCCAAACCTGATAGGTCTCCGTACTCGAAGTCCAATAGCTTCCTATATAACCTACGTTTCTCAACTCCCCGGTAGCGTACAGATAACCTCCGGCGGGAAAAAACAGACTGGCGTTGGTGTCGGGATTAAAGAATAACCTGCCCCCGCAAGCAATGTTTGCGTTAGTCCCCGAAACGTAGCCGGAACTATTAATATAAGGACCGTGGGAAACCGGCCGACGGTCGTAAAAACCATCAGCATAGTAACCAAACAAGACATTAGATGGAGATGAAGTTGACTCATTTTCTAAGGCTTCTAAAAATAAAGACTGCCGTATTTCAGAATTTGCGAAAGCATTACCCTTGGGATAAGCCTGCGAATCGTTCTGACCTTCTTTCGGGCGACGAAAGCCCACAGGAGAAGTTTCGTGATTACTATTGAAGTTGGCCGGAGTATTGGGGGTAAAACCTCCCGCATAATTCACGTGGGGACTCCACGCATAACGTTGGTATTGCTGATTATTTGACGCCCACTCGAAAAATGCGCCCACTTGAGAAGGGTATTCAGTAAATGTGCCGCCCCGTTGAGGAACCTGAGCATCTAAAGTCGCCGCCGTGAGGTTGAAAGGTGAAAATTTTGCTGCAAGCGGACGGGTGCCAAAGGTATTTTGCTTATTTATCAAATAGTCGGCTCCCTCGCCTTGTCGGATATAGATTTTCTGTACCTTGTTGTAATTGTTATAATAAAGTTCAATTATTGCATAGCGGGCGGGATTTGTATTCTCGTTGTATGCCTGAAATGTTTTCTGTAGCCCGATACGGAACATAATATGTCCATCATTATTTACTACGCCGCTCACAAAGGAAACGCCGTTTGTAACTTGAAAGTCTTCTGCATTGCCGGGATAATCAGTGTTTAGATCTTCATCGTAACTGCCTTCCGTAGAAAAAATTATTCCGTCGCCGTTGAGCGGACTCCACTTCGAGTCGTACCATAACACTTTAGCACTCCATAAGCCGCCATTATTTCCCACATTGATTTGAACAATACGCTCGCCTGTTTGGTTGTGTCTCCAAAAAGCGCCTGCGCAGGAATTTCTGGCGTCAACAGGAACGTTTTCGGGAGGAGCGGATTTACTTTGGATAACCGTCAACACACTATTGTCATCAATTTCAGGACCCAAGTAAACGTATGTCCATCTGGTATTTACCACAGAAGAGTTCGCACTTGCGACAAGATAGACGGTTGCCTGTCCCGTCCCTGTAAGGGTTTTCGTTGCTCCTGTGCCATTACTGTTAAGCGAGAGTTCCAGCCAATCGCAGCCTGCCGGCACAGTAAGCGTCCACGGTATGTTGGCATCTATTCCTGCAGCGTTTTTGCAATTCACCGTCAGGCTCTCCGACGAAGTCGCTATGTTAGGCAAGATTATCTCGTTGGGGGTAATGGTGATAATTCCGGCGCTGGTGATGTTGTACATTACCCGTGTACCGGGTGCCCAAACGTAGGTATTCAAGCTTATTTCTTTAATCGTATTATCGCTAAAAGTAATTACAAGTTTAGCGTTCTCTCCCAAAGCCTGAGGAATCATCATCAGGTAACCATTTCCGGTAATCAAATCGTTCATCTCGCCGGTAGCAGTAAAGTAATCTTTTCCTGCATCGAAGTTAATCAAAGCCGAGTAATCGATATTCGTAGGATTACTGAGATTATACCATTGAATATTGGATCCGTCCATCACAAGTTCCCCGCTGACGGAAACACCTGTAATGGATATATCGGATATGCGTTCGTTGTTGCCTGATATTCTGAATCCCACGGCCGCAAGCGCATGTTTCATCTGTAAGGCAACATTATTGCTTGTAGGCCGTACATTGTAGCGCGGCACAGCCACCATCAAGTCGGGCTGCTTGGTAACATCATTGGGAACGGTATAACTTAGCGTTGGTTTGCCTTGCGCGGTCGATGATCCATTGACCGTAATGCCGTTGTCGGACGAAGCGTAAGGCGTATATGCAAAGAAACTGTAACGGTCGGTAATATCGGCAGCCTCCCAATAAATGTTGGAGTTTTGGTAAGTCCAATTACCGGAGTTATTGTTCAATCGTTCGTTAAACATTTTATTCATTGCGGCTGCAACGCTCCAATCAGTTTGTCCTGTTGCTGCGCAAAACACGCCCATGGAGGTCAGCTCCGAAGCGCTGCTTATCGGCGTTCCGCGAGTAACTGAATTCACTTGCGCAGTGAAGGATACAGGTTGTGAAGCATCATAAGGAAGGTCAAATTCCTCATCGAATTTGTTCGTACACCCGCTCAGTAAAACGGTTGCTGCAAATAGCAATATTAATGTATGGATAGATATAGCTTTCATCTCTTTGTTTTTTTATATTCTCTTTGTTTTTTTTATTTGTGAACTATGGGGGACATTCAACCCCCATAGCCCTTGGTGTCTGTTTGATGAATTAAACACTACATCTTCTCAGACAGATTATTATGAGCGAATTACTGTAACGGATTGTCAATAGCTGCTCCCCAATCTTCTACCGATACAACAAAGCCAATAGGTTTGTTGGGGAAAACCACCTCGGGAATTTCAATTTCTTCACCCGTACTCGGATCCACAACCGGTAAACCTGAGTCATCGCCCTCTTCGTCCACAAAGTTTTCGTCAATCAGGTTACCACCTGAAGAGTCGGGAGTACCCAGATAGAGGGTGTAAGTATAAGCCTTGCTCATTTCCCAGTTGGTGGGAAGAGCATAACCTACTTTCACAAACAAAGGACCTGTAGCGTCGCTGTTTAAAGCTATATACATGGGGTGATCGGTAGCGTCTGAGAAACCAACAACGTCGTCGCCTGTAGAGGTTTCATATATGCGGTAAACCACTTCAATGTACGACTGGTCGGCAGCAAGACCGGCCAATGTCTTATCCCATGCGCGGCCTGAAAGATTTTGCGGCATCAGCATCAACGATCCTGATGAACCGGTAACGGAAGCGGCGGTAGTTTGGCCTACAAATACGTTAGCAGGGTCGCTAACCGGAGCAGACATGTATTTATAACTTGCGTTTCCGGTTGCAGGTGCGCTTGTCCATGAAAGATCGGCATAGTTATAGGTACGGGCATTGCCTACCTTTCTAATAGCGATTGATTGTACTTCTACGGTTACATTAGCGCCTGTTACCACCTTGAAGTCTATCTTCGAAAGGATATGCTTGAAGGCCAAGGACACATTACCCGAAGAAGGACGTATTACCACATCGGTATAATTGGCGGCTAATAAGTCAATCTGAGTCTCCGGCGTTCCGGCGATAGTGTAGTCAGCCAGCAAGTTTGTGCTAAGCGTAGTGTTTGCCTTAGGATAGTAGGCATAGAAATTCACAGGGAACTCATTTTCATTTGAAGGCCACATAATAGGAGTAGGCATATCCCATTGCCATGCGCCTGCTACAAACTTATAGCCTTCGTTGTCAATAAACATTGAGGCTGCGGAAGTGTTGGTGGCGAATACGCCGAATCCCTCTGCTTGAAGTCCTGCGAGATCAACTATATTTGCTCTCGTTTTACCGGTACTAACCTCAAAGTTGATGGAGTTCGGGTTGTTTCTGTTTACATTAGTTACTTCGTCTTTGGAGCAACTTGCGAAAGTCAGGGCTGCTACTGCTAAGCCCAAAATCATTTTTTTCTTCATAATTTTTTGTATTAAATGTTAATAATGTTTCAAAATTTAGTATTTGTATATTTTTACTGTTTATTTTATTCGTTATTTATTGAAGCGGTATTATCACTTCCTCCCAGCCCTCTACAGATATACCGGCGCTAACTTCCATATCAGGCAACTCAATCAAATGATCGCCATTGTTAACATCGTAACCTATATTAATAACATGGGTAGGAACAATAAGATCGTTTCTTGTAATTATTAATTGTGTAACGTCAAATTCTTCGCGCGGGTGCAAGGTGCCGTCCGTGAGGAGAAAATCAAGTTTAATATTATGCCGTGTAGCAGGATCGGGTAAACGACCAAAGATATTAAATGTACGGGTGGTAGTCCCATCTTTATCGTTACTTTCATACACGCGTCCATTTAAAATGAAGGCATGGGCCGCCGAGGTTGGTAACATCTCCCCAGATACCATATATACTCCGGCAGCCATGCCGTCAATAGTTCCTGTAGTCTGCATTGCACTCGACAAGTTCCTAACGTAGGCAGTGATCTGAACACGTTCAATGCGCGGTAAAGGTTTTACTACTGTTAAATTTGGGATTTCGTTTTCAAGCACATTTCTATACGAAGGGGAGTACTCGCGGACGATTTCCCGGGTACGGAACACCATTTCTCTCGTTACTTCAAATCTGTCAAGACTCCATGCAGATAAGAGATCGGGATTTATGATCAGGGGCAAGTCTTCCGTGCGGGAATAGAAACCGCGCACCGCATCTTGAATACCTATAGCTGCAAAGGTCTCGTAACGACTTATACCTGTAAAGGCAATGGCGCTCCAATCATTATTTTCGATAGTTTCATTAAATACCAGCACCGAATAAGTTCCTATAGGCACTGCTATTTCACGATAAGAAAGGTCGGATTCCAAACGGTACTCGATCGGCGTTGCGCCATTGTCAGGGAACAGCCAGACCGAAGCGCGGTGCATTCCCTCAAGAGGTACGCCCGATATTGACCAGTCGATAGATACAGGTATAAGTGCTGTCTCAACGTACTCATCTTCCAATGTCCGCCGAGTACAAGCATCGACTATCACCATCAATACCATTAATACCACTGCTATTCTATGTATTTTCGTATTTTTCATGTTTATTGTTATCTTTCTGTTGTTCTTTTATTTTTTCTACAGTTACTTATTGTCATGTCTAAGTGTTTTTAACTATTTTTTAGTCTTATAGGAGTTATAGTTAAGTATCCATGACAGGGAAACTTTAATTCTTGTTGGGCCAATCCATGTATAGTTGCCGCTCCGCTGGCGGATAAGATGCCACTCATCGTCAATTCCGAACAGGGGGGTATATTCCCGATAGTTCGTTCTGAGATAGCCTACGCCAAGCGAATATTCCATTCTGAAATTACCGCTTTTACCTAAGGTATGGGAAAAACCACCGCTCAGGCCTGTGGCTATAAAGAACTCTCCTTGATAGCCTTTACTGCCCCATTCAATATCGTAATAGCCGCCGCCGCCGTAGCCTCCGACAAACCACCCGGTCAATACCGGTCGGTCGGTACGGTCGCCAAACCAGTAACGTCCTTCCAAATTAAAGCTGAGGGTTTGGAGGGCATACTGTTTGCTTTCCCATAACCACCATGGGAAAATAACTTCTCCAAGTATAGACCACCGCTCGCCTATGGGAACTTCAATTTCCACGTTAAGCGCCGTAGCAAGGTCGAATAACAGGTTCGTTTTCACGGCAAAGAGCGGCTGCTTGATTTGCTCATAATTATTAACGTAAAGCGTATCTATGCGCTCATCTCTTTCATAATATACGGTATCCTTTACTATTATGACTTGCTCTTCCACTTTCACCTCAGGTTTAGGCGACTCTTTAAGCGACCCATAGAAGAGAACGCTGGAGGCACGCCGCAGGGGAACTGAATAATTTTGAGTAATATAGTTAAGCGCTGCGCCGTTCCCTATAGATTTTAAAAATCTGAATCTCCGTATATCCGTTATATCCTGTATTTTCAACACCATTTCAACCTCGTCCCGAAAAGGAATTGACCAGTCGTCGGCAACGATGTCGTTTAGAGCTTGCCAATCGACTAACTGGCTGCGTGTAATAATTTTATTGCGATTTATGCGAGGAAGTCTCTGCGCAATATAGGACTTAACCGCCTGAGCACGTCCGGCAGCCAATTCTAAATTATGGGTTATAGAACCCTCAGGCGAGGCATAGCCATAGACTACAATAGAGTCAACATCAAAGGAGGAAAATTTCTCGTACAATATGTTATCTAACCTGTTTAATGCCAAGGCATTATCGGAAAAATTCCTCAATAGTCGTGTTTGGTTCACCGGAAAGTGAATAGCTATTCCGGGAGTTGAATCATTAGACTCATTCATGATGAGTCCGGCAGAAGAGTATAAATTCGCTGAAGCAGTCTGAGCAATTATTATTCCAAAAAACAGCAGACTTATTTTTAATAAGGCATTAGACGACAAATAAGAATTTATACCTATTATTTTATATTTAATTTTGTTTCTCATTTTAATTTTCCTTAAAATATATACCTCATTTTTTTTATACTAAAATTTTTTGTATCTTAGCAGTTTATAATTTATAAGATTTACTTATTCCTTTAAATTATGATGCAAAGTTAGCTTGTTATTTTTTTCTAATATTGAAATTTTATTATGAAAAATAGTCCATTTTTACAATACAAATGTAAAACAGATGAAAAAAATAGTCTGTTTTTTACCCCTCTTTGGTGGAAAAGTATTGAAAAAATAGTCTGTTTTCACAGAATAGAAGTGAAAGTATCAATAGTACAAGTTCTTAGCAATTGTTTTTTTGGCATTCTTTTTTTGCCTACCTTTGTCCGCAAATAGCATGAGAAACGATGATTACAGACAATAAAAACAGTATGGAATTTTGGATTTTTGCTTTGAATAATCCGGAAATATGCCATTTCTATGCCGCCCAAGCCGACAATACCTCTTTATATTATGTTTTGTGTATAGAAGAATGCTTAGAAGACTTTACTTTCGAAAAGAGGAAGGTCATGCACCTGCGGGATAAATGCTTATTGCTTATAGACCATTACTTAGTCCCTATTTTCTGCCAACTGCCGCTAAAAGGTTATCTTATTGCCTTAACAGAGGCATTTTGCGAATCGGATATACATAAAGCCTTATTGAAGTTGGTCTTTTTTTACAATGCCCCTGAAGGTATAAGGGATTTGGGCGCTCTTAACGAAGCGCAGGAAAAATGCCTCAACAACATCTATAAAGAATATCATAGCACAGGTGATGACTTGCAAATACCCATTATAAGAAGTTTACTGGTAAACCTGTTCCTGCTTTCTACGGAAACGAACTATAACGCGCCGTTAAAAGCCGGTCATTTATTGACTCATGCCTTGCAATTTACGGACTTGGTTAACGAGTGCGCTTTTCAGGAAAGGAAAAAATCTTTTTACGCCCACAAAATAGGCGTTACCGAAACAACGCTAATCAAGGCATTGCAGGTAATCTTCAATAGAACATTCAAGGAAATCTTAATCTATAAAACATTGATTGAAGCAATGAAGATGTTGGTGTTCACCGATAAAAGCATTACCCAAATTGCCCATGAATTGAATTATGACACCTCAAACTTTAATAAACTTGTCCTGAAATGGAAAGGAATGTCTCCAAAAGATTTGAGGGTAAATTACCGAAAACTTGCCGAACATGTCGAATATAATTACTGATACGCCTTTCCATACGGAAGAAGTAGCTCCATGGACGCTTAGCAATGTCGCCCATCATACCTCGGAGGAGGTGTTGCACGCCTCCGGTATTGAAGTGAACAGCTTTGAGGAGTTATATGGGCAAGCTATTGCAAAATCAACCATATATAGATATCACAGAGCTGCATTTTATCATATTTTCCGACTTACAGGAGAAAGCAATGTCCATTTTATTGAAAATAAAAAAATTACCTTGAACAACGATTGCCTGCTGATTATCAACCGTAATATTTTACATAAATATTCCAAGCAGAGATGTAAGGGCAGCATGGTTCTTTTTACAGATGCCTTTATAAGCAGAACACGCGAAAAAAATATTTTTTTGAATAGTTGCAAGCTGTTGCAAAATAAATATGCAATCATACCCCTTCATTCAGAAGAATTTATTAATGAAGTGGATACGTATTTAGCGCTGATGAAAAATACGCACCCCGAAGACGAAATAAAAACGGCAGAAATAGGAGTGTTGCGTAACTGGCTGTATGTCTTGCTGATGATAGTTGAACGACAATATCGGCTACGCAATGCCAAATTAGCTACCGCCATTAATAATAAGGATTATATGCAACAGTTCAAGAGTTTGCTGGATACCCATTATAAAACACAGAAACAACTTAGCTTTTATGCTAAAAAGCTCAAGATAACAGAGCGGCAGCTATCTCAAATTGTTTATGACGCGCATGGATTTTCCGCCAAAATCCTCATCAATGAGAAAATATTATTGGAAGCTACCTTATTATTAAAAAATTCCACCCTCAATCAAGGGGAGATAGCGCAGGAGTTAGGCCTTGACTTCACCTATTTCATCAAGTTTTTCCGTAAGCACACAGGACTAACTCCTGCAAAATACAGGCAAAAAGAAAATAATAAAACTATTGTGCCGTAGTTTTA
>WRMN01000006.1 GCA_009777095.1 Bacteroidales bacterium | reverse complement strand
CCATCAATTATGACCCTAATATCAAACGGTATTACAGACGGAAATTATCGGAAGGAAAGGACAGGTGGTTAATTGTAAATAATATAAGAAACAAAATGATACACCGGATCTTTGCTATAGTAAAAAGCAAACAGCTCTATCAGGTTGATTATGAAAATCAGACAGATAAATCTGTAGCTTAAAAAAATATTGAAACTTTAATCGTTTTTATTTGGAAATGAACATAGAATTCCGCTCGTTAGCTGTTTGTGCTTATTTTCTCTCTTAATGTTAAAATGTCAACTGCTTTTCCATTATGAGTTATTGTCAATATTCTGCAATGTTTATTTGCAGGTGTATCTACAAGAGACGCCTCCTCTAATTCCATTTCGGTAATTACTCTTGTACATAGCTCTCCATTATACAATTTACCTTTTATATGATTACATTTGTTGTAATTTTCATTGCATATAGAACAATGACTTTTTTTAATAATGCCTCCGACACTTGAAAAAAACATTTTAGGAAAAAGTAATTTTTCATATTCTTCAAGCCTTGCAATATATCCATTATCAGCTTCAAATTCAAATGGATAGTTTCTTATAACTGTTCCATAAACAACTTGTGCATTTACCAAATTACCCCAAGCTTCACTCATTTTATCTTCTTTTATATTGACAAGCATTTGTAATTCATATTGTACTGCTTGCAATGATTGTTCAATACAGTAAACAAGATTAGCTTCATTTTCTAACCCTCTTTTAACATATTTTCTTTTTAATTTAAGTAAATTGCTTCTATATGCTTCTAATGTTTCTATTTCTTCTTTTTGTATCTCTTTACCAACAGTTATGAATGCTTTTTTTTGAGCAATTGAAGCCATTTCATTAAATTCATTAATGAGCAAATTTGGATTTTCTAAAAACACTTTCATCTCATTGCCTTTATTATTCTGTCTAAATCTTTTATTCCCTCTACATTTCCATTATAACTAATTTTTTTTATTTTCCCCTTTTCTCTTGTTTCAATGTATAAATCAACTTTGGCAGTCTTTTTTCTTAATGAACCTTTACAAAGGTCATATATATAATTGGACAATACACTTAAAGAAACAGAAATTATTGAGGGATTTTCTGTGATTAGGGAAAGACTAAAAAATATTGCTGGCAAATAAATGTCAGCACTTTTCCTACTCCTATAAAGTTCAGTATCAACCCCCAATACCGAAACGTCAATATTGTCTATCTTGAAAATTTTGCTTAAATCAAGCATACTATCCGTGAAAACAAACTCTTCTTTTTGTTTCGCACTTTCAATGTTTTCTGGGAAAAAAGCCAACTCGGTTGGGAGAGTTAATTCTAACTCTTCAAATTTCGCCAATAAATTTATTTCTTCAATTTTATAGTCCATATTTTTAAATTTTAGGTGTCGTCATAGCATAACAGCTAACTCTTAATTATACGCAAATATACATGAATTTTATTGAATTACGCACAATCGGATAAAAATTGATTTGCCGTAAAACGGTTTATGAATTATGAGTTGTTCATTTTAAACCTTTGTATCTAAACACAGTCTAATATGCAAAAAGCCTTTAATGCGGAAGCGGGTTTGTTGGGCAAGCATAACTCAAGACATTGATTTTATGCACTATCGTCCAACCATGGCTGCCAACCTTTTAGCGGCTTGGCGTTCGGCATTTTTGTATTCTTGCTTCGTAATCAATTTGTTTAAAACTCTATCTTATAACTGATATTGGGTATCGACACAGCGCCCATATACATTACGGGTTCGTTTTTGCGGTAGTCGTAATAGTATGCACCTAACTCCTGATTGCCTGTAACGTTTATCATTTTCAGGCTGATTTCGTGCGATAGCCTGTTGCGGTTGATTTTGTAACTGACGGTGAAATGGCAAACAAAATCGGGCGACAGTTGCGGATCAAAGGTGCGTAAATCATCAAAAACAACGGTTTGTGTTGCTTTCGATGCCTCCATATCAAAAGGTATGTAACGCTCGCCGCCTTGCATCGTGAAACGCAGGCTGATACCCAGAATGTTTTGATTTTGTCGTCCCATTTTCCATTCTTTTCCGCCCAAAGCGTTGAAGATGAAGTTGCGGTTGAAAACCGTATTGCGCCACACGCCATCGCCGCCTGTATAGCGCGAGTTGAACAGCGATCCTGTAAACAGATAATAGTAACCCTTGTGCAGATAACGCTCCAATGTAATCTCAATACCGTAATTTCGTCCCTTTCCGTCGTTAACCAGCGCAGGAAGCATCGTCAAAAAATCGCGATAATTTATTATTGACAATACCGTGCCCTCTTCCACGGGAATATTGTAAAGATACTGAAAATAGGGCTCTACTTTCAGGCGAAGATGCTCGGAAATAGCGTAGTCGTAGGTCAGCACAAAATGATGTGCCTTGCCGAAATCAAGATTTTTGTTGACAAGTTCATTGCCTGTTAGTGGGGTTTTCACGAAATAGTAATCTGTGTTTTCACGTCTGCTGTGCTTGCCGTAAGCAAACCCGACGGCATGTTTCGGCGCTGCTTGCCAGCGAATGCCAAAACGCGGCTCAAGCGCTGCTTTTTCGGTTAAACGAAAATATGTGCCATGCAGCCCGATGTTCGTTGTCAGACGCTCGCTCAATCTCAAAGACGACTGTGTAAAGGCAGACAGCGCCACCGAACCGCCCGAACCTTGCGCATAATGAACCATAGCCGCAGGGGGATAGCCCGGATGCGAATACATGTCGGGATAGAGCCAATAATCCAAATTATAAAACAGAGCTGTAACGTTAAAGCCTGTTCTGTTGGTATGCGCTGCACTGAATTTCGTATTTAGAAACGTAGTAAATGCTACGTTCCAGTTCGTGTTTTGCATATCAAGGGCTTGGAATTTGTCCCAATCGGGGTTAGCGTAAACTATATCTCCTGCTGTTTTATTTTGGGTATAATTTGCAACCAAAGCGCTTTTGAGGTACGACTGTTTGCCAATAAAAATTCTGTGTCCTATGCCGCCAACGGCTTTTGTTTGTTCAAAAACGGCTTCACTCTCAAAATCAGGGTTTAACCAATCTTTCGTATCTTTGGGAATGGGGTCTTTATAGCGATCTTTAATTCCTACCCCCCACACTGAAAATGTTCCTGCGCGCCGCGTGGGGAAATTCATTTTGAAAGACAAGTCTTGATAACGCATTCCCATTGCATCGCCAATCAGGTCGGGAAGCAAGTCAGCAGCAAGCCCCATGGACGAATAGCGATAATTAAACAGATACGAAGCCTGTTTCCCTTTTGCAAACGGTCCTTCGGAAGCGAACTCAACGCCCAGCGTGCCTATTTGTGCGGTGTGTTCGTAATTTTGGTTGTTTCCGCTGCGCAGTTGCATGTCAAATACCCCCGACAGCGCATTTCCGTACTCTGCAGGGAAAGCGCCGTTAAAGAAGTCAGAATTGCCCAGCGCTTGCGAACTTAAAGCGGTAATGATACCGCCTCCTACGCCTGTAATATCCGCAAAGTGCGTAGGATTAACCGCTTCTGCACCCTCTAACCGCCATTGCGTAAATAGAGGAGAATTGCCGCGAATCACAATGCCGTTGCTGTTCATGGTTCCTCCAACGCCTGCAAAAGCCGTAACCAAGCGCGCAGGGTCGTCAAATCCGCCGGCGTAGCGGTTTGCCTCCTCTACGCTTAACATTCGCGCTCCTGCCATCGCCATTGTATTCAACGGCGCTTCCTTATTGATTTTTGGACGAATGGTTACCGCTTCCAACTCGTGAACGTTCTCACGCATGGCGATTTCTAAAAAGACTTCTTTTCCCGAACTAACCATAATTTCCTTGAAAACAGCCAGCTCGTAGCCTGCAAAATGGGTTTGAATATCATACCGTCCCACAGGCAGGCTGTTTAGACAGAAATTTCCCGCCTCATCAGTAGTCGTTCCGACAAGCGGATTTGAATGAAGTACAACTACCGAAACATAAGGCAACGCTTGCCCCGAAGCGCCGTCGGTAACAATGCCGCGAATGTTTCCCGCAGGTTGCGCCATCAGCAATACCGGCTGTATAAGCGCTATCAATCCTATCTTAAATTGTCTCATTATCAATCCTTTTTTAACTATTTCTTTTCCAATTCTCCAGTAAGTTATAATAAGTTCATTGTTGATTGTTTGAACTACGCGCTTGCGAGCATCAACAATAATTTTGCTGATACTGTCAAGTAATTTAGGTACAAGAATGTTATTTAGATTATCAAGCATAGACTTTGAATTAATTTTGTAAAGATACAACTATTTTTGCCAATTCAAAAAATATAACTACATTTGTCTTGTAGACATATAAACATTTAGCCAAAATATTTGGCGCTGTAAAAAAGAATGGAAAATGGAGAGGCGTTCGTTTCATAGAGTCATAATAATATTTACGGCAGTGCTGATGGCAGTCCTTTTTACAGGACTGCCTAAGCAGGCTCTTTCCCAAAAACGGCAAAGTATAGAAGGGGAAGGCGGCATTTTCTTTAATTCTTATGAAAATGATTGTGAAGGCAGAGCTTTTTATGCACAATTTGTTTATACATGGTGGCTCAATAAATACACAGGCCTCTCTGCCGGAGGAATGTTCGTAAAAGGAAACAAATTAAGCAGTTTTTGGCCTGCTGGAGATAAGTATTACACTTTTGATGATAGCAATATTCATCTAAATGCTGTTGGTGAAGTGAAATTATCGCTACCCATTGTTGGGCGATTTGGTTTTTTAGTAAATGCCCGTTTGATGTTTGAGCCTTTTCCTTTTGATGTAATTTCTTATGAGATATATTCAGATGTGACTACTATAACTGCTACTACAGTTGAATTTCCATATATTATAAATAAAGGAAATAAGGTTGAGCGCAACTCTCGTTATTTGTTTACAAAATTCAATTTGAGCGGCATTATTAATGTTGGGCTTTATTACGATAACAACACGATTAGAATTTCCGCAGGCTACGGAAGAGGCGCGTATGACGTATATAACAGTTACAAGCGCGCCACCATAGACGGACACAATCTGGAACAGCATATACCACCAAACAGCAGCCGTTACATCAATAATGTTTTTTTAGCCCTTGCCGTTTATATGTAACAGCTGCACGCCAAAACAGTGAATTAGATTGCTTCGCCGTTAAAGCAACCCGCAATGGCGGACGAAAATAGATTGCTTCGTACCTCGCAATGACGAAAGAAAAGCAATCTTCATCAATTTTCGCCAATTTTCATCAATTTTTCGCATTTTTACTAAAAAAACCGTAACTTTGTAGGTTAAATTCGTATGATTTATGGAGTATAATTTTTCAGCCATTGAAAAGAAATGGCAAGACTACTGGGCGGAAAATGAAACCTTTAAGGTAGAGGCGGATAATAAGCGTCCGAAGTTTTATGTGCTCGACATGTTCCCTTATCCTTCGGGAGCAGGCCTGCATGTAGGCCACCCGTTGGGGTATATCGCCAGCGACATTTATAGCCGTTACATGCGGCTGAAGGGCTTCAATGTGCTGCACCCCATGGGTTACGACGCCTTCGGTTTACCGGCCGAACAGTATGCTATTCAAACAGGGCAGCACCCGGCGGTTACTACAGCCAACAATATCAAGCGTTATCGCGAACAACTTGATAAATTAGGTTTTTCCTACGACTGGAGCCGTGAGGTAATTACCTGCGAACCTGATTATTATAAGTGGACACAGTGGGTCTTTATCCAAATGTTTAATTCGTATTATTGTTACGAAAAACAACAGGCGCGTCCTGTTTCGGAGTTGACAGCCCATTTTGAGGCGCAGGGAGCGAAAGGATTGAATGTTGCTCAGACGGAAGAATTGTCGTTCACAGCCGAAGAATGGAAAGCCATGTCGGAAAAAGAACAGCACGATATTTTGATGAATTACCGCATAGCTTATTTAGGGGAAACTTCGGTAAACTGGTGCGCTGCCTTAGGTACGGTGCTGGCTAACGATGAGGTGAAGGACGGGCTTTCTGTCCGCGGCGGCCATTCGGTAGAACAGAAGAAGATGCAGCAGTGGCAACTTCGGGTATCAGCTTATGCTGAGCGCCTCTTGTCGGGACTTGAGCAGGTGAATTGGAGCGAGTCGTTGAAAGAGATGCAGCG
Organism: Bacteroidales bacterium; assembly: GCA_009777095.1. Lineage (GTDB taxonomy): Bacteria > Bacteroidota > Bacteroidia > Bacteroidales > UBA932 > UBA932. The sequence goes on along the minus strand of WRMN01000006.1, from coordinate 66,297 downwards.
CAACTGGATTGGCAAGAGCGAAGGAGCGGAAGTAGAATTCAAAGTTCAATCGTCATTGCAGGAACAGGGCGTTTCGCCGCTGATGCGGTTCCTAATGGCAATGGAGCAACCAAGGTTCAAGATTCAAGTATTTACGACAAGGGCAGATACCATGTTCGGCGCCACCTTTATGGTGCTTGCTCCCGAAAGCGAATATGTGAACCTTTTGATAAAGCCTGACCAAAAAGCAAGCGTAGAAGCCTATCTTGACAAAGTGAAAAACCGCACTGAGCGGGAACGTATTGCCGACCGCAAAGTAACAGGCGTGTTTACGGGAAGCTACGCTATTAACCCTTTTAATGGAGCGAAACTGCCGATTTGGATTTCTGATTATGTGTTAGCGGGTTACGGAACAGGCGCTATTATGGCAGTGCCCGCCCACGATAGCCGCGACTACGCCTTTGCCAAACATTTCAACTTGCCCATCATTCCTTTGATTAAAGGGTGCGATGTCTCGGAAGAAAGTTTTGATGCGAAAGAAGGCATTATGATAAATTCCAATTTTTTGAACGGACTTACTGTGCTGCAAGCCATTGCCAAAGCAAAAGAATACATTAAAGAAAATGGAATAGGAGAAGTAAAGGTGAATTACCGTTTGCGCGACGCTATTTTCAGCCGCCAACGCTACTGGGGCGAGCCTTTTCCTATCTATTATAAAGACGGTATAGCCACGCCGTTGCCGATAGAGGCCTTACCCTTGGAATTGCCTGAAGTGGACAAATTCCTGCCAACCGAAACAGGCGATCCGCCACTGGGACGAGCGAAGGAGTGGGTGTATGAAGCAAAAAAGGCGGATAGCGGCTATTTTGAGGAATAGCAATAAGTCTTATGAATAACGAATAATATAATTCATTATGCCACACCTCATAAACACAGACAAGGATTACCTGAAATGGTTTTCGGAGATAAAGAGCAAAATCTGTTCGACACAAATTCGAGCGGCTTTGGCGGCTAATGCTACGCTTATTGAATTTTATTACGACTTGGGTGGAATGATTGTCGAAAAACAAGCCCAAGCGGCTTGGGGAGATAAATTGGTGCAGCAACTTTCCAAAGATTTGCAAGCGGAGTTTCCGGAAATGAGAGGACTCTCATATACTAATTTGAGGTATTGTAAACAGTTTTTTTTATATTTTCAAATAAGACAACAAGCTGCGAACCAAATTTGCCCACAATCTGTGGGCAAATTGCAAAGCACTGACAATAAAGAAGATATAATTTATCCACAATCTGTGGACAAATTTGTTCCCCTGCTTGGCAGTCAGTTAAGTTTTGAGCCAGGCGGCAAATTAAGAACTCTTGTGTTTAATACTCCTTGGGGGCATCTAAGAGAAATTATTGACAAAATAAAAGAGCTGCAAATTGCTATCTTTTACCTGCAAGAAACACAAAAGAATACTTGGAGTCGCGATCTACTGGCTTTGCAAATCAAAAACCGACTGCACGAACGGCAAGGCAAAGCCGTAACCAACTTCTCTCTTACTTTGCCTGAGCCAATGTCGGACTTAGCACAACAAACACTGAAAGACCCTTATGTTTTCGATTTTCTGACAATGGCCAAGCCTTATTATGAAAAAGATATTGAAAACCAGCTTATCCAACATATTGCTAAATTTTTGCTCGAACTTGGCAAAGGCTTTGCTTTTGTGGGACAGCAATATCACTTAGACATTGCAGGTTCGGATTATTACCTTGATTTGCTTTTCTACCACATTCAACTCAAATGTTATGTGGTAATTGAACTGAAAAACACAAAATTCGTTCCCGAATATGCGGGCAAGCTTAATTTTTACCTTTCAGCTGTGGATACACTGCTAAAAAAAGATGATGATAAACCCACTATCGGCATTTTACTATGTCGCGATAAAAACAATATCGAAGCTGAGTTTGCCCTGCGCGATGTTCATAAACCAATGGGGGTAAGCGAATTTGACCTGACTAATGCCCTTCCGGAAGAATTGAAAAGCAGTTTGCCGACAATAGAAGAATTTGAACAATCAATGAAATGAAGAAAAATAATACCATGGAAAATAAAAATTACCCCCTCGAAAAAAGCACCATGCCGGGTTTTGCCGGCTCCAGCGCCTACTACCTGCGTTACATGGATCCGCATAACGATGAGGCTCTGGTAGGTAAAAAAGCCAATGAATACTGGCGGAACGTTGACCTTTATATCGGCGGCACCGAACATGCTACCGGCCACCTGATTTATTCCCGCTTCTGGAACAAGTTCCTGTTTGATTTAGGTTACGTCTGCGAAGAAGAACCTTTCAAAAAATTGATTAATCAGGGAATGATTCAGGGGCGTTCTAATTTTGTGTATCGCATAAAAAACACCAATACCTTTGTGTCGCATGGACTGAAAGATCAATACGACACGCAGGAACTGCACGTTGATGTGAACATTGTGAGCAACGACAAACTTGATATAGATAAATTCCGCGCATGGAATCCCGACTATGCCGATGCCGAATTTATATTGGAAGACGGAGAATACGTGTGCGGCTGGGCAATTGAGAAGATGAGCAAGTCCATGTACAATGTGGTCAACCCCGATGCAGTGTGCGAGCAATACGGCGCCGATACCTTGCGTATGTATGAAATGTTCCTCGGCCCTCTCGAACAGTCGAAACCATGGGATATGAATGGCATAGACGGCGTACACCGCTTCCTGCGTAAATTCTGGCGATTGTTCCATAACCGCGGCAATTTTGAAGTATCAGAAGAACAACCCGCGCCGAAAGAATTGAAGACGCTGCACAAGTTAATAAAAAAAGTGCAGGACGACATGGAGCACTTTTCATTCAATACTACGGTAAGCGCCTTCATGATTAGCGTAAATGAGTTGGGAGACTTGAAATGTAATAAGCGGGCAATACTTGAACCTTTAACCATACTGCTGTCGCCTTTTGCACCGCACATTGCCGAAGAATTATGGGCCTTGCTGGGACATGCCCCATCTATCGCCGATGCTGTTTTTCCGATATATAACGCCGCTTACACGGTGGAAGATAATTTTGAGTACCCCGTATCGTTTAACGGTAAATTAAAATTTAAAAAAGAACTTTCCCTGAACCTCTCGCCCGCTGAGATTGAAAAGGCAATATTAGCCGATGAACAAACACTAAAACACTTAGTCGGTAATAGCCCGAAAAAGGTAGTAGTGGTTTCGGGAAAAATAATTAATATTGTCGTATGAAAATAAATATTTGGTCTGAAATCAGGTCATATTCCATTATGACCTTAGGTTTATTCATCTTTGCCTTCGGGTGGATTACCTTTATTATTCCGCAGGAGATTGCAGGCGGCGGCGTCATTGGTTTAGCCTCTATTACCTTCTATGCTACAGGTATTCCGGTCAGCTACACTTATTTTACAATAAACATCGTTTTGCTGATTATCGGTTTTATGATTATGGGTAACAAATTCGGAATAAAAACCATATTCGGAATAGGAGTATCAACTATTCTGTTTCAGTTTTTGCCCGAAATTATTACCTGGCGCACCGAACTTAGCGACGACCTTTTTAACGCCATTATCGGCGGCACTTTGAGCGGCGTGGGCATTGGCATGGTCTTCATGCAGGGCGGAAGCACAGGCGGAACTGATATTATTGCCCTCATCATGTCGAAATTCCATAACACCTCGCCAGGTCGCGTATTTATTTATTGCGACTTAGTAATTATCGGTTCTATATACTTCCTTCCGGGGAAGAATTTAGAGTCGGTGATTTACGGTTATTTGGAAATGGTGTCGTTCTCTTACGTCATTGATTTGATTATCTCAGGCAACAAGCAATCGGTGCAAATTATGGTCTTCTCCAAACAATATGCAGCCATTGCCGATCGTATTACTCAGGATTTGGAACGCGGCGTAACTGCCCTTGATTCGGTGGGGTGGTGGAGCAAGGAAGAAAGCAAGGTGTTGATTATTCTTGTTCGTAAAAATGAAATCAACATGTTTTATCGAATTATCAGAGAAATAGATGCGAAAGCTTTCATATCGGTAGCTAATGTTATGGGAGTGTTCGGCGAAGGATTTGAACAAATAAAAACTGGTAAGCCCTTCTGGAAAAAGCCTAAAGCCTAAGGATTTCGCACATAAAAAACAAAGCCGTTTTTATCATATAACCGTTGCGCATCGGGAGCATTCGTCATAAACCGTTGGTTATTGCTCTCTGTATTTCTAAGAATGAAATAGCAGGACTTGTCAATCGCTCCGCTCATGTATTGCTGCCGCTCGGTGTCGTTGCTCTGGTCAGGCATTTTATATTGAATATTGCCGTAAAAATAATGCGCATAACTGTAATGAACAGGCAGGAAATAGCAGTCATCATCGGCTTTATCTTTTAAAAATTCAATGACGGCCTGTTGGGTATATCTTTCCACATTCGGCACCACCAACAGCATGATGGAAAAAATGTAGAACAAGGAACTGCCAAGGAAGACGCCGAATAATGCAAAACTTCGCTTGACATTTACTTTACAACAAAAATAAATTGTTACGGTAATCAACAAAATGCCGATTAGCGGCTCAAAGCCTAACCATGAAGATGTGGCTTGAAGATTGCCTGCCGTAAATTCATCTGCCGTTGCGAGGATAAGCGTTTTCCACTGGTCAAATGTAGTAATTGCCAAAGCTGCAAATCCCCAGATTACAGCTACAAAAATCAGACTCGCTTTTTGAAATATTTTTAGTGTTGTTTTCTTCTGAATTATCTGATAAATATAGTATGCTGCTAAAAACGAAAGCGGAAAATAACAGAGCGACGAATAATGAATGATTTTAGTTTGAACGATAGAAAACAGCAATAAAACCACCCAAAACAAAATCATCAGCCACTCAAACATTCGCTTTGTTTTGATGGAAGTTTCATCGCTTAGCGCTTTTCGTCGAAACGTTGGAAGTGCAAGTATTGATGCGGGAAAAACGCCCATCAGCAAAATCACAAAATGATAGAGGAAAAATCCGCCATGCCCTGCATCTTCGGTTTGGAACAGTCGAATTTGATAGTCGATAAATTGCGCAATAATTTTTGAATTGCCGAATATCATTTGCAGGAAAAACCACAGTCCGCTAACGATAGTTAGTATTGCAGCAAACCAAATTACCTGTTTATAGTTATAGTTCAATTTGAATTTTCTGTAAATCAAAAATACCACAAAACTTAGTAAAAATATGAGAATTGCAACAGGACCTTTAGTCATTGCCGCTAATCCTAAGCATAGTCCTGATAAAGCCAAGTGTTTATAAGCACTGCGGTCGGACATGGTGAAAACAGCAAAAAAGTAAATCCCCAGAAAGATGAACAGATTAAACCATGGGTCAATAATTCCTGATTTGAAATAGAAAAACGGCAGCAGGGAGCACAGATAAGAGCCCAACCAAAGCAGTCCGAATTTGTAGCCTTTCAGCCGTTTCCCGATATTGTACAAAAACAGTAAAGTGATAATTCCGCAAATGGCGTTCGGAAAGCGCGCAGCAAATTCGTTGACGCCGAACATCTTCATCGAAGCCGCTTGTATCCAAATAAACAGCGGCGGTTTTTCAGGGAAGGGTTCAAAATTAATTTGAACATCTAAATAATTTCCGCTTACTATCATTTCGCGGGCTGATTCCGCGAAATTAATCTCGTCCCAGTCGAATAAATGCACTCCTCCCAACCCCGACAAAAAGAGCAAACACCCCGCTGCAACAATAATCAACTGAGTAAGGCAATGTTTTTGACTTGACGAAAGCATATTTATTTTTCGGCAAAGATAGGAAAAATTTACGAATAGCCCTAAGCAATGCCTTCGCCAGCTTTAGCCTTATTTCTAAATTATTGGCAAGCGGCGGACAGCGTAGTGGGTAATTGTTTGAAAATTATAAGAAACTGTTTTGAATTTTTCATTCTGCCTTTAACAAGTAAAGATAGCATTCATGATCTCTCGTAAGGAATGTTTTCGCTTTCATTTTTTGCTATCTGCAATTTTCTTTATAACTTGCCATTGTTTTTTGGTTAGGTTGGTTGAATAATTAGTTTTGCACATTTCCTCTGTGTTTAAATGATTTATAATCACAAAGATACAAAATATTATTCAATTAACCTGTTGATAAACAAATATTTACATGATATTTTTAAAATTCAAAACAGTTTCTAAGAATAAAAAAGTATAGAGATGAAAAAGCTTATTAGTATTTTAGCAATCTGTTGTTTAGCGACAACCGTAAAGGCTCAATCAATCACGATTGACAAACAATTAAAAGATTTTCCAGACACATTTGATTTAACTACACCGTTGAATGCAGGAATTACTTGCTCGTATTTAATTGTTAACGGAAAAGAGAATTTATGGCGTGAAGCAAGTGCATTCATGCTTAGGGAGTATTTGCCGAAAAGTAATGCCCCTGACAAGACTGTGAATGAAGCCTCTAAAACGATGATGTTAAATGGAACAATCAAAGAAGTAATTGTTTACAAGGACTCAATTGCTGGCATGATAACAGAAATTGATTCAGCCTATTACTCTATCCGAGTATTGGGTTTTGAAGACGGTAAGTGGTTAAATATAGGCGAAGACTTGGGACGTGGATTGGAAAATTCGAGAGAAGTTTTTTATGCCAAAGCACCTAATATTTTAAACAGGCTTTGTCGGTCAATTGAAGTAAAATCAGTTTCAACCGACACATTAATGTTTGTAAACTATGTTAATCAACATGGTGTCGAACCCAAAGACTTTTTGTTGGAGGCATTGGCTAATTACCCACTTGTTATTTACGGAGAACTTCATCGTCGAAAAATTTCTTGGGATTGCTTAACAAGTGTGTTGTACGACCCGCGTTTTCCCGAAAAAGTAGGAATAGTTTTCGTGGAATTGCCGTCGTATCAGCAAACCGAGTTTGACAAGTTTTACGCATCAAAAGAATTGGATACAGAGATACTTTTGGAAATTATGCGTTCCGAACAAATTTATGGCTGGTGGGATAGAGGAGAATATGAGTTTTTGATAAATATTTGGAAGTTAAATCAAACCTTAACTGTTGATAAACAAATTAAAGTAGTGGCTACTGATAAACAAGCCCCTTGGAAATTTTTGCATACTTCTGAAGATTTTGAGAAACATGAGGAAAATGATATTGACCGAAATACAAATATGGCAAATGTAATTGAGCAAACAATCAAAACAAAAACAGATACACGAAATAGTTTGTTTATTGTCGGGTATGGGCACGCTTATAAATCTCATGTTCCAGGTGGTTCATCGGCTGCACGCGGTCAAGACCCTGCATTAACAGCAGGTGCACAATTAGTTCAACGCCTTTCTTCTGAAAACGTATTTGTAGTTTTACAACATGTACCAATGGGAACAAATTCAGGTGCTTTAGGATTTATGCGTCAAGGATTTTTCGATACAGTATTTGAAAAAATAGGCAACAAACCGATAGCCTTTCATTTAGTCGATAGTCCTTTCGGTGCAGAACCTTTTGATGCAGATTACCAAATGAGTTTTGACAGTAGAGTAGGAACCTTTGCAGACAACTTTGACGGTTACATATTTCTTCAGCCATTAAGAGACGAAGAATCCGATTATATACTATATGATATTTGGAGTGACCAATTTATAGAAGAAATGAAACGTCGCGCAATACTTTATGACTTTGACTTTAACCGGTGGCTTGGTACAGAAGGAGAATTAACTAAAGAAAAAATTATCACTGTATTTAAAGAGAAATATGAAGGCAAAAAACGTTGGATTCAATTGTTTGAATAGAAAAGAAGAAACGCCAGCCGCCACCACGAAAAGCAGTTATCCCAAAAACAGTTTCAAATCTTCGTCAACCGTGCCGATACCTGCAATTCCAAAGGTTTCTACCAATATTTTCGCTACGTTGGGTGACAAAAATGCAGGCAGTGTTGTTCCCAGATGAATGTTCTTCACGCCCAATGATAAAAGAGCCAAGAGGACTATCACCGCTTTTTGTTCGTACCAGCCGATGTTATAGGCTATCGGTAAATCATTTACATCATTGAGTTGGAAAATTTCTTTCAATTTCAAGGCAATCACGACTAATGAATAGCTGTCGTTGCATTGTCCTGCGTCCAAAACTCTTGGAATACCGCCTATATCGCCCAAAGGCAGTTTGTTGTAGCGATATTTAGCACAACCTGCCGTGAGAATAACCGTGTCATTGGGCAGTTTTTCTGCAAATTGCGTGTAGTATTCCCTGTTTTTCATACGTCCGTCACAGCCTGCCATGACGAAAAACTTACGGATTGCGCCAGATTTTACGGCATCGACCACCTTATCAGCCAAAGCAAAAACTTGTGCATGAGCAAAGCCTCCGATTATTTCGCCTTTTTCAATTTCGGTGGGGGCTTTGCATTTTTTTGCGTGTTCAATAATTTGGGAAAAATCTTTGGGATTTCCGTTTACTCGATTCGCTATATGCGGAAAGCCTGCAAATCCTGCAGAACCTGTGGTATAAACCCTGTCGGAATAAGTTGCATTGGAACGCGGAGGAACGAGGCAGTTGGTCGTAAAAAGAATTGGACCGTTGAACGTTTCAAACTCTTCCGTTTGTTTCCACCACGCATTGCCGTAGTTTCCTGCAAAATGGCTGAACTTTTTAAACGCAGGATAATAATGGGCGGGAAGCATTTCGCTGTGCGTGTACACGTCAACGCCTGTACCTTCGGTTTGTTCCAATAAATCCTGCAAATCGCGCAGGTCGTGTCCCGAAATTAAAATGGCAGGATTGTTCCGAACGCCGATATTTACTTTCGTTATTTCGGGATTGCCAAAGGTCGATGTATTCGCCTTATCCAGCAAAGCCATGACCTTGACGCCCATACTTCCGCATTTTAACACCAAACCTGTGAGTTCGTCGGCAGAGAGATGGTCGTTGGTCGTAGCAACTAATCCTTCCTGCATAAAAGCGTAGATTTCAGTCTCTTCAAAGCCTAAATTAGCAGCGTGTTCGGCGTAAGCAGCCAAACCTTTAATACCGTAAGTCAGCAACTCGCGCAGAGAGCGTATATCCTCGTTTTGCGTAGATAAAATGCCGACTGATTTCGCTTTCTCCTCCATTTCTTCGGGTGTTCTGTCTTTCCAATCCAGACCTTTGAAATTGCATAGAGCGTCCGTTACGCCTAACTCAGCAAGTCTGTTTTTTAGTTTTTCACAGACGCGAAACGCTTCTTCAATCTTCTTGACAAATCGTTGTTTGTCGAAATTGGCGTTGGTGATGGTCATAAAAAGTCCGTCCGTAATAAATTTGTTTACTTCGGGCATTTCTTCGCCTTTTTTACGCAGGCGAACACTCAAATGCGACACGCCTTTCATCAGGTACATCAGCAAATCCTGTAGATTTGCCACTTCTTCGGTTTTTCCACAAACCCCTTTTACTGTACAGCCCTTACCTGCGGCTGTTTCTTGACATTGATAGCAATACATTTTTTTATTTTTTACAGGTTAATTTTTCTAAAATTTTCACAAAGATACAGGTCGAAAACAGGAAAAAACGTAACATTTGTTACAGTGGCAAGAAAAATCTTATCTTTGCAAAAAATCAAATAATATGGAAATTGACGATTTAATTTTATGTCCGCTATGTAAGAATATACCTGTTAATGAACAGGAAGATTTTTTTAATGAGTTGAAATTTAAGACCAAATCTTTCAAAAAAGGAGAATGGATTGTCAGGCATGGAGACCCTGTTCTTGCCTTACACATCTTATTGAAGGGAAGCGTAAAAGCCGAAATGTTATCGGAATCGGGAGCTGTTTTGAATATCGAAACCATTCATGCACCCCGTCCCTTGGCGCCTGCCTTTTTATTTGCCGAAAACAATCAATTTCCTGTGGACGTGGTCGCATTAGAAAATTGCGAAATTATTCTTATTCCCAAGGATTCAATTATAAAACAACTCGCCACCAATGAAACATTTTTAAAGGAATATATGGCCTTCGCCTCTAATCGGGCGCATTTCCTGTCTGAACGGTTAAAATTTCTTTCTACAAAAACCATTAAAGGGAAATTAGCACAATATATATTAGACAGAAGTAAAAATATGGTTTTTACTTTAGCCATGAGCCAGACCGCGCTGGCAGAATATTTTGGCGTTACCCGTCCCTCTTTATCGAGAAGTCTTTCAGAAATGATAAACGATGAAATCATCAGCCTGAAAGGGAAAAACGGAAAAATACTTAATCTGATGAAATTAAACAGATTAATTACACAATAGATTTTCTATTAGCTGAATAACCGCCCCTATCTTCTTGCTCCCATTATTGCTGTTCAATTCATTGCGCAATGAACCTGTAAACAATGTGCCCTTTCTGACGTTCGGGGGCACTGGCATCGGCGGCAAAGCGGGAAGTTTGCGCTGCTCGTTTCGCTGCTTCTTGCAGGCAGGTATTGTCAACTGAGGAAGTGGCGCTGATAATCATGCTCACTACATACCCCCGTCGATCAACTTCAATCATCACGGTTACATCGCCTCCGCCTTGACATTGATATACCGGCACAGGTAAGCGCATGGCTTTGCGTCCTCCCAAATCATAGCTGAGTACTGATGGACCTTTGTAAGTTTCTGCCTTTTTTGCATTGTTGTCGGACGTAACAGCCACAGGTGCTACATCGCCACCCTGCTGCTGCTGTGCGGCAAGTCGCGAAGCGTCTAAACGCGCCTGTACCTGCTTGTGTTCTTCATAAATGGAGGAAGGGTTTTGGTGGCGGTCGTCGCGCAATACATTGTCGGATTTATCAACGGCTACGTTGCGCAGCTCATGGTTACGCCTGTTGTCGGTTAAGGTTTTCTCTAATTCCTTTTCAAAATCTTTACGGCGCTGGTCTTTTTCTTCCCTTGCAATCTTTTCTTCCTGCTTGGAAAAATCTATGAGGAAAGCCATCTCTGCGAAACGAAGATTGTTGATGTTATATAACAAAAAAACAATAATTACTACTAAATGAATGGAAATAGTAGTATATATTCCGACTCGATGTTCATGAAAAACACGGCGCAGTTGATTATATAATTTCTCGAACAAACTTATTTTAACAAATTCTTCGCGTTCAAATTATCATTTTCTTTCTCTTTGTTTTTAAAATAGCTGACAGTACCTACCCTCAGTTCAACCGTAGCAGCTTCGTCGCATACGATTAAACCTTTGGGGTGTAGCTGCAACATGCTGACAGTCCATAAATGGCTTATGCCTTCTTCCACCGCATGGCGTAAAGCGCGAGCCTTGCTGTGGCCATTAACAATAATCAATACTTCTTCGGCGTCCATAACCGTGCCAACACCTACGGTCAACGCTCTTTTCGGCACTTTAGCAATATCGTTGTCGAAAAAGCGGGAATTGGCTATAATAGTATCTGTTGCCAACGTTTTTACGCGGGTACGGGAAGTGAGAGAGGAGCAAGGTTCGTTAAAAGCAATGTGCCCATCGGGGCCAATACCGCCTACAAACAAATGAATTTTACCGTAGCTTTTGATTTTTTCTTCATATTTGGCGCACTCCTTTTCTAAATCGACAGCGTTACCATTGAGTATATTCACATTGTTTTTCGGAATGTCAATACAACTAAAGAAGTTATTCCACATAAACGAATGATAGCTTTCGGGGTGTGTTTTCGGTAATCCTACGTATTCGTCCATATTGAAAGTAATTACATTTTTAAAAGAAACTCGACCTTCTTTGTGCAAACGGATTAATTCGCGGTAAGTGCCAAGAGGCGAAGAGCCTGTAGGTAACCCTAAAACAAAAGGTTTGTCTGTCGTAGGCTTAAAATTATTGATTTTTTGTACGATGTAACCCGCTGCCCACTTGGAGATTTCTTCATAATTTTCTTGAATAATAAGTCGCATAGCTATATAGTTTTGGTTAATAAATCGGAGTTTAACAGTTCTTTAGCATTGTCGATAGCGGCTTGTGTGATGCTTTGACCGCTGAGCATCTTGGCAATTTCCATAAGGCGCTCGTCGGGATTAAGCGCTTTGATAGCGGTAGTAGTTACGCCTGCAGCGTTCTCGTGTTTAAATACTACAAAGTGCGCCTTGCCTTTGCTGGCTACTTGCGGCAGGTGAGTAATGTTGATGACCTGAATGGTCTTTGACAAATCGTACACAATATTTCCCATCTTGTCGGCAATGTCGCCGGATACGCCCGCATCTATTTCATCAAATATGATAGTGGAAAGTCCGCTGTTGCGCGCCATAAGCGATTTCAGGCAAAGCATTACACGGGAAATTTCACCTCCCGAAGCAATGCGCGACAGTTCTTGCGGCGCTATTTCCTTGTTCGCGGAAAATAAAAAAGTAACCGTATTCTTTCCGTTGACTTGTAACTGCTCGGTATCGTCAATCACAATGCGGAATACCACATGCGGCATTCCCAAATGCTGCAAGCTGTCCACCATATTTTTTTCAATATCGGGAACGGTTTTCTTACGCTGCTCCGATATTTTTTCCGCTAAACTGTTGGCGGCCTGAAAATGCAAATCGTGTTGCTTTTGTAAATGGTCTAAGGTTTGGTCAAAGTTCTCAATCGCATTTAATTTTTCGCGAAGTTCTTCGTATAAGTTGATTAAGGCTTCTACCGAATTGAGGTGGTGTTTTTGTTGAAGGGAATAAATAGCGTTGAGCCGACTTTCTACCACTGACAGTCTGTCGGGCGATAAGTCAATTTTATTGTTAAGGTTGTCAATCTCTTGATTGATGTCGCGCAATTCGATGCGCGAAGAGTTAAGCCGCTCAGTCAATCCCTGTGCCTGCGGCAGTAGCGGACTTATTTTTTGTAAGCCGTGAAGCGCTTCGCGCAATAAATTATCAATGGAAATATCTTCGCTTGATAAGGCGGTATTTGCTTTTATCAAGGCTTCTTTTATTTCCTCGGCATGGGTGAGTTGCTTCAACTCTTCTTCGAGGATTTGTTGCTCTCCTGCCTTCAGTTGTATGGCATTTAGTTCGTTGTATTGGAATAAAAGATAGTCGTATTCGGCCTTAGCTCGGTGAGCCTTATCCTGCCATTCGCTAAGCGCCGCGGCTGATTCTTTATAGGCTGTAAAAGCCTGTTTGTAGGTCGTTAATAGGTTGGCATGATTAGCCTGTGCATCTACTACGCTTGTTTGAAAACTCAATGAGCCGACAAGCAGGTTTTGGTGTTGCGAGTGAATGTCGAGAAGCCTGTCGCCAAGTTCTTTGAGGAGGTTCAGGTTAACGGGAATTTCGTTGATAAAAGCCCTTGACTTCCCTGTAGGGCTAATAATACGGCGGATAGTGGCAGTGTTGTCGTAGTCAATATCGTTGGTTAGAAAAAATTCTTCTAAGCCATAACCGTCAACGGCAAAACAGGCTTCCACTATGCAGTTATTATTCTTGTCTTTGAGCGCCATAGTGTCGGCGCGTTGTCCGAGAATGAGCGATAATGCGCCTAATAGAATGGATTTTCCCGCGCCGGTTTCCCCTGTAATAATGCTTAATCCGTCGGGAAAAGTGATGTTTAACTTCTCAATAAGAGCATAGTTCTCTATGGACAAGGTTTGTAACATACCTGCTAACTAAAATGGCGTGTTTGTTTCCTTTAGTTTTGTGTACTTTCTTTGATTCATCTTGTCAACTTCCAGCAATATCTGATAAGCTCTTAAGCGTTCCGTTTCGGGCGCTTCCAAAAATATATTGACAATTTCATCGGCTTTGGCGTCAAAGAATAGTTTGAGGAAGAACAGATAGGTGTCGGGTCTGTCGCGATGAACTTTTTGTATATCGAGTAATGCTTCCATCACTCCTGCACGGCCATCGCTTATACTGGTACTCATCAAATCGAGGCCAAGTCGGTGGTATTTGTAATAAGCATTGCGCATCTGGCCGTATTTGTAGTTCAGCATATTCTCAATCATCCAGTAGCGGTTAGTGCGCGAGCCATCGTAAGGCCTCCAGCCTTTAACCGGAGCATTCTGTGCATTTAATACAATATGTTCGGCTTTCTTCAGGCAGTCTGTGCCTCCCAATAAGGAAAAACTGTCGTAATCAAGTCCCAGTATCATGTAACAATAGAATGCTATAAGCGAGGGAAGCGAACTGGTATATGCCTGTTCATTGAATTGTATTTGGTCGTATTCAATATAAGTAAAAGTTATCTCACTGTCCATATAGTTGAATATGGGAGTGATAAAGGTGCTGCCGTACACAGGCCGACTTGATTGCACCTGCAATGTGGCGCGAAATTCGCTGGCGCTGAGTTGCTCGGTGATGTTGATGAACATACTGCATTCTATACGTTCATCAACGGCAAAAACATTGTTCGTCCATGCAGTGTTGTTCGCAAAATCATTCAAATCCTTTTGTAAGGTGGTGAAGACAGATTGATTAGTGCCCTGTATTTTAGAATAGTTGACGCTTATGCTACAGCGTAATTCCTGTGCTCCCGCCTTAGTAAGGAGCGACAAGGCTAAGATTATAAAAAGGATTTTTCTCATAATCATTTTTTATTAATCATTAAACATTCAATGGCATTTATAATATCGCCTGCCACTTCGCTTTTCAATTTAAGCTCGAAATTCATCTGTTGACCGTCGTTGTACAACAAAGTAATTTTATTGGTGTCGCCGCCAAATCCTGCTCCTTTATCGTTTAAAGAATTCAATACGATAAAGTCAAGATTTTTTTTGTGTATTTTCTTTTTGGCATTAGCTATTTCATCTTCTGTTTCCAATGCAAATCCGATGAGGTATTGGCCTGTTTTTTTCTTCTTCCCCAGCGCGGCAGCAATGTCTGAGGTCGGTTTTAATAATAATTGAAATTCGCTGTTTTCACGTTTTATTTTTTCGCCGACCGCTTCTACAGGCGTGAAGTCGGCCACTGCCGCACAACAAATAGCTATATCCGCATTATCAAAAGCCCTTTCGGAAGCTTGCAGCATTTCGGCAGCCGAGGTTACAGGAACAAGTTTGATATGGCTGTTTTTCGGAGAGGGAAGATGCGTAGGGCCGCTAATCAGCGTAACTTCGGCTCCGCGGAGTGCTGCTTCTTCGGCTAAGGCATATCCCATTTTCCCCGATGAATAATTACAGATGAAGCGCACAGGGTCAATGGCTTCATAAGTAGGCCCGGCGGTAATGAGTACCTTAATTCCCGCTAATGTTTTTTTTTTGGAAGATAGTTCTTCCATTTTTTCTATAAAGCCCACTATGTTTTCCGGCTCTTCCATTCTTCCTTCGCCTTCAAGTCCGCTGGCCAATTCGCCGCTTCCCGGTTGGATAATGCTCACGCCATTGTTGCGGAGCATTTCCAAGTTCGCTTGGGTAGCAGGGTGCTTAAACATAGCTACGTCCATAGCGGGCGCTACTATTACCGAACAACGCGCCGAGAGGTAGGAAGTAAGCAACAGATTATCGGCGGCGCCGACAGCCATTTTAGCCAAAGTGTTAGCAGTGGCGGGGGCTATGAGATAATAGTCGGCCCATTCGCCAAGGCTCACATGATTGTTCCAGTCGCCGTTTTCGGGGTTGTAAAAATCTACAAGAATAGAATGCTTTGACAGCGTAGCCATGGTCAAAGGCGTGATAAACTGTTTGGCCATGGGCGTCATCAACACTTTTACTTCGGCTCCGACTTTGCTTAATAAACGAACAAGCACTGCAGCTTTATAGGCGGCAATACTTCCGGTGATGCCGAGTAATATGTGTTTTCCTTTAAGCATTCTTTTCTTCAGGACGCTCTTCTATTTTGCGGAAATAAATCTTTTTGTCAATTAACTCCTGAATGGCGATCAATGTGGGTTTGGGTTGACGTTCGTAGTAGCGGGAAATCTCAATTTGTTCGCGATTTTCAAAGGTTTCTTCCAAATTATCGGAATAAGTTGAAAATTCTTCTAATTTTCGATTTAATTCCTGTTTGGTTTCAGCAGCAATCTGATTAGCGCGTTTGGCAATAATCATAGTGGTTTCATAAACGTTGCCAATAGGCACTGAAAGTTTGTAAACATCACGGGTAATAGTAGTAACAGGTACGCTTGTCTTTTTTTCCATATATAAATATTTATTTTTTTTCTAAAAATCTAAGCGCCTCGGCGTGCATACTATCGGCGCTTTTTTTATACTTCGATTCGGGGTATTCACTGATAACATTGTAGTACTCGTCAATCACTGCCTGAAAGCGGTCGCGCTGCCTTGATGGCACACTGTTTCTCGCGAGTTCATAACTGGAGGCTAAAATCAGGTAAAGAATATCTTCACGATACCGCGTATCGGCATTGTCTTTTAATGTTGTTTTTAAAGCCATAACCGCAGCTTTATACTCTTCGATTTTGTAGTATAAGGCGGCGGAATTAAACGCTTTTTCATCTAAACGGGCAGATAACTCCTCTTGCATTTTTTTAACTTCGGGCAACCACTCGGTAGATGGATAAAGATAAATAAACTCACCCATATACGCTAAGGCCTGTGAACTGGGGCGAGGGTCAAGCGAGGCGCGGTAGGTAGTGTTATAAACACTTACGCAGCGAAGAAAATAAGCTTCCTCCGTAAATTTACTGCGTGGGAACGTTTGCCGAAAAATATTCAAATAATGCTCGGCCGAATACATGTCGCCATCAAGGAAGAACGATTTCGCTAAAAAAAAGTTGACACTGTCGTCCCGTGCTGTTCCACGGAAGTTCAAGGCAACATTATCGAACAAGGTCGCTGCCCGACTGTATTTTTTTAGATTGTAATATTCGAGAGCTTTCTGGTATTTAAGCTCAGGATTATTGCTTTTCAAAATCTTGTCGAAAGCGCTGGTGCAAGAAGCCAATATAAATCCGGCCATCATTACAACGCAAAAATGTAATAAATGTTTACTTTTCATAATAATCTACAAAGATAGACATTTTTTTTGAAACAATGCTTTATTGTTCACTAAGGAATGAATCGGCATCTCTGGCAGCCATACAACCGGTTGCGGCAGCCGTAATTGCCTGACGATAACGAGAATCCTGTACATCGCCTGCTGCAAATACTCCCGAAATATTGGTTTTGGTTGAGCCGGATACAGTGAGAATATATCCTAATTCATCAGTGGCAATATAGGGCTTAAATAGCTCAGAATTAGGGGTATGGCCAATAGCTAAAAAGAAACCCTGAATGTCAATCTTTTTTTCTACGTCGGCATTATTTATTAATAAAGCTCCGGTAACGCCGCTCATATCGCCGAGCACTTCTTTCGTTTGGTGTTCCCATAACATTTCGATATTCGGGGTACTTAATACCCGTTTCTGCATAGCTTGAGACGCACGTAAAACATTACGTCTCACAATCATATATACTTTTTTGCAGATATTGGAAAGATAAATAGCCTCTTCGCAGGCCGTATCGCCGCCGCCCACTACGGCAACGTCTAACCCTCTGTAAAAGAAGCCATCACATGTAGCACAGGCGGAAACTCCCTGTCCGCGGAATTTTTCTTCTGAGGGTAGGCCTAAGTATTTGGCAGTGGCGCCCGTGGCTATAATAACTGTCTCGGCTTCAATGTGGTGGGTGTCGTCAATGGTAATCAGGAAAGGACGTTGGCTAAGATCGGCTTTGGTTACACTGCCTAAGCGAATATCAGCGCCAAAGCGTCCGGCCTGCTCACGGATTTGCAACATCATCTCAGGACCGGAAACCCCTTGGGGGTAGCCGGGAAAGTTTTCCACTTCGGTAGTGGTAGTAAGCTGTCCTCCGGGTTGAAGCCCTTCGTAAAGCACTGTTTGTAAATTTGCGCGGGAGGCGTAAATAGCTGCTGTATAACCGGCAGGACCTCCTCCAACAATCAGGCATTTAATCCTTTCAGGTGAAATATTCATGTTTTTATGATTTTTTTAAGCGCACAAAGATACAAAAGAATTATGAATTATTGCATTTGCTAATTGAAATTACACTACTTCACGTCCAATTGCAACTTCTTTTTCAGTTCCTGCACCTGAGGGTATTTTTCGACTAAGAAGCGCAGTTTCTCCGTGGGCATGTAGAGTTGCGTTTCACTATCGGGTTGTAGTTCTTCCTCCACTGTTACTTCCAACTGCAAACTATCGTTGTGCAATGCTTTGGATAGAAAATTCAGAATTTCTTCCGCCATATTTTTTTGCATCCATTCCTGTTGATTTTTATTCATCACCGAAAATGAAATAACAGCCGTATCTTTTAGTAGGGGCGCCGCATTTCTCAAGGCATTAGCCAAGCGCGGTTTGTTGGCCACATGTAAAACCAATTCGTTCCAGATAGCGACTAATTGCTCTTGAGTAAAAGGTCGGGATTCCTGCGGCTGTTCAACTATTTTTTCTTCAATCACCGACTGCTTGGCCATGGCTTCTTTCAAAGAAAAACTTTTAGGAACAGCAGGTATAGCAGGTTGCACCGATTCATTTACCATCTTAGACACCTTAGCAGAAACAATCGCCCCGGAAGCATTTTCTTCAGTAGTTTCAACTATTTTAGCAGGCGCCTCCTCTTCCTCTACTTCGCTATCATCGTTTTTTTTTTCAGCGCCTATATTCGATAAGCGCACTAAGGTCAATTCAATCAAGAGCCGTGGGTTTCCGCTCGACTTATAGTTCATTTCGCAGGCATTGGTCAGTTGCAAGGCCTCCAGCAAAAATTCCGAAGAAGCTTGAACTGCTTGATTTTTATAACGCTCGGCAATCACATCGCCCACTTCTAATAAAGAAAGCGTGCGCGGGTCTTTACATACCATTAAATCGCGGAAATGATTACTTAATCCTGCAATAAAATACTGTGCGTCAAAACCTTTTACCAGTACCTCATCAAAAATCAATAAGGTGTCGGCAAAACGGTGTTCGAGAAAATGTTCGGTAAGCTTAAAATAGTATTCGTAATCGAGTACATTCAGGTTTTCAATAACGCCGAAATAAGTAATGGTATTACCGCAAAACGCTACCACCTGGTCATAAATCGACAGGGCGTCGCGCATAGCGCCGTCGGCCTTTTGGGCAATCACGTTCAGGGCGGCAGACTCAGCCTGCACCCCTTCTTTAGCGGCAATTTCCTGTAAGTGTTTCGCAATATCGGGAACCGAAATACGGCTAAAATCGTATATCTGGCAACGCGATAAAATGGTTGGAATAATTTTGTGCTTTTCGGTGGTGGCCAGAATGAAGATAGCATGCGCGGGCGGTTCTTCCAGCGTTTTCAAAAAGGCATTGAAAGCCGAAGCCGACAGCATGTGCACCTCGTCGATGATATAAACGCTGTATTTCCCGATTTGAGGCGGAACGCGCACTTTCTCATTCAACAGGCGAATATCGTCCACCGAATTGTTGGAAGCGGCATCTAACTCATGAATGCTGTAGGAACGATTCTCGGCAAAGGAGCGACAGGATTCACATTCGCCGCAAGGCTCCATATCAGTCGAAGGATTCAGGCAGTTGATAGTTTTGGCAAAAATACGGGCGCAGGTGGTTTTGCCTACGCCACGCGGGCCGCAGAACAGATAGGCATGCGCCAACTGCTCGCGCTTAATGGCATTCTTAAGCGTAACACCTATATTCCCTTGCCCTACAACTGTTTCAAAAGTTAAAGGACGATATTTTCTTGCCGATACTACAAAATGTTCCATAATCAGGACAAAGGTAGTATATTTTTAAGGAACTACAAAACTTTGAGAAACTGTTTTGAATTTTTCATTTGATTCGAATAAGCATTAACTTTATCATGGCCAATTGAGTTTTAAAATTGACGAGCCCTAAGAAGGTGTTACAGCTTTAAGCGTACAGTAAATCCCTGCCTCGTCGGTGCCGCACTCGGCATGCAATTGTTCCAAGGCGCCGTGTTCAACGAAGCGGTCGGGAATACCAAGACGGGTTACCGGCAATTTATAGCCGTGATCCGTAAAAAATTCTGCTACGGCGCTGCCCAAACCACCAAGCACAGCGCCGTTTTCCAAGGTTACAACCTGCTTATATTGCTTGCCTATCTCATGCAGTACCGCCTCGTCAATGGGTTTCACAAAACGCATGTCATAATGGGCAACGGCAATGCCTTCGGCAGCTAATCGCTCAATGGCTTTGGCCGCTGTATTGCCTATGTCGCCTACCGATAAGAGGGCAGTTGTGCCGCCGCTGCGTAATTTGCGGGCAGTACCCACGGCTATTTTCTCAAATGGCTGCCGCCAGTCCATGCCCACGCCCGAACCGCGGGGATAACGGATAACAAAGGGACCTCCGCCGGGCAATTGTGCGGTGTACATCATATTGCGCAACTCCAGTTCGTTCATCGGAACGGCTATAACCATATTCGGAATACAGCGGAAATAAGCCAAATCGTAAGCGCCGTGGTGCGTTGCGCCGTCTTCACCCACCAAGCCGCCGCGATCAAGGCAAAAGACCACTTGCAGGTTCTGCAGCGCCACGTCGTGTATCACCTCATCATAGGCGCGCTGCATAAAGGAGGAATAAATGTTGCAAAAGGGCAATAAACCTTGCGCTGCCAATCCGGCCGCAAAAGTTACGGCATGACCCTCTGCAATACCTACGTCGAAGGCGCGGTGAGGCATGACCTCCATCATCATATTCAAAGAGCAGCCCGAGGGCATGGCCGGTGTAATGCCCACTATTTTTTCGTTCTGATGCGCCAAGTCTATAATTGTTTCGCCAAAAACATCTTGATAACGCGCAGGTTCGCCTGCTACCATAATGCGCTTTCCGGTGTTCTTTTCAAATAATCCGGGAGCATGCCAGGTGGTTTGGTTGTCTTCGGCAGGCTGATAGCCCTTACCTTTCTTAGTAATCACATGCAATAGTTTCGGACCCTCAATTTTCTTCAAAGCCGAAAGCGCCTTTACCAATTGTTTAACATCGTGCCCGTCGATCGGGCCGAAATAACGAAAGCCCAAGGCGTCGAACAAGTTGCTTCGTTTGAAGACGGCCAATTTGGTAGTACTGACAAACTTCTGAATGCCTCGCCGGATAAAATTCTGTCCCAGTACGTCCCATATTCGTTTTTTGGCACGGTTGTAACGTGCTGAAAGCGTAAGTTTCATCAGGTAATGATGAAGGGCGCCTACATTCTCGTCAATAGCAATATTATTATCATTCAGCACCACCAGCAGGTTTTCCCGCTGTGCTCCGGCGTTATTTAAGCCCTCGAAGGCTAAGCCGCCGGTCATAGCCCCATCGCCGATAACTGCAATAGTTTGTTGATTAATGCCTTGCATTCGGGCGGCCATGGCCATGCCCAAGGCTGCCGATACGCTTACGGAGGAGTGGCCGGCGCCAAAAGAATCATACTCGCTCTCGCTACGCCTTGGAAAACCGCTGATGCCGCCATAGCATCGGTTAGTATGAAAAACCTCGCGCCTGCCGGTAAGAATCTTATGCGCATAAGCCTGATGGCCTACGTCCCAGATCAGCTTATCGTTAGGAGTGTCAAACACATAGTGCAGAGCAACAGCTAATTCCACTGCGCCCAAACTGGCGCCTATGTGTCCCGGATTTTCGGCGCAGGCATCAATAATCAACTCCCGCAAACCGGCGCACAATTCCGTTAGCTCAGCAACAGGCAAGTTTCGCAAGTCGGCCGGATCATTGATTTTATCTATCAGCAGCATAAAGCTTTTTTTACAAAAATTAGAAAAGGACTGCAAAGGTACGTTAAATTTACATAGTAAAGGCATGTTCAGGCAGAAATATTTTTCGCTTTAAACATTTATTGCTATCTTTGCATTTGAATACTTACGAAAGAACAAAAGCTATGAAACAACCCGCAACATCAGTCAGTAAGGATTTTCCTGTCTTTTTCTTTGGAAATAATCGTTTTTTGGGCATAGATTTAGAATTGTTCAAAAACAAAGAAATAATAGAAGATTTGCTTGACCTCGCAGATGTAGAGGCACGCAGAGGAGAGCCTACATTTCCTTTAGAAGAAGTAATGAAAGAGGAATTTGAACGTAGAGGATTAAAATACAATGTATAAAGTAGTATTTAGCAAATCTGCAAGAAAAGACTTATGCAGAGTAGATTCTACGTGCTTGAGCGCTATTGATTCAAATATTAGAAAATTAGCACAAGAACCACGACCACACGGCTACAGAAAATTACTTGGAGCGGAAAATACTTATCGTGTCCGTGTCGGTGTTTATCGAATTATCTACACCATCAAAGATGAGATATTGACGGTTGAGGTGATAAAAATTGGCCACAGGTGTAATGTATATAAATAATTGATAATCAATAAAAAACATTGCGGCCTTACCGATAGTTAGGGTTTTTATTTCAAAAATTATCACTACCTTTATAAGTTAACACAAATGATACATTATGAATGTAACAACACTTACCGCTATTTCACCGATTGACGGCCGTTATCGGCCGCAAGTAGTTGATTTGTCGAATTATTTCTCTGAGTTTGCCCTTATCCGCTACCGTGTTTTGGTGGAGGTGGAGTATTTCATTGCGCTCTGTGAAATTCCTCTGCCTCAACTAAAAAACATCAAAAAAGCGGAAATGGAGGCGCTCCGCGATATTTATCTTCAATTTACGCCCGAACAGGCCTTGGAAATCAAACAAACCGAAAGCATTACTAATCATGATGTAAAGGCGGTAGAATATTTTTTAAAAAAGTGTTTCGATGAAAGAGGCTTGCAAGAGTACCGCGAATTTATTCATTTCGGGCTCACCTCGCAGGACGTTAACAACACTGCTGTACCTCTAAGTTTAAAAGAAGCGCTGGAAAAGATCTATTTGCCTCTGCTGCAACAATGTTCCGACAAGTTGAAAACTTTGGCTAAGGATTGGGCGGCTATTCCCATGCTTGCCCGCACACATGGTCAGCCGGCTTCGCCTACGCGCTTAGGCAAGGAAATAATGGTGTTCGCAGAACGGCTCGGCAATCAATTGAACTTGCTTAGCGCTATTCCCTTTTCAGCCAAATTCGGCGGCGCTACAGGCAACTTTAACGCCCATGCAGTTGCTTTTCCAAAGATAGACTGGTTGTGCTTCGCCGATAATTTCGTTAATAAAAAATTGTCTTTGCGGCGTTCGCAATATACCACCCAAATTGAGCACTACGATAATTTAGCGGCCTGTTTCGATGCCCTGAAGCGCATCAATACTATTCTGCTTGACCTGTCACGCGATATGTGGACCTATATTTCGATGGACTACTTCAAACAAGCCATCAAGAAAGGCGAGACAGGCTCCTCGGCTATGCCGCACAAGGTTAATCCTATCGATTTTGAAAATGCAGAGGGAAATATAGGCGTTGCCAATGCCCTGTATGAACATCTATCGGCCAAATTGCCGGTATCGCGCCTGCAACGCGACCTTACCGACAGCACTGTGTTGCGCAACATAGGCGTTCCCATAGCCCACAGCATTATCGCCCTGCGTTCCTTACTCAAAGGCTTAAACAAGCTTATTGTGAATACAGCGGCTATGGAGCGCGACCTCAATGCTAACTGGGCGGTAGTGGCCGAAGGCATTCAAACCATTCTGCGCCGCGAGGGTTATCCTAATCCTTACGAGGCTTTAAAAGAATTAACCCGCACGAATGAGGCTGTTACGCAGGAAAGCATTCGCGCCTTTATAGAAACGCTGAAGGTAAACGACAGCGTTAAACAGGAGCTATTGGCGCTTACTCCTCAAACTTACACAGGCATCGTATCTCCTAATTCATAACTCGTTACTACGCATGGCTAAAATTTACGCTAAAGATACCCTTGCTGCCACAGAGCGCATTTTGTCCGACCTGAAGAATAAAATCTATAAGCCGATTTACCTGCTCATGGGCGAAGAGCCGTATTTTATAGATACAGTCAGCGAGTATATAGCGAACAATGTTCTGACACCTGAGGAGCGCGGCTTCAATCAGTTGGTGCTCTACGGCAAGGATATTACCGTAGCGCAGGTGATTGATACCGCCCGCCGCTATCCGATGATGAGCAGCCAACAGGTAATTATTGTGCGGGAGGCCCAACAGTTAAAGAATTTTGAAGATTTAGAAGTATATACTAAAAACCCATTAACCAGCACTATTTTGGTACTGTGTTTTATGCACAAGTCGGTGGACAAGCGTAAGGCACTCTACAAATCAGTAGAAAAGACAGGGGCGATATTAGAGACTGTTCAATTTTACGAAAATGAGGCAGTGGCTTGGATTAAGAATTACCTGAACGAAAAAAGCTGCGACATTAGGCCCGACGCCGCCCAGATATTGTTCGAGCATTTAGGCGCCGACCTGGGCAAGATAGTCAATGAACTCGACAAACTTTTCACCCTGTTGCCGGAAGGGAATAAAAAAATTACTACCGAACATATTGAAAAAAACATCGGCATTAGTCGGGAATATAATGTTTTTGAACTGAATAATGCCATTAATATGCGCAATACGGCAAAGGCCATGCTGATTGTTGAGCATTTCCGCAAGAATCCCAATGAATATCCTATGGTAATGACGCTCAGTACGCTCTTCGGGAATTTTGTCAAACTGTTAAAACTGCATTTACTTCAACGCAGTAATACGGCTATTGATAATTACACCTTAGCTTCAGGCATGGGTATTGCTCCGTTTTTTTTATCTGATTACAAAACGGCAGGGCGTAATTATCCTCCGGGAAAAACGGCCGAAATTATTCGCCTTATCCGCGAATACGACATGCGCAGCAAGGGTTGGTATAACGGCGCTGCCGATCATGGCGACCTGCTGCGGGAGTTGGTTATTCGGATAGTGAGTTAATGAATAATAAATGCTGTCAAGACTTTCTCGCCTCGTTGAAACAATGGCGGCAGAGGGGCTCGTAGGTGTCTTTTTCGCCCAACACCACTAATTTATCGCTGGCGGTGAGCCGATGCGAATGATGGGCTAAATTGCCGCAACGCATACAAATGGCATGCACCTTGGTTACGTACTCAGCCATAGCCATCAGCGCAGGCATGGGGCCAAAAGGCTTGCCGAGATAATCCATGTCAAGACCGGCAATAATCACTCTTATTCCTCTATCAGCTAAGGCTTTACATACTTCCGCCAAGTGCATGTCGAAAAACTGCGCCTCGTCAATGCCTACCACTTCCACATCTCCCGTCAATAATAAGATATTGCTCGACGATTCCACAGGGGTGGAACGTATGGCGTTGGCATCGTGCGACACTACTTCCGTTGAGGAATAGCGCACGTCAATCAGCGGTTTAAAGATTTCTACTTTCTGGTTAGCGAATTGCGCCCGTCTCATGCGCCGAATTAATTCTTCTGTTTTTCCCGAAAACATTGAACCACAAATAATTTCTATCCATCCCGGATTTTTTGCACTTTCTAAAAACATGGTATTTACTAAAAATGTAGTATATTTGTATTTTAATTCAAATTTCTTAATACAAAGGTAAAAATAAAATTATATGGAACCACAGGAAAATATTAACAAGCTATTGTCGAAAATGATGGAAGCCTTACAAACTGTAAGAGAGTGTGAGAATTTCATGTTAGAAGAAATCCGTCAAATAGAGCTTTTACGGGAAGAAAAAAGCCGCCTCAACGAGCAAATTGCCGACTTAGATAATAGTTTACTATGGAGGCAGAAGGAGATAGAGGAGATGAAAGAAGAAGAAGGCCGCCTCAACGAGCAAATTGCTGTCTTAAATGAAGATTTATTATTGAAACAGAAGGAGATAGAAACAATAAAAGTTTCGACAGTGCCTGAAATTACCGCTGAAGAAGTACAGCCGAAGGTAATAACGCCGCCTTCGCCGCCAATGCCTGAACCTGTACGTGTACCTGAGCCTATACCAGTACCTGTACCCGAACCTGTACCTGTACCGCCTCCCACCTTAGTAGCGGAAAAGCCTATCGTTGAAACGCTGGCCGACAAGTTTCAGGGGCAACTTTCGGTACATGATAAGATCGCCGTCAAACCCGAGGCGACTACCACCGGCGCAAAAGTAAACGACTTGGCAAAGGCAATCAGCATCAACGATCGACTGCTATTTATCAAAGAATTATTCGGTACCGGCGAGTTGTTTACGCAAACCGTCAGACAGCTTAACGGCCTGCAAAATTTCGATGAGGCGCTGCTATACCTCAATACCGCCTTTCCCCATTGGGACGCTACAGCCGGCGCCGTACAGTTGTTTATCTCGCTTGTTCGCCGCCGTTTTCTTTAGATTATCCCTGTATGGCTAAATTATTCCTTGTACCAACGCCTGTAGGTAACCTCGAAGACCTTAGTTTTCGCGCCTTACGTGTGTTGCAGGAGGTAGATTACGTTTTAGCCGAAGATACCCGCACTTCTTCCGTGCTGTTCAAAAAATACAACATTAAAACACGCTTGGCAGCCCATCACAAGTTCAATGAACACCGCACAGCGGCAGAGATTGTCGAGCGCATTGCCGCGGGCTGCAATATAGCGCTCATCAGCGATGCAGGCACGCCGGGCATCAGCGACCCGGGCTTCCTGTTGGTGCGCGCCTGCGTAGCTCAGGGGATAGAGGTAGAATGCCTCCCCGGAGCCACTGCCCTTATTCCTGCCTTGGTAAATTCGGGGCTGCCCTGCGACCGCTTTTGCTTCGAGGGCTTTCTTCCTCAAAAAAAAGGTCGGCAAACCCGCATAGCCCAATTAGCCAAGGAAGAACGCACAATGGTATTTTACGAATCGCCCTACCGCTTGGTGAAAACCCTTACCCAATTAGCCGAAGCCTTCGGGTCGGATCGGCAGGCCTGCGTCTCGCGCGAAATATCGAAACTGCATGAGGAAAACCGCCGCGGCGCTCTGGCCGAATTAGCCGAGCATTACACCCAACACGCCCCAAAAGGCGAAATTGTACTGTGCGTGGCGGGAGCTAATCGGTAAGATACGGCGCTAACCGTTCGGCCGCGTCTTCCGCGATGATATTGTTTTTCACTAAATCGTCTAAGGTTACAACCGACTGCGTTTTTCGGAAACTGATAATGCCCCGCGCCGTATAATAACCAATGTAAGGGTGTTGGCGCAGTTCCTCTTCTCCTGTAGTCGATAAATCTATTTTACGCACATCTTCCGGATTAACTTTCAATTGTTTCTGCCATCGCAGCACCCTTTCCTCATCAATGCCTTGGATTTCCATGAGTTGGCCAATGTGAAAATAGCCCCCCAGCCGTGTTCTGTATTCCACGATACGGCGAGCATAATAACCGCCTATGCCGCGTACCTGCTGCAACTCAGTAGTGTCGGCGGTGTTCAGGTCAAGTTCAACTTCTATGGCTTCCGGCCGCACGAAAGGTTTATAATCAATGCTGCCGCGCACCGTATCGGCCTTGCGGAAGGCAGCGGGAGAGCGGCTGTTCTGCCTGTTTTCCGAAAAAGAGGCCTGCCGATATTCCGCTTGTTCGCCTACTTGCTCCAAACTGTCAATGTGCCGTTTCAGCTCCTCAAAATTCAAAGGACCGGGGTCGGACGGCAGCATAAAATGAGGCACAAAAATAACAGATAACACAAGGAGGAAAAGAAGAATTAAGCCCATTTGTTCATCACGGGTAAAACGCAACAAGGTACTAACAGCCCTGCGCAATGTCGCTTGTTTTTTCATGAGTGGCGGTTTTTAAATTTTTAATGTGTGTTTATTTTCTTGAAGGCAAAGATAAGTAAGATTTTTGATATTCTAACGGCGTTACCTTTTTTATCGCCTTAAATTGTCGGTAAAAATTAGAAGGGTAATTATAGCCGCAGGCATAGCATACTTCCAAAACGGTCATGTCATTTTGCATGAGTAGCTTACAGGCATTACCAATACGCACTTCCGTCAGGAATTGCACATAAGTTTTACCTGTTTTTTGCTTAAAATAACGGCAGAAAGCTTCTTTTGAAAGATTTACTGAAGAAGCCGTTTCGTCTAAATTAATATCGCGGTGGAAATTATCAAAGGTAAACTGGTAAATCTTATCAATGCGTTTATTTTCTTTTTGAGAATAATTGCCTACAAAGCCCTGACTCGCCACTAAAGTATAGTTACTGCGGGCTAAACGGTGAAGGATATCAATTAATATAAACAGACGGTCTTGCAGATCAGCCTCAAACAGTTCGAACATCTGCTGTTCTAATTTCATAGTATCATTACCGATTAGTTCAATGCCATAAGCCGATTTTGCGATTAAATCAATAAGTAGTTTTGCTTCAGGAAGTTCCATGAATTTTTTACCGAAAAGATTTTCGCTGAAGTGTACCACAATAGCCTCCACAGGCTTAGCGCCAGACTTGCTGTCGTACGACATGGTATGTGGTAAATACGGGCCGATAAACATCAGGTGCGATGTCTCATTCAATGTATCGGTCTTATCGCCGATAGTATGCACCCCTTTGCCGCCGCGGATTACCAGCAATTCTAATTCCGGGTGGTGATGCCACATGCTATAAACATTAGCTCCCACGTCCTTGCGTACATGAAACGAATATTGGGGATTTGTCGTAAATCGTCGTAAAACGGGTTTCATAAGACTGATTTTATACAAAAAAATGATATAATTCCACAAAATTAGCAAAAAAATATAAAAATAAGAATTTTTAGTACTTTTGTAAATTAAAATCTTTTATGTATGAAAACAAATTATCAGGTTCGGCAGGCATCTCACCCGCAAGATGTTAAAAATTACGATACTACTCGTTTGCGTGAACATTTTTTGATAGAAACCTTATTTGTCGAAGATGAGGTCAATATGGTATATACGCTATACGACAGGCTTATTGTCGGCGGAGCCATGCCGGTGAAAGAACAGTTGGAATTAGCCAATATTGATCCTTTAAAAGCGCAGTTCTTTCTGCATCGTAGGGAGTTAGGCATTGTAAATGTAGGAGGCGCCGGCACTGTTACCGTAGATAATACGGTTTACGAATTAGACTACAAAGAGGCGCTGTACGTGGGGCAAGGCGACCGAAAGCTAATATTTGCCAGCAAAGATGCCTCTAAGCCTGCTCATTTCTACTTTAACTCAGCCCCCGCACATACGAACTACCCCGATAAAAAAATTACCAAAGAAAATGCCATTGTTGTAGAATTAGGCGCTCCGACTACCTGTAATCATCGTATTCTGAATAAATTGATTGTAAGGGAAATTTTACCGACTTGCCAGTTACAAATGGGAATGACCGAATTGCAAACCGGCAGCGTATGGAATACCATGCCTCCTCACGTGCACGACCGCCGTATGGAAGCCTACTTCTATTTTGAAGTGCCCCAAGACCAGGCGGTGTGCCACTTTATGGGCGAAATCAAAGAAACCCGGCATATCTGGCTGCGCAATGAGCAAGCGGTAATTTCGCCGGTCTGGTCTATTCATTCTGCTGCAGCTACTGCCAGTTATACTTTTATTTGGGGCATGGGCGGCGAAAACCTTGATTATGGGGACATGGATACCTGTAAACCCACAGACTTGAGATAACTTACTATTTAGAAATCTTTATGATTCAAAAACCAACCCTCGATTTTCTGAAACAATTGTCGGGCAACAACTACCGCGAATGGTTTCATGAGCATAAGGCCGAATATGAGGCCGCCAAGCAAAATGTATTGGAGGTAACCGCTACTTTGCTTGTAGAAATCAACAAATTTGACAAGAGCATAAGCGTTTACGAACCTAAAAAATGCCTTTTCCGCATAGCCCGCGACACGCGGTTTGCTAACGATAAGTCGCCCTACAAAACCAATTTCGGGGTAATTATGAATGCGGCAGGCTCTACCCGCAGCGAATTGCCCGGCTACTACATGCACATAGAACCGGGGAATTGCTTTGTGTCGTGCGGCGTATATATGGCCTCCCCTCCCGTGGTTAAAGCCATACGCGCAGCTATTGAGGACGAGTGGAGCCTTTTCTCGGCCATTGTCAACAAAAAGGCCTTTAAAGATGCCTTCGGCACGCTTGTCCGCGATGAAGATGCGCTTAGTCGCGTGCCTCAAGGTTTCGATAAGGACTCGCCTGCGGCGGAATACCTCAAACTAAAGCACTTTTACGTCTTTCGTCCCATAACTAATAAAGAAGTTTTCAGCAAAGACTACATTCAAACAGCAGCGCATTATTACAAACTGATGCAACCGTTAAACAGCTTTTTACTTAAAGCAGTAACCGCCTATTCTTCGATAATGGCAAACTAAAAGATTTCCCTCATCATCATGCAGGTGCATTCCGTTTCCTTCACAATAACGAAACATGGAACAGTCTGAACAAATGCCCTTTCGCGCCCATTTGCGGCTACGGAAGGGCTGAAAGCGATTGTTCCAAACCTCCATGAAATCGTCTTTGTAAATATTTCCCTGATGAAAATTTGCTCGAATGCTCGGGCAAGCGGAAATAGAGCCGTCTGCCAATACTGATGCAACATTGATACCGGCATTGCACTGGTAGAAATGGTCGCGGACTTCCATTTCATATCCGCCAAGAAAGCCCTCGCACCCGTAACTCAAGTGAATGTGTTTTTCATTGCGGGTGTGGCGTATGAAATCTAATACTTCGGTGAATTCCTCATCGGAAATTTGCAGTTCGGGAAATTTTGTCGCTCTGCCAACAGGAAAAATCGTAAAAATACGCCAATTTTTCACGCCTGTAGCAATTAGAAATTCTTTAAAATCGGTTAATTGTCCAATATTTTTTTGATTAACGCAAGTAACTACGTCCCATACAATTTCTGTTTCTTGGGTCAACATACGAATGGCGTTCAAGGCTTTGGCATAACTTTGTGGGTGCTGTCGCAGCCAGTTGTGCGCATCTTCAAAACCGTCCAAACTGATGGTTATGGAATGAAGGCCTGCTGCCAACAACGAATCTAACCGACGGCGATTCAGCAATAAGCCATTGGAAACCACGCCCCATGGAAATCCGCGCTTATACAGTTCCAATCCGCAGGCTTCCAAATCGTTTCTCAACAGCGCTTCCCCGCCCGTAAAAATAATCATTGTGCAATTAGGATTAACGTGAGGCGTAATCTGTTGAATTACCCGCATAAAATCTTCCGCAGGCATATCGGTCTGACCGGCAATCGCCTTACAATCGCTTCCGCAATGGAGGCAGGAAAGGTTGCATCGAAGCGTACACTCCCAAAAAAGCGTATTCAATTCGTGTAAACGTGCGTTATTTTTCCGAATGATGCGGAAAAGTTCCAAAGCCGCGCGTTTGCGAAGTGAAAGTTTTTTGCTCATCAATTCTAAATTTCGGTCAGTTCAATGTCCTTGTTTACAGTGTATTCATCACTGCCTTTAGAATTTATGCTTCGTACGGCATTGCTGAAATCGACCTGTAAGAACTCCGATTGAAACAAACCATTTTCTTCGCCGTCAACATCACTTACAAAAACAGGCAATATTGGGCCTTCGTCAATAAAATTAAGTCCCTCGCTAAATCGGTCTGACAGTTTAAACTCGCCTTTTGAATCGGTCAGTACATGTGCCTTCGGTGTGTAGGGAGTCGGCGGAGGGCCATACATGAACGAAAATCCAGAATTATAACTAACTCGTATTCCTTCTATGGGCTTTCCTGTCGCCTTATTGGTTACCGCGCCTTTGACTGTATAAACCGTGTCCGAATCTAATTCTTTTCTGCAACCGCTAAATCCCAGTGTTGTAATGACCCCCGCTAATGCCCAGCTTATACGCTTAATAAATGTTCTTCTATCTATGTTCATATATCAAAATAAATTAGGTTCTGTTTATACATAGATGCAACAAAGGTAGTAAACGTTGCATGAAATGACAAAAAAATAAAAAATTTCATTATCAATTGTCAATTATCAACTCCACGTTCACCTCCGTTCCCACCCCTGTCTTTGAATCCACCAGCACGTTCCCGTTGTAGGCGGCTACGCGGGCGCGGATATTTGATAATCCCATGCCTTTGACTTCGGCTGAAGGGTCGAAACCGCAGCCGTCGTCCTGAACGGCGAGGATAACACGGTCGGCATAGCGGACAATTTCCACCAAGATATGCGAGGCGCCCGAATGTTTCAGCGCATTACTCACCAATTCGTGCATGATGCGGTAAAGCATCACTTCCATTTTTGGGTCGAAGCGCGTTTCTTCGCCGTACCAGTTGAATTTTACGTGCGGAATACCGTTGCAGAAGTCGGCAGCCGACTGTTTCAGGCCTAAAGTGCTGAGCGACTCCGGCATGAGGTGGTGGGCTACGCGGCGCATTTCGTGCATTGAGTCGTCGAGCAGGTTTAGCGCCTTGTCAAAACGTTCCGCATCTATTTCCTGAACGGCTGATTTTTTGATGTCGGCTAAATTATATTTGGCTGCGGCTAAGATGCTGCCCAGCCCGTCGTGCAGGTCGCGGGCGATGCGGGAACGTTCCTGTACCTCGCTGTCGAGTACGGCTTGGGTGGCAGCTAACTGTTGCTCTTGCTGCAGTCGGACTATTTTATTTTTATGTAATTTATGCCTGTAAACAAACAGGCCTGTTACAAGCAATAGCGTTATTATCAAAATGACTCCGAGTATTGTATAAAACTGTTTTTCCTTTTCGAGGTTGGATATTTTTACTTCTTTTTTCTCGGTTTCGTATTTTACCTCCATTTCCGATAGCGAGGCCTGAAAGTTTTTGTTGGAATAAATGCGATTGGCGCTGAGTGTTTTACTCAGGTAGCGAATTGCTTTTCCCTGATTGCCTAAGCGGATATTACATTGTGTAATTGTTTCATATAAAATGGAATTGACATATAAGTTGGTAGAATCTGCTTCTAATGCTCGAAATGCCGTTGCTTCGCTTTCGACATACTTTTTTTGACTATAATAAATATCGGACAGTATGAACAAGGAAGAGGCAATAGCATTAGGATTGTTCCATTCTTTGGCATATTGCAAAGCCTTTTCGGCATATTGCAAGGCTTTATCGTAGTCGGGTTGAAATTGTTTTATGGTTAGAATATTGGCTAAGGTATGAAGAACAGGAATAATTTTCACATAAGTAGCATCATCGCAAGCGGAGAGTAGCCGATAAGCGGCTTCAGCATTTTTCAACGCTTCAGCATAATTTCTGTGAATAAAATGAATATCGGCCAAGCCTCCCATAGCTATACCTGCGTAAAGGGAATCGCCAAGTTTTTTCGCCAATCTTTCTGCCTGGTCATAGTAGGCAAAGACTTGTTCCCAATTTTGACTTTTTTTATAAGCATGAGCCAAATAAGTATATAGCTTTACGACTTCTTTTTCGTTGCCGCTCTGTTCAAGTATTGTTAAGGCTTTAAAATAATACGACAAGGCCTCGTCTGTTTTTCCGAAATAATTATAAATAGTAGCGATGCTTGTATAAATTTCGGCCTTTAGGTCGCTTACCGACTGTATTTTTTGCTGCGTTATTTTTTTTTGGACGGGTTCTAATAAATCAATTGCTTTTTGATACAGGAACAGTGAAGAATCAAAATTTCCCGTATAATATACTGCATCGCTCAAACGGTTATAAAAGAAAGCTATCCAATAGTCGTCTTTTATTTGCAAGGCTAAATCCAATCCCTTTTGGGCGTATTCTGCCGATTTTTGAACCTTACCGCTACCATACCACAGGTTTAAATCGGCATAAATGTTGAATAATTGTTCGGCGCTTAGTTGTTCCGTCAATAATACCTGCTCCAGCGAATCAGTCATAAATCGCTGACGTTCGGAATACTGCGCACATAGCCTTAGCGGCAATGAACTGACAGTAACAAATAGTAGTAATCTGATAAAAATTCGCATATTTTTTATTATTTTTTGATGGCTAAGTTACAAAAAAAATGTACATTTGCAAAAATATTCATTTTTAAACTGTAAAATTATGCGTACATTAAAAAAAATTTGGGAATTTATAAAATCCCTTTTCTGTGGCAAAACTCCCACAAAGCCTATCGAACCTGACATTACACCGATTAAAAGAGAAGAGGAAGAGGAGGAAGAAGAAGTTGTAGATGAAAATGAATAACGCACTCATTCTCAATTCTCAATTGTCATTTCGAATCGCTTTAGCGGCGAAGCAACCTGCTCCCGCAATGACGATGAACAATGAATAACCACTCATAATTCATAAACCGTTTTACGACAAATCGGCGCACGAGTTTTAAATAGTTTTATTAGGATTAAATAAGCATTGGAGTTATCCAAAATCCAAAGAGCCTTTGCTTTTGGCTTGCGACAGGCGGTATTTCTATTGTGGATAGCAGGTTTTAGAAGCAAGACGTACAATTTCCAATAAGAAAGAAGATGTAAAAAGCGACCCAACTACTAATGCAGTTAAACCAAATATTGCCCAAGAAATAACACCAAAACAAACGGCGAGTTTTGAGGAGGAAGATTTATTTTAAAATTATGAGTATGAAAAGTAAAATACAAAAAACGGAATTTCCGTCTGACTATAAACCATTTTTGCAAGATATTTTGACTAAAATTCAGCGTTCAAGATACGAAATGCTGATGTCGGTTGGCAAACAAACGCTGTTGTTATATTGGGATATTGGCAAAGCTGTAAGCGAAAAAATAGAGTTGGAGGGTTGGGGGAAGTCTGTTGTTGAACAACTTGCAAAAGATTTGCAAACAGAGTTTCCGGGAGTTCGAGGTTTCTCGGCACGCAATATACGGAATATGAAAAGGTTTTACGAATTTTATGCGCAGTATGAAATCGGCGTTAACACAATGGAATTTAATTTGGCAACCACAGTTGCCAAATTACAATACGATTATAATCAGTCTATTGAAATTGCTCCTGATTCCGCTACCACAGTGGCAGAATCACAAAACTATGTATATGGATTAATTACAAATGTAGGCTGGGTGCAAAACTGCATTATTCTTGAAAAATGCAAAAGCCTGAAACAAATTGCATTTTACTTGAAACAAACCAAAGAGAAAGGATGGTCGAAACTCGATTTGCTTGAAAAGATTGAACAAAATTATTTTGAAAATTTCGCTTTAGCGCAGAATAATTTTGAAGCCACTGTTCCCGAAACATTAAAAGCGCAAGTGGCGTGGGAATTCCTTGATGATTACAATATCGAACTCATAAATCCCGACCAACCTGTTTCTGAAAAAGCGTTGGAAAATACTATTGTAGAAAATATTGTAAAGTTTTTGCACGAAATGGGTGGTAATTTTGCTTTTGTAGGAAGACAATTTCGTTTAACTCTCAATGAAAAAGAGTATTTTGTGGATTTGCTTTTTTTCAATCTCACACTCAATTGCTATGTTGTATTTGAACTCAAAGCGCGGGAATTTTCACCAAAAGATGTCGGACAAACTCAAATTTATATGCAGTTGATTAACAAACAAGTGAAAAAGCCTTATCATAATAACACGATTGGCATTATACTTTGTCGAACGAAAAATCGCCTCGAAGTTGAGTATATGCTCGAATTAGCAAAAGACCCAATGGGTGTAGCAACTTACAACCGTTACAGCCAACTTCCTGCAGAATACGCCAAATACTTGCCTTCTGAAGAAGAATTAAGTGTGCGATTATCAGAATTTATACATAATGCTCAAGAAACTGAATGAATTATGAGTATCGGACAAAAAATAAAACAAGCGTAGCTGTTGCGCGACCTTGATTTTTGCTTATTTTTTTGACATTTTCTAAAATTTATGCCCGACACGAACAAGGGTTTTTGAAAATGAATAACGCACTCATTCTCAATTCTCAATTCTCAACTCCACATTCACCTCCGTTCCCACTTCAGGCTTTGCGTCCACCAGCAGATTGCCCTTGTAGGCCGCCACGCGGGTGCGGATATTTGATAATCCCATGCCTTTGGCTTCAACTGAAGGGTCGAAACCGCAGCCGTTGTCCTGTACGGTAAGGATAACACGATCGGCATAGCGGACAATCTCTACAAGGATATGCGAGGCGCCCGAATGTTTCAGCGCATTATTTACTAATTCGTGCATGATGCGGTAAAGCATTACTTCCATTTTTTGGTCGAAGCGCGTTTCTTCGCCGTACCAGTTGAATTTTACGTGAGCGACGCTGCTGCAAAAGTCGGCAGCCGACTGCTTCAAGCCTAAACTGCTGAGCGACTCCGGCATGAGGTGGTGGGCTACGCGGCGCATTTCGCGCATTGATTCGTCGAGCAGGCTTAGCGCCTTGTCGAAACGTTCCACATCAATTTCCTGAACGGCTGATTTTTTGATGTCGGCTAAATTATATTTGGCTACCGACAATATGCTGCCCAGCCCGTCGTGCAGGTCGCGGGCTATCCGCGAACGTTCCTGCACCTCGCCGTCGAGCACGGCTTGGGTAGCGGTCAACTGCTTCTCCTGCTCTAATTGTTTTATTCTGTTTTTATGTAATTTATGCCGGAAAATAAATATACCAGCTACAAGTAACAATGTTATTGATAAAACTAATCCAAGCAGTGTATAAAACTGTTTTTCTTTTTCAAGATTGGATATTTTTGCTTCTTTTTTCTCCGTTTCATAGGCTATTTTAAGATTTTGTATTGTTTCTACAGATTGTTGGTTATGCAGCGAATCACGTAAGGTATAGGTTTTT
The DNA here is from genome assembly GCA_009777095.1 of Bacteroidales bacterium. GTDB lineage: Bacteria > Bacteroidota > Bacteroidia > Bacteroidales > UBA932 > UBA932. The sequence goes on along the minus strand of WRMN01000006.1, from coordinate 29,842 downwards.
TCTAAATAAACAACCGTACTGTCTAAATTGCCGACATGTTTATAAACTGTTGCAATATTCTGTAAAATTGTCAGTTCAAATTCCCGCGTGTTCAATGTTTTTCTCAAAAGTTCTTTCCACTCATGTATGGCTTCTTTATAATTGCCCTTTTTGAAATAGATGCTGCCAAGTAGATAATCAGCGTAGATGTTGGAACCATATTCTTTTATCAAATGTTTGATTTCCTTTAGTGCCTTGTCGTGCTCGCCCAATTCGTTGTATATCATTGCCCAATTAATACCTGCAACTTTATAGGCAAGGTCATGCCTTATTTTACTGCTGATTTTCATACATTGCTCAAAATAAGAAACGGCCTTTTCAAATTCACTGGTTAAGGTCATATACGCATTGCCGATATTATTCAGTTGGTGGGTAATAGCTATGGAGTCTTTCAGTTTTTCGGCTATTTCAAGCGACTGCCGATAATATTTGATGGCCTCGTCTGCGTTTTTCATTGCAAAATGCAAAATGCCGAGATTGGTAAATATGGACATTTGTAGGGTATCGGCCTTTATTTCCTCTGCTATCCGCGAGGCTTCATACAGATAATAGGCCGCCGAGTCGTAGATGCCTTTGATTTCGTAGGCGCTCCCGATCAGATTTAACGCCTTTCCGCAATAGAGGGCTTCATCTTTGCCTTGCTGTTGAGACAATAATTTGCGCAAAATCATCAAACCGGAATCAGGATAATGCGGGTAACCCTCTATGTATTTCTTACTTTTATTCAAAAGCGTTTGAAAGTCTTCATTGCTTACTATGCTACGTTCCGGCACATTGCAGGAAAGGGCAACAAATAAGAGAGTAAAAATTGAAGTGAATAATTTCCTTTTCATATACACATTCATCTTATTGGTTTTACGTTGCAAAGATGAACCTTTTTGCTATTGCGCTCCTACCTGCATATGCGGGTATTTTCAGCATAGACATAAAAAAACCTGCATATGCAGGTAGCGCAGTAATTTTTCACTGTCTACTTTTGCACTGTCAATTTAATTCAATCAAAAATTACGAATTATAAAATATTTAGAAAATGAAAAAACAAGTTTTTAAAATCAATTTGATAGTATTAGCTATCGGTTTGATGTCGGTTTCCTGCGGCGGCGGGGGCGGTAAAAATCCCGAAAAAATTGACGCAGAAGCCTTGGTTAAAGAACAAATGGACGCATCGGCCAAACAAAGCGAAATTACCGCTGCTAACTGGCAGAGCGAGGTGAAAAAACGCTTCGGAATAGCGCTCGACTTGCCGCAAGGGTGGTCCTTTTCCGATGTTAGAATGTATTTTAGCGGCGATATCGTTATAGTTATCTTTAATCAAGATAATGACGATGCAACTAAACCGAACATTATTGCCGAATCTATTTTCAACGCAACAAAAGCAATATCAACGGAAGGAAACTTTAACGTGGATATTGATTCGGAAAACTACAAAGTGTCGAAAGGAACAGTATATGAAAATTTTGAGGAAAGCAATATGGGCATAAAGATGCTTGGCGAAGACTATATCAACGCTTTTTGGTATTATAAAAAAGACGGAATAAAAGTAGTTTCACTCGACCACGACAGTAAAGGCAAGTTCGTTGTGAAATTCGAAATTTCAAAAATTACAATTTAATTCCCGATGAATTAATAATATTTAACTATAAAATCTCAATGTTATGAAAAAAATCTTTTTATTATCTATCCTTTCTGTAGCCTTATTATCGTTCTACGGGTGCAGCAAAGACAAAGACGAAAGCAATCCCATTGCCGACGAGTATTTCACAATTGCGAACAGCAGCTACCAAAGCGGCGCGCTTCCAAGCGCTACTGCCGCAACTCCTTTCAGTACGATCAACATGAACAGCAGCGTTATACCCGGCGGCTCGTCGTTTATTACTGTTACCAATGATGACTCCATAACAGAGTTCTATCTGGCAGTAAACGGAGTAGAGGGCTACTTGGTTGTACCCGCCGCAACAACACGCGCCGACAATATTTACAATCTAATATTGTTGATTAGTCAGAACCTTGCTCGAAATTTCTCTTTCATCATCTCCGGAAGAACTTCGAGCGGGCAGGTGCTTAGCGCTACTTCAATAAATCTTACTTATGTGGCAGTTGGTTCGGGAGCGCTTCAGGTCAGCCTTTCGTTCGATAAGTCGAAAGATGTGGATCTTTATGTTGTGCGCCCCAATGGACAAGTAATTTATTATGGAAACAGAGGCGGTTATGATGACGAAGGCAACAGATGGGGACTTGACCTCGACTCGAATCCCGGTTGCAGTCTTGACCATATTAATAATGAAAACGTTTTCTTCCCTGCCGCCTACCTGCTTAATGGAAAATATGAGGTGTGGGTTAATCTGTATTCCAATTGCGATACCAGCGTTCCCGTCAATTGGGTGATTATAACAACGCGCAACGGAGCCTTAGTTAATCCTTCTTTCGGCCAAAACCCTGCTACAGGCAGCTTCCCTGCCAACGAGCCGAGCAATAGCATTGGCGGAACATTGAACGAGCGGGCTGTTAAAGTTATGGAATTTACCGTTACCGGCGGCGTGAGCGCTGATGCAAGCTATATGCCGTTTATTCAACTGCCTTCGGCTATACAGAAACAGGCAGCAATTAATTAAAATTATGAATTACGGCGCAGGGGCGAACCTGTATGTTCGCCCTGCATCGTAATTAAAAAAAGTTCTTTGATATATTGGTTTACACGAAATTCTCTTGCTTCGTTTCTCAACAATGAATCAAAGCGTGTAAACCAATAATAAAGAGTTTACACGCTTTTTTATTGTAAATAATCCAATAACTAAATATTTTAAACGATGAAAATAGTGAAATTTTTATCAGTAATCTTTGCACTTTTGCTCGTGTGCAGCATGGCGCAGGCGCAATCAACGCCCGAAGCGATTATCGGGCAATGCCCCAGTTTGCCTACCCCGCAACAATGGGCGGCAGGCAACACAGAAGCCTTTCAGTCCAAAATTGACGAGCTGCAAGGCATGTTGCATCAGCAAATGGCTAACCTCATGCCCACTGTTACGCAGCAAGACCTCGCAGAATCGGCGGCATACCAGCGTCGTCAACAGGAGCAACAAAACCAGCAAATGCAGCAGATGGGAGACGTGCAAAATGCCTATGAACAAGGTATGGCAGACTTGCAACGGCAAATGGAGGCCTTAGCATCATTAGGCATCACCGCCGCCGACCTGAAGAAGATAGAAAAGATGAACGACAAGCAGTCTGAGGCTTACATAAAGAAACGTTTAGCAGAAAATGGCTACACCGAAGAAGATTTGAAAAGACGAATGATGGAAGCAGGCGTACAAATGATGTCAGACGAAGAATGGCAAGAAGAAGAACGCCGCAATCGTCAATCCCAAGCCGAAGGCGAGGCGATGGTGAAAGCGCAGGAAACGCTCGAAGCCTACATGGAACAGTCGCAGGTAGCCAATAAACTGATAGGAGAAGCCGAGCAGATTGTCAAACAAAAAGTAGAAGTCCTCACCAACAAATACAGCCCAATGATTATGAAAGCACAGAGCGAGGCAAATCAGTGGGAAGAAGTGATGAGGGGTACGAAGACGGCGGAAGAACTTGAATCGCTGGGGCGAAAAGCCGAAGCGCTTAACCTTGAGTACAGAGAACAAGTCTATTATGCTTGGGCGGAATATATCCTTGCCGCACAGGGACACCTCAAAATCCTGCTCTCGTATGCCGCCGCTGCCGATAACGCACGTCGAAATATGCCAAGCATGACCGGCAATGCCGCCACCGATCAAATGCAACGTATGTCGGACTATGCTATCACCGTAGCAAGTCAATATCTTAACATTACCGCCAGCGGACCGGAAATCAATATGTAATCAATCAAAGATCGAACACCAATGAAAATAGTAAAACTAATATCAGTAACCTTTGTGCTTTTGCTCGCGTGCAGTGTAGCGAAAGCGCAATCAACGCCCGAAGCCATTATTGGGCAATGTCCCGACCTTCCGTCAGTGGCAAATTTGGCGGCCGATGACTTTAATAATCCAGTTATTGAGGCTTTCCACAATCAGATTCAGGTGCTTCGCGAAAAAGGCAAGGAAGCAGCCGACAGGGCAAGCGCCGGTGCGGAAGTTGCCGCAAGGAGCGATGCCGACCGAATGACGCAACAGACGATCGGACGCTCGGTAAACGAAATTCAGAATATGAGCGACGCGCAATTGGAGGCCTTTGCGCAGCAGCAGACCTCAGCACGAATGTCGGCCGCAGGTTTGGGCAATATGTCTATTGCGCAGTTGGAAGCCCTCGGAAGCAAAAGCGACGATGAAATCATGGCAACCCTGCTGGGCAGCGGCGCAAACAACACGGGCTTAACCGCCGAGGAAATCATGGCAATGGAAAAGATGAACGACAGGCAGCGGGAAGCTTACATGAATCAGGGCGACCGCAAGCAACGGGTGCAAGCAGCCGCCAATTCGCCCCAGGCACAAAATCAGCGGGCGCAGGCGCAAACACAGGCAGCGAGCGCTCAAGCGCAGGCGCAAGTCTCTGCCGAACTCAAACAGATTAGCGACCGCTGGCAGGAAATTGACCGCCTAAACCAACAAGAAACAGAAGAAGTAGCGCAAAAGATAATGGAAATTCATGCAAGGTATGACCCGCAGGTTGCCGCAGTTCGGCGCACTGGAGGGTCGCATGGGGACGCATACACCGAAGCGGAACAGCGAACAGTCAATAGTCTTAATGCCGCCCGCTTTACGGAATGTTATACCCTCTGGCGTAATCAGGTGGGCAAAATGCAGGGGCGCATCAAGACGAAACTTGCCGATGTAGCCCGCTACGACGAACTGACTGCGCAATCCATTCGGGCAAGCGGAGGCACTGCAACTGCGCAGAAAATGCCGTCAATAGGATTTAGTATTGCAGGGCAGTACCTTGACGCAACATCAAGCGTAACAACACTGCCGGCAAGGTAATTAAGAATGACACACATTCATAATTCAAAACTCATAATTCATAATTGAATTACCCGTTCTTTGATATATTGGTTTACACGAAATTTCGTTAAAAATTTTATAAAGTTATAAGAAATCGAGCATCTGAAAAGAATAAACGGCTTAGTTTAATCATACCGAACATACGAAATAAAAGCGTGTAAACCAATTACAAAGTGTTTACACGCTTTTTCTTGTATCTTAATCATTAATAAAAATAAATTCTAAAATCATGAAAATAGTAAAATTAGTATTAGTAACATTAGCGCTTTCGCTCATCTGCAGCACGGCGCAGGCGCAGTTCTTCAAAAAATTGGGCGATGCAGCGGCAAAGGCTGCCGAAAACGCTGCTATCCGCAAGACCGAACAGAAAACCGATCAGGCGGTGAGTGGCAGTATTGATAAAGCCACCGACCCCAACACCTATAAAGGCGATGGTAAGGACAACAACCAACAGCAGCAGCAGGCTCCCGCCAACAGTGGCAGTGCAAACACTGCGTCCGCACCCGCCGAAACGCAGGCACAAACGCCGCAGCAGGGCGGAAATGCTTTGGAGATGGCATACGCCAAGAGCGATTTTGTTCCCGGCGATGAGATTTTCTTTGAAGACCTGATGGACAATGAGCAATTGGGTGAGTTTCCCTCCATGTGGGATTTGAAAAAAGGGAGTGCCGAAGTGGCTTCCATCAATGGCAAGAAAGCCATTGTCAGGGACCCGGGCGTAATAACAGAGATTGTGCCTTTAATGAAAGATATGAAAAACTATCTGCCCGAAAAGTTTACCCTCGAAATGGATTTGATGTTGAAACCAAAACCCGGAAACCAATGGTACAGGATGTATTTTTATGATGCAACAGGGAAACAGGTTATGGAGATAGAATTTGACAACAGGGTTAACTATCATCTGAGTTGGAATTACCGTTCGACTTCCGGTGAAACCGTTAAAGGGAGTTCAAATCCCGCAATAAATTTTGAAGGTTGGCATCACCTTGCAATTTCGTTCAACCAGCGGGCTTTGAAAATATACTTAGATGGTATTCGCTTAGGCAATATCCCCAATATGACGCAGCCGGCGAGCTTTATGTATTCGGATTTTCCAATGAACGGCGCATCGGGCGGAGCGCTTACTAATATCCGTTTCGCCAAAGGCGCCGTCCCCCTCTACGACCGCATGATGAGCGACGGCAAATTCATCACCTACGGCATCACGTTTGATGTGGGCAAAAGCACGATAAAGCCCGAAAGCATGGGCGAAATCAACCGCATCGTTACGCTAATGACGGAAAATCCCGACCTGAAATTTTCAGTCGAAGGCCATACCGACAGCACAGGCAGTGCGGCCAACAATCAAACATTGAGCGAAGCCCGCAGCAAAGCTATTGTTGACAAGTTAGTAGCCTTGGGTGTCTCCGCCGACAGGCTCGCCGCTGCCGGCAAGGGACAGAATAACCCTATTGCCGATAACGGCACCGATGAGGGCAGAGCCAAAAATCGGAGAGTGGAGTTTGTGAAGATCAATTGACAATTGTAATGCAGGGGCGCACCTTTGCGGTCGCCCCGCATCGTAGTTGAAAAATGTTCTTTGACATATTGGTTTACACGTAAATATTCGTATCTTTGCAGTTGATTTTCATAAACTGTAAAGATTATGGCTACCATAACATTAGAATATAATGCACGCAATAAATTAGCAAACAGAATAATAGAAGTTATTCTTGCTATGGATAATGTTTTTAAAGTAAAAGATCATAGGGAAACAAACAACAGTTATCTTACCCAAGAAGCAATACAAGATGCTGAAAACGGAAATGTTGTGGTTTGTGACTCTTATGTTGATTACTTAAAGCACACTTCCAAATATGCTTAAAATTGCGTTTACCAATCAATACCTAAAGGATTTGGAATTGATGAAACGTCGCAATCTCCCCAAGGCGGAGTTGGACGAGGTAGTCAAATTGCTGTCAAACGAACAGCCGCTTTTGCCAAAGCATAAAGACCACGCCTTAAAAGGTAATTTTACAGGATATAGAGAATGTCATATCCGCCCTGATTGGCTATTGATATACAAAATAGATAAACAAATTCTAACACTTGTGCTTATCCGCACAGGCACACATTCCGACCTGTTTTAACAAAACAATCCATTCTTACGAATACAAAGCGTGTAAACCAATAACAAAGTTTACACGCTTTTTTATTTAATGAAAAATTCAATTAAAAATATGATTATGATTAACAGAATTAAAAACATTTTGGTCAGCCCCAAAACGGAGTGGCCGACCATTGAGGCGGAAAATGCGCCTCACGCAAAAGTATTTACAAGCTACGTTGTGCCGCTGGCGCTAATACCCGCCATTGCAGCCTTTATCGGCTACGGACTGATAGGCTATTCGGTGTGGGGCGTGCGCATCAGTTCTATGGACTGGGGAATACGCCAAGCCATTGTGCAATTGATAAGCATGTATGGAGGAGTTTATCTTACTGCATTTATTGTCAACGCACTGGCTGACAATTTCGGGGCAAAAAAGGACTTTAACCGCGCTTTTTCACTCGTAGCATACGCCTATACGCCCATGTTCGTTGGCGGTATATGCTACATTTTACCCTCGCTTTGGTGGTTAGCTTCCCTGTGCGGAATTTATGGCTTGTATTTGCTCTACATAGGCCTGCAACCAATGATGAAAGCCCCCGCCGAGAAACAATCTTCGTATTTTGTAATCAGCCTGATTGCGACTGTAGCCGTAGCTGCCATCTTGTCGATGGTGATGACGGCGGTATTATTGCGTGGAATGGGCGGCATGGGCTCTTTCAACTTTTAGCTAATTAAAACATTGTTGATATGGATAAAAAACAGGAATTACCGGACGATGATAAGGTAGTTTTCGTTCCCGAAGAAGAGGTCAGGGCCATCAAAAGTATCTACGACAAGATGGAACAGGCGCAAAAGGAATTCCGCAAAGCAGCGGAAGGAAGGAGGCAAATGAAGAATTGACAATTAAAGGATTAAAAACTTAAAATAAACCTATTTATTATTAACTTATTAAAAATTAAACAAATGAAAAACTTTTTTAAGAAAATGGCGATTGTATTTATCGCAGTAACAATGAGTGTGGCAGCTAATGCACAATTTAAACAAGGCGACTTTGCTATTGGCGCTAACGGTCTTTTGGGCTTCGGCGACAGCTTTACCAATTATGGTATAGGTGCTAAAGCAACCTACAATCTCACCGATCCTATCCGTTTGGCCGGCGCATTCGATTACTTCCTCAAAAAGAATGAGTTGGGCATGTGGGGTGCAATGGTTTTCGGACACTATCTATTTTCTGTTGCCGAAACGATAGCGATTTATCCTGCAGCCGGTTTAGGCATTGTTGGCTCATCGGTGTCATCGGTTGATTTCGGAGAATGGGGTTCTTACGGTGGCGGTTCCACCAGCGATTTTGCGTTTTCGTTGGGTGCAGGCATTGATATTGCCTTGTCGGAAAGCTTGGTATTGAACGCCGAATTTAAAACATGGCTCAAAAATGGCACCCGCATGATTATTTCATTAGGTTTAGCCTATAAATTTTAAGCAAAAAACAGTGTGTGTTTCTTAGGCTCTCCGACAAAAGAGCCTCGTGAGGAGTTGAGGTTTATTTTAAGCCTCAGCTCTTTTTATTTATTATGAATTACGATTAACAGTCAATAAATAAAACTTAATAAATTAAAAATTAAGGATATACCTATAACTACTAATTTCATGATTTGTTAACAAAAAATCAATAATGTTTTTTTTATATGAAAATTTATACTAACTTTGTCAGCGATATTATACTTAAACGTAACCTTTAAAAACTATGAATTATGGAACTATTGACTAAAAATTTTAAACTTATCGGCGGTGCGCTGATTCTTATTTGCTGCTTGCTGCCATTTGCATCTGTTGGCGGCTGGGTTTCCATGAGTGGATTTAATTTTTTCAGCGGCAATTTCCTTACGCTATTATCAATCCTGCTTATTGTAGCAGGCGCGGCAGCGCTGATTTTTGTTAATCTTACCAAAGAAATTGAGCTTGCACCTAAGTTTACCTTATCGTGCATAGCAAAACTTGCAGTTCTTGGTGGTAGCGTGTTAGCGCTTATAGCTGTTCTTTCGACTCCGTTTCTTAGCATTGGGTTCGGCTTGATTCTTGTAGTTATTTTTGCTCTTGCTGTTTTCTTTGAAGAAAAAATCCTTGCAGCAATTAAGAAATAAAAACAAAGCATTATAACACAGAAAAAAAGAGTTGAGGATTTTAATGCTCAACTCTTTTTTATTGACTATAAATTAATTAGGGATATTTGCATGCACAATCTTTACACTTGTAACGTTGCAGGTTTCTTACTATCCCATTCTTTACTCGATTAGTTGATTGGCACTTGGGGCATTTCATATTTTTTTACAAAAACACGAAATCTACCTGAATTGACTAAATCCGAAATTACACATGCAGGAGGCATTTTCCTTGTGACCACGGAGGGACTCAAACCCCCGACTTTCAGAACCGGAATCTGACGTTCTATTCAACTGAACTACGTGGCCTTTGTAAAAATCGGACTGCAAAGGTAGGTAAAATAATTTAAATCTTGGGTACCCTCCAAATATATCTTAATTTATTTTTAACGGTGCAACAAGGTCATTTATTAAATACGAATTATTTTTAGAATTACTCAAACACGACCACCGTGATGCCGGCGCCGCCAAATTCTACATGCTCGTCGGCGATAGATTTGATGCCGCCAATGGTGCGCAAGACTTTTCGTATTTCTTCTTTCAGCGCACCGGTGCCTTTGCCGTGCAGGATTTTTACCTCGCTGCAGCCTAGCATCATTGCTTCGTCAATAAAATAGTTGATGTTATTGATGGCCTCTTCTACCCTTTGTCCGCGCACGTCAATCGTGGACTTGAAGTGCAGCCTGCGCTCCGAAAGATTCACCGAAGCAGCCGTATGTACCACAGACTTAGTGCGCTCCGCTTTCCGAAATTCATTTGACGATATGCGTTCCAACTTGTCGGGCGAAACACTGGTAATAATGCTTCCAAAAGCGACGTTGATTTTTTTTGCAGTCGCCAAAATAACCTCGCCTACCCCGTCTTGTCCTTTCATACGTACCTTATCTCCTACGGTTAAAGGACGTTCTTCCGTTTCAACAGGCTGTTTAACAGTAACATTTGTCTTTTTCGCCTGACGTTGGGCGCGGCGTTCCTGCCGCTGTGTCAACTGTTCAATCTTACGCGCTATCTTCTCATCAACCGCCGTTGAGGCCTCTTCCTGCAAAGATTTTTTCATTTCTTCTACCTGCACTCTGGCCGACTTTGTGCGTTCTTTTTCCGCTTGCGCTTCCTTAATTTCCAGAATAGTACGTTCAATGCGCTTATTCGCCTCGGCAAGCAGTTGCTTAGCTTCTTCCTTAGCTTCTTTGATAATGCTTTTACGCAGGCTTTGAATTTCCGTCAGTTCGCCTTGGTATTTATTGGTAATATCCTCAAGATGCTTGTCGGTTTGCTTAATCCGGCTACGTTTTTCTTCCCAGTAACGCTTATTTCGGGCAATTTCGCGCAGGTTACGTTCGATATTCACATATTGGTCACCGGCCTTGGACTCCGCTAATTTCACTACTTCTTCGGGCAGACCGATTTTACGCGCCAGTTCAAAAGCGAAAGAACTGCCGGGCGTACCTGTTTCCAAACGGAAGAGCGGTTGTATTTGCTGCACATCGAAAAGCATGGCGCCGTTGACGATGCCCTGCGCCGTGGCGGCATAATATTTCAGATTAGTATAGTGCGTGGTAATTACGCCAAAGGTGCGGCGTTCGATCAACTGCGTAAGTATAGCCTCGGCGATAGCTCCTCCGGCGGCAGGCTCCGTTCCCGTGCCGAACTCATCAATCAGCACCAGCGAGTTGGCTGCGGCACTGCGCAAAAAATGCTTCATGTTGAGCAAATGCGAACTGTAGGTGCTCAGGTCGTTTTCCAAGGATTGTTCATCGCCTATATCTATAAAAATATCATGGAAGAGGCCTAATTCCGAATCGTCGGAAACCGGAATCAGGAAGCCGCACTGAAACATGTATTGTAGAAGGCCTACCGTTTTCAAACACACCGACTTTCCGCCGGCATTGGGACCCGAAATCATCAGAATATGCTTCTCGGTATCTAAACGAAGGTTCAACGGCACTATGGGCTTTCCTTCTTTTTTCAGGGCCTGCTCCAACAAAGGGTGTCGCGCCTCCAGCAAGGCGATGTAAGGCGTGTCGCGCAGTATCGGCTTGGTAGCCGCCATAGCTGCGGCCAAGCGCGCCTTAGCGCGGATAAAGTCCATCTCACCCAAAAAGTCGGCCATAGCTTTCACTTCTTCCAAGTAAGGACGGAGAAAATCGGTAAAGGCCCTGAGTATCTTGATAATTTCGCGTTGCTCGGCATATTGCAATTCTTTAATCTCGTTATTCATTTCCACCACTTCCATGGGTTCAATGAATACGGTTTTTCCGGTAGCTGACTCGTCGTAAACCAAGCCTTTGATTTTCCGTTTGTTCACTGCCGATACCGGTATTACCGAGCGGCCCTCGCGAATGGCGACATCTGCCTCGCTATCCACAAGTCCCTCATTTTGTGCCAATTTAAGTATAGTTATCATTCGGCGGGTTACCTGCGTTTGTTTCTCATGGATAGCACGGCGCAACTGCTGTAATTCAGGGGAAGCATTATCGCGTACCATGCCGTGTTTGTTGATTATCATGTCGATACGTTGAGCAACAGCAGGGTAAACCACAATTCCTGAAGCCAAATTTTTCAAATAAGGGTAAATTTCGTCTTCACAGCGTTTAAAAAAATTGACGATAGCCGTGGCTGTATCTATGGCAATTTTCAATATAACTAACTCAGCTACTTCAATATAACTTCCTTCTATATGTAATTTCTTCAAAAATTCCGAGGCATCGACATAATTAATATCCGGAAAAGCTTCCTCAATCAGCAAAATAGTACGCATTTCCTGTGTTTGCGACAATAAGGCCTCCAATTCCCCTATATCGGCAAGAAAAGTTGCCGACTGCACCTTTTTACGACCTAAAACGGTGGAACACAGCCCTGAAACACGTTCACGAATACGGTCAAAACCTACTTTTTGTTCAAAATTAGAAGGGTAAATCATTGTACAAAGGTAAAAAAAATTACTATCTTTGCCTTTTAATAAAGAACGATTATGGTCGGAACAATTTTACTGCACGCGGGACTTATTATTGCTGCTTATTTATTAGGCTCTATTTCTAATGCCGTGTGGGTGGGCAATTTGCTTTATAAAATTGATGTGCGGAAGCATGGAAGTAAAAATGCCGGAGCAACCAACGTATTACGTGTTTTAGGCTGGAAAGCTGCCTTACCTGTGTTTATTTTAGATATAGTTAAGGGAGCGGTGGCGGTCTCGCTGGTCTTTGTAGCCGGTTATACCCGTGAAACCAATCCCTTTGTCGGATTTCAGATAGTGTTAGGCCTCACTGCTATGCTTGGGCACATTTTCCCTATATTCGCAAGTTTTAAAGGGGGAAAGGGCGTGGCCACCATTGCCGGCGTAATCACGGCCATTCACCCCAGCGCTATGCTCATCACCTTTATAATATTTGCCTTGTCCTTACTGATTACCCATTATGTTTCGCTGAGTTCCATTATCGCGGCCGCCTGTTTTCCTTTCTTAGTCATTGTGGTCTTCGGCAATTGGCTGAACGTAGCTGAAACACTTACTTTAAAAATATTCAGCATTGTAGCGGCAGGCATTATTGTAGTTACCCATCGCAAAAATATTCGCCGCCTGCGAAGGGGTGAAGAAACGAAGATTGTTTTCCGGGAAAGACCCTCGGTGAGGGCTATGAGTTGAATTACGGATTTGCTTTGCCCCCAATCCACTTGATAATTCAATGGTAATTTTGGGGGTATTTATGTTATTCGCTCGTTATATTTTTCATAGAAAGCATGGCTGTCAAAGCAGTAACCTCAGACTATTGTATCTGAGTGATACCTGTCCAGCAGTTCCTTGGCGGCGGCGAAGGAGCTGATTTTGCCGCTCAACACCTGTTCTTCACAGGCCGGCAACTGTTGCGCTATGGCTTTATGCTGATAAAAACCGTCTTTCAAGGCCTCATTAATTGCGGCATACATCCAGTAGAGCGATTGTTCGCGGCGGCGACTTTCGAAATAACCATTAGTCTTTGTCTGCAACAGATATTTTTCTATTTGTTCATGAATAATTTCCATTCCGACGTTTTCTAATGACGAGCATGTCAGCGCTAAGGGCTTCCAGACCGATTCTCCCAAGGGAAACAATTGCAGTGCGCTTTGGTACTGGGCTTGCGCCAGCATGGCTTTTTCTACATTGCTGCCGTCGGCCTTGTTGATGACTAAAAGATCCGACATTTCCATAATTCCCCGCTTAATTCCCTGCAATTCGTCGCCTGCGCCCGAAATCATCAGCAGTAAAAAGAAGTCGGTCATGGAATGCACTGCGGTTTCCGATTGCCCCACACCCACCGTTTCCACAAAAATAATATCGAAGCCGGCAGCCTCACAAAGCAGGATAGTTTCGCGGGTCTTACGCGCCACGCCGCCTAAAGAACCGGCACTGGGACTGGGACGGATATAGGCGCAGGGATTTATGCTCAGCTTTTCCATTCGGGTTTTATCACCTAAGATGCTGCCCTTAGTGCGCTCGCTACTCGGGTCAATGGCCAGCACTGCTAATTTATGCCCTTTCGCCGTCAGGTAAGCGCCGAAGGTCTCAATGAAAGTACTTTTTCCCGCCCCCGGCACGCCGGTAATGCCTATACGCACCGATTGGCCGGCGTATGGCAGGCAGGCTTCCAATATCTGTTGTGCCACTGCCTGATGTTCGGGCAGTCGGCTCTCCACTAATGTTATAGCCTTGCTAAGCAGAGTAATATTTCCCGATAAAATGCCTTCTACATATTCAGATACTTGCAACAAACGCTGTTGCTTTTTCTTCAAAAGAGCAGCAGCGTTCGGATTTACTATAGGAGGTTGTTCCACTCCCTCATTCACCACTAAGGCGCTATCATCAATAAGTTCCATTATTTTTCCACTGTTCCGGTCAATAACAACGTAGTAACCGGTTGAGCAGGGGCATTAGAAACTAATGTTACAGGATATACTAAGTCAATACCTTCTTCTTTAGCGGTATCAAACTGCAGGGTAACCATTGCCTTGTCGCCCGGTTGAATCGAGGTCGGAGCATTAATCCTTATACAGGGACAATCGGCGCTCACCTGGCGAATCAGCAGGGGTTTCTTACCGGTATTGGTAATTTCATAATCGGCGGTTACCTTGGTTCCCTGTTTAACGTTCCTGAAATTATATACTACATTGCTCACCTGAATACCCGCCTCATTCGGATAATCGGCAGACTTTAAATTGTCGAAATTGTCTATAATCATAGCTGAAACCGAAAGGTTCAACTCCGGTTGAGTTTTACCATTCAGCGCTACTGTTAAGGGGGCTTTTACTAAACCCCAAAGTTTAGATGTGACGGTATTCCATTTAACCAAGAGAATGCCTTTTTCGTCTTGTTTTAATTCGGTCGGAATTTGTTCTATGCTCAGGTATTTGGGCAATTTCGAGAAGGTTAGTTTCACAGGCGTATCGCCCTTATTCACTATTTTGAAAGAGTCCACCCGCACGATGCCTTGGGCTATACGGGCTAAGGAAAGGTCTTTGACATTAAAGCGCAGTGTTCCGAACGTTTCCGGATATAGTTGTTCTATTGAAGGCGGCTCCACCACTACCTGTCCCTTAATACGTAGAATTATCGGCGAGGGTTTGCAGTTAGCATATACCGAAACGGTTTTATCGAAGGGCATAGCTCCCGAAGGAACATAGGTCGCCTCCACAAAACCCTGGCCTCCAGCGGGAACAGGCTCCTTGCTCCAAGCAGGAGTGGTACAACCGCAAGAGGCTGTAACTTTTTGTATAATAAGAGCTTCATTACCAGTGTTGGTGAAAATAAAGCGGTAGGTTTGCGGACCTGCCTTTTGAAGAAAAGCGCCAAAATCATGGGTCGTTTTCTCAAATGAAATAGCAGGGCCTCTTTCCTGAGCAACAAGCGTTAAACTCATCAAAGCCATTATGCCGGCAACAGCAAAACAAGGTAATTTCATAACTTATAATGTTTTATAAAATTTTACACTGTAAAATAACAAGGCAAATGTAATTATTTTTTCAGAAATATACAATTCCGGTGATATTTTTATGTCTTCGTAAATTCATACATCGTTAAATTTTCAACTTGTAAATTCAAAAAACTTTATTACCTTTGCAGTTGTATTCTAACTTTTAAAATTTTAAAAACATGGCTCACAAAATTACTGATGATTGCACCGCTTGCGGTACTTGTATTGACGAATGTCCTCTTGAAGCTATTTCTCCGGGCGATATTTACAAAATCGACCCTGATATTTGTTCCGATTGCGGCACCTGTGTTGATGCTTGTCCGGTAGGCGCAATTCAACCCGAATAATCCTTGTATGGATAAAGGTTTGTAGAGGCTGCTCATTTTTGAGCAACCTCTTTTTTTGTTTTTGCAAAAACAGAAAACCTCATTCAATTGGTTAACAAGTTTTTATATTAATTATTTGTTAAATTTAAGCAGTTTCTAAATTTTTACCTATATTTGCAAAAAAGATAGGTACATTGAAAAAGTTATTTTTATATTCTTGTATCCTGATACTGAGCCTCGGAGCTTGCGGAACCCAAGCCAAATTAGAGAAGGCCGACAGGATTTTTGAAGAGGGCGGGTATTTTACCGCTGCCAAAACTTATAGAAGCATTCAAAGCAGGGTAAAGGCCAACCAAACGGAGCATGTGCGTTTCCGTGTAGCCGAATGTTATCGGAACCTCGGTAAATACAGGGAAGCACAATCGGCTTATGAACTGATGTTCCGTCGCCGCACCCCTGAGAACAAAGAGGTTTATTTGCGCTATGCTCAGGCCTTATTAGCCAACGGCCAGTATGATAAAGCCAAAGAACAATTGCTGTTATATAAGAAAAACGTAACCGACAGCCCTTTGGCTGATTCGTTGATAATAGCTGCCGATTGGGCTAAAGAACACCAAAAATCGGAAAATAATTATACGGTAAAACCTGTTGCTGCTTTTAATACTTTCTTTAACGAGTATGCTCCGGCTTACGCTTCAAGCGATTATGAAATTCTTTATTTCACTTCGTCTCGTAAAACCGGTAACCAAAGTAAAAAAACTTATGATGTTACAGGGGAGGTCCCTTCCGATATTTATTTGTCGGCTTTTACCCGTAAAGGTTCATGGGATAGAGTTACTCCTGCCTCCGAAGCCTTGAATACGAAATATGAAGACGGCGCCTGCGCCTTCAATAATTCCTATGACCGAATTTATTTTACCCGCTGTCTGAAGTTAAAACGCGAAAAGCAGGGCTGCGCTATTTATACGGCCGAGCGAAGAGATGAAGAATGGGGCGAACCGGAAAAACTGAACTTAGTGGCCGATACCTTAGTGGCTGCTCACCCTTCGAATTCCGATGACGGACTGACTTTATATTTCGTGTCGGACATGGAAGGCGGTTACGGCGGCATGGACATTTGGAAGGTAACGCGCGACAGCGAAAGCAGTAGCTGGGGCGAGCCTATCAATATGGGGAAAGACATCAATACACCCGGAAACGAGGTTTTTCCTTTTATTCATGCTAACGGTACGCTGTATTTTGCTTCCGACGGGCACCCCGGTTTGGGCGGCTTAGATATTTTTAAAGCCACGCCAGTTGCAGGCGCAAGATGGGAAGTGGAAAATGTGGGTGAACCTCTTAATTCTACGGCCGATGATTTCGCCATTATCTTTGAACGTGAAAACGACCGCGGCTTTTTTTCTTCCAACCGCAAGCCAAGCAGGGGCGGCGACGATATTTACGAATTTTACAGCCAAACAAAGATGGTAGAATACTATTTCACGGCTTTGGTGCGTAATGCGAAAACAAAGGCCAATATGCCGAATACGGAAGTGCGCTTAGTGAGTACTAATACAGGAGTGGTGCGCCGTACTACCGGCGATGACGGAACGGTAGAGTTTCGCGTAAATCCCAGAAACGACTATTTAGCCATATCCTCAACAAAGGGTTTCCTGAACCAGAAAACCACCTTTTCTACCTATGATTGGCCTGAGGATTTTCGCCACCGCGATACCTTGTGGATGACACCAACGGATAAACCAATTGAAATCCCCAATATTTTCTTCGAGTTTGCCAAAGCCACATTGACTCCCGATTCCCGCAATTCGTTAGATTCATTGCTGATGATTATGGAGGAAAATCCTACTATCATTGTTGAGTTGCATGCACATACCGATAGCCGCGGCAGCGCTGAGGTTAACGATGCGCTTTCGCAACAACGCGCTCAGGCAGTAGTCGATTACCTGATTAATAATAGTGTTGAAGAAGGGCGCATTATTGCCGTTGGTTTCGGTAAATCGCGCCCCCGCGTGGTAGATGCTAATGTTGCGCAACGCTACCCCTTCCTGCGCATCAATACTAAGTTAGATGATAAATATATCAATAGCCTGAGGAATGAAGAAAGGCAGGAGATTTGCCACCAGTTGAACCGCCGTGTTGAATTTCAGGTGGTAGGCGATAACTATAAACCAAGATAAATGATGCAATCGCGTTATGAACGCCGTGGCGTGTCGGCTTCTAAGGAAGATGTACACCGCGCTATCAAAAATATAGACAAGGGCCTTTTCCCGAAGGCCTTTTGTAAGGTGATTCCCGACTATTTAACCAAGGACCCTGCCTATTGTATGGTAATGCATGCCGATGGTGCAGGCACCAAGTCCGCCTTGGCTTACGCCTATTGGAAAGCCACAGGCGACCTGAGCGTGTGGCATGGCATAGCCCAAGACGCTATTGTGATGAATACCGACGACCTGCTTTGCGTAGGGATTACGGATAATATGCTTTTGTCATCGACTATCGGCCGCAACAAACAGCTAATTCCCGGCGAGGTGGTGGGCGCTATTATTGAAGGTACGCAGTTGTTCATAGAAGAAATGGAGCGCCTGGGGGTGCATATTTGCCTTACCGGCGGTGAAACAGCTGATGTCGGTGATTTGGTGCGCACGGTGATTGTTGACAGTACGGTAACCGCCCGCGCCAAACGCAGCGATATTATTGACAATGCCAACATTAAGGCAGGCGATGTTATTGTTGGCTTGGCTTCATACGGACAGGCAAGTTATGAAACCGCCTATAACAGTGGCATGGGCAGCAACGGATTAACCTCGGCGCGACACGATGTGTTTGCGCATGAAATAGCCGCCGTCTATCCCGAAACCTTCGACCCTTCCTTGCCTGCTGAATTAGTGTATTCGGGCAATAAGCGCCTGACGGATATAGAGCCTCGAACAGGGCTTAGCTATGGTCAGTTGGTATTGTCGCCTACGCGCACCTACCTGCCCGTAGTGCGCGAGATGCTGGTTAGCCATAGGGCTGATATTCATGGTATGGTACACTGTTCCGGCGGGGCACAGACCAAGGTGCTGCATTTCGTTGATAAATTGCATGTCATTAAGGATAATCTTTTCCCCATACCGCCGCTCTTCGACATTATTCAGGAAGTCTCCGGCGCCGACTGGAAAGAAATGTACAAGGTCTATAATATGGGACATCGTATGGAGTTATATGTAGATGAAAAAGCTGCCGATTCCCTGATAGCCATTTCTCAAAAATACAACATTGACGCCCGCGTAATAGGCAAAGTCCTCCCCACCGACAAAGCCATGCTGACAATTAGGAGCGAGAAAGGAGAATTTGAGTATTTGTTTATTTGATGCTACGAAAAAATTGAAAAAGCTTGCTTCGCTGCTGACGCGGTTTGCAATGTCGGTGGTTTTTTGGTACAGCGTGGGCAGAGCGGCTCGGATTTGCAGCTGCGGGATTACCGGTTCCTGCTTGATGCTAATAGAATCGCGGTAAACACAGCCTATGGAATCGCTGACCAACACCTGAATAGTTTTGCTGTACTCTATCATATATAACGGCGAATGAGAGGCGCCGTCGTCCCATGTATATTGTTCGTAACTGCCCTTGAGTTGCAGCGTCAGGCGGGCGCCTTCGCTAAATACCGTATCGCAGGAAAACACAATCCGATGTTTATTGCAGTGGTAAAGTTTAGCCAAGAAAAGTTCGTCTTTGCCGGCAGGGGTTACCAATCTGGTATTATTTACGCCCGTAGTATCGCGGAAAATACCGGCCACGAAAATATGTCCTTCCGAGTCGCGGGCAATCGACAGGGGATATTCTTCGGCTGTGCCGCCCATGATATTTACTTCCTGCGGCTGTCCTTCAAGGTCGAAAGAGGCGGTAAACACATCGCAGAAAACGTTATTTAAACTCACTGTGTCGGCGCCTACCACTAAGTTTCCGGCATACAGTCCGGTGGCGATAATATGCTGCCAGGGGTGATAAACCACTTCAAACAACTTGTCGTAGGCCGCGCTGCCGAGTTGTTGCTGCCATACTACTCCGCCAAGCGTGTCAATGGCCGCTACAAACATATCCCTGTTGCCGTGCGATAACAGCGTATGAGCGCCGATAAACAGAGAATCGGCAAAATTACCGCCCAACAGCAACAGTTTATTATCGGCAATGGCTATGCTGCTGACTTCGGCTGCTCCGCCCGAAATAATACTACTGTAAGTTTCGATGATTTCACCCTCAGGATTGCAGCAGGTCAAAAACACAGATTGCTCCTGCGGGTTGCGCGGACTCACTGCCGCATTTCCAACAGATAGCGGTGTGTTGGATTGTCCTGCTATCCACAGCGAGTCGCCCTGCAGGTGCAGAGCTGTGATGCGGCTTTGTCCAAAAGCGCCGCCGAACTGCTGCACCCAGCGGAAATTACCCAAAGAATCAAGGCTTACAAGCATGGCATCGCTTGCTCCTGCGGCTGTCAGGCTATGTTGCTCATCAAAGGTCAACCGACGGTTGAAATACCCGCCGAAGTACACGTTGCCGCTGCTGTCGGCCGTGATAGCCGTGATATAGTGGCCGCGAAGCGCATCGAAAGCCTTTACCCATTGCAGCGTTCCGTCGGGTTGATGACAACTGACAAAAAGATTTGCATTTTTATTCCCTGCTGTCTGTTCGCCAAACAGGGCGGATTTGCCTGTAATTCCGGCAGTATATACAGTGCCATCGGGCATAACAGTCATGGCCGTAGGATAATCTTCGCCTGTGCCTCCGGACGATTTCAACCAAAGGACTTGCCCTTCGGAATTGAATTTTGTCCAGAAAATATCGCGTTGTCCAACTGCTAAGGGATAGACAGAAAGGGTATCGAAGCGCAGGGTATCGCTAAAATTACCCGCAAGATAAATATTTCCCGCCGTATCGCAACGCACAGTCGAAACCTGTGTAGTTTGTTTACTCATGGCCTGCTGCGCCCAATGCCAGCGAAGTTGCTGAGCATCTGCTGAGGTGCTCAATGCTGCAATGGCGGTTATTAATAGGGTTGTTCGTAATAGGTAATACATAATTCAAAGTTCAAGGTTCAATTACTGCGCTTTAATAAATGTATGCGACAGCCAGCCGCTGCGGGTTTGCACTTGCAATACATAAGCATTGACAGGTAATGTCAGCACATCTATTTGCAATCCGGTTTCACTGCCGGAGCATTGAGCGTATTTATAAATATTCTGGCCGCTTACATCTACTATGCGATAGAAAAGAATTTCTTCCGGCGCAATCACATTCAGCACATAATGTGCCGGATTAGGATAAATTATCAAGGGATTGCTCTCCTGCTCGTCAATAACTATGGGGTAGTCAAAGGCGGCTTCGCAGCCGGTTTGTTTGCCGGTAAGGGTCAGTACAGCGGTATAGCTGCCCGCAGCGCTGTAGTGGTGCAGCGACATTGGACGGTAATCGGAGGGTGAACCATCGCCGAAATTCAGACTGTAATTAAACAGGTTGGCGGCATAATTTTCTATATCGAAAATAACATCTTTTCCCGAAGACAGGATAGTTAATTCCGGCGCTTCTACAGCAATTACAGACACGTTCACACTGTCGGTAAGCGTAAGACAGCTGTTGCCGGCCTGCACAATATAGACTGTAGATTTTTCGGGATATACTGCATCTTCAACAGGAATCAGCTCGCCGTAGTCGTTGCGTTCAAACCACTGCAGGGGCATGTTAGATGCGGCGTGCAGGTACATGAGCGTACGGGCGCAATGCACGATGTCGCGATTGCCAACAACGAGGGTAGGCGCAATATCAATATAGATGGTAAGCGTATCGAAGGCCGGTTGGCTACTGCACTGTTCATCTTCAGCCATAAAAATGTAGCTAAGGGTAGTTTCCGGCGTAATGACGGTATTGTTGAAAGGCTGAAAAACGCTGCCTGCAGTGTTCTCACGCCAGTAAAAATTCCCACGGCCTGTAGCCGTAATTTCCACCGACTGACCTAAGCAAATGGTAGTGTCATTGATAGTACGGATAGCCGGCTGCGGCGCCTGATTGAGGGTATAATAGGCAGTACGCAGCGTATCGTAGGTTTGATCATTATAAGTGTAGGCTACCTGAGTGGTTACAAAGAGCGGAAAACTGTAGTATGGCACATACCACAGGTGTTTTTCTATGGACACCTCCGTAACTCCGCCGCCGGTTTCTGTATAGCTGTCGATGGTTTTCATGCAGCGGGCGGCACAGCGCTCGTGTCCGCCCGGCAGCAATATCGTTCCCTCGTCCAAGACCTCCAGCTCATACTTGCCGGTGATAAAGGTAGGAATGCCGGTATTGACGAAAAGCCCCGAAGCCGTGTAGTTAGCGACTTCACGCCGCCCCGGATAAAGCGGATAAGGCAACTTATTGTATGGATCGTGCAGCTCCACTGTTTTAAAGTCATTTTCCCAACCTGAGTAGTAATTTCCGCCGGCTTGTGCAGTGAAATGAAATGTTGTTTCACTCTCCACCATGTTTACCGTTTGCCCCGATACTTCCAATCGGCTGATAACCGCTTCCCCCAGCGTGTCTAAGGCGCTGAAATCCCAAACGCCGCCAACTGTTTTGGCAATGGAGGCCGGAAAACTCACTGTTTGCACCGTATCGGGCGCCACATCGCGCAGGCCGTTGCGGTCTAAGTGCCAGTGCGGCTGAGCGAAGACAACAACACTTAACCCTAAGCTTATACTAAGTAATAGTAGTTTTTTCATAAATTCTAAAGTCAACATTATGAATAATCCACAAATATACAAAAAAAAACTGATTATTGATGATTATGATGAAAAATAGTATAAATTTGTATAATCCACAGATAAAAATTACTATCTTTGCAAAAAATCAAACGGAATGTTTTTCAAAAATAAAAAATGGTATCTTACCTTTGCAGTGTTTTGCTGCGGTATTGTGGGTGCTTACGGGCAGGGTGATTTTGGCCGTGTTACCCCGCAAACAGCTGATTTTATGAGGTATGGTGAAACACCGGAGCCCTTATTTAATGGCAGTATGAATTTGACAATACCGATTTACCGGATTAAGGATCAGGATTTTGATATACCGATTAGCTTGCTGTACACTGCCGACGGGTTTAAACCGGAAAAACGCTCTGATTTTGTGGGTTTAGATTGGACCTTGATTGCCGGAGGCTGCATTACACGGGAAGTCTATGGCGCTCCTGATGACTTCGGGGATAATTCAATAAAAACCGACAAAGGCTTCAAGTGGGTAATTCAGGATCCAAAATACCAGCATAAGGACAGTATCTGGAGTATGAATAGTTCATTAATTATATGGGATAATGTTATTAAGTCATATTACATGCCAGCGGTTGGCGGTAGTTTTCCAGAATATTGTCCTGATTTGTTTATGTTCAATTTCAATGGACATAGCGGTCAATTCATGATTAACAATAAAGGAGAGGGACAGGCTAATCATCCGGGTTACAGAATTGATATTAGCGGCTTAGCTAAACAGCCGGCGGAAATGTTGAAAGTACCCCTTTCATCTACCCTGCGTATTACCACCCCTGATGGTTACCTTTATGAATTTGGCGGCAGTGTAGATGCGCTGGAATATACTGTTATCTACAGAGATAACCACGACCTTGGTTCTGAAGAACTGATGCCCACCATATTAGCCTGGCACTTATCGAAAATTACGGCTCCCAATGGAAGATTTGTAAAGTTCAATTATGTACAGGAAGTGCATCTGCTTCTTCCGCATAGTCCTATTTGGCAAGCAGGCCGGGGTGCTATGCAAGGACTGAATTTTGTTATTGTTGCAAGCGCTACCAAAAAAGCTGTACTTGAATCTATAGAAGTAGATGATGTGAAAGTGGAGTTCAAAAAATCGGTGGAAGAAACATTAGGAACGTGGCCAAACTATTTTTTTATTTCACAGAGTTCTTACAATTATGCCACCTATCAATTAGATTCTGTTGTAGTAAAGCATAATAATAATAAACAATATTCATATACTTTGGAATATGAGAACCACTATAAGCGCCGTTTCCTTTCTTCAGTACTTTATCCTGACGGCGGTAAATATTCGCTTGACTATAATCATGCCAACTATCCGAATATGGACGCACTTCCGCCGAACGAAACAAAAGGGAAGGAAAAAGACAATTATGGCTATTGGGAAGACAATAATTCCGACTGTTCTTTTGGCTTAATGAATAAAATTACTTATCCGACAGGAGGCTATTCTTTATTTGAATATGAAAGACATCAATATAATCAAGCTGTTGAGTTAATATTAGGCAGTTTATGGAAGTCTTTAATGCCATCGTCTAACAGCTATACTGCAATAGTATCTTTGGCTAATGGAGATATCGGCGGTATTAAGGAATCCGGTTCAATGGAGGAGGATCCGTTCCCTATCGAAGAAGGGTGGTGGACAGAAATTACCAAATATTGGCTAAACGGAGCGCGCGTTAAAAGCATTACTAATTACTCTTCCGCCTCGGTCAAAGAAACAAGAAAAGAATATGTTTATGCCCACTCAATAAGCAGCGACAGCTGCAGTGGCATTTTGTACCAGTCTCGTCCATATTTTATACACCCGCTGTCCGGCCAAAAAGTCTATATTAATGTAAATCTGTGGGATCGGAATTATAATGTTAATGAAAGCCCCATTGGTTATTCCTCTATCTTCGAAAAGCGGGAAGACAACTCGTATATCCATTACAAGTTTTCTGATTATATAAGTGATCCGGATACAGACGCCAATGTTTATTACAAAAAAGATCCTACAGTTGTTTTCGGTCCTTCTGATTATATTAAATTAGCGGTGTACAATGTCAACAAGGTTTCCAGCAAGTCTGCAAAAAGAGGTTTGTTGGTTGAAAAATCGCTCTTTGATTCAAACGATGTTCAAAAATCAAAAGAAAATAATAGCTATAAAAATGTTTTTGATATCTCGTCTATCCAGCCTTCCGGCCCTCAGTTTCAGGAAGACAGCAGTTATATTGTTTATTTCAGAGGCTGCCCCGGCGGTGGAATTAGCCGGAAAATCTTCCTGAAAACACATCCGCTGATACAGCAGATAGTAACCACAGATGGCGTGTCAAGTACGGTGTGCTATTGGTATAATGAATATGACCAGCTGGCTTCAAAAGCCATTGTTATTAATCAAACAGACTCGTTGCGGACTAATTATACCTATCCTACAGAATGCTCGGAATGGTATTGCGATACATTGACTGCCAGAAATCGATTATCCTCTGTAATTGAACAAATTGCCTATCGTATAAATGCTAACACGCCTCCTGTGGAGATTGAACGGATTCGCACGGATTATAAATTTGCTCCCGGCAACAAACTTATAGTTCCAGGCACAGTACAATCCGCCCGTTCCGGCAGTAATCTATGGCAAACAGAACTCACCTACGATCGTTACAATGCAAAGGGAAATCTGTTACAGCAAACAGCCGTCGATGAGGTGCCGGTTACAATACTTTGGAGCTGCAAGTATCAATATCCTATAGCAGATATCAGGAATGCTGCTTATGACGAGGTAGAAAATATTTTAGGCGAAATTTTAATCACCAGGGTTGCCGCCGCTGATGAACCTGCAAACAATGACCTGGCTGCTATCGACGATTTACGCAATAGTTTGCCGAATGCTATGATTACCACCTACACTTATAAACCTTTAGTAGGAATAACGACAATGACCGATCCTAATGGCATTATTACCTACTATGAATATGATACAGCCGGTCGGTTAAAAACGATAAAAGATCATTTAGGGAATGTTCTGCAACAGAATGAATATAACTACGGAGGGCAGCAGTGATGAAAAGGATGTATAAAATCTTCTCTGTTATTTTACTTTTGCAGTGCCTGTTACCGGCCTCCAATATGTATGCTCAGTCGTTAATACCCGGTTCCATAATGTTGACCGGATTAGGTGATGTATGTGCCGGAGCTATTCCTCACTCAATACATAGCCGGCGTGATGCTTCCGGGGGCAATGGCAGCTATACCTATCAATGGCAGACGGCTTCTTATCCTGTTGAAAATGAAATGTCCTGGGCAAACATTGCCGAAGCAACAGCTACAAGCTACCAGCCGCCGGGTTTGTATAGCGCTACCTGTTTCCGGCGTCAGGTGACCAGCGGTGGAGCAGTCTCCTACACTACTTCCCTATGTCTTTACCTGACAGAGTGTCCACTGGAACCGGGTGTTGTTACGGCTCAGCCTCCTATGTATATTCCGGAAAACACCTCGCCTAACAGCTTCACCCTGTTGGGCGCTCAAGGCGGAATGGGTACCTATAGCTATCAATGGCAGTCAAAAGTTGCAGAGGACTATTTTACGGATATTCCCGGCGCTACAGCCTCTACTTACCAGGCTCCGCCTTTGAGTATAACCACTACTTACCGCTGCCGTGTGCAAAGCGGTAGTCAAACCGCAGTTACTAATTCTATAGTAGTCAACTTATGGCAAAGCGTCACAGACTGTCAGGCTTCCTCGTCTATAAATTATATAATCAGATGTTATCCCTTGGAAACAGGTTCTTTATCTGAAGAAGAACGCTTACGCGCCTCGGTAGTACAGTACTACGACGGCCTGGGCCGCCCCATACAAACCGTACTGCCCCTACATACACCCGAAGGTAACGACCTTGTGAGCAGCATTGCTTACGATTCCCTTGGCCGCGAAAGCAAGCATTATCTGTCCGTCCCCGTTGAGGGCAGTTGTGGCGCTTATATAATTCCAACAATCCTTGATGCTGTCCGACAAAATTTTTATGGAGCAGAAGCCCCCCGCGCCTTTGCCGAAACCATTTACGAACCCTCGCCCCTGAACCGTGTTACACAGCAAGTAATGCCCGGCATTAACTGGGAGAATAATCCTGTACAGTATGCTTACAGTGGAAACACAGCCACTGTAGCCTCGTGGCATTATAATGATGCGGGTACTTTCACTCCTGTTACTTATGCGGTTGGCAGCCTGTTTGTGAATACGGTTACCGACCCCGACGGACGCCCTGCCCGCGAATACAAAGACAAATTGGGAATGGTAGTGATGACCGAGGCCTACGACGGCGCACAATGGCTGCAAGTAAGATATGTATATGACGATTTCGGACAGCGGAAAGCCATAGTGCCGCCGCAGGCAACAAGCGTAAACGATGTGGAATACTGTTATTATTATGAGCATGA
Organism: Bacteroidales bacterium; assembly: GCA_009777095.1. Lineage (GTDB taxonomy): Bacteria > Bacteroidota > Bacteroidia > Bacteroidales > UBA932 > UBA932. The sequence continues at coordinate 3,126 of WRMN01000006.1, read as the reverse complement.
CTACCGCCGTCGGGTGATCAGAAAGAAAATCCCCGGCGCGGATTGGATAGACAATGTATATGATCTGCGCGATCGGTTAGTATATACACAGGATGGGAATAACCGGAACAATAGCGAGTGGAAAAGAATTAATTATGATGATTTCAATCGAGAAACCGGCACAGAATTGTGCATGAAGCTCAAATCCCCATATAATCGGCAATATCTGCAAGATGCTGTAAATGCTAATGCTGTAATTAGTTTTACAACCGTTACGCCTCTGTATCAGACTTGCTATGATAATTATGCAGCTCTTGATGTACTTGAAGAAGCAAGTTTGCTGCAGTTTGTTCCCAACGAAGTGTCGGGTAGCGCTTGTGCCCTCAACAACAAAGGCAGGATAACCATTAAAACTGCTACTTCCAGTCCTTCAGATATGCTAAGTTCAGGTACTCCGCCATTCATCATTCCAATTCCTGTCGCCTCGTTTACTACCTTAATTACTGTCTATTACTACGACACCTACGGCCGCGTGATACAAACCGTAGCAACCAACCATATAGGCGGGATTGACCGTGTAAGCACCCAATACGATTTCCGCGGCAATGTGCTGCAAACGCTGCAAGAGAGCGACTGGATTAACGAGATGGACGACCCCGGCAGTCTGACCCTGCGGCAGACTATAGACTACGATTTGGTGAAGCGCCCCACAGCCATGCACCTGAAAATTAACGATGAGCCGCTACAAACCATTGCAGAAATGGAATATGATGAGTTAGGGCGGGTAAAGACCAAAAAGTTGCACGATGAACTTGAGACCATTATCTACGAGTATAACATACAAAATTGGGTAAAGACAATAATATCCGAACTGTTTGAACAAAAACTGTACTACGAACAGGCGCCTACAGGCAGTAACGTAACACCACAGTTTGGCGGCAACATCAGCGGAATGAGTTGGCAGACTAATCTCCAAACGCCCAAACGTTATGCATTCACTTATGATGGTGTAAACCGACTGCTGACCAGCCAGTACAGCGACAACGGCGGCGCTTTTAATAATAATTTTACTGAACATTTGACGTATGATAAAAACGGCAATATTACCACGCTGAAGCGTTATGGTGTAAGTAGTTTATTAAACGATTTAACTTATACGTACAACGGCAATCAGGTAACACAAATTACAGATGCAGCCACCGGCGCAGGGCTCCCGATCAATCCTGCCGGCTATACTTATGACCTTAACGGCAATACCAAGACCGAAGGTAACACCACCACTGCTTATAATCTCTTGAATTTACCTTATCTTGTAGATTTGATAGGCGGGCGAAAAATATATAACACCTACGCTGCCGATGGCCGCAAGTTAAGAACAGAGGTTGACGAGAACGGCCAACTTTCCATTGAAGGCTGTAAAATTTACAACGATAATTTAGTCTTCGATATTAATGGTGATTTAAGCTACATACTTTTTCCTGAGGGCAGGATTTTACATGATGCAGGCAGTTTTACTTATGAGTACCATCTCAAAGACCACTTAGGCAGTACGAGGGTGGCATTTACTCCAACAAGCAGCGGAGCTAATGTTGTGCAGGTCAACGCTTTTTATCCATTCGGAGCGCCCATTGCTGCTTTGAGTTGGAGCAACCAGACGCAGAATAAAAACCGCTATCTCAGAGAAGGAAAAGAATACGTGAGCGACCATGACTGGAATAAATATGACTACCACGCCAGAGCATTTTGTTCGTGGAGTATTCATAGCTTGCAAATTGACCCGATGGCGGAAAAGTTTTATCATTTGTCGCCGTATGCGTTGTGGGGAAACAATCCATTGAGAAACATCGACCCCGATGGAAGATGGTTTTTTTCCGTTATGCATCCAAAAATAGTAAATCATGGAACTAAAGAAATGGCGAGAAATGCTGCAAATATTGCATTAACAATAGTTGCTCTTGGACAAGGTTTAGCTGCTGGTCCAATTTATGGCAATAAACCTCTCCCTGATTGGTGTATTCCTATGCAACTCAACGAAAATTGGGAAATTGAGCAAAAACTGAGTTGGACAAGAGAAACATTATCTTGGGAAGATGGTAAAGAAATCATGAAGAACACACTCGGGGCTCTTCTCTTTTTTATTCCTATTTTACAAGAGGCCAATTTTTTAGAAAATCAGTTAATATCTTCAAGTATATCTACAATAGTAGATATGACAAATAGTTCTTCATCTTCAACAGATACTCCTTCTGCATCGACAGCTATATCTCCACAACAAGAAACAAATGTTGACCAATCAACATTAGATGAAAACAATCAATTGCTTTGGTTCGATTTTTTTAAACCATTTCAACCATCACCAGTCCCAGAATCTATTCTTAACCCTAATCGTGATAATGATTAAGGAATTTATTTTTGGAATATGAATAATAAAGATACTATCATTATTTTTGGAGGTATAGTTTGGTACCTTATAATAGGATATCTATGGTTTCTTGCTAACAAATATATTAGACGAAATGACAGAACTTGGACTTCATGTACTTTCCCTAAAACTGGAGGCTTCATCAGATTTGGGTTCGCTATGGTTATTTGGATGTTTATTTGTCAATGTTTTGGATGGTTGGAGATATGGGCAGAAACAGATTAAATGTATTTGTCCTGCAACTACAGTAGTGTCCCATTTGCAGCATTTTTTCAAACTAAACACATCGGGTTTTCTCTTTGGGCAAAACAAACTCAGTCCCGCGCAGGGGGCTTTAGTTGTTAGACGGTTTTCAGGGGGAAAGGTTTAAAATAGTCTCGTTAAATGTTAAACGAAAATAACCAAATCAACTTTGAACTTATAATTATTTGCTATAAAGCTCCGTGAGGAGCAAAACATGGATAACCCCGTATGAAGCGGAGCGGAATGCGGGGTTCATGAGCAGAGTATCCTCCTTTCCTCTATATTTTTTTACAGAAAAATTTATCTGTCTGTGTGTAATTGGAAGATTCCATGTATATTTGCAGTCTAAATTAATGGTTCAAGATAATTTAAGAGATTTTATATCTTTGTAAGTTATTTTGTGTCAATGAAGAATAAGTATATCATTCGTTCCCGAATTTCGGAGAAGAAATTTAGAGAGCTATTACGTTTGTTTTGCCTCA
>WRMN01000005.1 GCA_009777095.1 Bacteroidales bacterium | reverse complement strand
AGATAGTTGAACTCCTACGGAGTTCTTGATAGCTGGATATACGCCTTTACCCCGAGCTGCGCTACGCTTGCGCGAGGTTATCCATGTGCAAGTCCTGTCGGACTTTGATAGCCGCATCAGCGGCGAAGCAATTAAACCTTTCCCCCTGAAAACCGTCTAACAAGAAAAGCCCCCTGTGCGGGACTGAGGTTGTTTTGTCCAAAGAGAAAGCCCGATGTGTTGGTTTGAAAAAATGCTGCAAATGGGACACTACCGTAGTTACAGGACAAATACATTTAATCTGTTTCTGCCCATATCTCCAACCATCCAAAACATTGACAAATAAACATCCAAATAACCATAGCGAACCCAAATCTGATGAAGCCTCCAGTTTTAGGAAAAGTACATGAAGTCCAAGTTCTGTCATTTTGTCTAATATGTTTGTTAGCAAGAAACCATAGGTATCCTATTATAAGATACCAAACTATACCTCCAAAAATAATGATAGTAGCTTTATTATTCATATTTCAAAAATAAATTATAGTACTGGCGAAGCTAGGTTTTAGTTCCTTCTTTAAACTCATTGAGCTCTTTGGCAACTATAGCTAACTTGCGACCATCGGCAGCGTAGGTGCTTTCTATTTTTCGGCCACCCACTAAAGTTACGAGTGAAGGTAAATTGAGCAGGTTGTAGCTTGTTTGCGTGTTGCCTTCCGCATGTCGCATATCGCTTAATCGGCTGATTATATGTTGCCTTGATAACATAACTTTGCAAAGATAATGAAATTTTCTCTACTTTAACCACTTATTAATAACTAACCTCTAACCGCTAATCACTAACCACTATTTCCCCCTGAAATGCGTCTAACAAGAAAAGCCCCCTGTGCGGGACTGGGGTTGTTTTGCCCAAAGAGGCAGCCCTAATTTTGTGTTTCTACGGCATTATTTGCAGAGCAGCGAAAATGGTGTACTACTCAAATGGAAAAAGTGTGCCTACTTCAATATTTAAGGGGCCAAAAAAGCTGTCGCATAACCAAAATTCAGGAACTAAGTATTTTATAATTATCAACGCTAAATTAATCACAATCATTATTGCTAATCTTTTTATTGGGATAGAGTATTTTTTATTTTCCCGATTAAAAACCAAAAGAACAAGACAGCACAGTATAAGGATTACGTGCTTTTGGTTATAGTAATCCAACGTGAAATAATATTCTGTTCCTATTATATGGCTGTCTATTGTTTTCCAAAAGAAGTCTATGACTAAACCAATAAGTACAAATTGACAAAGTAGCGTAAAATATTTCTGCTTTTTAATAAATAAAACACAAACACAAGAAAACAATAAAGAATAAATAATAAGCAGAAAATCAGCCCTTATGCTGGGTTGAAATACATGTAGAATAGTAGGAGTCCCTCCAAAATATCCAACGGCAATAAAATAAGACAATAAATAAAGAAATATACCTATACCCAGTATAAAACATATCCAAAATACAGCCAACCTTATCTTTTTTTTCATATTTTCGTTCTATTAAAAAGTGACACGTACAGCCTGTAGTCCATTTCTGTCCATATATTCAAACACCCTATCTATAAGTATTTGCATGTGATTTACTCTAGTATTATCTTGCCTATGTGTGTCATCATTGCTATTACTGTTAGAGGTATCATTCATGGTAATGTTTGTATAACTCCTAACAGAATTTATATCTCGTCTTTCTCCATTTGTGGGATATGATGTTGGCTCGTTAACTCTAAATAGTTTATTCCCACTATAGGTTAAGCGCTGAAAACCTGTTCCATATATTTCTCTTAAATAGTTTTCAAACATTACGGCTCCTTTTTCTGCATTAAATCGATTTTTTAGCTGATTAGTTTCGTCTTGATATGCATGGAATAGCTCGTGTCCTAGCATTTCGTGAGAGAGAAAAGTTGTGCCATTTCTATTTTTTTCTCCTTGATAATAAGAGATACGATTCCCAAAAAGGAAACTAAAACGGTTGTTATATCCAGAATCGTCAGCGAATAAAGCATCTCCATTAATTTTATAAACTTCTTTAGATCTATGAAGCGCATCTATAATTCCTCGACCAAGAGGTGTTGCGTAGATTAATGCCAAATCTTGATACACAGCCTCTCGGTTCTTTCCTGCAACAACAATTTTTCTACCGTCAATATCAATGTACTTGATCGGATTTCCTGCGCAAAATAAATATGGCGATAGATGATAATAGTTCTCTGCCAATGGGTCTATACTCAGAAAGCCAGAGCTTGCATACGCATTCCCTCTCCACCTCGCGCCATTGTCCACATAGCCCAACCCAAAATCTTCAATGGTCTCCATGCCTGTATGCTTGTAGCGGTTTTTGTTCTGCGTTTGGTTGCTCCAACTCAAAGCAGCAATAGGCGCTCCGAAGAGTGAGTAACTACGTGCGTTTTTATCACAAAAATTCGAGGTCAGTTCTTTTTTAATGTAACTTACCTTGAACTCAGGTCTTTTATACTGTTCGTCCAATATGTGCAGTTTAACGCAGCCCATTTTTTACAGAGATTTACCACTGCAAAATTACTAAAAAATATTCAGATACAAGCACAAAAAAAGAGGATTTTTAAGTCCTCCTTTTAAAATTCTCAATCTCTGCCTCTAATTGACTAAATGCGTGTAAATCTGTGTGCTGTCAAGGCTGTTATGCCCTAAAAACAGGGCGATGTTTTCGATGCTCATGCCGTTTTGCAGCAGATGGGTCGCAATAGAATGGCGAAGCGTGTGCAGGGTGATGACTTTAGCCTGTATATTCGTGTCTTTGCAACTGTTCTGCAGGTATTTAAGGCGCAACCGCAGCATGTGTATATCGCTGATAAATAAACGATTGTGTTTTAGTTTCAGCTGGTGCCGGAAGTTGTAAACGTAATCCTGCAATGCTTCGTAAACGCCCGCACTCATCGGAACAGTGCGGTCTTTGTAGTTCTTTCCCTGCCTTACAAACACGGTTTTTTTATCAAAATCAACGTCCTGCAGCTGCAGCCTGTAGCCTTCGGAACGCCGTAAGCCGCAGCCGTAAAAGAGGGCAAAAATCAGTTTTAACTCGTACTGTTTGGCTTGCCGTTCTTCAAAGGACAGTTTTTTTTGATAGGTGTTCGGTATGCCCCTGTACAGCGTTTTTATTTCCTGCTGTGTAAGAACTTCTATTTTTCCTATCCGCTCCTGCTTATCCATTTTTATACGGCGGTTGGCAGGCACCGGGACCTTTTCCACACCGTACTGGTGCAGGAACTCCAACAGTTTATCAATGGCAAAATAATTTCGGTTTAAGTGAGCAACGCTCAGCAAACGGCCTTTGATGCGCAGGTGCCGGCGCGTTTCCAAATACTGACGATAATCGTTTATATGTTTATCCCTCAGTTGATTTATGCTTTGCAGCCGGTTGTCTTCCAGCCATTCCAAAAACAGCTTCAGGGCTGAGTTACAGCCATAGCGCAAGCCCTCGGAGTAACCAAGCGTATCAAGCCATACAGCATATTCGGCTGCAACTGTTCTGTATCCTTTATTCATTAAAACGGGTGTAATTTGTTAATCTCCTCTGTTAAGTCCTCTAAATTATTGGATAAGTAATTCTCTGTACTGCTGACGTAACGATGCCCGGCCATGTACTGGGCTTTGCGTAATCCCTGCGTCTTTATCCAAAAGCTAATGACCGAAGCCCGCAGCTGTTTAAAATTTAAAAATTGCTTGTCAATGGTTTTTAACTGTTTGGCAATCATTCCTGTTACATTTAAAATATTATCCTTATCGGCGTTATTTTTGTTGCCGAACAAAGGAAAAACCAGCCTGTCGGTCTCCCCTGTTCGGTATTCCATCAGCTGCGGACGTATGTTCTGCAAATAGTGCATCATTAAACCGATTTGGGCGGCTTTGAGCGGCAGCGTTCTCCCGTTGCTGCGCCGTCCGCCCCGTATTTTAACAGTCGCTTTCATTAAATCCATATCGTTCACTTCTATTCCTTCTATTTCGCCCGATATTGCCCCCTGAAAGATTAAAATACTTACTATCACGGCGTTTCTGTACTTTTTCAAAGCCGATGATTTTCGATGATTTTCGGGCAGGCAACTCTCATCATGGCTGCGTACAAAGTACTGGTAATAATTATCAAAAAGCGCCTCAAGTTCTTCGGGGCTGTAAGTTTTGTACAGTATTTTTCTTTTTATTCCGCGTATTTTAAGCAGCAGACAGGGGTTTTTGTCGATTAATCCCGCGCCGTAAAGGAAACTGAAGTAATGATTTAGCGCAGAGAGCGAACGATAGCGTGATATGTTTTGCAGCCCTTTTCTGTTCAGAGCTTCCAGGTACTTTAAAATATCGGCTTTGATTACCTGTATGTCTTCCTTTTCAGCTTGCTTAAAAAAGCGCTCTGCCAGCCTTGTACATCGAGCTATATAGTTTACAGTAAGCTCTTTACTTTCTAAATAGTGCATAAATCCTGCCTTATCCATATTTTTAATTCCTGATTTTTCTGTTTTGTGTCGTCCTACTGCTTATCCCTTTGCCGGCGGGGCTTTGAGAGTCGGACAGTGGGGTTTGTCCTACTGTCCTACTGAATTTCGCTTTTTATTTTATCAAGCGTTTGCTTTACAGCGCTTTCCATGCTTTCGCTCAGGTTATTGCCTTCGTTCAGGCCGGTAATCCTGTACCGGTAGCCCTCCCGGTACCTGTTCCCGCCGGTGATTTGTATGCAGTGGAACAGGCAAAGCTCCTGCAGATAGCGGTTCAGGGTTCGCGGGTGTATGCGTTTTTCCCTGCGCAGGTCAAAGGCGGTAAACAGGTTTGTTTGCGCCCTGTTTAAATACTGTTGCAGCCAGGCGTAAAAACCCTGCACCGCTATACTCAACTCATCGACCCGGCGCAGCAGGGAACTTTTCAGTAAGGTAAAAGCCAGTTCTATGTCTTCGGGTCGGGTTTTTATCATCACCTCGCCGGTGTTCGGGTCGGCGGTTTCTTCTCTTTGGTACTGGCGGAAAAAGGTAATAGCATCAATGAAATTAAGTAGCAGTAAAAGCGTTTTTCTTGGGTGCGGAACGTCATCGGGCAGGTGAATAAGTGTTGCAAAAGGGTTGATAATGCCTGTGTTTTTCAGGCTTGCAATTACACACTGCAAACGCCGCTGTATTTGGCTTATTTCTGTTTGGTTAATCAAACCCGCCCTGATTTTCTTTTGATATTCCATAACGTTAGTATCCTGTGCGCTGCTGTGGTTCAGGTGCAGGCACAAAAAGGGCAGGCTCAACTGTTCACAGTTCTTTTCGGAACAGGCGCAGGCAATTAAACAGAGTTTTGCCGCCACTTCAAAGGTGGTACTGTGCAGCATTCCGTCTTTGTCTTTGGTGGCACGGGTTTTTATCAGTCTGCCCTGTGTTTGCAGCGTAGCCAGCGGCATCAGCATTGCGTTTGTCCATTCCAAGTCTTCAATAAACAGGATTTTGCCGTCAATCTGCCTGCTGTCGAAGTAATAAAGGGCGTTTTCGCTTATTTGGGTGTGAAAGGAAAAGGTGTTTTTCGGCATGCATTCCGATAATTTTTGCAGCAGATAGCTTTTACCGATGCCGCTTTCGGAAAGGCAGAGAACGGAAAAAGGGCTGTCGCTTTTGTGGCTTGCCATGGCCAAAAACAAAATCAAAGCGTTGTCTTCCTCGCCCAAAATCCCGATTTTTTCCAAATCATTTTTCAGGTTGGCAATCAGGTTTTTATGTGATAAATACTTTTTTGCTGCCTGCCGTTCTTCTTCGCTCATCTCAAAAGTATCTTCCTGCTCGCCCTGCGGGTAGCGCAGCCGTTCCAGTCTGTAGCTTTCCAGCTGGCAGATACAGGCATGTACGGATTTAGCGCTTTCTACGAGCGTCAAGCCGTATTTGTCGCAGAGCCTGCGAATGAGTCTGTCGGTTTGGCTGTCGCTGTACAAATCAAGGGTAGTGCGCATCGGCGGATAGTTTTTGTGTGTTATCCGCAGGGTACAGATCATTCTTTCCATCTGCAGCAGGTCTATCCCGCCAAGAACGTCTATCGTAAACAGCTCATCGCTGTAAATAAGAAAATGAGGATTAAGTATTTGCAGTGGGTTCATATCGCTTGTTTTATCAAAATTCAGTGGCCTTGAGAATTTAACAATAAAATTAATTGTTATTTTGAATGCAAAGGTAAAAATAAATTTCATATATTTGCAATATATTTTCATTAAAAACAAAAAAAAATAGTTAAATATCTTAAATTATGGTAACTTTGCCTGCGACAATAACACTTTCCAATATGGCGTTTAAAGATAAGATTAGAGCCCTGCGTAAGGCAGCCGACATGAACCAGCAGGAACTGGCCAACAGATTACATATTCATGTTACCCACCTGTCCAAGATGGAGAACGGCCATCTGCTGCCCTCTATCGACATTGTGCAGCGACTGATGAGAGTCTTTGCCGTCTCTGCCGACCGGCTGCTGAATGATGACGACAACGGTGCTGTAAACATTCAAAGCCGCGAGAAGAACGAGCAGTTAATGATGATGAACCAGCTGGACGATGACGAGAAAGAGGCCTTAATCAAAATCATTAATTCCATGCTTACTAAAAAGAGAATGAAAGACCTGCTCGACGGAAAGATAACTTTTGTATAGACGCTAAAAGTCCAGTTAATACAGCTGCTTTCCTCCTTTGAACTGCACAGAAAAACATCGTTCGTTTTTTATGTATGTTTGGAAGCGCAGCGGACAAATTTACGTAAAAAACGAGCAAACAACTGCAGGGACTTCAGCCTGGCACACATCTAACCCTGAGGATTACAAAGGAAACAATCTGCATTTTTAATCTGCAGCCTGCTCTTACCTGCTTCGGTCGGTTCTTATCCAACGGCTGGCCGGAGGCTGTGGAGCGTAGCGTAATGGCCGACGGCCAAGCAGCCGAAGTGAGCGTAAGCGAACGGAAGGCGCGAGCCGCCTGCGAGTGGAGCCGCCGGTGGGAGCCTGAGAGCTGCGACTGCGAGGCACGAAGCAGGAAGCAGCGGGGGCGACCTATGTGCCTCACACAAGGGCTTGGCGTGGTTTTTGCCGTGAGGCATGGCTGCCGTTAAATCTAAAGACGCGGCCATGCCCGCAAAAACCATGACAAGCCCGCAGCCGGCGGCGACCAGCAGGCGAGCAAAATTATGGGCAGGCGCCGGAGGTGTGTTGGTGCGACTGCGAGGTACGAAGCAGGAAGCACGAACACACGGACGCGGGAGCCTGCCGTGAGGAAGAACGAGGAGCTGCAAAAACCATGACAGGCTGCGAAGCGACAGCGAAGCACCCGAAGGGCGTTCAGCCTTTTTTTATGCCTTATAAATTAAGCAAAAAAGAAAAAAGGGCTGAACGGCATGGCATGGTTTTGTGCCGACGAGCGATGACGAACTCCGCTTTTCCTGCTCAAGGAACAAACAACCACCGGCCTGACCGCGAAGCAGGGAACTCCGCGTTAAACCTTTCCCCCTGAAAACCCTCTAATAACCAAAGCCCCCTGTGCGGGACTGAGTTTGTTTTGCCCAAAGAGGCAGCCCGATGTTTTATTATCCGCTTAGTATTCATACGGTATTTTCTTGATTCTCGTTTAAATAATCATAAACTTTCATCGCAATTCTATATCCAAGCATTAATCCAAATAACAGCAACACTAAATAATTATATAATATAGATTGTTTATCCAACATTAGGATTAAATAAATTGCAAAATAATAACAAAAAATTTGAGTAATTATTTGCCCTACTTTTAAATAAGTATTCTTAATTATGTCTTTTTTTAGTATGTTTTTCCTATTGTTTTCCCTTTTAGGATTATGTACCATAATTATTAGCCAGCCACTAAATTGAAAGCAAAAAGATATTAATAATATCCATTTAACAATAAATAAGTATGGTAAATCTGCTATATATTGGTAAAATATACAATATGCAATCATCAGAGTACACGTTGGAATAAACAACACATCGTTCAATTTTTTTGAAAGTCTAAGATATTTCATATTAATCTGTAAATAAGGATTTCAAACGTTCCCATAGGCTTTGTTGTTGCTGCTGAACCTGTTCTTGAATACCCACTACCATTGCCGATAGCTTCTTACTGCAAATCTATATCCAAGGTAGATGCCAAAAATTAAAAGTATCAGATAATTGAATAGTACTGATTTTCTATCTAATTGGAAAACTAAGTAAATAAAGAAATATATATAAAATGAATAATTAACAACATATTCTGTAATACTCTTAACATTCGATATTTTTTTCCCTTTGCTCTTATTAGTATTCTCTAATAACTCTCCACTAAAACCAACTATTAGTAACATGCCTAAAACAAGTAAAATATATCTTAATATATTTACATAAGGTAGCTGTATTAATGACTCTCTAAATAGACAATAAAAAATCATTATAGCACATATCGGTATAAATAATTTCTGCGATAATTTAATAATACAATACTTCATACTAAAAATTAAAAAAGTTTTTTAAACGTTCCCATAGGCTTTGCTGTTGTTGTTGCAAATACTTACTTGTTATTCATACGGTATAGTAACTGACTAACCTTGCTGTAAAGCCCAAATCCGATTATCATTCCTAATAGTAAGACTAACAGGTAGGTGTAGGCTGAACCTAATTCATCAAGTTTACCCCAATTATAAATTACTAAGTATATCAAAAAAATACATACTAGGATACTATAAGAATAGTACAGAATATATTTAATTATTTTTTTCATTTTTAGTTCTTACTAAAATCCCGACTAAAGCAATTACAGATACAACAAGTAACGAGTATCGTATAGTCTGTCCATATTGAAAAGAATCTAATTCATCTTTAAATATCAATATGCAAACGACCCCAATTAGTACAGGTATAAACAGCGCATTGCCTAATTTATTTAAGAACCTAAGATATTTCATATTAATTTGTAAATAAGGATTTCAAACGTTCCCATAGGCTTTGTTTTTGCTGTTGTTCTTGCAAATACTCACTTGTTATTCATTCGGTATAGTAACTGGCTAACCTTTCTGTAAAGGCCAAACCCGATTATCATGCCTAATAATAAAACTAATAAATAGGTGTAAACTAAAGGTAATCTATCAAGTTCAAAAAAACAATAAATTAGCAAGTATATTGCAAAGATACACGCTAAAATAGTATATGCAGAATGCAAAATAAATTTAATTAGTTTTTTCATCTTTATTTCTTACTAAAATTCCGATTAAAGTAATGATGCATACGACAACGAATAAGTATCGTATTGTTTGTGCATATTTAAGAGTATTTAACTCACCTTTAAATATCAATAAGCAAACTGCTCCAATTAATGTAGGTATAAATAGCACATTACTTATTTTTTTTAAGATTTTAAAAAATTTCATATTAATCTGTAAATAAGGATTTCAAACGTTCTCATAGGCTTTGTTTTTGCTGTTGTTCTTGTTGCTGCTGTAACTCTTGTTGTTGTTGCTGTTGTTTTTGCAAATACTCACTTGTTATTCATACGATATAGTAACTGACTAACCTTTCTGTGAAGGCCAAACCCGATTATCATGCCTAATAATAAAACTAATAAATAGGTGTAAATCGGAGCTAATTTATCAAATCCACAAAAACCATAAATTAGCAAATATATCGAAAAGATACACAGTAAAATACTATAAGTATTATACAATATAAAATTAATTATTTTTTTCATTTTTATTTTTCACTAAAGCTCCTACAACAATAATTATGCCCATCATAACGACTAAGAATCGCAAGGCCTGCGCGTATTTTAAAGTGTTTAATGTGTCTTTAAATATTACAATACACGCTCCCCCAATTGCCGTAGGAATAATCAACACATCGCTTAATTTATTTAGAAATCTAAGATATTTCATATTAATCTGTAAATAAGGATTTCAAACGTTCCCATAGGCTTTGTTGTTGCTGTTGTTCTTGTTGCTGTTGTTGCTGTTGTTGTTGCATTTGTTCTTGTACCTGCTGTATATCACTATTTCCAAAAATTTGATAAATTCCTAGAGCTGATACCCCTCCTCCAAGTGTTATCTTTCCAATTGTCGTCACAACTTTATTTTTAGGTTCTGGATCGCCACCAGGTGGGCGTTGCCCATAACCACTGTTATCCGCCGCGTTTTGTACATTTCCCCGCGCCTCATCTGCTTTCCCTTGCTTTATTCTATCATCTCTTTGTTGATTGTTCTTTTGCTCTCGAGTAGCTGCTCTATTTTCTTTTACAACAACATCTGAGAGAGGTATCCGTGTCTGTACCTGCGTATTATCTGCGGCTACACGACCCTCTTCTACTCTTGACGTAGCAACAGAGTTTGGAGAGGAAAACACTTCCCCTATGGCATTACCTGCATCTCTGAGAGCGCCACTAATAGCCTGTCCAATATTAGCATCTCTCGCGGCTTTATGTGCCACATAAGCGGTTGTTGTAATACCTGTAGCTATAAGTAAACTTTTTATAGCAGGAATTAGAGGAAGAACCCAAACAACTCGCCCATCGGGGTCAATTGCATTGACTGGATTGTTTGCCCACAACGCATACGGCGATAAATGATAAAACATTTCCGCCATCGGGTCAAGTTGTAGAGGGTGTATACTCCACGAACAAAATGCTCTGGCGTGGTAATCATATTTATTCCACCCATGGTCGCTCACATATTCCTTTCCTTCCCTGAGATAGCGGTTTTTATTCTGCGTCTGGTTGCTCCAACTCAAAGCGGCAATAGGCGCTCCGAAGAGTGAGGAACTACGTGCGTTTTTATCACAAAAATTCGAGGTCAGTTCTTTTTTAATGTAACTTACCTTGAACTCAGGTCTTTTATACTGTTCGTCCAATATGTGCAGTTTAACGCAGCCCATTTTTTACAGAGATTTACCACTGCAAAATTACTAAAAAATATTCAGATACAAGCACAAAAAAAGAGGATTTTTAAGTCCTCCTTTTAAAATTCTCAATCTCTGCCTCTAATTGACTAAATGCGTGTAAATCTGTGTGCTGTCAAGGCTGTTATGCCCTAAAAACAGGGCGATGTTTTCGATGCTCATGCCGTTTTGCAGCAGATGGGTCGCAATAGAATGGCGAAGCGTGTGCAGGGTGATGACTTTAGCCTGTATATTCGTGTCTTTGCAACTGTTCTGCAGGTATTTAAGGCGCAACCGCAGCATGTGTATATCGCTGATAAATAAACGATTGTGTTTTAGTTTCAGCTGGTGCCGGAAGTTGTAAACGTAATCCTGCAATGCTTCGTAAACGCCCGCACTCATCGGAACAGTGCGGTCTTTGTAGTTCTTTCCCTGCCTTACAAACACGGTTTTTTTATCAAAATCAACGTCCTGCAGCTGCAGCCTGTAGCCTTCGGAACGCCGTAAGCCGCAGCCGTAAAAGAGGGCAAAAATCAGTTTTAACTCGTACTGTTTGGCTTGCCGTTCTTCAAAGGACAGTTTTTTTTGATAGGTGTTCGGTATGCCCCTGTACAGCGTTTTTATTTCCTGCTGTGTAAGAACTTCTATTTTTCCTATCCGCTCCTGCTTATCCATTTTTATACGGCGGTTGGCAGGCACCGGGACCTTTTCCACACCGTACTGGTGCAGGAACTCCAACAGTTTATCAATGGCAAAATAATTTCGGTTTAAGTGAGCAACGCTCAGCAAACGGCCTTTGATGCGCAGGTGCCGGCGCGTTTCCAAATACTGACGATAATCGTTTATATGTTTATCCCTCAGTTGATTTATGCTTTGCAGCCGGTTGTCTTCCAGCCATTCCAAAAACAGCTTCAGGGCTGAGTTACAGCCATAGCGCAAGCCCTCGGAGTAACCAAGCGTATCAAGCCATACAGCATATTCGGCTGCAACTGTTCTGTATCCTTTATTCATTAAAACGGGTGTAATTTGTTAATCTCCTCTGTTAAGTCCTCTAAATTATTGGATAAGTAATTCTCTGTACTGCTGACGTAACGATGCCCGGCCATGTACTGGGCTTTGCGTAATCCCTGCGTCTTTATCCAAAAGCTAATGACCGAAGCCCGCAGCTGTTTAAAATTTAAAAATTGCTTGTCAATGGTTTTTAACTGTTTGGCAATCATTCCTGTTACATTTAAAATATTATCCTTATCGGCGTTATTTTTGTTGCCGAACAAAGGAAAAACCAGCCTGTCGGTCTCCCCTGTTCGGTATTCCATCAGCTGCGGACGTATGTTCTGCAAATAGTGCATCATTAAACCGATTTGGGCGGCTTTGAGCGGCAGCGTTCTCCCGTTGCTGCGCCGTCCGCCCCGTATTTTAACAGTCGCTTTCATTAAATCCATATCGTTCACTTCTATTCCTTCTATTTCGCCCGATATTGCCCCCTGAAAGATTAAAATACTTACTATCACGGCGTTTCTGTACTTTTTCAAAGCCGATGATTTTCGATGATTTTCGGGCAGGCAACTCTCATCATGGCTGCGTACAAAGTACTGGTAATAATTATCAAAAAGCGCCTCAAGTTCTTCGGGGCTGTAAGTTTTGTACAGTATTTTTCTTTTTATTCCGCGTATTTTAAGCAGCAGACAGGGGTTTTTGTCGATTAATCCCGCGCCGTAAAGGAAACTGAAGTAATGATTTAGCGCAGAGAGCGAACGATAGCGTGATATGTTTTGCAGCCCTTTTCTGTTCAGAGCTTCCAGGTACTTTAAAATATCGGCTTTGATTACCTGTATGTCTTCCTTTTCAGCTTGCTTAAAAAAGCGCTCTGCCAGCCTTGTACATCGAGCTATATAGTTTACAGTAAGCTCTTTACTTTCTAAATAGTGCATAAATCCTGCCTTATCCATATTTTTAATTCCTGATTTTTCTGTTTTGTGTCGTCCTACTGCTTATCCCTTTGCCGGCGGGGCTTTGAGAGTCGGACAGTGGGGTTTGTCCTACTGTCCTACTGAATTTCGCTTTTTATTTTATCAAGCGTTTGCTTTACAGCGCTTTCCATGCTTTCGCTCAGGTTATTGCCTTCGTTCAGGCCGGTAATCCTGTACCGGTAGCCCTCCCGGTACCTGTTCCCGCCGGTGATTTGTATGCAGTGGAACAGGCAAAGCTCCTGCAGATAGCGGTTCAGGGTTCGCGGGTGTATGCGTTTTTCCCTGCGCAGGTCAAAGGCGGTAAACAGGTTTGTTTGCGCCCTGTTTAAATACTGTTGCAGCCAGGCGTAAAAACCCTGCACCGCTATACTCAACTCATCGACCCGGCGCAGCAGGGAACTTTTCAGTAAGGTAAAAGCCAGTTCTATGTCTTCGGGTCGGGTTTTTATCATCACCTCGCCGGTGTTCGGGTCGGCGGTTTCTTCTCTTTGGTACTGGCGGAAAAAGGTAATAGCATCAATGAAATTAAGTAGCAGTAAAAGCGTTTTTCTTGGGTGCGGAACGTCATCGGGCAGGTGAATAAGTGTTGCAAAAGGGTTGATAATGCCTGTGTTTTTCAGGCTTGCAATTACACACTGCAAACGCCGCTGTATTTGGCTTATTTCTGTTTGGTTAATCAAACCCGCCCTGATTTTCTTTTGATATTCCATAACGTTAGTATCCTGTGCGCTGCTGTGGTTCAGGTGCAGGCACAAAAAGGGCAGGCTCAACTGTTCACAGTTCTTTTCGGAACAGGCGCAGGCAATTAAACAGAGTTTTGCCGCCACTTCAAAGGTGGTACTGTGCAGCATTCCGTCTTTGTCTTTGGTGGCACGGGTTTTTATCAGTCTGCCCTGTGTTTGCAGCGTAGCCAGCGGCATCAGCATTGCGTTTGTCCATTCCAAGTCTTCAATAAACAGGATTTTGCCGTCAATCTGCCTGCTGTCGAAGTAATAAAGGGCGTTTTCGCTTATTTGGGTGTGAAAGGAAAAGGTGTTTTTCGGCATGCATTCCGATAATTTTTGCAGCAGATAGCTTTTACCGATGCCGCTTTCGGAAAGGCAGAGAACGGAAAAAGGGCTGTCGCTTTTGTGGCTTGCCATGGCCAAAAACAAAATCAAAGCGTTGTCTTCCTCGCCCAAAATCCCGATTTTTTCCAAATCATTTTTCAGGTTGGCAATCAGGTTTTTATGTGATAAATACTTTTTTGCTGCCTGCCGTTCTTCTTCGCTCATCTCAAAAGTATCTTCCTGCTCGCCCTGCGGGTAGCGCAGCCGTTCCAGTCTGTAGCTTTCCAGCTGGCAGATACAGGCATGTACGGATTTAGCGCTTTCTACGAGCGTCAAGCCGTATTTGTCGCAGAGCCTGCGAATGAGTCTGTCGGTTTGGCTGTCGCTGTACAAATCAAGGGTAGTGCGCATCGGCGGATAGTTTTTGTGTGTTATCCGCAGGGTACAGATCATTCTTTCCATCTGCAGCAGGTCTATCCCGCCAAGAACGTCTATCGTAAACAGCTCATCGCTGTAAATAAGAAAATGAGGATTAAGTATTTGCAGTGGGTTCATATCGCTTGTTTTATCAAAATTCAGTGGCCTTGAGAATTTAACAATAAAATTAATTGTTATTTTGAATGCAAAGGTAAAAATAAATTTCATATATTTGCAATATATTTTCATTAAAAACAAAAAAAAATAGTTAAATATCTTAAATTATGGTAACTTTGCCTGCGACAATAACACTTTCCAATATGGCGTTTAAAGATAAGATTAGAGCCCTGCGTAAGGCAGCCGACATGAACCAGCAGGAACTGGCCAACAGATTACATATTCATGTTACCCACCTGTCCAAGATGGAGAACGGCCATCTGCTGCCCTCTATCGACATTGTGCAGCGACTGATGAGAGTCTTTGCCGTCTCTGCCGACCGGCTGCTGAATGATGACGACAACGGTGCTGTAAACATTCAAAGCCGCGAGAAGAACGAGCAGTTAATGATGATGAACCAGCTGGACGATGACGAGAAAGAGGCCTTAATCAAAATCATTAATTCCATGCTTACTAAAAAGAGAATGAAAGACCTGCTCGACGGAAAGATAACTTTTGTATAGACGCTAAAAGTCCAGTTAATACAGCTGCTTTCCTCCTTTGAACTGCACAGAAAAACATCGTTCGTTTTTTATGTATGTTTGGAAGCGCAGCGGACAAATTTACGTAAAAAACGAGCAAACAACTGCAGGGACTTCAGCCTGGCACACATCTAACCCTGAGGATTACAAAGGAAACAATCTGCATTTTTAATCTGCAGCCTGCTCTTACCTGCTTCGGTCGGTTCTTATCCAACGGCTGGCCGGAGGCTGTGGAGCGTAGCGTAATGGCCGACGGCCAAGCAGCCGAAGTGAGCGTAAGCGAACGGAAGGCGCGAGCCGCCTGCGAGTGGAGCCGCCGGTGGGAGCCTGAGAGCTGCGACTGCGAGGCACGAAGCAGGAAGCAGCGGGGGCGACCTATGTGCCTCACACAAGGGCTTGGCGTGGTTTTTGCCGTGAGGCATGGCTGCCGTTAAATCTAAAGACGCGGCCATGCCCGCAAAAACCATGACAAGCCCGCAGCCGGCGGCGACCAGCAGGCGAGCAAAATTATGGGCAGGCGCCGGAGGTGTGTTGGTGCGACTGCGAGGTACGAAGCAGGAAGCACGAACACACGGACGCGGGAGCCTGCCGTGAGGAAGAACGAGGAGCTGCAAAAACCATGACAGGCTGCGAAGCGACAGCGAAGCACCCGAAGGGCGTTCAGCCTTTTTTTATGCCTTATAAATTAAGCAAAAAAGAAAAAAGGGCTGAACGGCATGGCATGGTTTTGTGCCGACGAGCGATGACGAACTCCGCTTTTCCTGCTCAAGGAACAAACAACCACCGGCCTGACCGCGAAGCAGGGAACTCCGCGTTAAACCTTTCCCCCTGAAAACCGTCTAATAACAAAGCCCCCTGTGCGGGATTGAGTTTGTTTTGCCAAAAGAGGCAACCCGATGTGTTGGTTGAACGACGGGAAGGGTAGCGGTATTTTTCTTTGTTTTTTATCTAATTCTTCCTATACTTTTCCAAAAACTCCTTCTTCTCCATTTCTGTCATTTTTTTAAAATGATTTTTATAATCTGATAAATAACTTCTGGGAAAGTATATCCAACCTGACATATATTCGCAATCACATTCAATATTAACTTCCACTTCTTTAAGCACCTTGTTTCTATCAACTAACAAAATTGAATATCCATAACCACATGCCATTATATCCGATTGATACTTGAAAACCCATCGTTTTTGCATCTTTGTCAGGACTTCAGTATCGTCAATATAAAAGTCTCGATAATCATCAATCCATTGCCCCTCTCCTCCAAACACAAGAAGTTTATATTCTCCAGTACTCAAATCATAATTTTCAAAAAAAATAACGGTTTCTGGCAATCTTCCTCTACAACTACAGAATAAGGATATAGCTATAAATAATATTTCTGTATAAAATTTTCGTTTCATAAATTAATCTTTCTAAACGCTCTTATTGTTGTTTTATTTGAATAATCTTGTACTTGGGTGTCATTTTAATACAGGCAGAGGTAGGGTTAGGTCTATGCCGGGATATTTTGTTACTATAGGGGCAGGTTTATACATATAATCCCATGTGCCACGACTCCACGAACGTCCGGGAAAAGGCTGCTTTGTAGTTCTGTCATAACTGACCCCGTAGGAAGTACCTCTTACAACATTAAAGTCGGTAGTCGTTCTAAACGCATTCATAAGAGTTTGACCCGAACCTTTTAACGGATATTGGTTAGGATTGTTAGATTCACATGTATTTATATTTAGCTGAGCATTATCAATGGTGCCTGCGGGTGCAGGTAAATCTTGTACATTCGTAGCATCTGTTCCTGACCGATTAGTTTTTCCATCACCCGTAGCAGTAATATACTGTTTACCACTTGAATTTAACATGATAGTTTGATTGTTACCATGATAGTTTAGATTTACTTCACTGATATTAACTCCCGCCATGTCGCCCCAATCTTGAACAAATTCTTCCACTGTTGTAACATTGCTCATAGCAACAGTGCCTTCACCATATTCTTGCTCCAAATCTTTAGCCATTTGCATGGATTGTTCAGAAAATCCACCTTTCTTGCGAGGGTCATAGAAAATGTATGCCTGAATCTTACTATGGTCTTCTATTTCATTTCCATTTATATCTCTCCAAATCATCCCCGTGGGGTCTATATTGCGCATGGGATTGTTTCCCCACAACGTGTACGGAGACAAATGATAAAACTTTTCCGCCATCGGGTCAAGTTGTAAAGGGTGTAGATTCCAAGAATCAAACGCACGGCAACCGAAGTCATATTTATTCCACCCATGGTCGCTCACGTATTCCTTTCCTTCCCTGAGATAGCGGTTTTTGTTCTGCGTCTGGCTGCTCCAACTCAAAGCGGCAATAGGTGCTCCGAATGGATAAAAAGCATTGACCTGTACGACATTAGCGATGCTGTTTATGGGCGTAAAGGCAACTCTTGTAGAGCCTAAGTGGTCTTTGAGATGATACTCATAAGTAAAACTTCCTGCATTATGTAAAATCCTGCCCTCAGGGAATAGTATATACTCCAAATCACGGTTTAGATCAAAGACTAAGTTACCATTATAAGTTTTAGTTCCCTCTTTAAGTTCATTGCCCTCTTTAGCTACTGTAGCTAACTTACGGCCATCGGCAGCATAAGTATTTTCTATTTTTCGCCCGCCCACTAAAGTTACGAGTGAAGGTAAATTGAGCAGGTTGTAGCTTGTTTGCGTGCTACCTTCGGTAATGGTGTTGCCGTTAGTATCGTGAGTATAATTGGTAGTCCCTACAGGAAAACCGTCAGCAGTAGCTATATCAACAATCTGCATTACCTGATTGCCGTTGTAGCTGTAGCTCATGTCATCTATCAAACCATTAGCGCCGTAACGTTGCAGGGTCAAAATGCTGCCGTTTTTGTTGTAGGTCAAATGTTCGGTGTAACTGTTTGAGAATTGAGAGTTGAGAATTGAGAATTGAGAGTTAATGAGCCTTGAGACACCATCGTAGGTAAATGCGTAACAGTTGTTGGTGTGTTGCGGCGTACTCCAACTCATGCCGCTGATGTTGCCGCCAAATTGCGGAGTTACAGTGCTGCCGGCCGGAGGCTGCTCGTAGAAAAGTTCCTGACTGTACAAAGCGCCGGTGATGGTTTTCAGCCAGTTCTGTATATTGTAGGTATAGGTCGTACTTTCAACGCCATCGTGCCATTGCTTTATTTTCACCCGCCCTAACTCATCATATTCCATTTCTGCAATGGTTTGCGGCGGCTCGTCGTTAATTTGCAGGTGCATGGCTGTGGGGCGCTTCACCAAATCGTAGTCTATAGTCTGCCGCAGGGTCAAGCTGCCGGGGTCATCGCTATCGTTAATCCAATCGCTCTCCTGCAGGCTTTGCAGCACATTGCCGCGAAAATCGTATTGAGTACTTACGCGGTCTATACCTTCTACATGGTTGGTGGCTACGGTTTGTATCACACGACCGTAGGTGTCGTAATAGTAAACAGTGGTTAAAACAGGAGTAGTAGTTAGAGTGGTTAAGGTAGTTAGAGTAGTTAAGGTAGGGGAGGGTAAGGCAGCCGTGAGGGTGGCGGTTAATCGGCCTTTGTTGCTATTGGCAGTTTCCGTTACCAAATCGTTAGCCATAAAGCTCAGGGTGGCTTGGGTAGGGTTGCTTGCTGTAATAACCGAAAGCCCGGCGTAGTTGTCATAATAATTCACACTAAGCAAGTCTTCGGCTTGGGTTACAATGGGTTCATTATTCCACGAATAACCGGCCAGGCCGCTGCCGGTGTATTCTTCGGTAATCAACTCAGTTGCAAACTGTGTCTGCAAATCGCTATGAGTAAGCATAGTGGAATACAAGCCGGTAATGATTTCCCGTCCGAAGACATCATATTTACGGAAAGTCCATTCATCGCGGGTACGCTGATTGCCGTCCTGCGTAAGTATGGGGCGGTCGAGCTTGTCATATACCACATAGATCCAGTCGGCACCCGGGATTTTCTTTTTAACCACCCGTCGCCGGTAGTCGTGTTCGTAGTAATAACAGTATTCCTCCTCTTCTACACTTGTAGCTTCGGGCGGCACAACGGCTTTTCGCTGCCCGAAATCGTCATATACATATCTTGTTTGCAGCCAGTCGGTATCATCGTAGGCCTCGGTCATCACCACTCGTCCTAATTTGTCTTTGTATTCGCGGGCGAGGCGTCCGTCGGGGTCGGTAACCTGAGCTACATACAGTTGGTTGGCAGCATAGCTTAGCGGCGTGTAGTTGCCATTGCTTGTGGCGTGCCATGTGGTTAAGGGCGAAGTATTGGTTTGGTAGTCCAACTCAACAGGCTGCGCTTCCCACGCTGCGCCGGGCATCACCTGCCCTGTAACGCGGTTCAGAGGCGAGGGTTCGTAAATGGTTTCGGCAAAGGCGCGGGGGGCTTCTGCTCCGTAAAAACTTTGTCGGGCGGTATTGAGGGTGGCTGTAGCTGCATAATTACCACCGTTGTTACCACCCACAGGCACAGGCAGGTATTGCAGGCTTTCGCGGCCAAAGGCGTCGTATGTAATGCTGCTGATTAAATCCTTGCCTTCGGGCGTGTGCAGGGGCAGGACAGTTTGTATGGGGCGGCCCAGGCCATCGAAATAGGTAATGGAGGTAGCGCGCTGCTGTTCTTCTATGGAAAGGGTGCTAAGTTGCTGTACGGCATCCAAAGGTCTGCAAGTTGCGATATAATTTGCTTCCGCTAAATAATTATTTAAACTTTCCGACCCATTTACTCTAACTTCCATCCATGGCGTAAAAGCCGATTGATCATCACTGGTTACTTCACAGCGATAGTTCATAGATTGACTCAGCGGGGGCGGTTGATAGATAAAAACATTATTGTCGGGGATCATCGTTTCTACGCCTGTAACAGGTGACTTAGACCACCATTGATAAGTATAAGAACATAGCAACCCTCCGCCGGCTCCTTCTACTTGTAAAGGAGAGATAGTTTCATTGGCATTTACCGACAAACTTGCCGGAGAAATGGCGCCGGCCGATAATAAGGGTTGTGCTACTACGGTAATGGGCATCCATGGCGTATAAGCTGATTGGCTACCGCTGGTTACCTTACAGCGATATTCTGCAGAGTGGGACATAGGAGGCGGTTGATAGGTAGAAGCATTGGCGCCCGAAATTTGCAGTTCCTTATTCAAAATTTTCAAACTCCAACTGAAAGTATAGGATGTGCCACCGCTATATCCTTGTACCTGTAATAGTGGAATATTTTCGCAGTTATTTACCGACAAGCTCGCCGGAAAAATAGTGCCGGCCAATAAGGGCTGTACTACGATTATCTCCACCCAGGGAGTATAGGCTATAGTTTCATCGCATTTTGCTTCGCGCCGGAAAGCAGTGGAAGTAGTTAAATAACCTACATCATAGGAAGGACTTTTACTCGCTGGTATGTCTTCTTCCACTCCTCCGGGCAATATCTTTCGCTGCCATTTATAAATAGGGCGATAGGGCAAGGCACACGATGCTCCGCTAATTTCACTAATAAACACATAGTCAGTACAGGTTACCGTATCGGCGTTTGCTGCTATTTCTCCGGCATGAAAATTGTCTTCGACGAGAAAATTGACAAATTCATTGAAGTCCGGTGTATGTGCATGAGCTAACTGAAATGTTAAACAATGTATTATGCCAAGCAATAGTATTTTATATATCCTTTTCATCTGCATGCAATTAAGCCGGTTACTGTTTATAGTGGTATTCATTTTGCTGTAATATATTGTTATGCTGATCTTTTATCGTTTTTAACCGGCCTAAATCATCGTATTCATAATAAACAGTAATGTTGTTAGGGTCGGTAACGGTAGCTTTTCCTATTAAGGGTTTGTAAGTATAAGTCGTAACTAAAGCATTCGGCAAACTATTGCGTAAATTGTTGACAGCAGCCAGGTCATTGCTTGCAGGTTCATCTTCGCTTGCAAGCCTGCTGATTAAAGTGGCGCCTAAAATATTTTCTACCTCGTCATAAGCAGCATTGACTATTTCTGCCACAGGGTATTGTCCTCTATAAGCCCAAAGATATACCACTCTTTCTGCGTTGTCTTTGGATATATAGACAGGATTGCCATATACATCGTACTCATGATAGGTAATGCGCTGTTCTACCGGCGTATCTCCTGTATATTTTATCGAAATTGCATCGGGAAGTATCATATCCGCTACCTGCTTATAAGTTGTAAATCTTTGATTAATAGGTTGTTTATTGATTATTTTTATGCCTTTTCCAGTCTTTACTTCTACAGGAAAATCCAGCATGTTTTTACCCACCATTATATTGTAGGGTGCGGTATTTTTATAGGCATCGTCATAAGGGAATACAGATTTGCTTACCCATGTTTCGCCATCGCTGTTTTCCTGTATAACCAAAAAAGGTGTAAACAGTATCGGCTTATCGTCTTTTGTATCATAGACATACGAGCTGGTTTTACTGATTGCCGGCGCTCCATTAACATATTCGGTATCCGTAGTGCTTTGTAAAAGATGAATTTCCTGCTTAGCATAAGTGTTTACCGCTACAATGTTGCCGAGGAAGTAATTTTGATAATAACTCTGCTCATTGCATGAGGAACTGACAATTGCCTGTGCCATCCAAGGGTCAAAACCATTTGGAAACAGGCGTAATTGTTTCACATGAACACCTGTAGGTATATAAGGGATATTGTAAAATTGATAGGTGTTTGCTGTTTTTCTTACAATAGCTTCGGATTGATTATATATTTTTATTGAGTCTAACAATTCCTTTATATGGCCTTTGTCGCAATCATTATAAACCGAAAAATACCAGGGTGAAAAGGTCTGCTTACAAACAGAGGGGATATCATCAGGAAAGTTATGTGCAGTATAAAAGTATTCGGTTTTTCCCGAAAAAATGGCATTTTCTCCATTATATTCTATAACCTTATTGTAAAATACCGGACTGGCGCTCCATCCTGTTAATGACAGCATGGAGGAACTTGTTGCTATCTTATATGTTACATCAGCACACAGCCTAGCTAAAAAGTGTTCATGCATACCATAAGATTCCTTAGTCTGTAGTTCACCAATAAACATGTCATAACTTAAAGGCATTGTACCGTAACCTTCATACCGGTATTCCTTTATATCTAAAACGGTTCCGGTTTCGGAATAATTTATTCTTTTCTTTAAACGCAAACCGCCTACCATATCAGACAGCGAATCACCTATGTTTACGTAAAAACCGGGAATTCGGTTTATTTCATATTCAAACCGGGTTTTCCCTTTTGTAGGATATACAATTTCTTCCAATACACACGTTTTTGTAGCGGCTTCATTGGGTTTTCTATCCGGATAAATGGAGGGATTAAGCCATGCGCTGGGATAAGTATTTTTTAAATGCTGTGCAATTTCAATGGGTATAAGGTGGTCATTACTATTATTGAAATACCCCCATAAATCCTCGCCGCCGATCTTTCCGTATTCAGGCACTCCAGAGCTATAATTATAATTAAAGCTATATACTTCTCCATTCGTAGCAGTATTGTTGCCATATAAGGAAATACTATTCAATTTTAGACGTAAACTCTTAGGTTTACTCCCAAAATAATCATTATTATCTATCACTGCCTGCCGCACAATATTATTCCCGTGTTTTACAACAATAGTAGTCAGTCTTTCTTTTCGCTTGTCTTGTCTATCGTCTGAATAATTAAACTCAATAGAAACATTCTTCCATTTAATTGATGTTATAATCTGAGAGTCATAAGAATAAAAAATAGAATTTAGACTTGAATTTGTTGTCCATTGTTTAGGGCATTTTTGCGAATCCCCCGGACAACCACCACATTGTTCACACGTGAAATTTGAGCCAGTAGTAAATTCTTTAAGAATGCTTATTGTTCGAGAAGATATAACTTCTCCATATCCTTCCGCATTCTTGTAAGAAAAGACAACAGGATCATTTTCCATGCCCGGATAGCTTATCTTGGATAGGTGCCAGCCTGTTGAAGTAGCCGGAAAAAAGGTGTGATCACTAATTTGGTAACTGGTTTTCTCCGGAACAGTAAACTCATACTTTATACCTTTGGCATCTGTTATTACATAGTGATCTATGGCTATCCTGTTAATAATCAACGGAGCATAAGGGACGGGTATAAGTTTCTTTGTGTTAACATTATACCTTGCAATGCCTGCATTACCGAGAAAATTATAACTGTACCTATCGGAACGAGTATCTATCTGTGAATGATTCTGTTGTGGGTTAAGTATGAGGTTTTCCCAACACCAAATACTATTAAACCAATATACGCCTACCGGTTGGTACGTACCGGTTTTCATTCCCCATATATCTGCTTCCGATTTTACAGGCATATCATCAGGTAAAGCTTCAAAATCGGGTAAAACTTCAATGGCGCGTGAAATCATACCACCGGCATTCAACACCCAACCCAAACCAACCGAGATAGGAATCTCGCGAGGCCTGAAACCTGAAGCATGATAAGAAATAGAAATCGGAATATCAATCCAGCCGGTACTTAATGTGTAGATAGGCACCTCTATTTGTGGCACGCCGGTGGTATGCCCTACCGGTATTTCCCCATAACGGATAAATTGCGCTGCTTGAGGTGTGGGTGGAATTGGTCGTGGAAGTTCGGGAATATCATTATTTTGTCCCCAGACAACTATTGTACACAATACTAAAAATAAGCAACAGGCTTTTTGTTTTTTGTTTTTCATTCTACTTTTTTTGTTGCAAAACAATAACTTAGTTTTTAATTCTATGCAAAGATAGTAATTTTTATCTGTGGATTATACAAATTTATACTATTTTCATAATCAGTTTTGTGTATTAAGTCAAAATTTTTCTTATCTTTGCGGTGGAGTTTTCCGCCATTCCACTCGTTCTTGAAATTTCGTTTAGATATGAAAAACATTTATGTATTGTATCTTCTGCTTATGGCTACACAAGGAAAGCCGGTATTTATACCGGTCGGTGTATGCGCTGTAAGAAAATCGGGTATATGAATATAAATCAGATTACACAAAATCTACTTTTTTGGCAAATGATAGAAATAGTTACTACCTTTGCCTTAGAAAATATGGAAATAAAACCGTAAACTAAACATGATTACTCAATTAATTCGTCGGCTTACCGCTTCGCGTTTTCGGCAAATAGAGGCTTATCGGAATAATCCGTGGACTGCCCAACTGCGGGTCTTCGAACGCTTATTGGAAGCCGGCGGCCATACTTTCTTCGGAGAAAAATATCGGTTCGATACCATTGGTGGTATTGGCGAGTTCCAACAGCGCGTGCCCATTCACGAATACGACGAGCTTGTGCCCTATATCAACCGAATGCTGAAAGGGGAGCAAAATATATTGTGGAACACGCCTGTGCGCTGGTTTGCCAAATCAAGCGGCACCACAGCCGGAAAAAGCAAATTCATTCCGGTAAGTCGGCAAGTACTGCATCGTTGCCATTATCAAGGGCCAAAAGATGTAATCTGTGTTTATTTGCATAATTATCCAAAGTCTAAGCTACTTGACGGTAAAACCTTAACGCTCGGCGGCAGCCACCAACCCGACGAGCAGGCTGCCGGCGTCCGCTACGGCGACCTTTCGGCAGTTCTGATTCAAAATTCCCCCCGGTACGCCGAATTTAAGCGTGTGCCCAAGCGGAAAACCGCGCTCATTGCCGATTTTGAAACCAAGGTGGAAGGCATTGCCGCCGAAGCCTGTAAGCAAAATGTAAGCTCTTTCGCAGGCGTTCCTTCGTGGAACTTAGTGTTGATGAAAAGAATACTGGAAATTAGCGGAAAGAAAAATTTGCTCGAATTGTGGCCTAAGATGGAATTATTCATGCACGGAGGCATTAGCTTCACGCCTTACCGCGAGCAATACCGCGAGCTTATTCCCTCAGACGATATGCGCTACATGGATATTTACAATGCCTCCGAAGGTTTTTTTGCTTTTCAGGACGAGCCGAGCGACCCCTCCATGCTACTTTTACCCGAAAACGATGCTTTTTACGAATTTATTCCCCTTGGAAAACTCCAAGAAACCCGAGAAGGCCGCTATACTCCCGACACCATGGAAACCGCAAAGAAAGGGATAAATTACGCGATTGTCATAAGCACTTCCGGCGGGCTATGGCGCTACCTTATCGGCGATACGGTAATGTTCACTTCACTGTATCCGCACAAAATCAAAATCACCGGCCGTACCCGCCACTTTATCAATGTTTTCGGCGAAGAGCTGATTATTGATAATGCCGAAAACGCCTTGCGCAAGGCCTGCGAGGCCACCGGCACACAAATTACCGACTACACGGTTGCGCCCATTTTCATGGACAGCACTGCCAAGGGCGCTCATGAGTGGGTTATTGAATTTGCCGTAGCGCCTAATGATATAGAGGAGTTTGCTAATTTATTAGATGCAGCCCTCTGCGCCGAAAATTCCGACTACGAAGCCAAGCGTTCTAAAAATACTACCTTGCGCCGTTTGGTATTACATGCCGCCCCTGCCGGCGCTTTCTACAGATGGATGGAAAGCCGCAACAAATTAGGCGGACAAAACAAGGTTCCCCGCTTAAGCAATACGCGGGAGCATATTGAAGAGTTGTTACACTATTGTTGAGCCTTTGCGAGGGCGTTTACCACTGATCATTGACGATTTATTACATTTTTAATCTGTAGGATTTTAGAAATACTTACAGTGAGAATTGTTAAAAAGTGTTAAAAATCATTAAGAAGTGTTAAAAAATGTTAAAAAGTTGTTGATAAAGTTGAGTTTTATCAGAAATGAATAAAATATTAATTATCTTTGTATTCTTTATTTTAAGGTAGGTGCAATAGTGTAAAGATTTGGTACGATAATATAAAGACAGTTCCAATATATAAATTAAAAACCTTACTAACGATGCAAAACAAACCTGAAAGAAAATCAATGATAATGGTCCTATGTATCTTGCTGCTTTGTTGTTTTACAACCGGCAAGGCAAGTGCACAGCATAGTGATGAGCGCTTAGAAGGACTTTGGGAACTTAAAACAATAACCATCACCGTAGATGATGTTTCCCAAACATATTCAGTAGAGGAACTGCTGGCCGATAAGAGCAGGCTGCCGAGAAACATGTTTACTTCCCTTTATTTTTTTGACGACCAAATAGGCGTAAACAGCACCGAAACGGAGTTTGTTCCCGAGGTTAGCCTGAAAGGAACTTTTACCGCCAACGAGGGAACATTGATTGTTACCATGCGGGAAGAACAGTCGCGCACGTTTAATTATACATTTGAAAATGAGCTTCTTAAAATAGAATACACTCAAGCAAGCAGGCAGTTTTACTTAATTTATAAAAAAGTGGAGTACTGATGAAAAAAATTATCTCCCTTTCGTTAATCTTGTTTTTTGGGCTTTCTTTTACATCATTGCATGCTCAAGTTACAGATAATCCGGTAACTTTAGGAGTTGCGGCGGGGACTACTCCTGTTCCGGCTAATTTATTATCCATCAGAATAGCTAACGGCGGCAGATATTGTGTCTATCGATGGCTAAACAACTCTTGGAGAAAGCAATTTTATGCTGAAAATTCTCACTTGTTTGCTATTAAAATAGGCAATACTACCTTTTCGTCAGGGGGGAATACGATGCCTTTAGCTGGTTCTTCTCTGGTAGGCGCCATTACTGCCTTTAATTCTATTGCAGATGTAGGCGCGCCTGTTACTATCGGAGCCAATCAGGAGATGACCAAGCGGTTTACGGGTACCTATAATGGAAATACATTTACGGTTACGTTGAAAATCACGTACAATACTACTTCGCCTGATTATTTCATCAAACACGCAACCATTGATGCAAGAAATATTCCTACCGGAACGCCCATTACACTCGCTTACGGATGGGATACTTACGTTAATTTGTCAGATGCGGGATATGCCTTCATTCTGCCGGATATTTTCAGTTTAAATAATAATCCGATTGTAGCTAACCGGTATTTAACAACGGCGCAGATGCAGTCTTTGCGCTTGGTGGGCGCACGCAATAATACCGGAGATGGTGCATTAATTGCTTTTTTTCCGATAGGACGGGATTTTGACAGAGGCTATTCCGCTAATCCGTACAATCGGGGATATTGTTTTAATATACCGGGTGCAACTCCCGGAAACGGCACTGCTACGGGGAGCGATAGTCAATATAAGTTCCAGTTCGGTCCTTTTTCGACAGGCGCCGATAATGGGACAGGCGTGGGTTACGATAATATTCCGGCCGGAGAAATTACCGAAATCCGAACAGGCTTGACCTTTACCTCTACGCTTGACGGCGATTTGGATTATTTTTGGAATGGAGTAAAAAATCATACGGCAAATATCGGTGATAACGTTACGCTTGATTTGGAGTACAAGAGCCATAGTCCGGTGGTTTTGAACAATGTAGGCTTTCGGGTTAACCATACCGGTTTACAAATTCGGCCGGGAGGCTGTAGTTCTTTCGGTTTTTCGGGAGGAATTACAAATTGTGCACCCGGAAACGAGTTTTACCAACTAACCGGGGCTTCGGTTGCCGCAGCGGGATCCGCTACGGTAGCGGTTCCTATCAACATTGTGCGCGCCGGTCAATGGGTGGTCGATGGCAGTTCAATCAGCAACATGACGCAAACCCTTCCTATTGGCACGCCTGCTGTGCTTACCGTTGCCACAACCGTAAGTTTGTCGGACGATACGCATAAGTTTGTTTGTAGAGGGTCTTCTCAGCAATTTGTCGTTCAATATCCGAGTACAATCACTGCTGCCAACAATGTTACTGTAAACCTTGCCTATACAGGAGCTACCTCCGAATTTTTTTCCATGCCTTCTTCGGTTACTATACCGGAGGGGTCGAACGGCGCAACCTTTACGGTAACAGCTTCGCCTACAGGAACCGATAATTCTGCCGTAACCATAACCCTGAGCAGCACCGATCAGACATTTGTTACGGTAAATAATCCCTCGTCGGTTACGCTTACAATTACTCCTGCGCCGGTTATGAACTCAGCACTTACGGCAAGCGTTTGTTCGGGTGTGGCGCTTAATTATACTGCAACAAGCCCCGATTCGGGTACTTCTTTCAGTTGGTCGCGGGCAGCGGTAACGGGCATTACGCCGGCTACAGGTGCAGGAAGCGGGCCAAACATCAACGAAACATTAGTCAATAATACAGCCGCTCCGATAAATGTAACATACGTATATGAGCTGACAAGCGCCTGCAGTAATACTCAGAACTTGGTGGTTACAGTATATCCGCCGCCTATAGTAGATTTATCGCTTGCTTCATCTGCCGTCTGTTTAGGCGAGCCTGCTACCCTTACGGCTAATGTTTCCAGCGGGACTACTACGTCCATGACCTATACCTGGTATGAAGGGGCTTTAGATTTGGGCAACTCTACAGTCAATACGACCAATCATCTCACCCTTTCAACCACTGGTACTACTTACTCCGTAAAAGTAACCAATAGCGATGGCTGTCCGGGTATTTCCGCTCCGGTAGCATTAACGATAAATCCGCTGCCGACTGTTAGCCTTTCGGCTTCTCCCTCCTCTATATGTTTCAATGAAAGTACAACTTTAACAGCTACGCTATTGGCGGGTAGTACTGCGGCTATGACCTATACATGGTATGAGGGCGCAATCCAATTAGGAACGACTACTGTAAATACCTATCCGCTAAGCGCTTTGACGGCCACTGCCGATTATTCGGTAACAGTGCTCAACAGCAATGACTGTTTCGGCTCGGCAGGCCCTGTTACGGTAACGGTAAGCCTCCCTCCTATTGTCAGTCTTTCGGCTTCACCGTCCACTATTTGCTCCGGTGAAAGTAGCACCCTAACCGCTAATACCTCCGGCGGAACGACTACGGCTATGACCTATACATGGTATGAGGGCGCAATCCAATTAGGAACGACTACTGTAAATACCTATCCGCTAAGTGCCTTGACGGCCACTGCCGACTATTCGGTAGAGGTAGTTAACGACAACGGCTGTTCCGCCCCTGCAAGCCCTGTTACGGTAACGGTCAATCCGCTGCCTGAGGTCAGCCTTTTGGCTTCACCGTCCACTATTTGCTCCGGTGAAAGTACCACCTTAACGGCTAATGTCTCCGACGGAACTACCGCAGCTATGACTTACACCTGGTATGAGGGCGCAATCCAGTTAGGAACTACTACAGTAAATACCTATCCGCTAAGCGCCTTGACGGCCACTGCCGACTATTCCGTAACAGTGCTCAACAGCAATGACTGTTCGGGCTCTGCAACGCCTGTTACGGTAACGGTCAATCCGCTACCTAATGTCAGCCTTTCGGCTTCACCGTCCACTATATGTTTCAGCGAAAGTACCACCTTAACAGCCACCGTCTTGGAGGGAAGTACTACGGCTATGACTTATACCTGGTACGAGGACGCAATCCAATTAGGAACTACTACTGTAAATACCTATCCGCTAAGCGCCTTGACAGCCACTGCCAATTATTCGGTAGAAGTACTTAACGAGCATGGCTGCTCGGGCTCGGCAACAGCTATAACGGTAACCGTTAATCCACTGCCTGTGGTCAGTTTAACCACTTCTTCACCCGATGTGTGTTACGGCGACCCTGCTACCCTAACAGCCAATGTTTCCGGCGGGACTACCACAGCCATGACCTATACCTGGTATGAGGGCGCAACCGCCTTGGGAACTACCACTGTCAACAACTATCCGCTAAGCGCCTTAACTGCAACAGCCGATTATTTCGTGGAAGTACTCAACAGCAATGGCTGTTCCGAGACATCGGCTTCAGAAACATTAACAGTGAATCCGCTGCCTGTGGTCAATTTAGCCACTTCGTCACCCGCTGTATGCTTGAATCAGCCTGCTACCCTAACGGCTACAGTTTTGAGCGGAAGCACTCCGGCCATGACCTATACCTGGTATGCGGGAACTACGACATTAGGCAGCACTACAGTCAATCTTTATCAACTAAGCGCTGTAACGGCGTCTGCAAATTATTCCGTGGAAGTAATCAACAGTAACGGCTGTTCAGGTTCTTCTGCTCCGCTAACGCTAACGGTATCAATAGCGGTAAATCCGCAGCCGGAGGTTAACCTCTCGGCTTCATCAACTACCACCTGTTCCGGCGATGCCATTACCTTAACAGCTGCCGCCTCGGGCGGCACTACTACTGCTATGACCTATACCTGGTATGAAGGAAGCGCTCAAATAGGCACAACTACATTAAACGACTACAATCTAAGCTCTTTGAGCGCTACCGCTAATTATTCTGTGGAAGTGCTTAACAGTAACGGCTGTGCGCAGATATCCGATCCGGTAACCGTAACGGTAAATCCGCGGCCGGTAGTCGATTTATTAGCTTCTTCGTCCGCTGTTTGCAGAGGTGAGGCTGCTACCCTAACGGCTACGGTACCAAGCGGAAGCACTCCGGCCATGACCTATACCTGGTTTTCAGGAGCTACGCCATTAGGCACCACTACAGTCAATGTTTACGATTTAGGCGCTTTGACCCTTACTGCCGACTACTCTGTGGAAGTACTCAACAGCTATGGCTGCTCCGAGACTTCTGCTCCGGTAACGGTAACGGTAACGGTAGTAGTATATGACCTGCCTGAGATTAGCCTGTCAGTCGCTCCAATCGCTATATGCGATGGTGAATCTACTACCCTAACGGCTACAGTCTCAAACGGAAGCACTCCAGCCATGACTTATACATGGTATGCAGGAGGCGCTCAAATAGGCACAACTACATTAAACGACTACGATCTAAGCGCTTTGAGCGCTACCGCTAATTACTCCGTGAGCGTAATCAATACTAACGGCTGCTCCGGCGCATCTGCTCCGGTAACGGTAACGGTAAATCCGCTTCCCGATGTCAGGCTTTCGGCATCACCGTCCACTATTTGCTTCGGTGAAAGTACAACATTAACAGCCGAGGTGTTAGATGGAAGTACGGCGGCTATGACTTATACCTGGTATGAGGGCGCAATCGCCTTGGGAACTACTACGGTCAACACCTATCCGCTAACTTCCTTGACGGCCACCGCCGACTATTCGGTAACAGTGCTCAACAGCAATGACTGTGTCGGCTCGGCAAGTCCTGTTACGGTAACGGTAAATCCGCTGCCTGATGTCAGCCTGTCAGCCTCATCTTCTACTATTTGCTTCGGTGAAAGCACAACCTTAACAGCCGACATTTTAGATGGAAGTACGGCAGCTATGACTTATACTTGGTATGAGGGTACAACCCAATTAGGAACTACTACGGTCAACACCTATCCGCTAAGCGCCTTGACAGCCACTGCCGACTATTCGGTAACAGTGCTCAACAGCAATGACTGTTCCGGATCGGCAAGCCCTGTTACGGTAACGGTCAACCCGCTGCCTGATGTCAGCCTGTCGGCTTCATCTTCTACTATTTGCTTCGGTGAAAGTACAACCTTAATAGCCGACATTTTAGATGGAAGTACAGCGGCTATGACTTATACATGGTATGAGGGTGCAACCCAATTAGGAACTACTACTGTAAATACTTATCCGCTAAGCGCCTTGACAGCCACTGCCGACTATTCGGTAACAGTGCTCAACAGCAATGACTGTTTCGGATCCTCAAGTCCTGTTACAGTAACGGTCAACCCGCTGCCTGATGTCAGCCTGTCGGCTTCACCCTCGACTGTCTGTTATGGTGAATCTACAACCTTAACGGTTGCGGTATCGGCTGGAACGACCACAGCTATGACCTATACATGGTATGAGGGTGCAATCGCCTTGGGAACTACCACGGTCAATACCTATTCACTAAGCTCCTTGACGGCCACTGCCGACTATTCGGTCATAGTGCTTAACAGCAATGACTGTTTCGGCTCGGCAGGCCCTGTTACGGTAACGGTAAATCCGCTGCCTGATGTTAGCCTGTCGGCTTCACCCTCGACTGTCTGTTTCGGTGAATCTACAACTTTAACAGCCGTGGTGTTAGATGGAAGTACGGCAGCTATGACTTATACATGGTACGAGGGCGCAACCGCCTTGGGAATTACCACGGTCAACACCTATCCGCTAAGCGCCTTGACAGCCACTGCCGACTATTCGGTAACAGTGCTCAACAGCAATAACTGTTCGGGCTCGGCAAGTCCTGTTACGGTAACGGTAAATCCGCTGCCTGAGGTCAGCCTGTCGGCTTCACCCTCGACTATCTGTTTCGGTGAATCTACAACTTTAACAGCCGAGGTGTTAGATGGAAACACGGCGGCTATGACTTATACCTGGTATGAGGGCGCAATCGCCTTGGGAACTACTACTGTAAATACTTATCAGCTAAGCGCCTTGACAGCCACTGCCGACTATTCGGTAACAGTGCTCAACAGCAATGACTGTTTCGGATCCTCAAGTCCTGTTACAGTAACGGTAAATCCTTTGCCGATAGTAAGCTTATTAACTTCCTCACCCGATGTGTGTTACGGCGACCCTGCTACCCTAACCGTTGATGTTTCCGGCGGGACTACTACAGCTATGACTTATACCTGGTATGAGGGCGCAACCCAATTAGGAACTACTACGGTAAATACCTATCCGCTAAGCTCTTTGACGGTCACCGCCGACTATTCGGTAACAGTACTTAACAGTAATGGCTGTTCTGAGACTTCCACTCCGGCAACTATAACGGTAAATCTACTGCCGGTGGTCAGCCTTTCGGCTTCTTCTACCAGTGTTTGTATTGGGGAATCGCCTATCCTAACAGCCGAGGTTTCCGGAGGAACTACTACACTTATGTATTATATCTGGTATGAAAATACTACTTCAATGGGAGTTACCTCAGTAGATAATTTCTATCTAAGCGCTATGGCCGCGACTGCCGATTACTACGTGGAAGTAATCAATAACAATGGCTGCATAGCTACCTCTGCTTCGATAACAATAACGGCAAATCCCTTGCCGGTGGTTGATCTGTCAGTATCTTCGGCTACTATTTGCTTTGGCGAATCTACAACCTTAACAGCGGAAGTATCGGGCGGAACGACCACAGTTATGACCTATGTTTGGTATGGAAGCGCCGGCCTCTTAGATACTACAACCGAAAACACTTATCCGATAAGCAATTTGGAGGAGACTTCTAATTACTATGTACGAGTAACCAATAGCGATGGCTGTTTAGAGACCTCAGAGATGCTGCAGGTAACCGTGAACCCGCTTCCCGATGTCCAACTTTCGGTCTCATCGTCCACTATTTGCTCCGGTGAAAGTACAACCTTAACAGCCGAGGTTTTAGATGGAAGTACGGCGGCTATGACTTATACCTGGTATGAGGGTACAAACACCTTGGGAACTACCACTGTCAATACCTATTCGTTAAGCGCCTTGACGGCCACAGCCGACTATTCGGTAACAGTGCTCAACAGCAATGACTGTTCCGACTCGGCAGGCCCTGTTACGGTAACGGTAAATCCGCTGCCTGAGGTCAGTCTTTCCGCCTCAGCCTCTACGCTCTGTTCCGGTGAAAGTACAACCTTAACAGCCGATGTTTTGGGTGGAAGTACGGCGGCTATGACTTATACCTGGTATGAGGGTGCAACCCAATTAGGAACCACCACTGTCAATACCTATCCGTTAAGCGCCTTAACGACCACAGCCGACTATTCGGTAGAAGTCCTGAACGAAAATGGCTGCTCAGGTTCTGCAACAGTTATAACAGTAACCGTTAATCCATTGCCGGAAGTCAGCCTTTCGGCTTCCTATTCTACTATTTGCTCCGATGAAAGTACAACCTTAACAGCCGACATTTTGAATGGAAATACAGCGGCTATGACTTATACCTGGTATGAGGGCGCAATACAATTAGGAACTACTACAGTAAATACTTATCCGCTAAGTTCCTTAACGGCCACTGCCGACTATTCGGTCATAGTACTCAACAGCCATGGCTGTTCGAGTTCGGCAGGTCCTGTAACGGTAACGGTAAATCCGTTGCCCCACTTGGTTGTCAGCCCCGATGTAGCCGAATGTTACGGAACAACATTAGACATTAGCGCTACGATAACCAATATCAGCGGAACCCTTACATGGTACAGCGACCCAAATTATACCAGCGCTATAGTTACGGCTAATACGATGACGCTTACGCCTGCTACCACTACGGTTTATTATGTCGAAGCCGTATCAGAGCATAACTGTTCTGTCCGCGACTCAGTGAAGGTTACGATTAATCCCTTGCCTGTGCTGATTATTAGCAACAGTAATATTTGCTCGGGTGAAAGCGTTACGGTTACGGCATCTACCGTTGACGACACCGATGTTCTAAATTGGTATGAAGACTTCTTGCAGACACAATTTCTCGGAACGACTTCGTTTACTATTGCTTCCTTAACTACCGATACCACCTTCTATGTTAAGGCTACCAGTATTCATCATTGTGTTTCGCAAGGCAGCCTCAGCATTTCTGTCGCTCAACCGCCGGAGTTGAAAGCCATGGACGACCTTTTTGTTTGTTACGGCACAATACTGACGCTGACAACTGATCATTACGATGCCGATAATATTACATGGAATGTTCCGCAAACCACTTTTAGCCATACCTCTTCTTCTTCTTATGTTATTACGGCTTCGCGGCAATACTGTCCCGACGTGCAGGATACGGTGTATATTACGGTAGGAGATTTATTGCATCTTAATCCGACGGTTTTGCCTGATTTTGAGCGTAACAGGTATTACGAGCAGCAGTTGCAAAGCAATGCCGATTCGCCGTTCTATACTATTGTCTCCGGACTTCTTCCTAATGGTATGACGCTTCACAATGATGGTACTATTAAGGGTGTTTGTGCTTTCGGAACCTACGATGACCAAATTTATACATTTACGGTAGAAGTAACCGACAGTAATGGTTGCAGTGTAAGCAATGATTACAGTTTAGCGGGTAATCTCTTTATACCTGTAGTATTTTCGCCCAATAACGACGGGGTAAATGATCATTTTATGAAAGGCTACCGCGTTATTATTTACGACAGGCTTGGCCGAAAGATATTTGAAGGCGATGATGGCTGGGATGGTACTGAAAAAGACAGGGAAGCGCCCTCAGATGCTTATTTTTATGTTCTACGTTACATTGATAAAAAAGGACGCGAAACTCATCCGGCAGGTAGTATTTCTTTAGTAAGGTAAAATTAAGCCGATTCTTTCCACCTTTCCCCGATATAATCCAATATTTCTGTCACCTTTTCGGGGTTGTTTTCGGTAACTAATTTGCTGCGTGTTTCCTTGAAGTCTGGCAAGGCTTTGAAGTAGTTGCTCAGGTGGCGCCGCATTTCCAACACGCCGGTGCGCTCGCCTTTTACCTCAATTGATTTTTGTAAGTGTATTTTTGCTAAGGCCACCCTTTCACTGACTTGCATGTCGGGCAATAGCTCTCCGGTCGCTATGTAATGCTTGATTTCCCTGAAAATCCAAGGGTGACCATAGGTAGCACGGCCAATCATGATGGCGTCCACTCCATAGCGGTCGAACATTTCTTTAGCGCGTTGCGGACTCTTCACATCGCCGTTGCCAATGATGGGTATCTTCATTCGCGGGTTACGCTTCACCTCGCCGATCAGGGTCCAGTCGGCTTCACCCTTATATACCTGTGCGCGGGTGCGGCCGTGAATGGTCAGCGCCGCTATGCCCGTATCCTGCAGGCGTTCGGCTAATTCTACAATAATCTTACTGTCCTCGTCCCAGCCTAAGCGGGTTTTAACGGTTACCGGAACTTTGACAGCATCAACAATCCGGCTGGTCATCTCCACCATCTTGTCGGGTTCGCGCATTATGCCCGAGCCAGCGCCGCGGGCGGCAATCTTTCTCATCGGACAGCCGAAATTAATGTCAATCACATCAGGTGCAACCTCTTCGGCAATGCGTGCGGCTTCAATCATAGGCTCCATCAGGTGTCCGTAGATTTGAATGCCGATAGGGCGCTCATAATCGTAAATTTGCATCTTAGCTACAGTCGAAGCGGCATCGCGTATTAATCCGTCGGCAGCTACAAATTCAGTAAACATCATGTCGGCGCCGAAATGCTTACACACATAACGGAACGAGGCGTCGGTTACCTCGTCCATAGGCGCCAAAAACAGCGGATACTTATCGAAGGTAAGATGAGTAATCTTCATGCTGCAAAGGTAAGCAATATTTACGGATTATAAATCACTGAATTCGTGTAAGTAGTTATTTGTACTTGAGGAAGATTTCCTATCAGGTCATTTAATAGCGCATCCATATTCTTTCATTGGCTTTTTCGTTTTTTGGGAATGTGAAGTATGAGATGTAAGAAACCTTCAACAATCCTCATTTAAATACTCCCTTCTCCGCCGTGAACATGGCGTAATCCTGCGTTAGTTGCTGCACTATGCCATCGACGCGCACCTTGTTGCTGTCGGTAATAAATATTTGGCCGAAGTTGGCCTGAGCTACCATGCTTAACAGTTGATGTACCCTGTCGGCGTCCAACTTGTCAAAAATATCATCGAGCAACAGCAAGGGTCGGAAGCCTTTTTGCCGATGAAGCAACTCAAACTGGGCTAACTTCAATGCCAGCAGAAAGGTTTT
This sequence comes from Bacteroidales bacterium, assembly GCA_009777095.1. Lineage (GTDB taxonomy): Bacteria > Bacteroidota > Bacteroidia > Bacteroidales > UBA932 > UBA932. The sequence goes on along the minus strand of WRMN01000005.1, from coordinate 36,633 downwards.
TTGTTGCCCTTGTGAGCCTGTGCGCCGTAAGGGGTAGCCCTCTATTAACATGCTAAGGTCGTCGCGGTGTATGCCGGCAGAAGTGTGCTGCAAGATCCTGTCGCGGTCGCGGTTTCGTTCCAATATCTCTACAAAATCCTCATTATCAAGTTCTGAACGGTAGATTAAACTCACCTCTTCCTTATTTTCGGAGAGGGTAGCATAGGCCTGGCTAAAATAAGGTTGCAAATCTATAATTAGCTGTTTACGAAAGTTATATACTTTTTTTCCAACATCAACCATTTGCTCATCAATAGCACTCAATAAAGTCGGCATATTACTGTCGTAAGGGGTTTTAAGCAGCTTATTGCGCTGTAAGAGAGTATGATTATACCGCAACAATACATTTAGGTACTCTTTTTCGCTTTGTGCCAAAATGCCGTTCAAATACCTCCGGCGTTCTTCTCCCGATTCATTAATTAACGTATTGTCGGTAGGCGAAACCATTACTAAGGGAAAACGTCCTACATGCTCAGCTAAACGGTTGTAAGTCTTTCCATTCCGTTTAAAAATTTTTCCTTCTTCCCGTGTAACGCCGCAGTTAACTTGTTCTTCCTCATTATCATGCGAAAATAATCCCTGTAATAAAAAATACTGTTCCCCATGTCGAATATGGAATAGGTCGCTGCCTCCGAAGTAACTTTTGGTCATAGACAGGTAATAAACAGCATCTAAGAGGTTGGTCTTCCCCTCGCCGTTATTACCTACTATACAATTGATATTCGGGGAAAAACGCAGTGTAGTTGCTACGATATTCTTAAAATTCGTTATGGAAATTTGTTTCAAAAGCATAGCACAAAGATACTATTTTACATAGTTTGTAGAAATTTTTTTTACTATTTCATAAAAAAACACTATATTTGCAACCCTAAATTTATTAATATTATTTTCATGGCTAAACAAGCTCACAATTCCGGAGAAGCTGTAGGACAAGTACTTTCGTCCGCAGAACAATTTTTGACAAAATATAAAAATGTTATTATTTATGCTGTGGTCGGCATATTGGCCATAGTGCTGATTTATTTCGGTTATCAAAAATTTTACTATGAGCCGCAACAAGAAGAAGCTCGTAGTCAGATGTTTATAGCAGAACAATACTACCGTATAGATTCTCTATCCTTAGCGTTGAACGGCGATGGTAATAATTCGGGCTTTTTGCAGATTATTGATGAATACGGCAGCAAGGCCGGCGATATGGTTTACTTTTATGCAGGGATTTGCCAATTGAAATTAGGCCAATACGAACAAGCTATTGAAAACTTGAAGAAATACAAGGTAGGCGATGAGATTACATCGGCTATTGCATTAGCTCGTATCGGCGATGCTTACGTTAATCTGAATAATTATCCTGAGGCGCTGAATTATTTCCTGAAAGCAGCTAATTATCGCGAAAATATTTTTGCGGCAGAGCCATTGCTGAAGGCAGGGCTTACTTATAAAGCTTCGGGTAAGCCCGAAGAGGCCCTGAAGATGTTCCTGCGTATTAAAACTAATTATCCTCAGTCTGAGGAAGCCCGCGAAATAGACAAATATATCGGCGAGGTATCGCCTATGGAATAAACTAAAAATCGACATACTATGGGACGTGCTTTTGAATATCGTAAAGAACGTAAAATGAAACGCTGGGGCAATATGTCCCGCGTGTTTACACGTATAGGAAAAGAGTTGACCATAGCTGCCAAGTCCGGCGGCCCTGACCCCGAAAATAATCCCCGCCTGCGGGCTGTCATTCAAATGGCTAGAGCTGAAAATATGCCCAAAGATAATATCGAAAGGGCCATTAAACGGGCGATTGAAAAAGACCAAAGCGAATACAAGGAAGTGGTGTATGAAGGCTATGGCCCTCATGGTATTGCTTTCCTTGTAGAAACGGCTACCGATAACACTATGCGTACCGTTGCCAACATACGCAGTTATTTTAACAAATTCGGCGGTTCCTTAGGTACTTCGGGCAGCGTGGAGTTTATGTTCGAACGTAAATGTATGTTTAAGGTGAAGGCGAAAGAAGGTATGGATATTGAAAATATGGAGTTGGAGTTGATAGACTTTGGCGGCGAAGAAATTTTTGCCGACGGCGATGAGGTGATGATATACGGCGGATTTGAATCATACGGCGCTATTCAGAAATATATTGAAGAACAGGGTTTAGAACTGCTGAGCGGCGGCTTTGAACGTATTCCCACTGCCGAATTAAAAGAACTTCTTCCCGAGCAAAGGACAGAACTCGAAAAATTGATTGAGCGATTTGAAGAGGACGATGACGTGCAGAATGTTTACCACAATATGAAGTGATTGCAGAATTTGTGGCTACAAATAATAAAATTAAGATAGAAGTCTGTGTCGAAAGCATTGATGCGGCATTAGACGCGCAGCAAGGCGGAGCCGACAGAATAGAACTATGCCAAAACTTGGCAGTAGGTGGTACTACTCCCTCTTTTGGCATAATAGAAGCCGTGCGGCGACTGCTGAACATAGACGTCTTTGTCCTTGTCCGTCCGCGGGGAGGTGATTTTTTGTATAACGATACCGAATTTGCTCTGATGCAATCGGATATTCACTGCTGCGGCAAGTTAGGCTGCCACGGCGTAGTGATAGGAATGCTGAATGCCGACGGAAGCATTGATGTCCGCCGTTGTGCTATATTGATGGCTATTGCCCGTCAATACAATATGCAGGTAACCTTCCATCGGGCTTTCGACTCTTGCCGTAACCTGCCTGAGTGCTTAGAAAGCATTATTGAGTTAGGCTGCGAGCGGGTGCTAACCTCCGGAGGGTACCCTTCGGCTCCGGAAGGTGCAGCAATGCTACGACAATTAGTGTCGCAGGCCGGGACACGCATCATTGTGATGCCCGGCGCCGGCATTACTGCAGAAAATGCCGCCGAACTCATTAAAAACACCGATGCTAAGGAAATTCACGGCTCTTTCCGCGCAGGCCTACCACCTTCAACAACTTTCAACCGTCATTGCGACTGCGAAGGACGAAGCAGGAAGCAGTCTTCAACAAATACCCAAATCAACAAATAAGCAACATGAAAAAAGTTTCGTTTATCATACTAACCGCCCTACTGGCGGTGGCTTGCGGACAAGAAGAACACTTTCTGAAAGATAAAACCTACCGAGCGCAGGTGCAGGAGCAGTTTCAGAAAAGAAAGGAAGAGGCCAAACATCGTGCTGAGGCCTTGTTCGGCGTGCTCGACAAGCGCAAACTCAGCCTGAAACAGCGGGAAGCCTTGGAATTTTTGTATGCCTACATGCCCTTGTGCGATCTGGCCGACTACGATGGAGAATTTTTCTTGAAGCAGATAGACGCTGCCTTTAAAGCGCAGGATTATTTTCACTGGGGAAAGTCGGTTCCCTGCGATATTTTTCGCCATTTTGTATTAGTATATCGTGTGAATAACGAATATTTAGACACTGCCCGCATTGTGTTTTTCGAGGAATTAAAAGACAGGGTGAAAGGTTTATCAATGGCCGAAGCGGCCTTGGAAGTGAACCATTGGTGCCATGAGAAAGTAACTTACCGCGCTACCGATGGGCGCACTTCGGCCCCGCTGGCGCTTATGCGCACCTCATGGGGGCGTTGCGGCGAGGAATCGACCTTTACCGTAGCCGCACTGCGGGCTGTGGGTATCCCCGCCCGCCAATGCTACACGCCGCGCTGGGTGCATACCGACGATAACCATGCCTGGGTAGAAGTATGGGTTGATGGAAAATGGTACTACATGGGCGCTTGCGAACCTGAACCTGAGCTGAATATGGCCTGGTTTACCGGTCCGGTTAAACGGGCAATGATGGTGCACACTACAGTCTTCGGCTTATATACGGGGCCTGAAGAAAAAAATGTAGAAACCCCTTTATTTTCGCGGATTAATGTTTTGGAGAATTATGCCCCCACGCGCGAAGTAAAGGTGCAGGCGGTAGATGAGAACGGCCAACCGATAAGCGGCGCCCGCGTGCAATTCAAGGTATATAACTATGCCGAATGGTATCCTATGGTAGAAAAGCAGACCGATGAACAAGGCATGGCCGCTATTATTTCCGGCATGGGCGATATTATGGTATGGGCAGATAAAGCCGACCGCTATGGTTATGGCCAATCAACCCCTGACGATACGCTCGTGCTTGTACATTTAGATAAACAGCCCGGCGAACCTTATGTGGAGGAGCTTACAGTAAATGTGCCGCAGGAGCAGCAGGTGTCGGCGGTATCCTCGGAAAAAGCGGCATTGCATGCCCTGCGTTTGCAGCAGGAAGACTCGATTCGCACAGCTTATATGCAAACTTTTGCTACCGAAGAATATGCGATTGACTTAGCAGTGCGTCAACAGTTGAAAAAAGAAGAAGTGTGGAAAATCCTGCAATTGTCGCAGGGAAATTGGCGCGATATTGCTGCTTTTATAGATAGCGGAAATAACAGGCATTGGATTAGCGAATTTCTCTTGTCCTTATCGGAAAAAGATTTAAGAGACACGCCCTTAGACTATTTACATGATCATTTTGATAATGGGTTATCTTATATGACTACTGATATTCCTAAAACTATTTTAGTACAGCAAATGTTATCGCCGCGCATTGCCACAGAGTTGATTAGACCCTGGCGCAGCTTTTTTCAACAGTCGGAATTTGTTCGTGAAATAGCAGGTGAGCCGACTACGGTGGAGCATATTATCCGCTATGTGAAAGAAAATATCGCCCTTGATGATGCAGCCAATTATTATAATTGTTTGATTACTCCACAGGGCGTGTATGAATTGAAGCGCGCCGATAGTCGTTCGCGCGACGTGTTTTTTGTTGCCCTGTGCCGCAGTCTGGGAATTCCTGCGCAGATAGAAACTGCTACGGGAAAGCCGCAATATTTTTCCGACAGGCAATGGCGCGACGTGTTATTTGAGGCCGAAAACCTTACGGAGCAACAGTCGAAAAGCTATCTTATACTTGGCAACGATAAAACAAATATTGTGAAACCTGCTTACCTAACCCATTATACACTGGCGGTATATAAGAACGACGATTTTCAGACGCTCAATTTATGGAACAGTCCTGCCGTTAAGGAATATGATGTCCACTTATCCTTAGATGAGGGCTACTACAGGCTGATGAGCGGCAGCCGTGCCAACGACGGTTCTGTGGCAGTGCGTGCCGAATATTTTACCTTAGCTACTACCTATACAACTAAGGTGAAATTGTCTAATATTACCGATAAAATTGCCTTATTAGGCTCGGTGGACATGAATACGGAAGTGTATTTGAGCGATAATAGCAAGCATAGTTTAAAAACCCTGTCGCATGGAAAAGGCTTGGCGCTTTGCTTTATTGATCCGAAAAAAGAGCCTTCCGAGCACTTGTTGCAGGATATGCGGCTCAAAGCCTTTAATGAATGGGGCGGCGGCGTACTCTTCTTAGTTCCCGAAGATCGTTATAACGCTTCATTTACGCTTGATACCTACAAAGGCTTGCCGCTGAACAGCTATTCAGGCGCTAATAAGGGAAATATCTTGAAAACCGTTACCGCGTCATTACAAAGGCAATTTGAAGATAATTACCCCTTGGTGGTATATTTATCTGCTAACGGCGGTATTTTGTATGTGTCGGAAGGCTATAAAATAGGCGTAGGAGAAGCCTTACTCAAAATAATATGGTTGGAGAATAAACAGAGGTGAAATTTTAAATCTTTAAATTATCAGCAAACAGCCATCTGCAGCACCTCTGTAATTGATGAATACATCTTTGGTAAATATACGGGGATTTCATTGCGGGGCACCCATCGCGCTTCTATAATGCCTTCTTCCTTTTGAGGTATAAGGCTTGCCGTCCCTGTATATTTCATACTGTACCAGTAGTTTTTCTTTAGCATAATTTGCTCATTTTCTTTATAAGTATGATAGGTACAGGTGAGAAAATCAAACAATGTAAGTTCATGAATGCCACATTCCTCCTCAACCTCCCTCAAGGCGGCTTCAGGCATGCTTTCCCCCGACTCCGGTCTTCCTTTGGGCAAATCCCAAAATTCGTGCCTGAATATCAGCAGCCATTCGTCATTATTATTGCAGACCACCCCTCCGGCCGATTCCTCTACGTTAAATAAGGAAAGAACCTCATTCATAGCTTCTTCCACATCTTCAACATACAGGTACAGCTCCCGCATAGCCAAATTTTGCTGAAAATTATCAACTATTGGTTTTATTTCATTTTTTTTTGTAACTTTGTAGATTATTGCATTCATAACTTGGCTACATTGCAGCCAATTGTTACTAATGCTTAGAACTCGGTCGTTGAAGAATATTTTATACATTTAAGGATAAATTTAGCACAAAGATAAAAATTTTATGAAAAAAATAGAAAAAATTATTGCTCGCCAACTACTTGACATTTCCGCCGTGCGCTTGAATGTGGAGCAACCTTTTACCTGGGCCTCCGGCTGGCGTTCACCTATATACTGCGATAATCGCAAAATATTGTCTTACCCCAAAGCGCGGAAACTGATTTATGAAAGCCTTACGCAACTCATTCTTCAGCATTTTCCCAATGCAGAGGTCATCGCAGGCGTTGCTACAGGCGCTATTGCCCACGGAGCCTTGGTGGCCGAAAAAATGGAAAAGTCTTTTATTTATATCCGTTCTTCTGCTAAAAGCCACGGCCTGTCGAACATTATTGAAGGGGAATTGCAACCCGGAGCGCGTGTAGTGGTAATAGAAGACCTCATATCTACCGGCGGCAGCAGCTTGCAAGCTGTAGATGCCGTTCGTAAGGCGGGAGCGGAAGTATTGGGCATGGTAGCCATTTTCTCTTACAATTTTATCTCTACCCGCCGCAGCTTCGAGAAGGCCGGTTGCGAATTACACACCCTTACCAATTATCTGACCCTGATTGAAGAAGCCAAGCAGTGTAACTATATCAAAGAATCCGATATGGAAACACTTGAAGAATGGCGCCAATCTCCGGAGAAATGGGGCAAGGACAATGAATAAGGAATAATTGCGAAAAATACAACAACCCAATATGCTTCAACGTATTCAAACTCTTTTTCTGCTGGCTGCGGCCATTCTGCTGACCTGCATGTTTTTTAACCCCTTTATCAGTTTCGGCGAGGAAATTATTAAGTATACCGACTCTACTCTTATTCAGGTCTTGCTTATTGTTGCAACAGTCATTGGCTACTTCAACATTTTCATGTATCGTAAACGTACGCGCCAGATACGCCTTTGTATGTTTAATTGCCTTGTTTTATTAGGTGTCCAAGGGATTATAGCCTATTATCTATTTACGCTGAAAACAGGCGCCGCCTTTTCACTGACAGCTGCCTTTCCTGTCATTGCCGCCATTCTTACCTATATGGCGCTACGCTGCATCGCCCGCGACGAGGCCATGGTCAAGATGACCGAGCGGCTAAGAAAATGACAGGCGACAAATTTAAGGTTCAAGGTTTAGCTGCCTGTTAGGCTTAATTCGTATTCTCGCACATTCTCATCAATAGCATAATGATAGCAGCAATCGCTATGAATGCGCCGCAACCTGCCTTAGAATTATTGGGCGCATGTTGAGTATCAGTATGAGGATCAGGAGCATAAGGGTCATACTCCTCTTCTTTTTTCCATTCTTCCTTATATTTTTCCATTACTTTTTCCCACTCGCTCTTTTCAGCATCTTCAGCTACAGTAACAAGCTTTTCTTCTTCTACTTTCTGTCCTGCAAGCAAAGGCTCGAAAGGCACGTAGGGTGAAACAGGCTCCTCCGACACTATAGGCGCCGCTTCCGACTCCGAAACAGGGATAGTCGGCGGCGGGACAGTTGCGGCATTAATAACGGCAAACAATTCTGCCGTCAGGCCTTTTTGCAAGCCATGCTCACGGTCATAAGTTGCGGTGTCAATAGTTTTGCCATAGACCGGCACATTCATTATTGAGGGAACCCTGCGTTTTTCCCCGAAATAGCCAGAATCGCGGCTGTAATCGTAATAAGGGTCATAGCCTATAGTTTGTACCGTGTAAAAACCAGCCGCATATTTACATTCAAGGTCTTCTATCAGGTCAAAATAAACTTCGCCGAATTTTTCCAATTCTTTTTCCCGCGCTTCATTCGGGTCAAACTGTTTGGAAAAACGGGGGTGCATCAACCAATACATTAACAAAGCAGTAGCCTTTTCCGTTGTCGGATCGTCTTTCAAATAGGCAACTACTTCATTTAAAGGCAATTCATTAGGGTAATTTTGCATTACTATATGGCGGGTTTCAGCAGAAGCTGTTTCAAGATAAGTCAAAAAAGCGGCTATTTTAGTATCCATGGGCAAAAATTTTTTCAGATAACATCTTGCAAATATACTGAAAAATGACCGAAAAATAAAAAATAAATTGTTTAATCAAATATTTGCATTAATTTTGCCGGATATTTTTTTAGGAATATTCAAATAAATCCGTATGCAAGTAGAAAATAGTTCTTCATCTACGATTGTCGGCCGTATTTCACAGATTATCGGCCCTGTGGTAGATGTTCATTTCGATAAAAAGGCCGAGAGCAGATTAGTTACCTTGCCCGGCATTTACGAAGCGCTCGAAATTGTTCGTAACGATGGAAAAGTGCTCGTTGTTGAAGTACAACAACACATTGGAGAAGATACAGTGCGCACTGTAGCAATGGATTCCACTGATGGCCTGCACCGCGGCATGTCGGTAATCTCAACCGGCGGAGCAATCAAAATGCCTATAGGCACACAAATTAAAGGACGCTTGGTGAATGTGGTGGGCGAGGCTATAGACGGCATGAAGCAACCCGACATCAGGGGCGGGTATTCTATCCACCGCGAAGCCCCAAAATTTGAGGAACTGACCACCACGCGTGAAATGCTGCTGACAGGAATTAAAGTAATCGACCTGCTGGAGCCATACGCCAAAGGGGGAAAAATCGGGCTTTTCGGAGGTGCAGGCGTGGGAAAGACCGTAATCATTATGGAACTGATTCATAACATAGCCAAGCAACATAACGGGTTCTCGGTGTTTGCAGGAGTAGGCGAACGTACCCGCGAGGGGAACGACCTTCTGCGCGAAATGATTGAATCGGGCGTAATAAAATACGGGGAAGCCTTCAAAAAAAGCATGGAAGAAGGCCATTGGGACCTCTCTAAAGTCGATCCGGAGGAGCTACAAAAATCGCAGGCGACGCTTGTATTCGGGCAGATGAACGAACCGCCCGGCGCACGTTTGTCGGTGGCGCTGTCGGGGCTAACTATCGCAGAGTCGTTCCGCGACGAGGGTAGCGGCGCCAAGGATATTCTTTTCTTTATTGATAACATTTTCCGCTTTACCCAAGCAGGCTCTGAAGTTTCGGCGCTGCTCGGGCGCATGCCTTCGGCGGTGGGTTACCAGCCTACCTTAGCCTCTGAAATGGGTACCATGCAGGAACGGATTACCTCTACAAAAAAAGGCTCTATTACTTCTGTACAAGCAGTTTACGTTCCTGCTGACGACCTTACCGACCCTGCACCCTCAACCACCTTTACCCACTTGGACGCTACCACAGTGCTAAGCCGTAAAATTACCGAATTAGGCATTTATCCCGCAGTTGATCCCTTGGAGTCCACTTCGCGTATTCTCGACCCATTGGTGGTTGGACAGGAACATTACGATACGGCACAGCGCGTAAAACAAATTTTACAACGTAATAAAGAATTACAGGACATCATATCCATTCTCGGCATGGAGGAACTATCGGACGAGGACCGCGCAGTGGTCAACCGCGCTCGGCGCGTACAACGCTTCCTGTCGCAACCTTTCACAGTAGCCGAGCAGTTCACAGGGACCAAAGGAGTAATAGTGCCTATAGAAGAAACCATACGCGGATTCAAGATGATCCTCGACGGCGAGGTTGACCATCTTCCCGAACAGGCGTTTTTGAATGTTGGAACCATTGACGATGCTATTGCAAAAGCGCAAAAATTGGCTGCTAAGGTATAAATAAAGACAAAAACATGAAGTATTTTAAGGTATGAAATTAGATATCATCACTCCAAAAAAGATGCTTTTCAGCGGCGAAGTCGAAAGCGTTACGCTACCTGGTACAATGGGTTCATTCACTGTACTTGAAGGCCATGCGCCACTGATTTCCTCTTTACAGCCAAAAGGAAAGATCATCTATACGCAAGACAGCAAAAAAGAAACATTACCTATCCCCAGAGGCGGATTTGTTGAAGTAAAGAAAAACCATATTATAGTTTTAGCATAACATGAACCAATCCAAAAAACAATATCTGCCCCTTATCCTCTCCTTGCTCGCAACAGTAGTTATTGCAGGTTTAGCAGGTTGGATAGTCTTGTATTGGATTTTCCCTGCCTATTATTTTCGGTGGTATCCGTTAATCCCTGCTTATTTTATATTGTTGGGATTATTTATGTCAATAGGAATGTACCATTACAGCAGGCATAAGGCACAAAAGATCCTGACTGCCTACATGTTGTCGCGGGCAATCAAAATTGTGCTGACCTTAGGAAGTGTTTTACTTTATTATTGGCTTGCAGGCGAAAATATAACCGAGATGGTAATTACTACGCTAATTTTTTATTTCCTCTACTTATTTGTAGAAATTGCTATTTTTTACCGTTTTGAAAAAATGACCCGACAAATCCGCTGATAAGATGACTAAATTCTCTAAATATATTATCTGTTTCATCTGTTTCTTTGTGATGTCCCTCAGCGCTCAGGGGGAAAATAGCGAGGCAACAAAGAAATTCGATGTAAAGGAGTTTATCTTTTCGCATACAGGGGATTCCTACGGCTGGCATATTACCACTTGGGGCGACACGCACATCACTATTCCGCTTCCGATTATTGCCTACAGCAAGGAAAAGGGCTGGCATCTTTTTATGTCCTCAAAATTAGATCACAAAGAATATAAAGGCTTTTACATAGCGCAGGAAGGCAAGTATGTCGGCAAACTGGCTGAGCGTAATGCCGCAGGAGAAGAGGTGCGGCCTATAGACCTATCGCTCACAAAAAATGCGGCTGCCCTTATCATCAACAGCATCATTTTAATCTGCATAGTGATGAGCTTAGTACGGTGGTACAGGAAAAGGCCGAGCAGAAGCGTGCCCGGAGGATTTGTCGGCGCCATGGAGATGTTTGTGATGAATATTCATGATGACTTGATAAAACCCTGTGTTGGCGCCGAGTATAAACGTTATGCACCCTACTTGTTGACTGCTTTCTTTTTCATTTTGATTAACAACCTTATGGGTTTAATTCCATTTTTCCCCGGTGGCGCTTCCACTACAGGCAATATGGCCGTAACAATGGTATTAGCCTTATGTACTTTTTTTGTAGTCAACCTGTTCGGCAATAAAGAATACTGGAAAGAAATTTTATGGCCTGATGTACCTGTATGGATGAAAATTCCCATTCCGCTGATGCCTGTAATTGAGCTGTTCGGGATTTTCACAAAACCATTCGCACTGATGATTCGTTTGTTTGCCAACATAATGGCCGGACATGCTATCATTCTCGGACTGACCTGCTTAGTCTTTCTGACCGTAGTCAAAGGGCCGACAGTGAACGCAAGCATGAGTGCTATATCGGTTATTTTGAGTGTGTTGATGAGTTTCCTTGAGCTGTTGGTAGCCTATATTCAGGCTTATGTTTTCACCATGCTGTCGGCTGTCTTTATCGGCCTGTCGAGACCGAAAGCGCATCATCACAAAACTAAAGAAGCAAAATTAGAAATTAAATAAAAATCGTATAATTTAAAGTTTAAATCTTATGTTTATGACAAATTTTTTACAAGCCGCATCGTCTCTGCACATCGGCATTATTGCTATCGCAGCAAGTGTAGCTGCATTCGCTGCAGCTTTCGGCATCAGTAAAATCGGCGCGGCAGCCATGGAAGGCATTGCACGACAACCCGAGGCGGCTAACGACATTCGTATGTCGATGATTATTGCATCTGCTCTTATTGAAGGCGCTGCTCTATTCGCTATTGTAGTCTGTTTTCTCGCACTCTAAAATCTTTTTAAAAAAGAGGTTATGTCGTTATTATTGCCCGATTCAGGGCTCTTGTTTTGGATGCTGCTGTCGTTCGGCATCGTTTTCTTCATTGTTGCGAAATGGGGATTTCCCGTTATTACGCGTATGGTAGAAGAGCGGAAGGAATATATAACCAAATCGTTACAGGCGGCTGATGAAACCAATCGCCGTTTAGCCGAGGTGAAAGTTCAAAGCGAAGCCATGCTGGAAGAAACACGCTCAAGACAACTTTCCATACTGCGGGAAACAAGCCAAACCAAGGAACGGATTTTGGCCGATGCAAAAGAGGCAGCACAGCGCGAAACGCAGAAAATGCTTCAGGAGACACAAAAGCAGATTCGCTTAGAGCACGAAGCCGCCCTTACAGAAATTCGCAGCCAGGTAGCAATTTTAGCCGTTGATATTGCTGAAAAAATTCTGCGTAATAAGTTAAAAGAAAAAGACTGCCAGATGGATTTATTAAATCGTATGATAGACGAGGCACAGCGCGAAAATTTAGCTAATTAAAGATGAATACAGGTATCATATCAGTGCGTTATGCCAGAGCGCTGTTCGCTTACACCGAACACGAAGGGGTGTCGGACGAGGTTTTTCGAGAGATGGAAATCCTTGCGCGACATTTTGCCCTGGAACCTCGCCTGCGTCCTGCTTTGGTAAATCCGATTCTCGGAACGCGCGGTAAGATAGCATTAATCAAAAGCGCCATCAGTGAACGGGTAACGCGCCAAACTTGGCGTTTCATTCGCTTAGTTGTTCGTAACCAGAGGGAGTTCCTGCTGCAATCTATAGCTGTTAATTACCTTGACCTTTACCGCAAAGCGCGCAATATTAACGTAGCATTATTAGAAACCGTTGTTCCGCTCGCTCAGGATACGGAAGAGCGTATCAAAACATTGGTGCGCACCCGTACAGGAGGAGAAGTAGAATTGGACAAACATATCAACCCCGAACTGATTGGAGGCTTCATCTTCCAAATGAACTTCATGCGGATTGACGCTTCCATCGCCTCACAGTTGACCGAAATAAAAAAACATTTTATAAATGAACACCGGTAGAATAGTATAATATAAGCGCCGGATTGATTTTTACATTTATGACTGAACATATTAAAGCAAGTGAAATTTCCGAGGTATTACTCAACCAGTTGGAGGGTATCGAATCGAAGTTAAAACTCGAAGAGGTAGGCACGGTATTACAGGTAAGCGACGGGGCAGCACGCCTCTATGGCTTGCAAAATGCCGAAGCTAATGAATTATTAGAATTTAAGAACGGCATGAAAGCCGTAGTAATGAACCTTGAAGAGGACAACGTTGGCGTGGTGTTATTAGGGCCGACCGATGAAATCAAGGAAGGCGATAGTGTGAAGCGTACGCGCCACATTGCCTCCATTGAGGTAAGCGAAGGAATGCTCGGACGTGTGATTGACCCGCTGGGGAAGCCTATCGACGGGCTTGGGCCTATTCAGGGTCCTACGACCGAGATGCCGCTTGAGCGTAAGGCGCCCGGAGTAATCTTCCGTCAGCCTGTAAATCAGCCGCTCCAGACAGGGCTTAAGGCAGTGGACGCTATGATACCTATCGGACGCGGGCAACGCGAACTGATTATCGGCGACCGACAAACAGGTAAAACCTCTATTGCTATCGACACCATACTGAATCAGCGGAACAATTTTGATAAAGGCGATCCTGTTTATTGCATTTACGTAGCCATCGGACAGAAAGGTACCACTGTGGCGTCTTTGGTGGAAATGCTGCGCGAGCGCGGCGCCCTCGAGTACACGGTCGTGGTAGCCGCCTTAGCTTCCGATACGGCCGCTTTGCAGTATTTTGCTCCCTTTGCCGGCGCCGCCATCGGTGAATACTTCAGAGATACGGGGCGTCACGCATTAGTAGTCTATGACGACCTGTCGAAACAGGCCGTGGCTTATCGCGAACTTTCGCTTATTCTGCGCCGTCCCTCAGGCCGAGAAGCCTATCCTGGCGATATTTTCTACCTGCACTCGCGCCTGCTCGAACGTGCTGCCAAAATCATCGGACAACAAGAGGTAGCGCAAAACATGAACGACCTGCCCGAAAGTCTCAAAGGAAAGGTACAAGGAGGAGGATCGCTCACAGCGCTTCCCATCATCGAAACGCAGGCCGGCGACGTTTCAGCCTATATTCCCACTAACGTAATTTCTATTACCGACGGACAAATTTTCTTAGACACCGATCTATTCAATCAGGGTGTTCGGCCGGCCATTAACGTAGGTATATCCGTATCGCGTGTAGGAGGCAATGCCCAAATCAAGGCAATGAAACAGGTAGCAGGAATGCTCAAGATTGACCAGGCGCAATACCGCGAACTCGAAGCCTTTGCCAAATTCGGCGGCGACATGGACGCTGTAACCGCAGCCACCATCGACCGAGGGCGCAAAAACACACGCTTGCTTGTACAGCCGCAATATTCTCCTAAACCCGTAGCGCAGCAAATCGCTATTCTCTACTGCGGCACGCATGGCCTGTTGAAAGAGATTTCGATTGATCTGGTGGACGAATTTGAAAGTCAATTTCTCAACGCATTTACACCGACCGAAGAATATAAGAAACTCGAAAAGGGCGTACTTGACAGCGAGGTGTGTGAAAAAATTGAGCAGATTGCCGCCACCTTAGTCGGAGCGCTGAATACAATTGAGAGTTGAGAATTGAGAATTGAGAGTTGAGAATAAAACGATAAATAACTGAGTATCGCAAATCAATTAAACAATTAAACAGTTAAACAGTTAAACAAATAAACAATAAATAAATGGCATCGCTCAAGGAGATAAAAGGACGCATTTCATCTATCAAAAACATTTGGAAGATAACTTCCGCAATGCGAAGGATAGCTTCTGCAAAACTACACCGTGCGCAGAATGCCGTAGCCAACATGCTGCCTTATGAACAGCGGCTGATAAGTATGTTATCCTCGCTCCTCGCTTCGGAAGAAAACTTTGTTTCTCCTTATATACAGCCAAGAAAAGAAGTCAAACGGGCAGCTATCGTTGCTTTCTCTTCCAATTCCTCGCTCTGTGGCGCATTCAACGTGAATATCTTGAAAAAGTTGAACGCCACGATACAGGATAACTACAGCAAGTTACACAGTCGCGACATCTTGATTTTTCCTGTGGGGCGCAAGATTTACGATGCTATACTCCGTGAAGGATACAAACCGCAAGGGGACTTTCGGGGAATGGCCGAAAAGCCCAATTATGCAGATGCGGCGGCATTAGCCTTGCAACTGTTGGAACTCTATTCCACCCATCAGGTGGACCATGTGACGCTTATATACAATCATTTTAAAAATACGGCAATACAGATTCCGACTTCGGAGGTTTACCTTCCTTTTTCGTTTCAGGAAGCTGCTCAGGCAAATGGCGGCGGCAAGTGGAAAACAAGTCCCGACTACATTCTTGAGCCTTCACGCGACGAATTGATTGCTTTGTTGCTGCCAAAGGTACTGGAGTTAAAAATATTTGCAGCCCTGCTCGATTCGGCGGCAGCGGAACATGCAGCCCGCACCATGGCCATGCAATTAGCCACCGATAATGCCGATGAATTACTTGATGAATTGACGCTGCTCTACAACAAGAGCCGCCAGCAAGCCATCACCAACGAACTTTTAGATATTATCAGCGGCACAGCAAGATAAGGCAGGTGAAACTGCAAATAATTTTTACAGGTATGCCCGTTAGTACCCGAAATCGTAAGGATTAAACGATGTCGAGGGTGGGCCGGCTATAATGATGACGAGTATTGAAATGGTTATGAGGCATATACAAACAATGAAAAGACGAAAATGAAAACAAAATAAGGACTGTAAATTTAACAAACCCCCTTCAAATTCTTGTTGATTATCACTCAATAGTGCATTTCTGATCTTATTGGCAAATTTATAAAGATAATTTGCAGGAAATAGCATAATCAGCGCCATAATTATATATACTAAACCTACGGTGAGGCCATTGGGCACACTTGCCTGCACAGCTAAGACAAGCAGTCCTAATAAGAATGTTAATCCGCAAAAAACGTAGCCTATAATTGCAACCACATTTGCATATTTAGCGCTCTTTTTCAGATACATTTTAACGATTTCCGAAACATTTAAATTGCTGTTTCCTAACGAAGTTTCCATAGTAGATGTTTTTTTGGTTATTGGTACAAATATACCATTTTTTTTCTATCTGATGATATTTTTTATTAAAAAAACAAAAAAAATAGTACTTTTGTAGTTTTAATTAGTATGAATAAAGAAAATTATAATGGCTACGAGTCAAGGAAAGGGTCTAAACAAAAATACCGCTTTTCCATTTCTAATGACTCATCGTATAAAGAGCTGTGGAATATTAGATTAACGAAATTAGAAGCGTTAATTTTACTCAATGTCATTATTGTGGCTATCATTGCCTTTGTCATTGTAATGATTGCTTTTACTCCTCTGCGTGAGTTCATTCCCGGTTATCCCGACGATAAGACCCGCAGTGAGATTGTGCAAAACGCGCTCCGGGCCGATTCCTTAGAAATAGCCATTGCCAAATGGGAACTTCAATTGGTTAATTTAAACCGCATTCTCGAAGGCCATGATCCTATTCCCGTAGAATCCCAAATTAGCGACTCCTTGTTGCTCCACAAAACACTGATTAGCCGCCACTCCAAAGAAGACTCTTTACTCCGTCTGGAAGTTGAACGTGAAATAAAAGGAGAAGATATTGCTGAAAAAGCAGAAAGTCCCATTTTGGCCGCTATGAACTTCTACCCTCCTGTAAAAGGGATTGTTACCGACAAGTTTGACCAGCAAAACGGACATTTTGCTACAGATATTGTTACTACGCTAAACGCAGGTATTGCTTCGGTGCTTGACGGTACGGTAACTATAGCAGCCTGGACCAACGATACCGGCAATGTTATTCAAATACAACATAAAAACAATGTGATTTCCATCTATAAACATTGTGCAAAATTGCTAAAAAAGGCAGGCGATACTGTGAAAGCAGGCGAAATTATTGCCTTTGTCGGAAATTCGGGAGCACTCAGCAGCGGCGCACACCTGCATTTTGAATTGTGGTTCAACGGCGCGCCGGTTGATGCTGAAAAATATATTATCTTCTAAGCCATCAATGAAGAAAAAACACATTTCCATATTAGGGGCTACGGGCTCTATAGGCACGCAAACACTGGATATTATCCGAAGACATGCCGATTTGTTTGAGGTAGAAGTGCTCACCGCCCATGGAAATGCCGATTTACTTATACGGCAGGCTATAGCATTTCAACCCAATGCGGTAGTTATTGCAGACGAGAAACAATATGATAAGGTACGCGATGCTTTGGCCGATTATCCCATTAAAGTCTATGCCGGGCATAAAGCGGTTACCGAAGTGGCTGCATGGGATACTGCCGATATGGTGGTTTCGGCCTTGGTAGGGTTTGCAGGCCTCTCCCCTACCCTCGCCGCACTGAATACCGGCAAGGCCGTAGCCTTGGCCAACAAAGAAACTTTAGTGGCAGGCGGCGCTTTAGTCATAGCAACAGCCTTGGAAAATAAAGCCGCCGTTATTCCCATCGACTCCGAACATTCGGCCATCTTCCAATGCCTTGCAGGCGAGCAAAGCGAGATAGAAAAAATATACCTTACCGCCTCCGGCGGGCCCTTCCTGCACACCAACCCGACAGCGCTATCGGCGGTAACTAAACAACAGGCGCTCAAACACCCCAACTGGAACATGGGCGCTAAGGTAACTATCGATTCCGCTACTATGATGAATAAAGGCTTGGAAGTGATAGAAGCACATTGGTTCTTCGGCCTTCCGTCCGAAAAAATTGAAGCGCTGGTGCACCCGCAATCCATTATTCATTCCATGGTGCAATTTGCCGACGGCGCTATTAAAGCCCAGTTGGGATTGCCCGACATGCAACTGCCTATCCAATATGCGCTCAGTTATCCGATGCGCTTGCCCATGCCTCAACAGCGTATTGATTTCTCTGCGGCTAAAAGCTGGGATTTCTTTCCGCCCGATACTACTAAATTTCCTTGCCTATCCTTGGCATACGAAGCGCTTAACAAAGGAGGAAATATTCCCTGCGCTATGAACGCCGCCAATGAAATCGCCGTGCAGGCCTTCCTCAACGAGCAGATTAAATTTACGGCTATCCCTACGCTCATCGAAAAAACAATGTATCAAATACCGTTTATATCTCAACCTGATTTTGACGATTTAGTACAAACAGATCTCACAGCACGAACTATTACACAACAAAACATCTAAAATTATTATGGAAGCTTTTTTGAAAATCATACAATTGCTATTGTCCCTGTCGATATTGATTATCGTTCATGAATTAGGCCATTTCATGTGGGCGCGTATTTACAAGATGCGGGTTGACAAGTTTTACCTTTTCTTCAATCCGTCTTTCTCGTTGCTCAGGGCTAAAAGAATCGGCGGGAGGTGGCAGTTCTCGTTTTTATCCTCATCGGCGCCGGAGCATTGGAAGGCCTGTCCCGAAAAAACCGAGTGGGGCATTGGCTGGCTGCCCTTGGGCGGCTACTGCAAAATTGCCGGAATGATTGACGAGTCGATGGACAAAGAACAGCTGAGGCAAGAGCCTAAACCTTGGGAATACCGCTCAAAGCCTGCCCGACAACGTTTTTGGGTATTGGTTGGCGGCGTT
Organism: Bacteroidales bacterium; assembly: GCA_009777095.1. Taxonomy (GTDB): domain Bacteria; phylum Bacteroidota; class Bacteroidia; order Bacteroidales; family UBA932; genus UBA932. The sequence goes on along the minus strand of WRMN01000005.1, from coordinate 17,900 downwards.
ATCAATAATTTGCTGCTGGCTGTTTTAATTTACTCAGGCATGTTGTACGTTTGGGGCGATAATTATCTGGCTGCCAAAGATGCTAAATTCGGCATACAATGCAATGAATTAGCCCTCGAACTCGGTTTCCGCCACGGCGATATTATTTTAGCCTTCGACGGTAAACCGATAGAACGTTTCAACGAATTGCAAATGACGATGCTGAGGCGTCAGGCCAAAACTGCCACTGTATTGCGCAGCGCCGACACTTTGACTTTTGATATTGACCAACAATATTTCCCTGCTATGTTGCATGCCGGTATGTTTGAACTGCGGCAACCGTTCGTTGTGCATAATATTCCCGACAGTTCTCACAACTTGCATGCAGGCCTTATGGAAGGCGACCGCATTGTAGCCATCAACGACAGCAGTGTTTTTATTCCACAAGATATACACTCGTTACTCCAACGCTACAAAGGGCACGAGGTTAACGTAGCCATACAACGTAACGACAGTCTTCTGCAATTGTCCTTATTGGTTAGCGAAGACGGCAAGTTGGGCGTCTTTTTGGGCAGTTCTGCCGAAGATTTTACCATCACCGAGCATCATTACACGCTGTTGAGCGCTATTCCTGCCGGTGTAACAAAGGGCTACAAAACAGTAAACAATTACCTTAGCGAACTCAAATTAATTTTTACGCCAAAAACCGAGGCTTATAAGTCGGTAGGCAGTTTTATTACTATAGGAAAAATATTCCCCTCAAGTTGGAACTGGAATGCCTTTTGGAGTATTACCGCTTTCCTGTCTATTATGTTAGCTGTGTTGAATATTCTTCCTATTCCGGGCTTAGACGGTGGCCATACCTTATTCACTGTTTATGAATTGATTACCCGCCGCAAACCCAGCGACAGGTTTCTCGAATATGCCAACATGGTCGGCTTTATCTTCTTAATAGGTATTATGATTTTAGCCTTTGGCAACGACATCTTTCGTTTGTTTAAATAATTTTATGGAATTTATGCCTTAAATGCATCTTATATAAAAACAGTATTATGAAAACAATTCATTTTTTACTAATAGGCCTTGTGATGGCCGGCATGGTGGCCTGCGAAGACGGCCCACAGTTGAAACGAAACATCAGCGGTAAAGCAGGAGAGATTGTAGTTATATATGATAAATCTCTTTGGGATACTACTTTTACCAAAGAAGTAAGGAGCATCATAGCGCCCATTTATCCCGCCCTGCCGCAACAAGAGCCGATATTTGACCTTATAAATCTTTCGACTTCTTCGTTCAGCCGCACTTTTGAAATTCACCGCAACTTGGTATTCCTGCAAATTATGCCCGACACCGTTCCGGCGCGTATTGTCGTTAAACACGATATCTGGGCTGCTCCTCAAACCGTAGTCATTGTCAATGCGCCCACCGGCGAAGAACTCTTAGCCTTGCTACAGCAGGAACAAACACGTTTTATTAACATTATAGAACAAGCCGAGCGCGACAGAATGAACACCGTGATAAAAAGAACTGAAGACAAAAGTTTACGCGATACGGTCAATAAACTGTTCGGCGGCTCGCCCTACTTCCCCGATTACTACCAAATGCGTAAAAAAACCGATAATTTCGTGTGGATAGATTATGAGATACAGAAGGCGCAATTAAGGATATTCATCTATAAATATCCCTATAAAGATAGTACTGCTTTACAACTCGAAAACATTATTGCACAACGCAATAAAATCCTAAAACAGGAAGTTCCGGGCGCTCGTGAGAATAGTTATATGACTACTACAAGCATATTGCCTCCCACCTCGCGCAATGTTTTATATAACAAAAGGCACTTTGTGGAAACCCGCGGCTTGTGGGAATTGGAAAATGACTACATGGCCGGTCCCTTTGTCAGCCATTCCTTCTTCGCTCCCGATGGTAAGGATATTATTGTACTGGAAGCCAATGTTTATTACCCAAGAGGGAAAAAACGTGATTTTTTACGTCAAGTCGAAGCTATTATCTACTCTTTTGAATGGGAAGAAAATCAATAATTTAACCTTTTGTCATGGCAAGTATTTTCGCTTCCTCTATTGGTAAAAAATTAATAATGAGCCTTAGCGGTTTGTTTTTGATGCTGTTTTTAGTGATGCATGCCGGCATTAATTTATTGTTGCTGGCCGGACGCGATGTTTACAACGCAGCCTGTCGGTTCATGGATACCAATCCGCTTATTCAGGTGATGGTGCCGGTATTGGCTTTTGGTTTTTTTATTCACATTGTTTATGCCGTGTACCTCACATGGAATAATTGGAAGGCGCGCGGTACGCAAGCATACAGGGTGGCCAACAAAGGAGCGGTTTCCTCATGGGCTGCCCGTAATATGTTTGTCTTAGGACTTATCATTGTGGGCTTTTTAGTCCTGCACCTCACTCATTTCTGGGCTAAGATGCAGTTAGCCCACTACCTGAACGGCGAAGGCGCTGCCGACCCTTACGGATTAGTAGCTGAAAGGTTTAGTCAACCGCTTTACAGCATCATTTATATTGCTTGGTTTTGCGCCCTGTGGCTCCACCTCACCCACGGCCTCTGGAGCGCCTTCCAAACCATTGGCCTGAACAACAGCAAATGGCTCTGCCGCTGGAAGATAATTGCTTATATTTACGCTACGCTTATAACATCAGCGTTCCTGACGGTGCCTGTTTATTTTTTAGTAATTGGTCAAAATGTATAGAAAAATACAGTCTGACCAATTCCCTTAATTTTACCCATTAACCCCGTTGTTCGTTTCCCTGTGTTTTCTCCATTTATCCACCTCCGGCGCCCTATAATTAAACATCAGGTCAAGCAGGCTGTCTACCTCGTCGTGTACTAAGATCATAGCTCGGCTGCTTTCGCCTACAAAACCCTTATCAACCATTGTTTGAATAAACGACAATAAATTGTTATAATATCCAACAGTATTCAGTAAAGCTATCGGCTTTTGGTGCAGGCCTAACTGCCCCCATGTCAACAGTTCAAACAGTTCGTCTAAAGTACCGAAACCGCCCGGCAAAGCGATAGCCCCATTCGACAATTCGTACATTCTGCTTTTTCGTTCCTGCATGTTATTGACTACTTCCAAACTGCTAAGATTTTGGTGCGCCAGTTCTTTTTCTTTCATAAAATGCGGCATCACGCCAATCACCTCGCCGTGGTATTCAAGCGCGGCATTAGCCAATTCGCGCATAAGTCCGATATTGGAGCCGCCATACACAAGTCCGATATTTCTTTGCGCTAAGGTCTTTCCCAAAAGATAAGCCTGCTCGGCAAAAATTTCATCAAAGCCCAAACTTGAGCCGCAGAAAACACAAATTCTTTTCATTAAAGTTGTCCTGCTAGGAGTCGAACCCAGACAAGCAGAGCCAGAATCTGATGTGCTACCATTACACCACAGGACAATATTTTAAACTGCAAAGGTATTAAAAAACGCTGATAAAACAATGCAGTTTAGAAATTTCATTAGCAATACAAACTATTTTCCTGATAAAAGCGGACTGGGAACTATCGTTTCTTTCTTCAAAACGATATCTTTATCTTTTTCTACTTCTAATTCTTGAAATACAATAGCCTTTGGCACAATAAAACTGGCCGGGGCGCCCACTAAAGAAAATTGAGAGGTAGCATAGCCGAACAAGCCGTCTTGCTTACCTTTTTGAAGCGTATTATACACCTCTTGTGTATCTGCTACGCCAACAATTCGTTTAAACGATTTTAAAGACAAATCAGCTATCTTAGCAGAACGAACCAGTTCTTCTTTACCATCTTTTACGGATATCCTGTAAATATATATCGGCCGTGAAACTGTAAAGATTCCGGTATTTGAAGAAGGAACAAAGGTTGAAAGGCCCGGAACCCCGGCCATGGGATTTGCCATTTTACGTACAATATAGGCATATTCGTAATCTTCTTCTTTAGCTGCGGCAATTAAGGCTTCTTTAAGCGCTGCGTAACCTTTAGTTTCTACACTAGTTAATTCAATAATGCCTGAACCCAATGCACCTGTCATTGCTCCGTTTGACAGGGCAAAAACACGATGTCCGCTAGAATTTGCATTCTGCATAGTGGGCGTTCTGTCTGTCAACAATCTTTTGAGAACGCCATCTTCAATAAGTACGGTTTTAGCTGCGGGAACAACGCCTTGCGCATCTATTTCGTAGTAACCGACAAGTGGCGTGCCGTTATAACTATTTTTATCGTGAATAGCTGCAACGGAAAGTTCTCTCGAAATCACTTTTTTATCGGTAAGTTGTTCCAAATTGTTTTCTTTGGGTAGATATTGTCCATATCTTTGAAGCAGCATAGGACTGCTGACAACAGGTTTTCTTCCGGCAAGCAATCCATTAGGGTTATCTACAAAACATTGAGCAACAATTTCACCTACGGCTTCGCCTTCAAACATCACCGGTCCGCTATAGGATTCCTGAATTGCAGGAGCGGATCGTAATTCCGTTAATAAGCTTGCCATCTGGTTAACCTTTTGGTTGAGAATATCCAATGCAGGTATTTGTTCCGGAGCATTAAAATAGAAGTTAATATAATCCATTAAGGGTTCTCCGTCTGCGGCTACGGCTTCTGCATATACTCTAACGCAAACCAATGAAAACGGTACCTTATAAGTTATAGCTTCGCTATTGGCATACAAAACGTCGGCGGTGTAAATATAAGTATTAACGCCTGATTTGGTAAGATGAGGGTAATTTGAAAAAACAGCGGATAAGGTTTTGGTTAAAGTTTCTATTTTAGCTTTATCAAAGTTTATTTTTGGAGATGAAATTATTTTATTTAACGGAGGAATAGCTGAAAAATCAGCCAAGTTCAATTCTTCTGCCGGTATATTTTGTTGATTCATTGCAGATAATTTTGCTTCAATCAATTCCGTTGCTTCTTTATACTTCACATCCGTTTCTACCCAAAGGCTGCGACGTACAGCGTCATAGTTATTTTCTAAAGTCAATGGTATGTTAAAAGATCCTCCGTACCATCCGAATAGCTTATTTTCATTAATAAAATTGAGATTATTTCTTTGATTACTGCCCACCATCACCGAAGTTTCCTGTTGTCTAAGGGGCTTGTCAACGACCTTAACCAAAGCTCCAAGTTGAGCCTCTATGCTATACAAATTAGCATCCGTAATTAAATAGCTGAGGTAATAAGGCGATTTAAGTTTGTCCAACCTGAGTTCAGACATGTTTCTGTTCATTTCATCTTGCATAGCTCTAAAAGCGATATCTTCAAAAGTTTCCGTTTGAGCATACGTCAAATTCAAAAATGCAAAAGCCACCATAAACAGGGCTGACACAATGATATATTTCCTAATATTTTTCATGTCTTTAATATTTTTAATTCTTAATTTTAATTCTTAATTGCTTAGGGTCTTTCCATAATCGGAGGACGATTTTGCGACTTGTCTTTTTTCTGCATTTCTATTTGCTTTACAAACAAGGCCGGAGAGCAACATCCGGCAGGAACGCCTCCAGATTCGGCTCCGCAGGTTCCTGCAAAATTGCCAGGCCTATCGCCTGCTGCTTCAACCTGAGAAAACATGGCTAAGGGCGTACCCACTAAGTCCACGCCGCGCACCAATTCATCAGGGCGACCATCTACAAATACGCGATATACTTCTAAAGGCGTTACATTAAACGAATTTGGCATAAATCTTCCGGTTGTCGTAAAACCACCTGTTACTCTTGCAAAAAGATAACCATATTCCTTGCCTTGTTTTTTAGCTTCTTCTATTAACATTTCTTTCAATTGTGCCTCCGTATAAGGTTTTTCAGTTTCAACAATTAAATTCGATTGGCGCGAAACCGGTTGGTATCCTGCCTGAGCCCTCGCATGTCCATTAGACTTCGGAAAATTATTAATAGGCGTACGGGTCATTAAAAAATTCTTCAAAACGCCTTTATCCACAACAGCCACTTTTTCACCTTTAACACCTTCGTCATCGTACTTAAAACTTCCGTTAAGCGGAGTACCTTTATAGGTAGTAATAGTCGGGTCAAAAATCACAGAAAAATCTTTATGCAGAACAAGTTCATCTACTTTTTTCTTAAAAGTTTGCCCATCCGATTCGCTTTTCAGGCGCAAACCTTCAACTCTATGTCCAAATATTTCATGGAAAAAAACACCGGAAGCCTGTTCAGATAATACTGCCGGACCGGTATAGGGGTCAACCACCGGTGCTGTTTTCATGGCAACCGCCGTTTTCGCTATTTCTTGCGCATCTCGTATCATAATATTATCATTCGGCAAATCATGAGGACTGTGTCCGAAATAAGATTGGTACAATGGAAGTTCCATGCCGTCATCTGCTTGTGTCATAACCGAAAGAAAAAGGTGGCAATAAGTATTGTTCTGAACAATCGAAGTTCCTTCATTAGTTACAAAATACTTACGTTCAACTAAAAAACGTAAGGTAGATTCGCCATCTAAAATATCTTTAATTTCGGAAAACTCCGCCGAATATTTTTTTAAACGATTTTCCCATTCTTTAACATCAAATTTAAAATCCGACATTTTAACAGGTTTTTCGTAATATTGCACAGGAGATATATCCGTGTAATCAGGGGCCTTATCTTCAGCTTCCACTTTAACAGCTACATTGGCTTTCACTTTTTCATAACGTAAGGCTGCATCGCGATATGCTTTTTCTGTGGCTTCCCATAAAACTAAAGCAATGGCCTTCGGGTCATTATCTGTCGGAATATTTATTCTTGTGTAACGTGAACTGGTATATGCCGAAGCGTCGTCTCTAAGTTCACGGAAGTTGTCCAAATCTTTATCCCCTACACGAACCTGAACAGTTAGCACTCTTTCTTTATTCGGATTAGAGCCCGTTAATGTACCGAACGAAGTCGCTATATAATGGGATTCAAGTTCATCGATCCTGTAACTGATAAGGTAAACCGGTATATCGGCTTTTTGATATAACGCCATACCTCTGTCTATTTCACTTTTCAAAATTTTCAACAACTCGTCCTGCGAAGCTGTCTGTGCATAAGAAGCTATTGCTGTAAAGCAAACCACTATGACACCTAATAGTAATTTTCTTTTCATAACATATTGATTTTAATTTTATAGTTTTATCGAGTTATACATTAATTACTTGGCGGCTTCAATAGCCTCGTCGCTGCATACTACCGGTAAGGTAAAACTCAGTTGTATTTTTCTTAATTTTTCTGCAAATATAAGTTTTTCTCATTTAGGAAGCAATTTTTCAGCATATTATTTTACCTTGAATATAATAAAAGTCGGCAATTGCTGAAAATTAAACAGCAAATAATTTTGTATCGCTAAATTATTTCTTAACTTTGTTACGAAATAAACAAAAATAATGTAATTATATTTATTATGACGCAACTATTTAATATGCAACTGATTATTATATTTTGCGAAAACACATAATTAAGCATTAGCTTGATTTTGTACCTGAAACTTAGACTATTTCACCCCTTAGCAAAAACATGACTCAATGCTCTTGGTCAACCGTGAGTTTTGTTCATTGAAAATTTGTTAAGGGGGGGGAGTCTAAGGCCTCAAGTGCGAATTCATGCGAGGCTTGCGGTTTTTATTTTATAACAACATCTAATATATGAAAAAAGTATTTTTATTTTCAGTAATTTTTATTTTTGGGCAAACACTTTTTGCACAAATTAATCTTGATACACTTTTTCAAAATTTTGTAATTGATAGTTACAAAAAATACGACAATTATACGGCAGAAATTGTTACAAATTCAACAATTCGTGGAAAACACACAAAAGACAGAGGTGTAATTGACACAACATATAATACTAAAGATACAACTTTAATTTATTGTGAAAACAATAAATTTGTTGGAGCGCAAACTAAAAATACAATTTCATATACTGAAGATGAGACCAATACAACTCTAAATCTTGTAAGAAAATTTATAGCAGTCAATTCCTTGCAGGATTATTGGGGTAAATATTTTAATGATGTCAGTATTCGTGGGGAAACACATTTTTATACTTCAATCATAGGATACCCTAAATTTTTTAAAAAGATGGATAAAATCTCAGATATGGGCGATTATTTTGTGTTTGAATGTGTTGATTCTTCTTTAATTGTTAATGATATAAAAATGTACGAGGATGTAAAAATGTATGTTAATCAAGATAATTACTTATTGGAAAAAATAACTACGAAACGTCAAAATAATACGATTGCCGAATTGGATTTGGGCGCTATAGAACGTGAAATAGTTATCAATTATTTGGAATTTAATCAACCAAATTCTATTTATAAAGCGATATTTAACACAATTTTTTATCCCGATTTTCCTGTAGTGAAAAACGACAACCCCTATATCGCAATAAATAAAAAAGCATTCGATAAGCGCGAACAACAAGTAGAAAAATTTGAAAAATCAAAAATCACTTTAAGCAAAGAGGTGCTCGGTTGTGAGATAGTTAGTTTTGAAAATAATTCAATAAAGCTAAATGATATAAAGGGTTGGCTATTGTTAGATATTTGGCATCAAAGTTGTTTTCCTTGTTTTGAGATGATGAAAGAGGTTGCTTTAAATCAACAGAAATTTGAAGAACGTGGCATTACAATTGTTTCATTAAACTCTTACGAACAGCCAAGCGATTACTTAAAAGCGTTTTGTAAAAAGATGAAGATTGATATTTCTGACCTTTATTTTTTCAAAAATGAAGATGATATAATAACTTTTAAAAAACAATTTAGAATTTTCCCTTCAATGTTCTTGATTTCGCCAAACAAAAAAGTCGTTTGGCATACAGTAGGCAAAAAGTCTATAACAGAATTACTACAAGAGATTGATAAATTTATAAAAATAACAAAGCAATAAAGAAAGTATATATTTTATTTAAATAAGCATTTCTATTCTTTCTTGTGGTCAAAACAAGCAACCGCAAGGCGCAAAAATAGAATTTGAAAATACCGAATTTAATATTGGAAAAATTAGACAGGGTGAAACCGTATCTTCGGGGTAAGGCTCAGCCTGCTACTCATACCTCAGCGCCTCAATGGGGTCGAGCAGGGCGGCGCGGCGGGCGGGAATGTACCCTGAGGCAATACTCACTCCAAAACACAGCGTTATGCCTAAAAGTATCCACACCCAAGGGATAATAAAAGAGGAGCCGATGACCATAGCAATAGCATTGCCGGCGCTAATGCCCAGCATAATTCCAAGTAGGCCGCCGATTTGTCCGATGACAATAGACTCAAAGAGAAACTGTTGCTTAATGGTGTTCGACTTGGCGCCCATAGCCTTGCGCGTACCTATCTCGCGCGTGCGCTCGCTTACCGATACCAGCATGATATTCATCAGGCCGATGGCTGCCCCCAGCATAGTAATGAGTCCTATGGCAATGGCGGCCAGCGTGGCATAGCTGATGAAATCGAGCATCATTTCGGCTAAGGCGTCGCTGCGCTCAATGTTAAAATCCGTTTCCATATCGGGCGAAAGGCGACGCACTAAGCGGAAGGTAGATTCCGCCTCGCCGATAGCCATATTTAAATCCTCTGCTTTGAAAGGGGTTATTTCAATAACAAAATTTTGATTGGGGCGGGAAAAAACGCTGCGGCTGTTACTTATGGGGATAACCATAGTACGGTCGGGGCCTCCGCCAAAACCCGTTCCCTTTGATTTAAAGGTGCCGACAACTCGGTAGCGGCTGCCGCCTACGGAGACATATTCATCAATGGGATTACGGTTTTTGAACAAAGTAGTGGCAATTTCGGAGCCAATTACAGCCACAAAATCGCTGTTTTCTACCTCATGCGAGGAAAACATGCGGCCTTTGTCGATTTCGGTTCCCGATGTAATAGGATAGTTCTCGGATACGCCTACCAGTGAAATGTTGGGATTGGTTTTTTCAGCGCCGCTCTTCACCGTTGCCCCTCCTGATAAATAAGTGCGTAACGTGATGTGTGCAGGAAATTCATACCTTTCTTTGAAATCGGCCGCCTGTTGGTAGGAAATATAACTGAAACTGCGTTTACGTACACGTTTGCCCATTACTTGGAAATTATTCCCTCGACTTTGAATAGAAAAGGTATTGGCGCCCATTAAGGTAAAATCGTCTGTAATAGAGCCCTTTAGTGCATCAATAGCAGTAAGAATGCCTACCAAAGCCATAATCCCGAAAGCGATGATTAGAATGGTTAGAATAGAGCGTAAGCGATTAGTTCTAACCGCTGTAAGTGAAACTTTAAAGTTTTCACGAATTAATGAGGGTATCAATTTCATAAGGGAAATAAAAACATTCCAAACAGTAAAAGTACGAAAAAAATCATTTAAAACACTATCTTTGTGCCAAAATTTACACAAATATGAAAAAAATTACGCCATCGGGAGGAACAAGGAATAAGGTTCAATCGTCATTGCGAGGTCCGAAGCAATCGAGGTTTAAAGAAGAAGAAACAAGGACGGAAAGAACGAGGAGCAGGGAAGAAGGCTCAAGGCGGCGTCCTGAGCGGGGCGAAGGGTTCAAGGGTCAATCGTCATTGCGAGGTACGAAGCAATCAAGATTCAAAGAAGAAGGAACAAGGACGGAAAGAACAAGGAGCAGGGAAGAAGGTTCAAGGCGGCGTCCTGAGCGGGGCGAAGGGTTCAAGGGGCAATCGTCATTGCGAGGTACGAAGCAATCAAGATTCAAAGAAGAAGGAACAAGGACGGAAAGAACGAGGAGCAGGGAAGAGGGTTCAAGGCGGCGTCCTGAGCGGGGCGAAGGGTTCAAGGGGCAATCGTCATTACGAGGTACGAAGCAATCAAGAGTCAAGAGTCAAGGGCCAAAGAAGAAGGAACAAGGACGAGGGACACAAGGAACAAGGACAAAAGGCACAAGAAATTATTCGACACCCGTTACCCGTTACTCTTCGCCTTCAAAAAAACCTGTAAAAAAGCAAACAGATGAGGGTATCCGCCTCAATAAATTTATTGCCAATTCGGGCATCTGCTCGCGCCGCGAAGCCGATGAGTACATCGTGGCAGGATTAGTGAGCGTAAACGGTAAGGTAGTAACGGAGATGGGCGTGAAAGTGCAGCCCGACGACGATATTCGTTTTAACGGCGAACGCCTCAAGGGCGAGCGAAAGGTGTATATCGTAATGAATAAACCTAAGGACTTTGTAACTACTATGGAAGACCCTAATGCCGAAAAAACGGTCATGGACCTGATTGGCGAAGATAAATGTCCGCAGCGGGTGTATCCCGTAGGCCGCCTTGATAAGGCCACTACCGGCGTGTTGTTGTTTACCAACGACGGAACATTGGCCGAACAATTGACGCACCCTTCTTACAATAAGAAAAAAATATACCATATTTTCTTGGATAAGAATTTTAAGCAGACAGATATGCAACAACTGCTCGATGGGGTGGAATTAGATGACGGACTTGCTCAGGCCGACAGCCTTGCTTATGTTGATGACGACAAAACTCAGATAGGCCTCGAAATTCATTCGGGCCGCAATCGCGTTGTGCGCCGTATGTTCGAAGCCTTAGGGTACAAGGTGAAGAAATTGGACAGGGTTTACTTTGCAGGCCTTACCAAGAAAAACCTGAAACGCGGCCAATGGCGTTTTCTCACCGATGCCGAAATGAATATGTTACGCATGGGAGCTTATGAATAATGCATAAATCGGGCTTTGTAAATATTATTGGAAATCCTAATGTGGGTAAATCAACCCTCATGAATGCCTTAGTTGGGGAGAAGTTGTCGATTATCACTGCTAAGGCGCAAACCACCCGCCATCGGATTATGGGTATTGTAAACGGCGAAGATTTTCAAGTAGTGTTTTCCGATACGCCGGGCATTCTGCGGCCTAACTACAAGTTGCAGGAAAGCATGATGAAGTTTGTGAATACGGCCATAGGCGATGCAGATCTTATTCTTTACGTTACCGACGTAGTAGAGAAATATGATAAAAACGAAGAATATATTACCCGCCTGCAACAGATTGACACGCCTGTAATTTTGGTGATCAACAAAATTGATTTGACTACGCCTGAAGCCTTAGAACGGTTGGTGGAAGTCTGGACTACATTGTTGCCGAAGGCGATTATTTACCCTGTCTCGGCACAGGAGAAATTCAATATTGACGGCGTGTTTAAACGTATTTTATCTTTCTTGCCCGAAAGCCCTGCCTATTACGACAAGGACGCTTTGACCGACCGCAATCTGCGTTTCTTTGCAGCTGAAATTATCCGCGAAAAAATATTATTGAATTACAGCAAAGAAATTCCTTATTGCACGGAGGCGACGATAGAGCAGTTCAGGGAAACGGAAGACATGTATCACATAGAAGCGGTCATACACGTGGCGCGTAATTCGCAGAAAGGCATTATCATAGGCAGCGGCGGCAGCGCTTTAAAGAGAATCAGCATACAGGCGCGTAGAGATATGGAAGATTTTTTTGAAAAGAAGGTTTATCTGCGCATCTTCGTTAAGGTAAACCCCGACTGGCGCGAAAACACCCAACAACTCAAGAATTTTGGGTATATCTTAGAGTAGTTTAAAGTTCAAAGGCCTAAAGCTGGAAAGGTAGAAAAGCATATTTGTGCTTAGATTATTTTTATAGAAACAGCGGATTGACGTACGTTTTTACCTCTTTGAGCCCTATGCGCTTATCGCAAAGAATAATCAAACGCTCCATGGCATTACGAAATTCGCGGATATTCCCCGTCCATGGGTATTTTTGCAGTTCTATCAAAGCATCATCAGTGATTTTTCGCACACTATATCCGTATTCATCACAAATTTGGCGGATAAAATAATGGGCAAAAATCGAAATATCGTCTTTGCGCTCCGATAGAGACGGCATTCGGATTAAAATTACACCTAAGCGATGATAAAGATCTTCGCGGAAAGTTCCTCTTTCTATTTCCAATTGGAGATTTTTATTAGTAGCCGCTATTACGCGGACATCTACGTTAATATCCTTATCGCTGCCTATGCGGGTAATTCTATTTTCCTGCAGGGCGCGCAATACTTTGGCCTGAGCTGAAGGACTCATGTCGCCGATTTCATCAAGGAACAAAGTTCCGCCGTTGGCCTGTTCAAATTTACCTTTGTGCTGCCTGACGGCTGAAGTAAATGAACCTTTTTCGTGGCCAAACAACTCACTTTCTATCAGTTCTCCGGGGATAGCGGCGCAGTTTACCTCCACAAAGGGCGCAGCAATCCGTGTGCTCTTTTCATGTAACCAACGCGCAACCAATTCCTTTCCTGTTCCGTTAGCACCGGTAATCAGCACCCGCGCTTCGGTCGGAGCCACGCGGTCTATCATTTCCTTGATTTTTTGTATGGCTTCCGATCCGCCTATTATATCAGGCAGTTTGGAAATTTTACGTTTAAGTACTTTGGTTTCCTTAACCAATGCCGTTTTTTCCGTTCCGTTCCGCAAAGCTATAAGAATACGGTTCAAATCAAGCGGTTTTTCAATAAAATCGTAGGCACCCTTGCGAATACAATCCACCGCCACATCAATAGTGCCATGGCCTGAAATCATTACCACCGGCAATTCTGGAAAACGCTGCTGCAGTTGCTCCAGCACTTCCACTCCGTCCATTTCGGGCATTTTAATATCGCAAAATATTAAGTCGAAAGGCGTTTCGGCCACCTTGTGCAAGACTTCCGCCCCTTTTTCCGCTACTACCACCTCGTGTCCCTCATAACTTAAAATATCCTTCATGGTGTTACGGATACTTTTTTCATCATCAACTACTAAAATTCTCATCTTCTAAACATTAAATTTGTAAAGGCGTTAAAAATCGCATATTAACATAAATTATTTTCGTATAATTGGGCGCAAATTTAGCGCTTTTTCGATTTAATTTAGTAAAAGAAAGAAAAAATCACTACTTTTGTACACTAACACGAAGTTAACATTGAATCCTTTTACGACAAAAATAATTATAGCTATTGACGGACATTCCTCGACCGGAAAGAGTTCCTTTGCCAAGGCCATAGCCCAAGAACTAAATTATATTTATGTGGACACGGGCGCCATGTACCGCGCCGTTACTTTATACGGACTTCAACATAAACTGGTTAGCTCTGATGGACAAATTGAAATTGAAGCATTGATGGCCGTCCTGCCCGATATTCACATTAGTTTTCAAAATATTGCCGGCCAAAACAATACCTTCCTCAACAGGGTTAACGTAGAGCGCGAGATACGCGAGATAGCCGTTTCGCAGCAGGTGAGTGCGGTGAGCGCCATTGCGGGCGTGCGTAAACACTTGGTTTACTTGCAACAGCAAATGGGCAAAGAAAAGGGTATTGTGATGGACGGGCGCGACATAGGCACGGTGGTGTTTCCACAGGCCGAACTGAAAATTTTTATGACTGCCGACCCGCGTGTGCGCGCCGAAAGGCGTTACAAAGAACTAAGGGAGAAAGGCAGCAAAGTATCTTTTGATGAAATATTAAACAACGTTATACAGCGCGACCACGACGACGAAACTCGCAGTGTCGCTCCTCTGCGCAAGGCCGAAGATGCTATCCTATTAGATAACAGCAATATGATACCCGAAGAGCAGATGGCATGGTTCCGACGGGTGATAGCGGGTTCTTAAATTTGTATATTTTTGTTTTTTTTCTTATTTTTGCAAAAGCGTATTATACCCCAATAATTTGCAAAATCATGAAAAAATACCAATCATACACGCTTCAGAATTGGAAACAAATACCACAAGCCGCTTCCATTCCTGCTGAAGACCGTCGGGCCATTGAGGTGGTTGGGCATGTTCTTCCATTTAAGACCAATAACTACGTCATTGACGAACTGATACAGTGGAGCCAACTCAAAGACGATCCCATGTTTACGCTGAATTTTCCCCGAAAGGAGATGCTCTTGCCTCAACATTACAGAGAGGTAGAACACTTGCTTTACAACGGAGATACACAGTCGCTTAAGGCCCTTGTAGAGAAAATCCGTTGCGAACTCAATCCCAATCCATCGGGGCAGGAGCATAATGTTCCTGAATTTCAAGGCGTTCGTTTGCATGGCTTACAGCATAAGTACCGCGAGACGGTCTTATTCTTTCCCCGACCGGGACAAACCTGCCACGCCTACTGTACTTTTTGCTTCCGCTGGCCTCAGTTTTCCAGCCTGCCCGAAAAGAAATTCTCCATGAAGGAGGATTATGAACTGTACCTAAAATACATAAAAGCCCACCCCAAGGTTACCGATGTCCTCTTTACCGGAGGCGACCCCATGGTGATGAGCGCCTCCCTCTTACGCGCTTACATTGAGCCGATGCTTTCCCCCACTATGAAGCAAATCAGGCACATACGAATTGGCACCAAGGCCTTAGCCTATTGGCCATATCGCTTTACCACCGACGAAGATGCCGATGAGATTCTGCGCCTTTTTGACGATATTATACATGCCGGCAGGCGCCTTTCCATTATGGGACACTTTAACCACCCTGTAGAACTTTCCACAGATGCGGTAAAAGAAGCGGTACGGCGTATTCGCAATACAGGAGCGCATATACGCACCCAGTCGCCCGTACTTCGGCACATCAATGACGACCCCAAAATTTGGGAAGAATTGTTACGCCGCCAAGTTGGCCTCGGCTGTATTCCGTACTATATGTTTGTAGCGCGGGACACCGGAGCCAAGCACTATTTTGAACTTCCCTTAGCCCAATGCCAGACTATCTTCCGCAAGGCCTATCAAAAGGTAAGCGGCATTTGCCGCACCGTCAGGGGCCCCAGCATGAGCGACCATGCCGGCAAAATACAGATTCTTGGCGTAAGCGAGGCTGTAGGAGAGAAAATCTTTGTACTTCGTTTCATACAAGGACGTAATCCCGACTGGGTAGCTCGGCCTTTTTTTGCCAAATATAGTTCCACGGCCACCTGGTTCGACCAGTTAAAACCCGCTTTTGGAGAGAAGGAGTTCTTTTTTGAATCGGAATTAGATAATTATGTGAGAGATGCGCTTGAGCGCGATTCCGGGGCATATTAGGCTTTGTGGTTTAAGATTTTTCGGATTGATTACATTTATTTCGCATATTTATTAATATTAAATTAAGCTAAGCATGCAAACCTTTATCATAATGTTACTTATCGCCATTGCCCTTGTTGGGTTTTCTGTGCTTGCTTTGTCAATAAGCATACTCATCAGGAAGAAGGGCAAATTTCCCGAGACGGAAGTCGGTAAAAACAGCAATATGAGAAGATTAGGTATTCGCTGTACTAAGCAGGAAGAAATTATCCGCTGGCGGCAACTGCGCGGCGAAGCGGTTAACCCTGAGGATATTTGCAGCGGTTGTAGCGGCGAGGAATGTACGGAGGGTCAAAAAGAATAGATTTGCGGGTTTACAGATGTAATTTTATAATTATTTTGTAAATCGGTTAAAAAGGATTAACTTTGTTGCTTTCACACTTTGTGAAAACCAAGGGAAGGAATTAGTTTGATATGTACGAAAAAATTGATAAGTACTGTCCTGAAAAAACGGCAGTTTTAGCCGAACACTACAAGGCTATTCTGCAACTTTTGGGTGAAGAGCCGAAAAGGGAAGGTTTGTTAAAAACTCCTGAAAGGGTTGCCAAATCCATGCAATTTCTCACTCATGGGTATGCATTGAATCCGGCAGATATATTGCTTTCGGCCCGTTTCAAAGAAGAATACCAACAAATGGTCTTAGTGAAAGATATAGACCTCTATTCTTTGTGCGAACATCATTTATTGCCGTTTTACGGAAAAGCGCATGTAGCTTACATTCCCAACGGATATATTACCGGATTGAGCAAAGTAGCCAGAGTGGTAGATGCCTTTGCCCGCCGATTTCAGGTGCAGGAAAGGTTGACGGTTCAAATTCGCGACTGTATTCAGGACACGCTGAAGCCGCTTGGCGTAGCCGTAGTTATAGAAGCAATGCATACCTGCATGATAATGCGCGGCGTACAGAAGCAAAACTCTGTGGCTATAACTTCCGCCTTTACGGGCGCCTTTATGAAAGACCCGCGTACCCGCGAAGAATTTATGCACCTGATAGGCGTAAAACTGCATTGAAACAATTTGAAATAATAACATAAACCTTATGCGTAACATTTTCATTCTCTTATTTGTTTTCTGTTACTCAGTAGCCATCTCCCAATCAAATAATGCCAATACAGGCGTTAAATGGACAACTTTTGAGCAGATGCAAGAAATGACGGGCCAATCGCCTCGCATCACTGTGGTATATCTCTATGTTGAACAAGACGAGTTCTGTAAACTCATGGACCAAACTGTCTTTACAAATACCAAGGTGATCACTACCTTAAACAATGAGTTTTATCCTGTGCGGTTTGATGCGCACGAAACCCGATCTGTCCTATTCAAAGGATATACATTTGATAATAATGAGGCTCATGGTTTTCATCAGTTAACTTCGCTTTTGTTGGCCTCGAACAATTTTTCTTTTCCGGCCTTAGCCTTTCTTGATGAGAACAAGAACTTGATTACCTCAATTACCGGTTATCAATCAGCTGACAATTTATTAGAGGTCTTGTCCTTTATCAAAAAGCAGTTTATACGTGTTAACTGGAATGCCGGCAGCGCCTTTTCTCAAAGCATCAGTGCATGGAATACGGCAGGTAACGAAAAAGTTGAACCTGAACCGATAGTTGAGCCAATGCCACAATTAGTAGCTCAAGTGCAAGTTCTACCTGAACCAATAGTTGAACCCGAACCGATAGTTGAACCCGAACCAATAGTCGAACCTGAGCCGATAGTTGAGCCCGAACCAATAGTCGAACCTGAGCCGATAGTTGAACCCGAACCAATAGTCGAACCTGAGCCGATAGTTGAACCCGAACCAATAGTCGAACCTGAGCCGATAGTTGAACCCGAACCAATAGTCGAACCTGAGCCGATAGTTGAACCCGAACCAATAGTCGAAC
>WRMN01000004.1 GCA_009777095.1 Bacteroidales bacterium | reverse complement strand
CCTGCCCGTCTTGGCGATGGATGGGAAACAGCAGAACCGGCGGAGGCGGGAATAGACGGCGAGGCGCTGAAAGAGGTGTACAGATATGTTCATGAAGACGACAATGCCTGGCAAATCAGAAGTTTGCTTGTATTCAGAAATAATAGACTTGTAGCAGAAAGTTACATGAAAGACCCTGATGACAGAACGAATCTTCATCCGCTTTGGTCTTGTACAAAAGGGTTTATCGGCATATTAACCGGAATAGCCGCAGATAAAAAATTAATTTCAATTGAAGATAAAATTTCCGATTTTTTCCCAAGCGCTCCGTCAAATAAAAAGGAAATAACCATTGAAAATTTATTAACGATGAAATCGGGAATTAATTATAACAATGATGGCTACAACGGGGAGGACGGGAAATTATTCCGTGAAATTCCGTCAAACAGCATTGATTTTGTCTTGGGTTTAGACATGCACGCTTCTCCCGCGACATCATTCAGATACAAAAATTCAGACCCGCATCTTCTATCTGCCATTATACAGGAAAAGGCTGGAAAAACAACACGCGATTGGGCAAAGGATATTCTTTTAGATAAAATTGGAATTACGAGATTAGAATGGCGTACCTATAAAGATGGAGTTACATTTGGCGGTTTTGGTATTTTATCAACACCGCGGGAGATGGGAAAATTAGGACAACTTGTGGCTAATGGTGGTATGTGGAACGGAGAGCAAATAGTTTCACAGCATTGGATTGATGAGATGACAAGGGCAAGAATCTTCGATACACCGACTGAATTCGCCAACATGGCTTTTTGTTACCTGTGGTGGAAAGATATTGAACGCGGTGCGGTTTTCACAATGGGACACGGCGGTCAGTACATAATAGTCAATAAAGACAAAAACCTGACAATAGTAATAACATCAGAACAGCACCCGGCCTTTGAGTTTAGTTTATTGCCTAATGATGTGATTTCAATTTACGACAGGATAAATAATATAGCAGAATGATGAATACGAAAAATGCACTGAAACAGAAAATTAATAAAAAAAATCCCAACATTTTCAAAATGAATTTGTTGGGATTTGATTATCAATTATCCATCTATTCATTATCCTTACTTCTGTCGAAGTAGTGGGTATGGAGGAGTTCGTGCGACAAGTGTCCGCAGGGTTCTCCGAGATACTCTTTGTAGATAGCCGCAATAGAAGGATTGAGGTGCGACTGGCGGAGGGTTCTGCTTTCGTCTTCACTGTAAATGGCTTTCAGGCGTTTCATTCTCACGTCCGGGTCATCGCTGCGGGGTTGTCCGCCGCCGCAAATACAGCCGCTGGGGCAGCCCATCACTTCAATGAAGTGATAAGGCGAGTTGCCTTTTACGATTTGATCCATTAAAATTTTTGCGCCTGACAATCCGCTGGTTACCGCAATTCTTACTTCAAAACCTTCAAACATTTTGTATTCGGGAAGCACTTTTTCAAGTTTTATCGTTGCTTCTTTAATTTGGTCAAGCCCTACTATAGGAGTTACGTGCAAATCTTCAAAAGGTAAGATCCTGCCGGTTATGATTACGTAAACGGTACGGAGCGCCGCTTCCATCACGCCGCCGGTAACGCCGAAAATGTCGGCGGCGCCGGTTGATTGTCCCATAGGATCGTCAAATTTTCCGTCTTCCAGACTGCGAAAATCAATACCGGCTTGCTTAATCATTTGTCCTAATTCACGGGTTGTAAGCACCGCATCAACATTTGGAACATTTCTGTTGATCATTTCTTCGCGCGAGGCCTCAAACTTTTTCGCCGTACAAGGCATGATAGATACGGTGTACATATTTTCCGATGCTACCTTGATTTTATCGGCATAATAAGTTTTGGCCAAAGCGCCCAGCATCATGTGCGGCGACTTACAAGTGGAAAGGTGAGGAGTAAGTTGCGGATAGTACGATTCAACATACTTAATCCAGCCCGGCGAACAACTTGTAATTATAGGAAGCACTGCTTTTTTACCGGTAAGCGCATTTATTGCCCTGTGTAAAAATTCCGTGCCTTCTTCCATAATGGTTAAGTCGGCAGCCCAGTCGGTGTCGAACACGTCGTCAACACCCAAAAGGCGCATGGCTGCAGCCATTTTGCCGGTTACCGAAGTGCCTACGGGATAGCCGAACATTTCGCCCAAGGCTACGCGTATTGCCGGAGCTGTTTGCATAACCACTCTCTTTTCGGGGTCGTTAATAGCCTCCCAAACTTTGGCAATATGGTCGGTTTCTTTCAGCGCGCCTACCGGACAAACTACGGTACATTGTCCGCAGAAAGCGCATTTAGCGCTGTCAATCGGCAATTCCATAGCCGGGGCAATCACTGCATCGAAGCCGCGGTTTTGCGCCTCAAGTATGCCGACTCCCTGTACGCTATTACAAGCCGTAACACAACGGCGGCAAAGAATACATTTCGATAAATCGCGTGTAATAGAGGGCGATACGTCTATCTGTTCGCGTGCACTGGTGGTATTGAAACGATTTTCCGTAATTCCCAACACTTCGCCTAACTGTTGCAGTTCACAGGATTGGTTGCGAACACAGCTTAAACAATTCTTGGAATGGTCGGAAAGCATCAATTCATACAAGACCTTACGTACCTTTAACACTTTTTTGGAGTTGGTATGCACTACCATTCCGTCTCTCACTTCGGCCAGACAGGCAACTTGAAGTGTGCGGGCGCCTTCTACTTCTACAGAACAAATTCTGCAGGAACCGAATTTGTGAACGCCTTCCATATAACATAAGGAAGGGATATTGATTCCGTTTTGTTTGGCAGCTTCGAGAATAGTTGTTCCCGCTTCTGCGCTGATTTTCTTATTGTTAATTGTTAATTGTATCATAATTATCTCCTTTCGCAATGTAAGCAACGCATTGATTCTGCAATAGCATTAATTTTATGGAAACCTAAAACTACTTCGGCAAACGATTGTTTTCTCACTTCGGGCGGCAATACTTCCATCTCGAACTGTGCGTGTGTAATTACTTCGTCCTCGTCATAAACCTTAGGAATATCAATAGGGGCGCCCTTGTTCAAAAGGCCGTTTCCACCAAGGTATAAGTCGATAGAAGAAGCGGCTTTTTTACCGTCGGCAATAGCGCTGATTACGGTATCGGGGCCTCTCACCACGTCGCCGCCGGCAAATACGCCTTTCATGGTACACATGTGAGTTTCGGGGTCAACAATGAAAGTTCCCCATTTCGTAACGCCTATTTCGTCTTTACCAATAAAGGGCAAGTCGGCATACTGGCTCACGGCAGGGATAACAAAGTCAACATCTAAAATGAAATTAGAGCCTTTGATTTCTACCGATTTTCTTCTTCCGGAAGCGTCAAATTCACCCAATGTCATTTTTACACATTCTATACCCACTACCTTATTGTTCTTTCCGATGAATTTAACAGGAGCCGTAAGTTCCATTATTTCAATTCCTTCTTCAATGGCTTCGTGTACTTCTTCTATGTAGGCCGGCATGGCGTCCTGTGTTCTTCTGTAAACTACAATCACGCGCTCGGCGCCTATACGAAGGGCGGAACGGGCTGAGTCTATAGCTGTGTTTCCGCCGCCGATAATGGCAACAGTTCCATGCAGTTTTACATCATCTCTTAAGTTAGTATCTTTCAGGAAGGTAATTCCGTGCATAACACCTTGTAAATCTTCGCCTTCTATATTTACTTTAGCCGGATATTGCGTTCCGGTAGATACATAAATGGCATCGTAATCTTCACGCAGTTTACGGAAATCCATGTTTTTACCTATTTCTTTATTAAGGTGAATATTTACGCCGGCTTGTTTAATTAAGTCAATCTCATGCTGAAGAATGGCTTCGGGCAAGCGATATTCGGGGATACCGAAGGCTAATACGCCGCCGGCAACGCTTTCCGATTCAAACACATCTACATCATAGCCTATATTTACCAAATAGTAAGCGCAGGTTAGGCCTGAGGCACCGGCTCCGATAACGGCAACACGTTTTCCTTTCTTGGCAAAGGTAAGTTGCATCTTATAAGGAAGCTCGTTTTTAAAGGCATAATCGGCGGCAAAGCGTTTCAGGTCGCGGATAGCTAAGGGTTCGTCCACCGTACCGCGGCGGCATTTGCGTTCGCAGGGACGGGTACAAATTCTCCCGCAAATAGCAGGGAAGGGATTTTCCTGCATTACCAAGTTGTAAGCGTCTTGGAAACGTCCTGCCGATATTAATGAGATATAACCGGTTACGTTTACATTGGCAGGACAGGTATTTTCGCAGGGTGCAATGAACATAGCGCTGCAAACGCCTGCTCTGCAATGTTTTTTATGGATATGCTCTTCAAATTCTTCTCTGAAGAAACGAATGGTTGAAAGAATCGGGTTCGGGGCTGTTTGTCCGAGGCCGCACATGGCCGACTCCTGAATGGCTTCGCCGAGTTCAATTAAAAGCTCAATGTCGCCCGCTCTTCCTTTACCCTGGGTAATATCTTCCAAAACCTCCAGCATTCGCTTGGTTCCGACGCGGCAGGCCACACATTTTCCGCACGATTCGTCACGGATAAAATCCATGAAGAAGCGGGCGGTATCCACCATGCAGGTATCCTCGTTCATTACGATTAAACCGCCGGAGCCCATAATGGCGCCCATTTTACTCAGCGATTCGTAATCGGCCGGAACATTGAGGTTCTCTTTGGTGATACAGCCGCCGGAAGGACCTCCGATTTGCGCTGCTTTAAATTCTTTTTTATTAGGAATACCGCCGCCGATATTGTATATGATGTTGCCTATGGGCATTCCAATCGGCACTTCCACAATACCTGTGTTGACCACGTCGCCGGCCAGTGCAAACACTTTGGTTCCGGGCGCTTTTTCCATGCCGAAAGCGGCATACCATTTACCGCCGTTGCGAATAATTTTGGATATATTGGCTAAGGTTTCCACATTATTAATGATGGTCGGATAGCCGAATAAGCCTTTTTGGAAGGGGAAGGGAGGCTTTTGCTGGGGCTCGCCGCGTTTCCCTTCGATAGAAGCCAAGAGCGCTGTTTCCTCGCCGCATACAAAAGCGCCTGCGCCAATTCTGATTTCGAGGTCGAAATTATACTTTGTTCCGAACAGGTTATTTCCCAGCAGGCCGTATTCGCGCGCTTGGTCTAAAGCTACTTTTAATCGTTCTATAGCGATAGGATATTCGGCGCGGATATATACATAACCTTGCTGTGCACCAATGGCATAAGCCGAAAGCATCATTCCTTCGATTAAACAATGGGGGTCGCCTTCAATAACGCTGCGGTCCATAAATGCACCGGGGTCGCCTTCGTCGGCATTACATACCATATATTTAATATCGCTTTTTTGAGAGAAGCCGGCGCGCAGCTTGGTGCCTGTGGGAAATCCCGCTCCTCCGCGTCCGCGAAGGCCGGAAATTTCGACTTCTTTCACTACCTCTTCCTGCGTCATTCCTGTAATGGCCTTAGCCGCTGCGAAATACCCATCATGGGCGATATAGTCATTAATATCGGTATAATCAATAATGCCGCACAGGTCTAAAACAATCTTTACCTGAGACTTAAAGAACTCAATATCGTCAATTTTAGGGACGTGCTTCAATAAGGTCTTATCATAGAAGGTATATTCTTCTATCGGCTTATTGCCCACTAAGTGACTTTTTACAATTTCTTTAGCTTTCTCGGGGTCTAATTCGGTATAGAAAGTCCTGTCGGGAAGCACCAGCATCACCGGCCCAAGGGCGCATATACCCATGCAACCGGTCTGATATACTTTCGCATCTTTTGCTATACCTTGTTCTTTAAGTTCCTCGTTAATAGCGTTTTCCACATCACCACAATTAGATGACACACAGCCTGTGCCGCCGCACACCAAAATTTGGTATTTATACTTTTCTTGATTTTTAAGAAAATCTTTTTTAATACCTTCTAATTGAGCTATTGATTTAATTATCTTACTCATAATAATTCCTCCTAATATTTCGACAGGATAGATTCAAGTTTGTTTGGATTCACAGCCTTATATACTGTGTCATCAATCATCATAGCGGGGGCTAAACCGCAGGCGCCGATGCAGCGTGCCACGCTCAGCGTGTATTTGCCGTCTTCGGTGGTATCGCCGACTTCTACATGAAGCCGCTTGTGGAGACCGTCCACCAGCTTTTTACCGCCGCGGACATAGCAGGCTGTACCCATACATACTAAAATCGTATGCTTCCCTTTGGGTTTGGTTGAAAAAAACGAATA
The DNA here is from genome assembly GCA_009777095.1 of Bacteroidales bacterium. Lineage (GTDB taxonomy): Bacteria > Bacteroidota > Bacteroidia > Bacteroidales > UBA932 > UBA932. Next base: position 161,839 of record WRMN01000004.1, on the reverse strand, counting down.
AAAAGTAACCACGCCTGAGACTTCCGAAACAGGCATATTCATTTTATCCGCAATAAATTTTTGAATTACGTATGGCAAATAGCCATAAATACCTTGAGCAGCGTGCAATACCATAATCAAATTGCTGGGCTTTGCCTCGTACTTAGCGATTATAGCCGTAATTTGATCCAATTTTTGAACGTGATCTTCAGGTAATTTGTAGAAAACTTGTTTCTTTAGGTTCATGTTTACCTCCTGAAATTTGAATTAGTTAGATTATGAATTTATATTAAAATTACTATATTTTTGTAAATATTAAACCCTTTTTAATTTTTTGCTCGCAAATGTAATGATTTTTTTTATAAAATCAAAAAAAGTTAAATAAATGTTTCTTCCATTTTTAACTTTCAACTAAAAAAACGCTCTTTTTGCCGTAATTTATCCTCCTTGCGGCGCGCTACATATACTTTTTTCATAGTTGTAGGGTCGAGGCCGGTATAAAAGATGGTGGAGGCGTGGGTCATAGGCGTGGGGGTGAAGTCCTGCACCTGCTCGGGCTGCAAGGATAAATAACGCATCTTTTTGGCCAATTCCCGCATGTCTTGTTGGGTACAGCCGGGGTGCGACGAGATGAAATAAGGCACTAACTGTAAACGTTTTCCGACATTGCGGTTGTATTGGTCGAATTGCTTTTTCAGTTGCTCGAACAGAGTGAAAGAAGGCTTCCTCATGATGTTTAAAACGTGGTCTTCGGTGTGTTCGGGCGCCAGCTTGAGCCGCCCCGATACGTGGTTTTCCAATAAATTGAAAAAGTAGGCTTTTGCCGTATCGTTCAGAAATCCTTTTTCATTCAAAAATAAATCGTAACGAATACCGCTGCCTATGAAGGCTTTCTTGATTTTCGGCAGAGCCTCCACCGCTTTGTAGAGCGCCAGTAAGCGCTCGTGATTAGCATCTAAATTTTTGCATAGCGTCGGGTACGTACAGGAATTACGGCGGCATTTATGGCAGATTTCCCTCTTTTTGCCGTGCATGCCATACATATTGGCCGATGGTCCGCCCAAATCGCTGAGATAGCCCTTAAATTCGGGCATTCGGGTTACTTTGGCGATTTCTGCCAGTATCGACCCTTCCGAGCGTTCTGCAATTTCTTTACCCTGATGGGCGGCAATGGTGCAGAAGCTACACCCGCCAAAGCAGCCGCGGTGAATGTTGACCGAAAATTTAATCATCTCGTAGGCGGGAATGTGCTTGTCCTTATAGCGCGGGTGCGGCAGGCGGGTGTAGGGGAGATCGTAGGAGGCATCAAGCTCGGCGGTGTCCGGACTGGGATAGGGAGGAAAGACGACAATTGAGTTATGAGCGTGGAGCGGTTCAATCAGAAGGCGAGGGTTGGAGACGTTGGCCTCTTCTTCTATGATACGGAAATGTTCAGCAAATTTTCGCTTGTCGGCCTTACATTCTTCATGCGAGGGCAATAATATGTAGTCGGAAAGAGGTGCGGTGTCGTTTGTCGTGGTTATAATGGCTGTTTGCGGTATCCCTATAAGGCTTTTTTTGTGCAATAAACGGCGGGCAATTTCCCGAACAGGCTGTTCGCCCATGCCGTACACTAAGATATCGGCGCCGCTGTCTGCCAAAACAGAGGGTTTGAGGCTATCGCTCCAATAGTCGTAGTGGGTAGTGCGGCGCAAAGAAGCTTCTATGCCGCCAACGACCACAGGAGTATCAGGATAAAGCTGTTTCAGAATTTTAGTATATACGGTTACAGCATAATCGGGACGGTAACCGGCCTTTCCTTCGGGTGTGTAAGCATCATTGCTGCGCAGACGTTTGTTGGCGGTGTAATGGTTCACCATGCTGTCCATACAGCCGGAGGTTACGCCGAAAAATAAACGCGGAGCGCTTAGCTTTTTAAAGTCGCGCAAATCGTCGCGCCAGTTGGGTTGCGGAACAATGGCTACCCGCAAGCCTTCCGCTTCGAGCACACGTCCTATCACTGCCGCGCCGAACGAGGGGTGGTCTATGTAAGCATCGCCAGTGAACAGGATAACGTCCAAGGCCGCCCAAGCTCTTGCTTCCACTTCTTTTTTGGAGGTAGGCAAGAAGGCATGGGCCTTATTGGGATAGGAAATCTTCAATATTTTTTGCAGTTAATGCAATCAAACGTTTACGAGCTTCGATGCTGCCCCAAGCTAAATGAGGGGTAAACTGGAATTTTGCTTTATTTTTTACCGATAAAAAAGGGTGGTTAGCAGGAATAGGCTCTTGCTCAAAAACGTCGATAGCAGCGCCGCCCAGCAGGTTTTCATCAATAGCTTTAGCTAAATCTTTTTCATTAATAATGCCGCCGCGACCCATGTTGGCAATGATAGCCTCCTGTTTCATTAATTTCAATTTTTTCAATGTAATCAGATTTTTTGTCTGCTCATTCAAAGGTGCATGAATAGAAACTATATCGCATGTACGCAGTAATTCATCTAATCCCAAAAGAGGATAGGGTAGAAAAATGTTGACATTTTTTCCGGAAGTAGAATAATACACCACCTCAGCGCCAAAGGCAGTAGCCACTTCGGCCACCCGTTTTCCGATGTTGCCCATTCCTATAATACCGAAACGCTTTCCGGCCAATTCCCAAAAGGTTTGTCCATAATGGGTAAATATCATGCTGGTAGAATAGGCGCCACTTTTTACGTACTGGTCGAAATAAGCAGTGCTGTTCAGCAGGCTTAGTATATTGGCAAAGGTGGTTTGTACCACGCTTTCGGTAGAATAACCTGCTGCATTTTTCACTGCAATGCCTTTCTCTTCCGCATACTCCAAATTGATATTATTGGTGCCGGTGGCCGCTACACAAATCAGTTTCAGCGAAGGAGCGCTGTCCATTTCAGCTTTCCCGATTGGAACTTTATTGGTAATGACAATATCGGCGGTTTTTATCCGCTCGGCAGTTTCGTGAGCTAAGGTAGCGCTATAGATTTTTAAGTTGCCCAAAGATTCTATAGAATTGAAAGTAACGTCTTTACCGATGGTATCGGCGTCTAAAAAAACAATATGCATAAAACAAATTAAATGGGTGCCCAGGACAAGAGTCGAACTTGCACACCGTAACCGGCGCTACCCCCTCAAAGTAGTGTGTCTACCAATTCCACCACCTGGGCTCAATTTTATTTGGCTTGCAAAGGTAAACATATTTTCGGAAAGTGCAAAATCTATACCTACAGATTTATTTACTATTTAAACTTTAAACCTTGAACTTTAAATAGTCAATTGTTTAATAACCAATTATTCATGAGTGTGCGTTTTAGCTGCGCTGCAACTGCTGATCTCCGTTGCGGCGCTGGTGCGGGACTGCTACCGGTACAATCGCTACCGGTAAAACCGTAGCCTGCTTGTTGCGGACATACGTTTGCTTTCCATTCACTCCAATGCGGATTATTTACCAAGGACAGAGGAATGGCGCCTATCAAGCGGTTTTGCGCTAACCATAGTTCGGTCAGTTTGGATAAATCGCCTAAGGTAGTCGGAATGTTGTCGGAAAGATTATTACCGTCTAAGGCCAATTCTTCCAAATCGATGAAATTAGGGATATAGGCAGGAATATTTCCGTCCAAAGCATTTCCATACATATAAAATACCCTCACCTTCGTAAGCGTTGACCAGCTTACGGGTATGTTGCCCGTAAAACTGTTGGCGCTGCCATCTAAATAAATCAGTTTAGTTAAAGATGAAAGATTTGCAGGCAAGGCGCCGCTAATCTTGTTCTGGTGGAAAGCTAAGTAAACCAAATCTGCTAATGTGTTCAAATTCGGTAATGCCGTAAAATTATTGGCACTTATGTCGAGCATGTATAGTTGCGTGAGTGCGTTGATGGAGGGAAAATTACCGGAAAGCTGATTATTCGACAAATCTAAGTACTTTATTTGTGTACATTGGTTAATAGCGGCGGGAACTTCACCCGTGAGATTATTGCCGTTCAAGTCGCAATATTGCAAGGCGGTAAGCCAACCCATGCTTTCAGGCAGTGGGCCGGAGAGGTTATTGTCGGGCATGCGAAGCTCTACCACGCGATTGTTAACAACAGTTACACCCTGCCATTGTGTTATGGGTGTAGCCCAAAACCATCTTACCTTCCATATTCCGCCGTTAACAGCATGGTATAGATTTATCAGTGCAAGGCTGTCAACTTGCCTGACGGTGAGTTGTTCCTGCGATACACCTACAGTTGCAACTGTAGTGCCTGCCATACAGCGTACTGTAGTTGTGCGGTCAATTAGAGAAGTATTAGGCGCAGCTTCTAATTTTAGTACAGTAGCATTTAATTTTGTTGCAGTGATCCACGTAGCCTCAGGCATAGGCAACCAGTCGGCGTTAGCGTTAACGGTTAATGTTTGCGATCCGCCCAATTTCGGTAAGGCTATTGTTTCCGGCGTTATGCTGATAGTTATAGGTGGTTCGCTCTTACACCCCTGTACGATCAATGCTAATGTTATTGCTATTATAAGTAAAATACTGTAATATCGTTTCATAATGCTATTTTCTTAAAATTATAATTTAACCATCTTTTTAACTGCAAACTTGTCTCCGTTTGCTATTCGTACAAGCAATATACCTGAAGGACAGCGTGACAAATCAATGCTAAAGGTAGAAGTCGTGTAGGTCTGCGATAAACAGATTTCACCTGTAATGCTGTAAATGCTTACCAGTACCGGTGTCATTGCTTCGTCTATCACTACATTCACAATGTTGTTTGCCGGATTTGGGAATAATTCCGCTGTGAGTCCATTTGCTTCTACTGTTGCCGATTCATCTAAGTAAATACGTGCAGAAACTATAGCAGAAGTGTCGATAGCATTAGCAACAGCAAAGAGCACTTCTTTCATTCCCGTATTTTCAGATAAGGTAAAGCGGGGCAGAAGCTCATAAGCGAGCCATTGTTGTCCTATATTTGCAGGATTTTCGGAAACGCTATATGCCGTTGGAACGCCATTTTCTGTTGTATGATTGAGTGTAATTGTACGGTTTGTTGTGCGAGATGCTCCGCCATTGATAACCAATGAGGATAGCGAAAGTTTTTGATGTATCGGTTTATAGATAATAGTAGCGCTTTTACTTGTAGTAGTGCTTGCTGTATTGCACAACTGTGTGTAAACGGTTTTTTCGCCATGCGTATCGGAGGCAAAACTATATGTAGGTTTACTCGTATATGCTTGCCAGCTTGCTGTATTCAATGCCGACTCGCTTTCGGCAGCACGGAAGTGTGTGGGTTCTCCGCCGCTGAACGTATAGGTAAGCTCTACGGCACGACGCAAGGCAATCGGAGCGCCGGAGGCGAGAGTGAAGTCAATGAAAGTAATAGGTTCGTGCCTGCGGGTTACTACAACAGTATAAGTCTTGGTGGCTGTTCCGGAAGCGACAAGAATAGAAAAAGGATTGTCTCCGATATCTAAGACTTTGCTACCTGCGCCGGTTACTGTTGCCGACATATTTACCGGTGTGGCTGAAATAGTAATATTGCTTATATCGTTAGGAACAGTTACCGTATAGTTAGTAGTGTTAGGAGCAAATGCAGGAGTTAAGGTTCCCTCGCTTACTCCTAATTCCTGCAAATCAGCATTATTTGGGTTATGAGCTCCCCCCATAAAATCGAAACTAATTAAGCCGCTTGAACGCGTAATGTTAGTAATGGGTTTGTTGGTATTTGCATTTGCCCAAGATCTCATACTTGGAATACTAGTGTCGGTAAATTCTGTTTTACCGGATACAGGCCAGGGGCAAGTACTGGAGTTTATATTCCCATAGGTAGCGCTGCCTGCACTCGGTATGGCTACCGTAGCATTAGCCGCTACAGGGTACATGCGTTGCGGATGTGTATTATTGATGCCTGACATGCCCAAACTACTATGCACGCGATAGATTATTAATCCGTTTCCGGGAATATTTGTATCAAATTTTAATTGTTGGCGATTTTCCAATAGAAAATATTCATTATTGGTGGTAGTATTTATTCTGTATGCTACCGGATTTTCTGCTGCATTAGGCATATTTACTATGCTTGTTGGTGCGCTTAATACTGTGGGAGTAACCCAGCCAAATTGTACTTTAGTGTACATATTGTGGTGCGCAGGGCGATTTCCATCCGGGTATCCGTTCCAACTGCCATCGGCCATTAGATCCCATCTGCCGGTACCTTGATACTCGCCGCCGATTTCATAATTTGTATCATAAAAATCAGGAGCGCCGAAAACATGCGACATTTCGTGGCAAATAACGCCAATGGTAGTAATATTTGTTCCTGAAAGAAGTTCAGGCGAGCAAGAGTATTCGTTAATCCTCGTTCCGTTTTGCGTAACAACTGGGTAAAAGGCCGATTTATGCGACCAAATTGCATTCCCATCTTGACCGGTTTCTTGGCCTATACCGGCAAAAATGAAATGAAAAGCATCAACAACTCCATCATTATTAGCATCATAGTCTCTAAAATCAATACTTGGCTCTGCTGCCACTTGTTGTGCTAACCATCTTGCAAGTTCAGGGCATCTTGCTGTTCCATCTCCCGGAGGGCCTGCATAGTAGATTTCGCTGTTTGGAGCTGTATAAATGCCGCACACAGTTATTTCCAAATCAAACTGATTGTAAGATGTTTCTTTAAAGTAATCACGAACGCTTCCGGTGCCGTTTCCAGTATAGCCCAATTGATTCAGTAAAGCATCAAATTGGCTTATGGTTTTTATCATGGATTTTTCCGGAAATTGCACAAGAGCGCATAGTATTTTATACGTTCCGGTTACAGCTCTTTCACTCATTGTTCCCGCTCTATCTTCAATTTGCCAAATCTTTAGCATGAGTTGTTTCTGCATATCGCTGTAAAACAGTTTTTTTTCAACCTTGCTTAAAAAAGAATGGGCGACAACGCTTCTTCGCTGAATATCAGCAGCAATAAGATCAGATGCCTGTAAATTTCCCTCCTCATCTAATAGTGCATAAGTCAAATAACCTGAAGTGTTAAGCAATAAGGTATATTCATCAATTGACTCATACCAGTGAATCCGCTCATCGCCTCTAATCATGACTGTAAGGGTGTCGCCGTTTGGTTGCGTAAAAGTAACAGGGCCGGGATAGGCCGGTACTGCATAGGCATATTGTATGGTAAAAACTAATACTGCCAATGCCGAATAAAAATATTTTTTCATCAGGTTTGAATTTATAATCTTGTAAAGGTAGTAATTATCTTTTAATTTATACTCATTTTAAGCAAAAAAATATCCACAGGGAGCGGGTGAAAATATTTTACGAAAAGGTTGAAAATTGTCAAAAAATGCTTATTTTTGTATAAAATATTCTTATCAATGAGTCTTCAGGAACTCTTATATTCCGAAGCTACTGCCTTCTTGTTCAGCAAATTGCCTAATTACCAAAAGGTAGGCGCCATAGCTTATAAGCCTGGCTTGCACACCGCTCAGGCCTTTGACGAATATTTCGGTTTCCCGCATCGTCAATATAAAACCATTCACGTGGCTGGAACTAACGGAAAAGGCTCTGTATCACATATATTAGCCTCAGTGTTGCAAAGTGCGGGGTATAAAGTGGGGCTCTTTACCTCTCCACATCTAAAAGACTTCCGCGAACGCATAAAAGTAAATGGAGCTATGATTGCTGAAGCGGAAGTTGTTGATTTTGTGCTTACACATAAGTCCAAAATAGAAGAACTTCAATCCTCTTTTTTTGAAATGACGGCTACGCTGGCTTTGTCTTATTTTGCCAGTCAAGCCGTTGATATTGCGATTATTGAAGTAGGAATGGGCGGTCGGTTGGACGCTACTAACGTAATTCAGCCGATATTGAGTATAATTACTAATATAGGCATGGACCATACCGAACATTTGGGAGATTCCTTAGCAGCCATTGCCGCTGAAAAAGCCGGTATTATTAAAGCCGAAACACCTATGCTTATCGGTGAACGGCAAAATGAAACATCGGCGGTGTTTGAAGCGAAGGCTAAGGCGCTTAATGCTCCACTGCGGTATGCTGATAATTATGCCAAGGTTGATACGGTGCAACTAAGCGATAACTCCCAATCATTTACCATTACTCTTTTCGACAGCCTTTTTACCTTAAACCTACAGCTGGGTTTACAAGGCAGCTACCAGCGTAAAAATATAGTAACGGTATTAGCCGCTTTAGATATTTTAAAAAATTGCATGGACAATAACCAAAAGCCTTTTGATATAGAAGAAAGAGCCCTGCAGCAGGGATTGGCTAAGGTGGTTTCGCAAACAGGGTTGAGAGGCCGTTGGGAAATCCTTGCCCAACAGCCCTTGATAATATGCGATACGGGACATAATGCAGATGGCCTGAAAGAAAGCATGGCTCAACTGCAAAGCCTTCCCCGCCGACGCTTGCATTTTGTGTTGGGAATGGTTAAAGAAAAAAACTTAGACAGCGTCTTGCCATTGCTTCCCGCCGATGCGTACTATTATTTTACTCAGGCCGATCTTCCGCGGGCCCTTGATGCGCACGAACTGGCAAAACGCTGTGGTGAATACAGCCTGCGCGGGCAAATTACCCAAACAGTGTCCAACGCCTTGAAAATAGCCAAAAGTAATGCCTGCCCCGATGATATTATTTTTATAGGGGGCAGCACCTACGTAGTGGCAGAAGCCATTGAATAATCTTATTTAAACAAATAAACCATGAAAAAGCTAACAATTCTCTTAATCCCAATGCTGGCCGTTAATTGCAGCCAACAACCGAAATCAATTTCCGTAAGTTATCCGGAAACACAAAAAATTGAACATACCGATCTGTACTTTGGCACGGAAGTGGCCGACCCCTACCGCTGGTTGGAAGACGACCGCTCGGCTGAAACTGCTGTCTGGGTGGAAGCCCAAAACAAAGTAACCTTTGGTTATTTGGAACAAATTCCTTATCGCGACGACATTAAAAACAAACTTACCGAAATGTGGAATTACCCGCGTCAGGGCGTTCCTTTCAAAGCAGGCGAAAAGTACTTTATGTGGAAGAACGACGGTTTGCAAAACCAATCTGTCCTCTACATCATGGACGGTTTGGACGGCGAGCCACGCGAATTTATAAATCCGAACACTCTCTCGGAGCAAGGCACCACTGCTGTTGGTTCCTTGAGCATTTCGAACGATAATAAGTATGTGGCTTATACTACCTCGGTAGGCGGCTCCGACTGGAAAGAAATTCACGTGAAAGACATTGAGGGCAATGATTTATCGGATTTGATCCAATGGGTAAAATTCTCAGGCATTGCTTGGGACGATAACGGCTTCTATTATAGCTGTTACGAAGAACCCAAAGGCAGCGCCCTTTCTTCTAAAAATGAAAGCAACAGAATTTATTACCACAAATTGGGTACCCAACAAAAGGACGATAAATTGATTTACGAAGACCTGAAAAATCCTTTGCGCTACAACACGGCAGGAATTACCAAAGACGGCCGCTATTTACTGCTGAGAGTCTCGGAAGGAACAGGCGGAAACTCGCTTGCTGTAATGGATATGAGGACGTCCGGCAGTAAATTCCGTACCATAGTGGAGAAAATGGATAAGGATTACGGTGTCATTGAGAATTTTGAAGACGAATTGTATGTGCTTACCAACGATAATGCCCCCCGCTATTGTTTGATGAAAATTAATCCCTTAGCCAAAGATTTGAAATGGGAAACGGTAATACCCGAAAATGAAACAGACGTATTACAATCGGTAACGGTGGTGGGCGACAAATTAGTGGCGCGATACCTGCATAACGCCCATTCCAAATTAAACATTTATGACCGTACAGGTAAATTTGAAACGGAAATTAAACTGCCCGAAATCGGTACTGTCAGCGGGATAAGCGGCGAGAAAGACGAGAACGAAATGTTTTACGCCTTCACTTCCTACAGTACGCCGATGAGCATTTACCGCATGAATGATATTAATGAGCCCGAAGCTAAATTGTATAAAGCTACGGAATTAAGCATTACGCCATCGAAATATGTAACGGAACAGGTATGGTACAGCGGTAAAGACGGTACGCAAGTCCCCATGTTTATTGTTTATAAGGAGGGTACGAAGAAAAACAGTAACAACCCTGCTTTGCTTTACGGTTATGGCGGATTTAACAGCAGTATGACTCCCGGTTTCAGCATCAGCAACCTCTTTTTCTTGGAGCAGGGCGGTGTGTATGCTGTTGCGAACATTCGCGGGGGCGGCGAGTTTGGCGAAGCATGGCATAAGGCAGGTACTAAGCTGCAAAAACAAAATGTATTTGACGACTTCATCGCAGCAGCCGAGTATTTAATTGAGCAAAAATATACTTCTTCGGAGAAATTGGCTATACGCGGCGGCTCTAACGGCGGCTTACTCGTAGGCGCCTGCATAAACCAGCGTCCCGAACTCTTTAAGGTAGCGTTGCCCGCAGTAGGCGTAATGGATATGCTTCGTTTTCACAAATTCACTGTTGGCTGGGGCTGGGTAGGCGACTACGGCTCAAGCGATGACGAAGAGCAATTTCATTACCTCTTAGGCTATTCTCCCTTACACAATATCAAACAAGGCGCTTGCTACCCGGCTACGCTGATTACCACAGCCGACCATGACGACCGTGTAGTTCCTGCGCACTCGTTTAAATATGCCGCTACTATACAGGAAGCGCAAGCCTGCGAAAATCCCGTATTAATTCGTATTGAAACCATGGCAGGACACGGCGCCGGAAAGCCTGTTTCCAAGAGCATAGAAGAAGCCGCCGATATGTGGTCATTCGTGCTCTATAATTTAGGAATGAAGTATAGGAAGTAATTGAAAAATAGGATTACCTTATTCATTAACCCTGCGGCGCTATCACTTTCAAGGCCGCAGGGTTTATCTTAACCTCAATTTCCCGGCCCATGATAGCCGACTCGCCGTCGAAATGCACATACTCCTCCTTAGCGCGGATAACCTTGATGTGTTTACCCTTGAACGATTCCACTGACCAAGCCTTATGCAGCGATTTGGCAAATAAGCGGGTAAATATAGCCGGCGCATTGAGGTAGGCCTTCTTGTTTATGACAACTACATCTAACCATCCGTCGCTGAGAAGGGCCAGCGGAGCGATATAAACATTGTTGCCCCACTGCGAGGCATTAGCAAAAGTTACCAGATAAGCCTTCCGGTCGAAGCGCTGCCCGTCAATTTCAATGCGGTATTCACGCGGTGAATAGCCTATAATTTTTTTTGCGGATAAACCGATATAATTGAACAGTCCCCGTTTCCCTTTTTTATTAAACAGATAACCGATAAGGGCATCGAATCCTACCCCTGCCGTCACAAAAAAGGTTTTTCCGTTAATTTCACCGGCATCTATAAGTTGCATTTTTCCGGCCTTGAGTACCTCTATCGCTGTTTTGAACTTCATGGGAATATGCAGATGGCGCGCCAGTCCATTGCCCGAACCCATGGGAATGATACCCAGCGCGGTTTTACTGTACATAAGCCCGCGGGCGACCTCATTAACAGTACCGTCGCCGCCGACAGCCACCACAATGTCAAATTCCTCCTTAGCAAAGTAGAGCGCCTGCTTGTAGCCGTCGCCGACACAAGAAGTAGTGTACATCGTAAGTTCATAATTGGACATCAAACCAAAGATTTCTCCTATGTAAGCCCGTACTGCATCTTTGTTTTTTGTTCCCGAAACAGGATTCATTATGAAAGCTATACGTTGCATTTTATCCCTGTTTTTGCAATATAATAGCCTGCGCTTCTGCTTTTAAGACCTTAATAGCCCTTGTTGTGGACGAGAAAGTTTCGGTGGCAGACAATTCAATAATTTTTTTCGACAGCGCTATAGCCGGTTCTTCGGGTTGCAGTGTTGCGGCGGCCTGATTTATTATGGCGCCGACCTCGTTGCGGGCGGTAATTACGTAATTCCATGCCTCGTTACTCACATACAATTGTTGTGTATAGTTATGCTCTATCTCTGCCCTGACAGCTCCGAGTAAGGCTAATTGTAAGTCTCCCACGCTGCCGCCCTGTCCTGAATAACGCATCACTAATTCCGAGGGACTAATGCGCTCCATCAGCATAATTAGCCGCTCGTAAGCCTGCAAACGAAGAGGGTCAAAATCGTTTTTCGGAAGATTAACCGCTGTCGGCTTCTTTTGAGAACGAAAAAAAGTGAAATATGCAGCCAGCAGTGCAAATATGATGGCTAAAATCAATAAGATAGTTGTAATATCTGTTTTCATGGCATTCATTATTTTTCACAAAAGTAAGATTTTTTTTTGTAACTTTGTGAATTTGATAGTCAAATAAACCGTTATGAAGAAGTATTTCATACGATTACGTACTTGGCATAGCTATTTGGCCTTGGGAATATTGCTGATTATAGCAGCAATCGGCTTAAGGTATTACCTATTACGCAATTCTCCTAATGTGCAGGTAGAAGGCGCTGCCACCTACCTGTATATTCCCACCGGAGCAACTATGGAGCAGGTGCTCGACAGCCTTCGTAAACTTAAAGCGCTGAAAGTGGAAAGCCGTTTTATAAAAGCGGCTGAAAGTAAAAAATATGCAAGTTCTATACGTCCGGGGCGTTATAAACTTACTGATGGCATGACGAATACCGCTTTGTTGAATAAACTGATTCGCGGTTTGCAAGATCCTGTGCGCCTGACCTTGTCGGGCAATATCCGCTCTAATGAACGCTTGGCTTTTTTGATGTCGCGCTACGTAGAAGCCGACTCGGCTATCATAGCGTTTACCCTGAACGATCCTACTGTTGCAAGCGAGTATGGCTTTACTCCGGCAACTATCATGGGCATGTTTATTCCGAATACTTACGAAGTATATTGGAATACTGCGCCGGAAGCCTTGCTGAAACGCATGAAGCGGGAATATGATAACTTTTGGACGGGTAAACGGAAAAATAAAGCCGAAACATTGGGCCTGTCCCTGCAAGAAGTAACGGTGTTGGCTGCTATTGTGTATGAAGAAATCCTGAAAAATGATGAGATGCCGCGCATTGCCGGTGTTTATATGAATCGTCTGAAGAAAAAAATGACCTTAGACGCCGACCCTACTTTGAAATTTGCCGCAGGTGATTTTACCCTTCGGCGGATACTCAACCGGCATAAACTTATTGATTCTCCTTATAATACCTACAAATATACAGGACTGCCTCCAGGCCCTATTTGCGTACCCTCGGCGGCGGCTATTGATGCCGTGTTGAACTATGAACAGCACGATTATCTCTACTTCTGCGCCAAACCCGATTTAAGCGGCTATCACGATTTTGCCAAAACATTGGCGCAGCATAACCAGAACGCCCGAAACTATCATCAAATGCTGAACAGAAATCGGATTTATAGATGAAAGCTTGTCAAACTTTGCTTTACGCACTGTCTTGTCCACACTTGCAGCCAACATGACAATAGCCGTATATCCTGCCTAATCCGCTTTACTTTTAATGCTCAACTATTTTCCCCTACTTCACCAACAAATCGAAGTCGGCATCTAAGGATTTATCGTTAATGTAATCATATAACGACAGTTGGCGAATGGTGTAATAGAAATTCCAATAATTCCGCAGGGCGTTGACGTAATTTTGCTGCGAGCGGTCGCGGTCCATCTGCGCATTATTCATGTCGGTAATGGTAATTTTATCAATCAGAAAGCGCTGTTTGGAGACCTCGTAGCGTTTTTGAGCAATGGTGTCGCTCTTGGCGGCTATATGGAATTGCGTATCCTGCATATTGAACTGCCGTACTTTCAATAGTACATCTTGCTCAAAATCAACGTAGGCCTGTTCTACCTGATTCTTTACCACCTCTTGATTCGATTTAGCTGTACGTACTCGGCCTCTTCCACGGCCCCAGTCAAGTATGGGAATACCCAAAGTAATCCTTACATTTTCCATATCGTTAGGGCTTTTATAAGCATCTTCCAAGGTATTAGCCCTTTGATTTAATCCGAAAGTAACGCTCAGGTTGGCCTGAAATCCGTTCGCAGCGGTTTCTTCCGCTACCCGTTTTTCGACTTCAAGCAGTTGGCGTTGGTAGGCCAATAAATCGGGATTATTCTTTCTTGCCCAAAGCAATACCTTCTCCAAGTCAAGCAAAACACGCGGAACGGCAGTCGGAATAGTAATTTCAACGGTGGCCAATTCATTAAATCCGAGAAATGAGCGCAGCCTGTTGGCTGTGGACTCTTTGGTCAATTGCGCTTCATTGAGCGTAGAACTGGCGTCCATAAAGTTCAATTCCGACTGCAATAAATCATTTTCACCTATAGTTCCTATATTGTAACGGCCGCGTGCTATTTTATACAGGGTATCATTGTTGGCGTAATTAAATTCTGCAATAGCCAAGTTTTGCACGGCACCTGCATAATCAAAGAAATAGCGGATAGCCCGAATCGAAACTTCTTCCATTTGCCGCAAGTATGACCGCTTGGCCTCCTCGTATTTCAGCGGTTCGATTTTACGATCCCATTTATAATTATTGACTCCGAAAAACGATTGGGTGTAACTGATATTGACAGGTATGGAACGAAAACTGCGCGCTACGCGGTTGGAAAGATTATTTTCATATTGGTCATACATTTCTAAAGAGGAATATACAGAGATGCGTCCTCCGGTGGGCAGGTTTTGCTCAATGGCCAAAGTTCCGGAAATACGGTTGGAAAATTCGGATAGATATTCTGTAACGGCGGCTCCCGTACTATCCTTTCCGGCCACTGCCGTATATTGTTTGGTAAAATCGGGCAGCGAACCCGAAAGGCTTAAACTGGGTAAATAATTAGCCTTATAGCTTACATATTGCCAATAGTTGGCCAAGAAGGTATTTTTTGTGCGAATGGCATCTAAGGACTGGTCTTGTGCCAAGTCGATCACCTCTTCCAGCGTGAGGGTGTATTCAAATTTTCCTTGTTGCGCAAGGCAGTAAGCAGCAGGCAGCAGGCAGCAGGCGGTAAGCAGTAGGCGGTAAGCAGTACGCATATATATGTCTATTATTTATGAGTTATGAATTATGAGTTATGATTGTTGATTTGTTTGTCATTGCGAGGTACGAAGCAATCTTTCATCTTCATCTATTTTTATCTATCTTCTTCTATCTTCATCTATTTTCCTCCTTACCTTTCATTATTCATTCTTATTCGTATCTCAGCGATTCTATGGGGTCGCGTTCGGCGGCGCGTTTGGCAGGAGCATATCCGAAAATAATTCCGACAGCGGCCGAAACACCGAAGGCAATCAACACTGAGACTACGGAAATAATTGTTTTAATGCCAAAAGAATATTCAATAATCAGCGACAATCCTACTCCCAACAACACGCCTATAGCTCCTCCGGTAACGCTGATAAGGATAGCCTCAGATAAAAACTGTGCGATGATGTCCTGCTTTTTTGCGCCGATGGCTAACCGCGTACCTATTTCTTTAATACGCTCCATCACCGAAGCAAACATAATATTCATAATACCAATGCCGCCCACTAACAAAGAAATTCCGGCAATTGCTCCTAACACAATATTAAATATGTCTTTGGTACGCTGCTGCTGTTTAAGCAGTAATTCAGGAACGGTAATTTCATAATCCTTAACGCCTTGGTGGCGGCGAAGCATCATGCGTCCTAATACTTCCGTAGTTGAATTAAGGTCTTCGGTTTCTTTTACCTGCACAATAATTCTGTCAAGCTGGTGGTAATTTTTTCTGCCTTCTTCTTCCGAAGATGAAGCGCTTAGCATTGTTATACGTCCTCCTGAAACCCTTATAGAAGAAGCGCCTTCCGACTGCTTAGTATTAGCTATAGCTCTGTTTTGATAGCGCATAAGCATAGTTTTTATAGGGATAAACACATTGTCGTTATACACATTCACGCCGGCATTGTCGAACGAAGAGGTAGTAGTTACAGTACTTTTAGTGAGTACGCCTACTACATGCAACCAAATACTGCCAAATTTTACATATTTTCCTATAGGGTCAACATTATTAAAAAATTTAGCCTTAATATTATGTCCGATAACACAGACCGACATGCCTTCTATACTCTGTTGTTCAGTAAAATAAGTTCCGCTTTCCAAAGGAAGGCTGTATAAACCAAAAAAATCGGTAGAGACTCCCAATAGCTTGGCAGGGTAACGCATACCCGACTGGGTAATAAAGGAACTAATTGAAATTTCAGGACTGATACGTTCCACATGAGGAAGGACATTTCGAATAGCTTCGGCATCAGCCAAGGTTAATCCGGGTGAAAATTTCTTCGATTGCATCTCCCCTTCTGCTGCCTCTTCTTCAGTCCCAATATCCTGAGCCGGAGTAATTATAATATTATTTACGCCCACCATTTTGATTTGCTCCAAAATCTCCTGTTGAGCGCCATTTCCTATAGCCAACATACTGATTACGGCAGCTACTCCGAAAATGATGCCCAGAGCCGTAAGCATTGATTTCAATTTGTTGCTTAAAATTGACTCAATGGCTATATGCACATCGTGCATGTAGGTGTTAATTAGCCCTTTTACCATTGCGCATAGTGTTACGGCGTTCACGCTGTTCTGTAGCCTTCTCCTTACGGGTAGTTTCTTCCTCCTCTTTCTGACGAACACGTTCTTTTAATATCGGGATTAATTCTGTACCCGTCAGCTTAAACTGTTCGCTTTTTTCCGGCAGCGACAGAAACAATTCATCTCTCTCCTTTAATCCTGCAGTAATAATTACAAAATTTTCGTTCATATCTCCGGGTACTACCACCTGCCGTGTTCCATTTGTACGGTAAACATAGAGCAGCGTATCGGAACCAAACAAAGCTTCTATGGGAATAAATAAGGTGTCGGCAAAAGTAGTTGTTATGATTTGATTGGAGGTGGTCATGGCAGGGCGGAGGATAGGATCGCTCTCGTTGACCCTCACCACTACTTCAAAAACCTTGGCATCAGTATTTTTCAGTTGTTCGCCTATATTCGACACTTCAGTAACTACGCCTGTGTAGCTTTTATCGGGGAAAGCGTCAATTCCTACACGCACTTGTTGGTCTTTCTTTATTTTACTGATGTCTATTTCGTTTATATAAGTCTTTGATTGCATCACCGACAAGTCGGGCAGGGTCGCCACAGTAAGGTCCCAAGGGCTAATGGTTGAACCTACCTTACGCTTTCCGCCGCTCCAGTCGCGATAATAGATCACCATTCCCGATTTGGGCGCTCTTATGACAAATTGCTGCAATACATTTTCCATTTCTTCCAACTCACGACGCTTACGGAAGAGATTAATCTGTACATCTTTTACCTGCGCAATAGCTTGATCTTCTTTGAGAGTATAGTTTCTAACCTCTTGATCATAAGCTCGCTGAGCCCGCTCTAAATTATTTTGGGCCTGACGTTGTGTTGCGGGAGGTTCATAAATTGATTGTTCTACGGCTATCTCCTTTTCTTCCAAATCAAATTTAAGGTTTACCAAATTGTTTCTTATACCTCTAAGATTCAATGAAGTATCTAAAAGCGTACGTTCATATTGGGCTTCTAAGCGTTCTAATTCATCTTGAACATCTTTAAGCCGAGTGTCACCAGCCGAAGGGTCAAGGGTCGCTACATAATCACCTTCTTCAACTACAGTCCCTTCCGGTACCATGTCTAAGATCTTCACATCACCTAAGCGGACATTACGATCGCGCATAGCAGCCGGACCTTCAATCCGTTCCATACTTTGCGCTTCCAATTCGCCTGTGGTGGTTACCACAATTTCAAAAGGGCCACGTTTAGCTTTGGTAGTTTGCTCTCTATTGTCGCTCCCTGAAGAAGCTAATAACCAAATAATTAAGACTGCACCAATAATTGCAGTAGCTACATAAAGTTGAATTTTCCTTTTTCTCATACATATAGGGTTGAAACAATTTAAAGGGCAAATGTAGCAATTTAATTTTTATTTTTTTGTCATTTTTATTTTTTTGTTTTATCTTTGCAAGCCCAAATGATGGGAATTTATCTTATATGGTGGGTGTAGCTCAGTAGGTTAGAGCGCCGGATTGTGGTTCCGGGTGTCGTGGGTTCGAATCCCATCATCCACCCAAAAATCTTCGATTTTCCGAAGATTTTTTTGTTTAATTCCTTTTTTTTCTTAACTTTGAAGGTTAGATTTAATGAATTATAACGGAATGAAAGGAATTATTTTAGCCGGAGGCAGCGCTACCCGCTTGTTTCCTTTATCGAAGGCAATTTCAAAACAAATTATGCCGATTTATGATAAGCCAATGATTTATTATCCCTTATCAACGCTTATGCTGGCGGGTATCCGCGAGGTGCTGGTGATATCCACTCCGCGCGACCTGCCCATGTTTCGCGAACTCCTATGCGGCGGCGAGCAATTAGGCATGAAATTTGAATACATCATTCAGGGAAAACCGAACGGTTTAGCAGAGGCTTTCATCTTAGGTGAAAAATTCCTCAATGGAGAGGACGCCGCCTTGGTATTGGGCGATAATATTTTTTACGGTCAGGGCTTTTCTTCCATGCTCAAAGAAGCATCTGAAAGCGTTGCCAAATGCGGCGCCTGTATTTTCGGTTACTTTGTAAAAGACCCTCGCGCTTATGGCGTAGTGGAATTTGACGCTGCAGGCAAAGTAGTGTCATTGGAAGAAAAACCCGCAGAACCAAAGTCGAATTATGCCGTGCCCGGCCTATATTTTTATGATAACACGGTTTGTCAAAAAGCGCGCAGCCTCAAGCCTTCTACGCGCGGAGAATTGGAAATTACCGACCTCAACAGGCTTTATTTAGAAGAACAATCGCTAAAAGTAGCCTTGTTTGGACGCGGCTTCGCCTGGCTCGACACCGGCAATGCCGACAGTATGCTTGATGCTTCGAATTTTGTAGAAACCATACAAAAACGACAGGGCTTCTATATTTCCTGCATTGAAGAAATAGCTTGGCGCAACAGATGGATTTCTACCCAACAACTGCAAGCCCTTGGCGAAAGCCTGAACAAAACGGACTACGGCATGTACTTGTTAGAACTATGTAAATAAAACTCAACAACTAACTTTATAACTTTACAACTTTCAACTCATAAATATGACATTCACCGAAACAAAAATCAAAGGCGTCTGGCTTATAGATCCTAAGGTGCATAGCGATGATCGCGGGTATTTTATGGAATCCTACAAGCAATCGGCCTTTGAAGCGCATATCGGAAAAATAAATTTTATTCAGGACAACGAATCCAAATCCACTTTCGGAGTATTGCGCGGCTTGCACTATCAGTTGCCGCCTTTCGCTCAAAGTAAGTTGGTACGCGCTATAGCAGGCACAGTGCTTGATGTGGTGGTGGATATTCGCAAAAAATCACCCACTTTTGGACAGTATGTTGCGGTGGAACTCAGCGCCGATAATAAGCGCCAGCTTTTTGTTCCGCAAGGCATGGCGCACGGCTTTTTAGTACTGAGTCCCGAAGCGGTGTTCGCTTATAAGGTAGATAATATTTATGCGCCTCAGGCCGAGCGGAGCATTTTGTATAATGATCCGTCAATCGGTATAGACTGGGGAATCCCTGCCGCGCAAATAATACTCTCGGAAAAAGATAAGATAGCTCCACTGTTGAAAGACGTAGAAATTTAAGATGAAATATAAAGTAGAAAATAGATGAAGATAGATGAAAATAGATGAAAATAGATGAAGATAGATAAAGATAGATTGCTTCGTACCTCGCAATGACGGGAGAAGAACAACAATCTGCATCAAATAACCAAATAAGCAAATCAATAATGAACAACAAAACAAAGATCTTAGTAACCGGCGGAGCGGGTTTTATCGGCTCTCATCTTATACGCCTCTTGGTCAACAAATATCCCGATACGCTTATTGTGAATATCGACAAGCTTACTTATGCCGGAAATTTAGCCAACCTGAAAGATGTGGAAAACATGCCGAATTACCGCTTTGTAAAAGCCGACATTTGTGATTATGAAAAGATGCAGCAAATATTTGCAGAATACCAAATCAACGGTGTTATCCACTTGGCAGCCGAATCGCATGTTGACCGTTCTATTACCGACCCCTTTGTTTTTGCTAAGACGAATGTGATAGGCACGCTGACGCTCTTGCAAGCAGCCAAGGAATATTGGAAAAACGACATGAACGGAAAGCTGTTTTACCACGTATCAACCGATGAGGTGTACGGTTCCTTAGACCACGGCGGCTTCTTTTTGGAAACTACGCCTTACGACCCTAAGTCGCCCTATTCGGCCTCCAAGGCGGCTTCTGACCATTTTGTGCGCGCCTTTCACAACACCTACAAACTGCCTGTTATTATCAGTAATTGTTCCAACAACTACGGCCCCTATCAGTTTCCCGAAAAGTTGATACCTTTATTCATTAATAATATCCGACATAACAAGCCCTTGCCGGTGTATGGCAAGGGTGAGAATGTGCGCGACTGGCTTTATGTGGAAGACCACGCCCGCGCTATTGACCTTATCTTCCATAAAGGAAAAATCGGCGATACTTACAACATCGGAGGCTTCAACGAGTGGAAAAATATAGACCTCATACGTGTAATGATAAAGGTAGCCGACCGCTTGCTTGACCGAACGGAAGGCGCCTCTGAACAATTGATAACCTATGTTGCCGACCGTGCCGGACACGACCTGCGCTACGCCATTGACTCCACTAAACTGCATGAAGAATTGGGCTGGTCGCCATCGCTGCAATTTGAAGAAGGTATCGAAAAAACCATTCGTTGGTATCTCGATAATCAGGACTGGCTGGACAATGTAACCTCAGGAGACTACCAAAAGTATTACGAAAGAATGTATATAAACCAATAAAAAAACAATATTCTTATGATGAAAATAACTATCGTTGGCACCGGTTATGTCGGATTGGTAACCGGCACATGCTTTGCAGAAATGGGCATTAACGTAAACTGTATCGACATTGATAAACGGAAAATAGATAACCTTAAACAGGGAATTATTCCTATTTACGAACCTGATTTGGATACATTGGTTCATAAGAATGTAAAAGCCGACAGGCTGCACTTTTACACCGATATGAAGGTTTGCATTAACGACACCGATGTTGTATTTAGCGCTGTTGGTACGCCTCCCGATGAAAACGGCAGCGCCGACCTCCAATATGTGCTTGAAGTAGCCCGCACAGTAGGGCAGTTGATGCAAGATTATGTATTGTTTGTAACTAAGAGTACTGTTCCGGTGGGTACTGCCGAGAAAGTGCGTACCGTCATACAGGAAGAACTCAACAAAAGAGGCCTTGATATTCCTTTTGATGTTGCTTCCAATCCCGAATTTTTAAAAGAAGGAGCGGCTGTGGACGACTTCATGCGCCCCGATCGTATTGTAGTTGGCGTGGACAGTGATAAAGCCCGTTCTATTATGGAACAGTTATACAAGCCTTTCACATTAAACGGACATCCGGTAATTTTTATGGATATTGCCTCGGCAGAAATGACCAAATATGCCGCCAATGCCATGCTGGCCACACGCATCAGTTTTATGAACGACATTGCCAACTTATGTGAACGGCTTGGCGCTAATGTACATGAAGTGCGTAAAGGTATAGGCAGCGACCCGCGCATAGGCGCTAAGTTCCTTTACTCAGGCTGTGGCTACGGTGGTTCATGTTTTCCAAAAGATGTGAAAGCCCTTATCCAAACAGCTGCAGAGCATAACTACGATATGCGGGTGCTGCAAGCCGTAGAAGAGGTGAACGAAGACCAAAAAACCATACTCTATCGTAAACTCTACAAACATTTCAACGGCGATCTGCATGGAAAACGTATCGCCATTTGGGGATTGTCATTCAAGCCTCAAACCGATGATATGCGTGAAGCTCCTTCGCTGCTAATCATTGAAAAATTGCTGTCGGCAGGCTGTAGCATTTATGCTTATGACCCGATAGCCATGCACGAAGCTCAACGAATTTTGGGCGATAAAATTAATTTTTGTGAAAATATTTATGCTGCCGCCGAAGCTGCCGATGCTATCCTCTTGGTTACCGAATGGAAAGAGTTCAGACTACCTGATTGGGCAAGCATACATGGCAAAATGAAAACACCGATAATTTTCGACGGACGTAATATCTACGATTCGGAAGAACTGAAAAATGCAGGCTTTGTTTATTATGGATTAGGCGTTTAAAAGATAATAATATGAAAAAAATAATTACATTTACAGTAATAGTATCCTGTGTTTTTCTTTATAATTGTGAAAACACAGGGAAGCAAAAAGTAAAGGAAAAATCCGATGAAAAGGAATGCACTTCAAATACATGTAAGC
Organism: Bacteroidales bacterium; assembly: GCA_009777095.1. Lineage (GTDB taxonomy): Bacteria > Bacteroidota > Bacteroidia > Bacteroidales > UBA932 > UBA932. The sequence goes on along the minus strand of WRMN01000004.1, from coordinate 139,585 downwards.
AGGAGGATACGCAGAAAAAAATTGATTTGATATATCCCTCAAGAGTTATAACTTATAGAGAAATTGAGCAATATTTATCTGACGATTCTCCTGAGCTTGTTGTATTATTATCCGAATATTTTCAGAATATGTTAAGCCCGGAATTAAGATTATTACGCAATGAATTTTTTGCAAGAAAAGGATATATTTTTGAGGATCAAAGTTTAAATAATTATTTTTCGCAAAAAAGCTGGTATAATCCTTTTCATACTGCTGTAGATAGCATCGTTTTCAGTAATGAAGAACAACAAATTCTTGACAGTCTCTTATTTTACGAAAGAAAAAATATGGCACTAACAAATGAAATGTTGAAAAACAAAATGGTGCAATTACTGAGAGAGGGAAAAAGGGACGATAGTTATCAGGCCAAAGGATATTCGCAAATATATCCTTCAACCGCTTTATTTCGCAGAAATATTGGTTATCTTTTAGTGGATAGAAATAATATTGAGAACGCCGAAGAAGATATGTACTGGTTGGGCTATGCTCAATCCTTGCTGTTGATAGATACGGTAGGGGTAAACAAAGATATTTTGCTTATGGATTATATATGCTCAGGCAGCTGTGATGCTGAAGATTGTTTTTGGAATGGTATTTTATTTACAGTTGACCTGAATTTTGAAAAAGTAATAGACTTTTTGCCAATTAGTTTTGAAGACTTAGTGAAAACACGGCAAAAAAATTCGCTAATATGTACTTTTAAAGAGTCTAACAGAATAAAAACCATATCAATTGACCCTGTCGGAAAAATTACTGATTATCAGGAATGAAAATTTAATAAGATGAAACGTATTCTCGTTACCGGCGGAGCCGGGTTTATCGGTTCGCATTTGTGCGAGCGGCTATTGAACGAAAATAATGAGGTGATTTGCCTTGACAACTATTTTACAGGCAGCCGCGACAACATTGTCCATTTGATCAATAATCCCCGCTTTGAATTGGTGCGCCACGATGTCATCAACCCCTTTATGGCGGAAGTTGATGAAATATACAATTTAGCCTGCCCCGCCTCGCCTGTGCATTACCAGTATAATGCTATCAAAACCATTAAAACTTCGATAATGGGGGCAATTAATATGCTGGGTTTGGCTAAACGAACAAAGGCGACTATCCTGCAAGCCTCCACCAGCGAGGTGTACGGCGATCCTGCCGTACACCCGCAGCACGAAAGTTACTGGGGCAACGTGAATCCTATCGGCATACGTTCCTGTTATGATGAAGGCAAACGCTGCGCCGAAACGCTGTTTATGGACTACCATCGCCAAAATGAGGTTGACATAAAAATCGTCCGTATTTTTAATACTTACGGGCCGCGCATGCACCCGCAGGACGGGCGCGTAGTATCTAATTTCATTGTGCAGGCATTGCAAAATAAAGACCTTACTATTTACGGTGATGGTAAGCAAACCCGCAGTTTCCAGTATGTTGATGATTTGGTGGAAGGAATGATGCGTATGATGAATACGCCTAAATCCTTTATTGGCCCTGTAAATATTGGAAATCCTCATGAATTTACCATGCTGGAATTAGCAGAAAAAATCATTCAGCTAACCCGCTCAAGCTCTAAAATCACTTTTCTTCCGCTTCCTTCCGATGACCCTAAGCAGCGCCGACCGAACATTAGTTTGGCTAAAAAAATGCTCAAGGACTGGGAGCCGAAAATCCAACTCGAAGAAGGATTGAAAAAAACCATCGCCTATTTCAAAGAAAAACAAAAAACATAATTCATAGATTATATGAAAACAGCGCTCATCACCGGTATCAATGGACAAGACGGTTCTTATTTAGCTGAATTTTTGCTTGAAAAAGGCTATAAAGTCCATGGTATTATTCGCCGAAGTTCGACCTTCAATACACAAAAAATAGAACACCTGTATATCGATGATTTGATTGAAGACATGCATAAGAACCGTAAAGTGCAATTGCATTACGGCGATATGACCGATTCATCGAACCTGATTCGCCTGATACAAACAATCAAGCCCGACGAGGTGTATAATTTAGCCGCTCAATCGCACGTTAAGGTTTCTTTTGAAGTGCCCGAATATACTGCCGAAACCGACGGTATTGGTACTTTACGACTCTTGGAAGCTATCCGTATTTGCGGATTGGAAAAAACTACCAAAATCTATCAGGCCTCTTCTTCCGAACTTTTCGGATTGGTACAGGAAACGCCGCAAAGCGAAACTACGCCTTTTTACCCGCGTTCGCCTTATGGAGTGGCCAAACTCTATGCTTTCTGGATTACGAAAAATTATCGCGAGGCTTACGGAATGTTTGCGGTGAACGGCATTTTGTTTAACCATGAAAGCGAACGCCGCGGCGAAACCTTTGTTTCCCGTAAAATAACATTAGCGGCAGCACGTATAGCTCGCGGGTATCAGAAAAAGTTGTATCTTGGCAACCTCAATGCTCAACGCGACTGGGGTTATGCCAAAGATTATGTACAATGTATGTGGCTCATGTTGCAGCACCACACACCCGAAGACTTTGTAATTGCTACAGGAGAGATGCACAGCGTCCGCGAATTTTGCACCTTAGCCTTTAGAGAAGCAGGAATAGAACTCGAATGGCAAGGCTCAGGCGTTGATGAAAAAGGGCTTTGCAAAACAACCGGCAAGGTGCTGGTGGAGATTGACCCAAGGTACTTTCGCCCTGCCGAAGTGGAGCAGTTGCTGGGCAATCCTGCAAAAGCTAAAACATTGCTGAATTGGAATCCTACGCAAACGCCTTTTTCGGAATTGGTGAAACGCATGGTACACTTCGATTACGAATATGTTGAGAAAGTCAAAAATTCAAGGATAAGGTACTAAAGAATGAATACAACCGACAAAATATATGTGGCCGGCGGCAGCGGCATGGTGGGTTCCGCCATTATCCGCAGTTTACAGGCTAAAGGATTTACCAACATTATATCCAAAAGCATTGAAGAACTTGACCTGTGCAATCAACAGGCGGTTAATGATTTTTTTTCCAAAGAACAACCGGACTATGTATTTTTGGCTGCAGCGAAGGTGGGCGGCATTCACGCCAATAGTATCTACCCTGCACAGTTCATCTACAACAATCTGATGATTGAATGCAATATTATTGAAGCGGCGCGTCAAAAAAATGTCAAAAAATTGTTGTTTCTGGGTAGTTCCTGCATTTATCCGAAGATGGCGCCGCAACCCATCAAAGAAGAATATTTGCTGAGCGGGCCTTTGGAAAGCACCAATGAAGCATACGCCATCGCCAAGATTGCGGGAGTTGAATTATGCAGGTTTTATCGCCGCGAGTATGGCTGTAATTTTATTTCAGTGATGCCTGCCAATCTCTACGGCATTAACGATAATTTCGACCTTCAAAATTCCCATGTTTTACCTGCGCTTATCCGCAAGTTTCATGAGGCTAAACTATCCAATGCGCAGGAGGTAGTAATATGGGGAAGCGGCATGCCGCTCAGGGAGTTTTTGTACGTTGACGATCTGGCAGATGCTTGCCTGTTCCTGATGCAGTGCTATAACGGCGAAGAACATATAAACGTAGGTTGCGGCGAAGAGATTGAAATACGAGAATTAGCGGTGCTTGTTAAAAAAATAGTTGGTTTCGAGGGCGCAATTATCAATGATACCACCAAACCCGACGGCACGCCGCGCAAACTCTTGGACGTATCTAAACTTCACTCCTTAGGCTGGAAACATGCCACCTCGCTCGAAGAAGGCATCAAGAGGGTGTATGAGTGGTACACCGGTATGATATGAAAGTAAAGACGGCGCGCACTCCGTCTCAGCAACCATCATTCATAACTTTAAACCTTGAACCATCTTCTCCCTGTTGAGCGGCTTGACGTTGTCAACAATCCAGTCGCGCATGGCCTGCCCCTCGGGCGTATCCTGCGAGGCGCTGAGGAAATCTAACTTGAGGCCTAAGGCGCAACAGACGTCGTGCGCCATTACAGGCCATATTTTGCCGATGTCGCCAATCACGGGTAAACTGCCCTCATGCCGCGCAAAGGCCGACATTTCCATGCGGAAAGGTATCTTGGCGACTTTGGTTTTAGGCAAGCCTTTGTCAATAGCCTCCTGTACGGTTTTTTCCATTTCAGTGGCTTTACGAAGATTTTCATCAAGGTCGAAACGCACCAGCGTTTTACCTTTCAGACTGTAGGTTTGCTGCCCTTGCCACCATGCCCAAATACCGTGGCCGGTATAACATTCAAAGGGACCGTCGTGTATCTCCTGCGTAAGCGCCACAGCCGATTCTATAATCACATCGCTTTGGGCTAACATGCGCGACAGTTGCATAGAGCGTCCCGACACGGGAAGGCTGTCGCCTATGGCCATGCCTATAGCTCCGCCGCCAATCAGCTGCGGGATAGTAACTAACAGGGGAAAGCCTTTTTCGGCACAGGCGCCTATCATCGTCATACGGTCGCAACCGAAGCCTGCAACCTGCTCGAAAGACATACCGTAAAGTCGGGCGAGTTGCAGAATTTCACCGGCAATCAACTCGCCGCGCAGCCCCATCGGGTAGGCCATATTGCCTGCTGCTTTGATGATATTGCTGTGTACAGGAAGCGCAGTTGCCTTTCGCATCAATTCTTCATCAATAATCATTTCTTTTTTAATTTCGGACAATAATTCCTCATTCATCACCGAAATTTCAAATAAATCGCCGCGGGGCATATATTGCATATCCATACCCAGCGCTTCGGCGTTCACGCGGAATACGCGGTCAAGCGAACCGCCCATTTCGTGCGACACTACGGCCGAACTGGTCGATACGGCGTCTATGACGCCTTTGTGGATTAACTCGGCAATCAGGGTGGTAACGCCTTCGTGGATATTGGGGCCGCTGCCGGTAACCACCATAACCTTGCCGCCGCGCCGCTTGGCTTCGACAATGCTGTTGACTGACTTACGCAGGGCCTCCTGCGAGTGCTGGTCTAAAGAGCTGCGGAATTGTTCGATGAGTTTCTCTCCAAAATTCATAGCATAAAATGTAAAACATTGATTGCTTCGCCGCTAAGGCGGCTCGCAATGACGGCGAAGCAATCTGCAATGACGTTAATACCCAAACACCTCTTCCAATGTCAATTCCTTTACAGCGCCGAATTTCCGCATAGCATTGAAATCTAACTCATTTCTATCGCCTAAGATGTAATAGTTGTAAGCATGTCCCTTAACGTATTGTTCCTGAAAAGCTTTAACGTCTGCAAAACTGAAGTTGGGCGCCTGTTCGAAAATCGTTTTACGCGGATCTTGAGTATAGCCGAATTTTTTGGCATTTACATAATCCCACAGAATATTGGAGCGCAATATACGTTCAACGCGGATAGAACTTATCAATGATTCTTTGGCAAGGTCAAAGGATTTTTCCGATTCCGGCATATCGTTGAGAATATCTTTGAATGCCTCAACCGCCTCAGTCATCTTATCATCTTGCGTAGCGATAAAAGTAAAGATACTGTAGTTATATTCAGGCTTGCTCGCCCCGCGGTATCCTGCGGAAGCAGAGTAGGCTAAGCCGCGGGCTTCGCGCATTTCCTGAAATACGATAGAACTCATATTGCCGCCGAAATATTCGTTATACATGCGGCGGACAGGTTCTACCGAATGTTGGAAGGGTTCGCCCTTGGCGTACATGCCCATATATATTTGTTTGGCGTTGTAATGGGTAAAGAATACCTTATTGTCTTTGGTTTCGGCCTGTTGATAATTAACAGGAGCTGGTAATGCTTTCAATTCGGTAGGAGCCTTGTGCTGTTCTGCCAAAATGCCGCTAACTTGTTCAAGGGTTTTAGGACCGAAATACAGCATATAGTGTTCGAAATTTAATAAATCCCTGATTCGGTCGGTCAGCGCTTCGGGTTGGAGGGCTTTCAGTTCGGCAGCGCTCAATATGTTGGTGGCCGATGACTTTGGTCCCCACATAGCGTATTGTGACAACATATTAAAAATGCTGCGTTGATTTAATTTAGCATCTGCGCGGCGTTTGTTGATGTCTGAAATCAGGTTATCAAAGGCAGTTTGGTTTACTTGGGCGTCGGAAAGCAACTCTTCTATTAAAGTAAGGGCGGCCTCAAAATTCTCGTCTAAACCAGTAATTTGTACATATACGCGCTCGGCAGTGGAATTAACATAGTAAGAGCAGGCAATTTTGTAAAACTCGCTCTTGATTTCCTCCGGCGTAAGTTGTGAAGTGCCGAGATAGTTCAGGTAGGAGAAAGCGGTACCCAGAGCCTTGTCGTTGTCATTACCCATATCGAACACATAGATTAAATCAAAGAGTCCGTTGTCGGTATTTTGTTTGTAAAGCAAAGGGATATTGTTGTTAACTGTTCCTTTGGTTATGTCTTTATCATAGTCGATGAACATCGGCTCAATGGGTTCGCGTTGAGTTTCTCTTACCAATTGCAGGTATTCGCTCTCGTCGTCGCGGTTAGCGGCGATAGGGGTAATCTGTGGTTTGTCTATTTTCTTAATATCCTTATCTTCGCCCTCGCGTTTGTAAACAACGGCATAGTTGTCGCCGAAATGCTCGTTAGCAAAGGCTACAATATCCTCCTTGGTAATTTTTGACTGACGGTCGAGGCTGGTTACTACGTCTTTCCATGGCTGCTGGGTTACAAAAGCGTCAAGAATCAGATAAGCGCGAATATAGTTGTATTGCATATATTGAATTTCACGCAATTTGAAATTATTGATGGTAGCTTCAATCAGCCAGTCGGGGAAAGCGCCTTGCTTCAACGAGTCAATTTGAGCCAATAAGAGGTCTTTTACCTCATCAAGCGTTTGCCCTGCCTTAGGACGGCCGGAAAGCTGGAATATGGAGTAGTCGGACATAGCATTTAAACCTGCGCTAGCGCTCAAAGCAAGTTGTTTTTGATTGATATTCAAATCTATGATGCCAGCTTTGCCATTATTCAAGAGATAGTCGATAACCTGAAGAATTTCTGCTTCTTTGGAGGCTGATCCCGGAAAGCGGAAGCCAATAGCTATGTTTTCAGCCTCGTTGCCCCATACTTCTTTTACGACAGGAGCGGTAATTGCAGGCTCGGGACTAATGTTCAGCGGTTCAACATTACCCTTGGGCAGCTTACTGAAATATTTTTCAATCACCTTAATCGCCTTGTCGGGGTCGAAATCTCCTGCCAGAATGACAGCCATATTGCTTGCCACATAATAGTGGTCAAAATGTTTTTTGATATTGATGATAGAAGGATTTTTCAAATGTTCCTGCGTGCCTATTACGGTTTGCGTGCCGTAGGGGTGGTGGGTGAATAAGGCTGCACTCATTGTTTCATATACTTTCCATGCATCTTGGGTAAGTGACATATTTTTTTCTTCATACACCGTTTCCAACTCGGTATGGAACAAACGAAGCACCGGATTTGCAAAGCGGTCGGCTTGGATTTGCGCCCACAGTTCGAGGCTGTTGCTCGGAATACTTTCGATGTAAGCGGTAACGTCGTCGCTGGTAAAAGCATTAGTACCTTCGGAACCGATAGCCGACATTAACTTGTCGTATTCGTTGGGAATAGCGATTTTCGATGCTTCCTGCGAAATGTCGTCTATTTGCTTGTAAATAGCAGTACGTTCATCGGGGTCGGCGGTATTGCGGTACGCTTCAAACAATTCTTCAATTTGGTCGAGAAGAACTTTTTCGGCCTCATAGTCCTTGGTTCCGAACTTATCGGTTCCTTTAAACATTAAATGCTCGAAATAGTGCGATAAGCCTGTGGTTTCGGCGGGGTCGTTTTTACCGCCTACACGCACGGCCACGTAGGCCTGTATGCGTGGTTCGTCGTGGTTTACGGTCATATACACTTTCAAACCGTTGTCAAGTGTGTACATTCGAACATTCATCGGGTCGTTCGGTACCGTTTCGTAATTCTTGCAAGAGGCTAAAGCCATTACTGCCAAGATTGCGAGAAACAAGAAGTTGAGCTGTTTTTTCATGAGAAATTAGTTATTTTAATATTGTATGTAGAAGATGATTGTATAACAACATCAAAGATAGTAATTTTTTGAATATCCTGTTATTTTTTTATGATTTTTCGTTAATTTTTCCTATATTCGCACCATATTTGCCCCGCTAAATGTCGAAATTGCTTACTTTTATACAGAATGGCTTTTTGTGGTTGAAGCGACTGCCTTACAGGCAATTGATTGTTGTATTGGCCTTTGCGACAGGTTTACTCAGCGGATTGGCGGCAGTGCTGCTTAAACATGCCGTCCATTTAGTGCAATGGGTGCTTACCGGCTGGTTTAACACTACAGCCGATAGCTTGCTTTACCTGCTTTATCCGGGTATAGGAATGTTAATCGCCTTGTTATATGTAAGATATGTTGTAAAAGATGATATCAGTCATGGCGTAACAAAGGTGTTGCATGCCATCAGCCGTAAGGATTCTAAAATCAAGCGGCATAACTGCTATTCGTCAATAGCCGCCAGTTCGGTAACTATCGGAATGGGCGGCTCGGTGGGAGCCGAAGCGCCCATTGTTTACACCGGAGCGGCCTTAGGTTCTAACTTGGCGCAGTTTTTCAAGCTTGATTACCGAAGCATTACCCTGCTGTTGGGCTGCGGCGCTGCCGGAGCGGTAGCGGGCATCTTTAAAGCCCCCTTAGCGGGAATAGTCTTTACCCTCGAAATCCTGATGCTCGACCTTTCCCTTTCGTCCATTCTTCCTTTGTTGGTATCGTCGGTTACGGCTACGTCAGTTTCTTATTTTATGCTGGGGAATACGGTATCGTTTAGCACGGCCTTAGTCCCCTTTAATATAGGGAACCTCCCTTATTATTTGGCGCTGGGTATTTTTTGCGGCTTCGGAGCCTTGTACTTTACAAGAGCGACCTTAGCCGTGGAACAAAGGATAAAACGTATTCTTAACCCCTTCCGCCGTTGGTTTTTATGCGCGCTTGGGTTAGGCCTGTTAATCTTTATCTTTCCTCCGCTTTACGGCGAAGGTTACGGCGCGTTGTCGGCTTTATTGAACGGCGACTGTATGGCTGCGGCTGGAACTACCCTTTATGGCGGTTTTTCCGAAAATGTATGGTTTATATTATTGTTCTTCATAGCTGTTTTCTTTTTCAAAATCTTATCCATGTCCTTTACCAATGCCGGCGGAGGAGTGGGCGGAACCTTCGGACCTACTTTGTTTATGGGCGGAATTGTAGGTTTTTTGGTGGCGCGATTGATTAATGTATCAGGGATTCATACCGTTCCGGAGGCGAATTTTGCCATGGTAGGGATGGCCGGCATGATGTCGGCGGTGATGACAGCTCCGCTGACCGCTATCTTCCTTATCGCTGAAATCACAGGCGGCTACGGACTGCTGATGCCACTGATGTTAGTGTCAGCTACTTCTTTCTTTACCATTCGCGGCTTCGAAAAACATTCCATTTACACCAAACGTTTAGCCCTGAGCGGCGACCTTATTACCCATGACAAAGATAAAGCTGTGCTAACCATTATGCAGTTAGATGCCTTAGTTGAGAAGGACTTTATCTCCGTAACGCCCGATACTTCCTTGGGCGAGCTGGTGAAAGTAATATCCCTTTCACACCGTAATTTGTTTCCTGTCTTAAATCATGGAGGCGCATTGGTAGGCGTAGTAGCGCTCGATGATGTCCGCAAGGTAATGTTCGATACGCAACGCTATGATACCACTACCGTGGACAGCCTGATGAAAATGCCGAAAGCCTTTGTCCACAGCGGTGATAATATGCAGTCGGTATTGGATAAATTTGAATCCGCCGGTGTCTGGAACCTTCCGGTAATCGACGAGAAGGGGCTTTATATAGGTTTTGTTTCCAAATCAAAAATATTTTCTTCGTATCGAAATTTATTACAACAATTCTCAGATGAATAAACGTTATCTAAGCCTTATTGCCCAATCGTTGCAGGTGAAAGAGTGGCAGGTCGAAAATGCAGTCGCGCTTTTCTCCGAAGGCGCCACCATTCCTTTTATCAGCCGTTACCGTAAAGAAGCTACCGGCAGCATGGACGAGGTGCAGGTTGCCGAAGTCAAGTACCGAATGGGCGTGTATGAAGAATTGGACGACCGAAAGGCTACCGTCCTTAAATCAATTGAAGAACAGGGGAAGATGACAGATGAATTGCGTGAGAAAATTGAGGCCTGCGTAGTAATATCGGAATTGGAAGATATTTATTTACCTTACCGTCCCAAGCGCCGTACACGGGCGTCTATTGCCAAGGAAAAAGGCTTGGAGCCACTGGCCGAATTAATCATGAAGCAGGACAAGACCGACATCTATGCCGCTGCCGAACAATTCCTGTCCGACAAGGTGGAAACCGTAGAAGATGCCTTGGGCGGCGCCCGCGATATTATTGCCGAACAGGTAAGTGAAAATGCCGCCGTCAGAGATGCCTTGCGTCACCTGTTCCAACGCGAGGCGGTAGTGTATGCGAAAGTAAGCAAGGGCAAGGAAGAAGAAGGTCAAAAATACAAAGATTATTTCAGTTTTAACGAAAGTCTGAAAAAAATTCCTTCACACCGCTTTCTCGCAGTGCTGCGCGGACAGGCAGAGGAGTGCTTATCGGTAAAAGTAGAGCCGCAAGAAGAAACTGCTGTCCCTTTGGTAGAGCGGAAAGTAATACGTTTTGTCAGTGATAAAACGCAGTCGGTGGAGCAAATTCGCTTAGCCGTAGCCGATGCTTACAAGCGTTTGTTGTGCCCCTCCTTAGAGACGGAAACCATTCATTGGAAGAAAGAACAGGCCGACACGGAAGCCATTCGTGTGTTTGCCGAAAATTTACGGCAGTTGCTCTTAGCCTCTCCCTTAGGCCGAAAGCGGGTATTAGCCATTGACCCTGGATTTCGTACCGGTTGTAAAGTAGTGTGCCTCGATGAGCAGGGCAAGCTCCTGCATAATGAGACCATTTATCCGCACCCGCCGCAAAACGAGCGGAGCAGCGCCATGCGCAAGATTTCGACCTTAGTGGAATCCTATAAAATAGAAGCTATAGCTGTTGGCAACGGCACTGCCGGCCGCGAGACCGAAGATTTTATCAAACGCATAGCCTTTCCGCATACCGTGCAGGTATTTGCGGTGAGCGAAGACGGCGCTTCTGTTTACTCTGCCTCGCCCATTGCCCGAGAAGAGTTTCCGGAATATGATGTTACTGTCCGCGGAGCGGTGTCTATAGGCCGCCGCCTCATGGACCCTTTAGCGGAGTTGGTGAAAATTGACCCCAAGGCTATAGGCGTGGGGCAATATCAGCACGATGTTGACCAGAAGCGCCTGAAAGAAGGCTTGGATACCGTAGTGGAAAGCTGTGTGAACAAGGTGGGCGTGAACCTGAATACCGCCAGCAAGCATTTGCTTACCTACGTGTCGGGACTGGGGCCTGCGTTGGCGCAGAACATTGTTGACTACCGCAAAGAACATGGCGCCTTTACTTCACGCGCCGAATTACACAAGGTAAAACGCTTGGGCGATAAGGCTTTTGAGCAGTGCGCAGGCTTCCTGCGTATCCCCGATGCCTTAAATCCGCTTGATAACAGCGCCGTGCACCCCGAACGCTATGCCTTGGTAGCGCAGATGGCTAAGGATATACAACACCCCTTAGCCGATTTGCTGGTATCCGAAGAAGTGCGCAAGAAAATAAACCTCGAAGCTTACGTCTCGGAAAAGGCGGGCATGCCAACCCTGACGGATATTATGGCAGAGTTAGCCAAGCCCGGCCGCGACCCGCGCTCCGTAGCCAAGGTATTTGAATTTGCCTCCGATGTGTTTACCATTGACGACTTGCAGTCGGGTATGGAGCTGCCCGGCATAGTTACCAACATTACGGCCTTCGGCGCCTTTGTCGATGTGGGGGTAAAGCAAGACGGATTAGTACACATTTCCCAAATGGCCGACCGCTATATCAGTAATCCTAACGAGGTAGTGAAGCTGCACCAGCATATTCGGGTAAGGGTATTAGAGGTGGATATTCCCCGCAAACGCATACAACTGACGATGAGAATAAATTGATAGAAAATCGAACATTTTTTTACAACAATAATAAAATACCGATACATGCTAAATAAAGATAAAATTGAAAAAATTAAAGAAATTTGGGAGGACTATGTCAACACCGACCGAATATTAGATGTCAAAGGAAAAGTGTTGCCTAATATTGATAGCCTAAGGCTTGAAGCAATAACGTTGCTTTCAGATATGATCCTGCAGTTTAGAAACAGAGAATTATCACTTGGAGAATTTAAAACAAGTATTGACAGTTTTAATAAACGTAATAACCTTTGGGGGTTTACGGCTATAAAAGGACAATTTTTCTTTAATCAATTAACAAAAATAGCTGATGACTCTAATCTTGAAAAACTCGGAGACATACTTATTGAAGTAATAGCAGAGCCCAAAGACATTAAAGACGCCTTACATAAAATTGAGAAATTAGAAAAATATTGTCAAGAAGTAAAGCCTAAGTTAGCAAAGGTCAAACGGTTATCTCCAAGTCCTAAATCAGTTCCGTATTTTTTATCGTATTTCTGGCAAGTTGCTGATAATGAAAAATGGCCAATTTATTATACTGCTACCATTCAGGCTCTTGATAAAATAGGGCTATGGAAGGAGAGCCCCATTCAAAGGGATAATTATGAACTATTCTTTTCTTTAAATGAACAAATTAAAATTTTTCTTAGCGATTACTCAAAAAGGAAAATATCCAATTGGGATATAGAACATGCTTTTTGGCACTTTGTAGGTAATCCTATTAAAAAGATAGATAAAACAAAACATGCTATTACGGAACAAATACGTGATAAAGATGAACCTAAAAATATTATTACAAGTATAAGTGCAAATTTTAATTTATCTGATTACATCATTCCTAAAGTGTCAAAATTAGTTGAATTAGGGAATGCGGTAAATAAATCGGCTACGCAAAAAGGATATGAGTTTGAAAAAATCATTGCTGAAATTTTTGAACTGTTAGATTTTGAAGTTGAATCGCTGGGGCAAGGAACAGGTAGAAATCCTGATGCTATTGTAAGATTTAGAAAAGAAGATACCGCATTTTTAGTAGAGGCTAAAGCATACAATGGCGGCTATTCTTTAGGAACAGATGATAGAGCAATTAGAGAATATATAAATGTTCATTGCCCTAAATTAAAAAATGAAGGTTATAAAAAAATTGGATTTATAATTGTAAGCAATGAATTTAAAGCAAATTTTGACAATTTTGTAAATGAAATTACATGGAATACCGATATTAAACGCTTTATTCTTTTAACATCAGAAGCATTACTTTATTTATTAGCATTTAAAACAAAAAATAAATTGAGTTTAACAGATATTATTAACTGTATTATTAGTATTGGAAATCCTATCTCCGCAAAAAATATTATTGATGAATTTGGTGATATATAAGGAAGTAAAAATAATCAAAAATGAGAAATACGCCATAAATATCGCACATCACATAATCGCATATCAAATAACCAAATCAATAAATCAACAATAAAAAATAAACTCTCATGAAAAATCTACTTCTTATGCTACTTGCCGCCCTTGGCCTGAGCGCTTCTCAACCGACAAATGACAATCCTTTGTTGGCCGAATGGAATACGCCTTTTGCTATTCCGCCCTTTGAACAAATTAAGTTGGAACACTACATGCCTGCCATTGAAGAAGGCATGCGCCAACAGAAAGCAGAAATTGACGCCATAGTGAACAATCCCGAGGCGCCGACCTTTGCCAACACTATTGAAGCCTACGATGCCGCAGGCGCCTTGCTGTCGCGTATTATGCCTGTATTTTCAGGCATCAGCGGAGCTAACACCACGCCTGAAATGCAAGTGATTGAACGGGAATTGTCGCCGAAAATGACCGCTCACCGCGACGATATCCGCCTGAATGAAGGCTTGTTTAACCGCATCAAAGCTGTTTATGAGCAACGGGAACAATTAGGACTTAATGCCGTAGAAATGCGCTTAGTAGAAGAAACGTACAAGGGTTTTGAAAAGTCGGGCGCCAATCTCAATCCCGAACAAAAAGAAGAACTGCGCCGTCTGAATACCGAAATATCGAAATTGCAAACCCAATTCGGACAAAACATGTTGGCCGAAACCGCAGCTTATACCCTGACTATTGATAATGAGGCCGACCTCTCAGGCTTGCCGGAGGCCTTGAAAGCTGCGGCTGCTGCCCGCGCTGCTAAAGCCGAAAAAGAAGGGCAGTGGCTCTTCGGCTTAGACAATCCCAGTATTATGCCCTTCCTGCAGTATGCCGATAATCGCGACCTGCGCCGCCAAATGCTGAATGCTTACCTGAATCGCTGCAATAATAACAACGATAAAGATAATAAAAAACTTATAGCTCAGTTGCTTGCTCTGCGTTTGGAAAAAGCCAAATTAATGGGCTATGACAATTTTGCCGAAATGACCTTAGAGGACCGTATGGCTAAAACAGCGGCCAATGTATATGATTTATTGGATAAACTCTGGGCTCCGACTATGAAAGTAGCTGAGCGCGAAGCTGCCGATTTGCAAAAGATGATGAATGATGCAGGACTGAGCGGAAACTTGGAAGCCTCCGACTGGAGTTATTATAGCGAGAAGGTGAGAGATGCCAAGTATGCCATGAATGAAGAAATGTTGCGCCCTTATTTTAAACATGAAAATGTACGCGATGGTATTTTTTATGTATGCAACCGTTTATACGGCATTACGTTTACGCAGGTGGACGTGCCTGTTCCCACCGATGAAACGGTAGCCTACGAGTGTAAAGATGCAGACGGAACGCATCTTGGTATCTTGTATATGGATATGTTCTCTCGTCCGGGAGCTAAGCGCGGCGGCGCCTGGTGCGGTCGCTACCGTGGTCAAACTTATGAAAACGGACAAAGGGTAGCGCCCTTAGTAACCATAGTATGCAACTTTACCCGCCCTGTGGGCGATAAAGCGGCCTTGTTCAGTCCCGATGAGGTTGAAACCTTCTTCCATGAGTTTGGACATGCCTTGCACGGCTTATTCGCTGATACGCGCTACAGAGGGCTTAACGTTCCGCGCGACTTTGTGGAACTGCCTTCGCAAATTATGGAACACTGGTGTTTCGAGCCTGAAGTATTGAAAGAATATGCCAAACATTATGAAACAGGCGAAGTAATTCCTTTGGAATATATCGAAAAGATGGACCAAAGCGCAAAATTCGGCGAAGGCTTCAGGACAGCCGAATACTTGGCCGCCTCTTTTTTGGACATGGATTATCATGTGCTTACGGCTGTTCCTGAAGATTTGAATCTGGCTCAATTTGAGGTTGAAGTACTAAACAACAAACGCGGCTTAATTACTCAGATTCCGCCCCGTTACCGCACTACCTATTTCAACCATACTATGGGCGGCGGTTACACGGCCGGTTACTATAGCTATATTTGGGCGGGAGTACTGGATTGCGATGCTTATCAGGCCTTTGTCGAAACAGGCGATATCTTTGACCAAACGACGGCTGCCAAGTTTCGTAAAGAAATTTTAGAGCGCGGCGGCGATGATGATGCTATGCAAATGTATTTGAATTTCAGAGGAAAAGAACCGGCGATTGAGCCTTTATTGGATAACCGCGGTTTGAGATAATTTTTTGGTAATTTGGTAAATTATCTTTACATTTGTAAGTTAAATCGGATTTTTTGCGACAAATATTAATATTCTTATACTATGATTAAAACATTTGACGAACTTTATGAAACAGTAGGACAAAGACCGAAAAAACGTGTGGTAGGCGCTTGGGCTGTAGATGACCATACTATCGGAGCCTTGGCTCTTGCAGTACAAAAAGGCTTTGTGGAAGCCACATTAGTGGGCGACCGAGAAATGATGACAAAAGTGTGTGCCGACGAAAAGATTGATATGTCCATCTTTCGTATAGTGCATATTCCTAATGATGTGCAAGCTGTGGCTGCTGCTGTTGACCTCATTAATCAAGGCGAGGGCGACGTGCTGATGAAGGGCTTATGTACCAGCGATAAGTACATGCGGGCTATTCTGAATAAAGAGAAAGGCTTACTGCCGCCGAAAGCGGTATTGAGCCACGTTACGGTGATGTCGGTTGCTACTTATCCAAAATTGCTGATAATAGGCGATGTGGCTGTTATTCCCGCCCCCGATTTAACGCAAAAAGTAGCTATAACCAACTACCTGATTAGTACGGCCAAAGCCTTGGGCATAGAAAAACCCAAAGTGGCTTTGCTGGCTGCTACCGAGCAAATGCTGCCCGGCATGCAAGCCTGTGTCGATGCGGCTATGATTTCCAAAATGGCTGACCGCGGACAAATCAGCGGCGCTTATGTTGATGGCCCCTTGGCTATGGACGTGGCCATCAGCAAGGAAGCAGTGGCCACGAAGAAACTGACCAGCACGGTGGCCGGAGACGCCGACTGTATCCTATTCCCTAATATCGAAAGCGGCAACGCATTCTTTAAAACCGTTACCAACTTAGCAGGTGGAGAACTGGCTGCCGTAGTAACAGGAGCGAAAGTACCCTGTGTGCTGACTTCGCGTGGCGACAGCACAAAAAGTAAATTGAACTCTATTGCCTTAGCTGCTTTAATGGCTAAATAACTCTCAACTTAATAAAAACATGAATATATGAAAATCCTGACCATTAACCCCGGTTCTACCTCTACAAAAATAGCTGTTTTTGAAGACGAAAAAAATATCTTTCAGAAAAACCTGCAACATGATGCTGATGACCTGAAACAGTTTGCGAAAATCACAGAACAGTTCGAGTTTCGTAAAGAAGCTATTCTGTCGCTGTTGAAAGAAAATAATTTCGATGTACAAAGTTTTAACGCCATTGTCGGTCGCGGCGGTTTGATGCGCCCCCTCGCTTCGGGTACTTATCTTGTAAACGAAGCTATGAAGAAAGATTTGTCCGACTGCGAGTATGGCGAACATGCCAGCAACCTCGGCGCTTTGATTGCCGACGACATTGCCCGCCAAATACCTAACTGCCCCGCCTTTATTGCCGACCCTGTAGTGGTTGACGAATTGCAAGATGTAGCCCGCATTGCCGGCCACCCGCTGTTTAAACGTGTTTCCGCTTTCCATGCTTTGAACCAAAAAGCCATTGCTAAGGCGCATGCCAAAAAGTTAGGTAAACCCTACGAATCGCTGAACCTTATTGTGGCTCACTTGGGCGGCGGCATTTCCGTAGGCGCGCACTGTCAGGGTAAGGTCATTGATGTAAGCAATGCTATTGACGGCGAAGGCCCCTTCTCGCCAGAACGCTCAGGTACGCTGCCGGCGCTGCAGGTGGCTAAACTGTGCTTTAGCGGCGAATATACCTTCGATCAAGTGAAGAAAATCCTGACCGGCAAGGGCGGCATGGTAGCGCATTTGGGCACTAACCAATTCCAAAAAATCGAAGGGGAACTTATCCCTTCGGGAGATAAGCAGGTTGATTTAGTACACCAGGCCATGAGTTACAACATTGCAAAACATATAGGCGCTATGGCTACGGTACTCAGGGGCAAGGTTGATGCCATTATCCTTACCGGCGGCATTGCTTGGAATCCCTTAATGGTAGAGCGTATTACCGAAAAAATTTCATTCTTAGCTCCGGTGGCTGTTTATCCGGGCGAAGACGAAATGGGCGCTTTGGCCAATAACGGCTTGGCTGTCCTCCGCGGCGAAACACAAACCTTGACGTATTAAATCAAAAGGGTATTAATATTCAATCTTCATCAAATAACCAACTCATAATTCATAACCCATAACTCATAACCCTTTTATGCGCAGAAAAACAACATATCTGTTACTCTTGCTGCTCCTGCCTCTGTGCCTGCATGCGCAGGATAGTAAAACTTTCCTACAGACCTTTGTACAGAAGATGTCGGCACAACCGGTGCAGTTCACTTTCTCCTTTGAGTATGAGAATTTGGCGCAACAAATAAAGGAAAGCTATGAGGGAACGGCCTTGTGCAACAGCAAGCAATTTCGCGTGCTTACCGCCAAGGTAGAAGTCTATTGCGATGGGACTACCAAGTGGGTATATAATGTTGATGTTGATGAAGTGATGCTCTTTCCTGCTTCCGAAGCTTATGATATTACCGACAATCCCTTGCTCTACATTCAGCAGCATGTCGATGATTTTAAATATAAGCCAACTGTACAGCGTAAGGTGGAAAAAGGAAAATCGGTCTTGCAACTTGATATGTTTCCAAAAGACAAGAATGCCGCTTACATATCAATAGGTTTAACGGTTGACGCTGCCACGTATTATCCTGTAGCCATACGCTACAACTTGAAAGACGGGCAGCGCTACACCGTCAATGTCTCTGCCTTCGACGACAAACTCGCAGCCAAGAACAGCGCTTTTTCATTCCCCAAACACAAATACCCCACGGCAGAGGTGGTGGATTTGAGGTAGGGTTTAATGATTAGTGGTTAGTTGTTAGTGATTAAATTATTTGAGAATCAATCTTCTTCAATTTTTATCAAATAACCAAATCAACAAATAAGCAAATTGAAAAACTAAAACTAAAGTTGTATAATCCCGATGAGTTTGATGATGTGCTGTTGCGTTTAATCTGCCAATTCATAGTCTTGAAAGCAGTTAGCCGGTGCTACTTGCACATTCTCAACCCTCCCGTTGGAGTTCAACAATATGACCATTACTTTTAGTTTGTCTATATTGGAAGATGTGTAAGAGGAAGCTGTAAAAGACATGGTATAGACGTTGTCCGCTACCGATTGATCGGAGGGTATGTTTTGCCCCAGTATGCTTGAACTTACTACTTTTCGTACTACGTCCATGTGCCTGAAATTAACAAGAACAGAAGCGCCGCCAAAAAATGAAGTATAATTTACCTGATCGCATCTTAAATCGTCTTCAAGCACATATACCACACATCTTGCATTCGGAAGACTTTCTTTAAACGAAAACGACACTGTAATAGTACCGCTACCGGCGCCTAATGTCGATGAAATAGCAATTCCGTATGTAGAGGTTTGTTTGAGCATATTTATTGGTTGGTTTATATTTGCATTTTCGGGGTATGTCCATTCGGTTACACGATTTAAGAAAGCGGTCGGATATCCCTGTAAGTTTAATGCGGTTTCCAATGCTACTCCTTCCGACAAGTTCCATGGGTCGTAATAGGGGCCGCTTGGATTTCCCCTGTGAATAGCAGCTACCAATACCTTGTCAGTTCGGCTATGCACCTGTTCAATACTGTACGTTACTCTTGGGCACCAGCCGCACCATGCTCCGGTGAAGTCCTCAATGAGTACTTTATGGGCATAAAGGGTTGGGCTTGGCAAAACTTCAATAATTACCGTATTGCTTGTCAAATCATCTTTTTTTGCATATACGCTATAGGTTCCTTGTAAAGTAGCGGTATATGTACACCCCTGTATAAGATTATTATTTACATAAAATTCTGCGACTGAGGTATAATCTACATTATCATCGCCGGTTGCTTGGAATACAAATGATTCACCGGAATTTTCATAAATGGCAGCTTTATTAACAGTAACAGTTAAACTGTTTAACGGCGTAACTTCATTTATCTCATTACATGATGAAAAGAAAAAAGAATAAAGAAGTAATACGATGCTAAATTGTGAAAAGAGAAAGCGTTTCATGTTGATAGATGGTTTTAATATTTTTACAAAGATAAGATATATTTTTCACATGAAAATATTTTTTGTACATTTGTTCTATGAAATAAATAAATTAGAGACGATATGAAAACAGCAATATTAGCATTGCTTTTTATGATGAGCAGTTTTGAATTTTCTGTGCAAAATACAGCTATTCCTGCAATTATGTTAAAAGACGTTAACGGAAAGAGTTATAATCTTAATCGGCTAAACAGTGCGGAAAATCCGGTGGTGTTGAGTTTTTGGGCGACTTGGTGCAGCCCTTGCGTACAGGAATTGGACGCATTAAAGGAAGTTTACCCCGACTGGAAAGCGGAAACAGGAGTGGAAATTATCGCTGTTTCCATTGATGACGCCCGTACTGCCAAACGAGTTAAACCTTTAGTGAATGGGAAAGGCTGGGATTTTGTTATTTTATTGGATGAAAATCAGGATCTCAAACGTAAAATGAATGTGGCGAACCCGCCCCATACATTTGTAGTATATAAGGGTAAGGTTGTGTGCCAACAGACTAACTATACGCCCGGTGCTGAAAATAAACTGTATGAAAAAATTAAGGAAGCGTTAACCAAATAAATTAACATTTGATACTGTGAAGAAACTATTAATTATATTAGTAATAGGAAGTTTATTGCCGTTTGCGGCAAACGCTCAATTTAAAGTCAGTTTTGAAGGTAACGGACAATGGCTTACTAATGATACGAATAATGATATGTTCCTGACTAATGACGACACTGCAAAACTCCGTTCCAATGCATATTTAAAACTGGACTACACTGTAAAAGAATGGGATTTTGGCGTTCAATTCGAATCATATCTACCCAAAGCGCTTTTAAATTACTCTCCTGACCTTCAAGGAGTAAATGTTGGTGCCTTATATGCGCGATATAACAATATTAATGTAGGAATAGATGTAACAGCAGGTCATATCTATGAGCAGTTAGGAAGCGGGCTTATTTTTCGTTCATGGGAAGACAGGCAATTAGGCATTAATAACGCCATTTTTGGCGGACGAATTTCCTATACTCCGATTAATGGATTTAAACTAACCGTTTTAGGTGGAAAACAACGCATTGGTATGGGATTCGATTTTGCCGATGGAGCGATTGTTGCTATCAATCTGGAAACTTCTATTACTGACATTTTAAATGTATCGAAATTTGATGCAAATGTGGGACTCAGTTATGTAGGACGTTATGAAGATCAGGGAGAGTTGTATCCGGAATTGCCAACTATGTTGAATGCTTATTCGATGCGTATTCATATTGCTAAAAGCGGATTTTATGTAGGAGGCGAGTTTGTTTTCAAAGGTAAAGATCCTTTGGTTGAAATGGGAGGGCAAATTAATTCTAATGCCTTGAATATGGGTAATGCACTGTTGATTAACATGGGCTATGCAAGAAAAGGCTTTGGAATAGATGTGAATTTGCGAAGAATGGAAAATATGGGATTCTTTTCACAACGAAATTTGGCAGAAAATCAATATAACACAGGGGTTTTGAATTACCTTCCTGCCTTAACAAAGCAATATACCTATTCATTACAAAATATTTATATTTATCAGGCACAACCTTACCTCCGATTCATGCCAATAGAGAAAGTAGGAGAGATAGGTGGACAAATAGATGTGTTTTACGAATTTAAGAAGGGATCTTTGTTGGGTGGAGAATATGGAACCAATGTGGCTCTGAACGCTTCTTATTGGGGTGGATTAAGCGCCAGAACGGATTTTACTACAAGGTCATACGCATCTGATCTATTCTCTGTAAATGAAAAGTATTATCATGATGTGGGAATAGAAGTTCGTAAACGATGTACAAAAGATTTATCGCTTGTATTTATGTTCTTGAATCAATACTATAATAAAAAATATATTGAGGAAACAACAGGCATAATTAATGCAAATATGATAACAGGAGAGCTAACTTATAAATTTGGTAAAGCGCAATCTGTTAAGGTGAATGCGCAGCATCTTTGGGCTGATGCAGATAAAAAGAATTGGATAGGCGGCGGCTTAGACTTTGCGTTGAATTATAATTGGTCGCTTTTTGTAAGCGATGATTATAATTATGGTAATGATGATAAAGAAGAACGCAAGCATTACTATAATACGGGCATTAGTTTTGTTACGGGCGCAATAAGAGTTGCGGCAAGTTATGGGAAACAACGGGCCGGCACGTTATGCGCAGGAGGAGTATGTCGCATGGTATCCGAAGCTACAGGCTTAAACCTGACTGTTATTGCTTCTTTTTAGGCATCTATACACAAACATTCGGAACATTAATCATTGAATTACTGTGCCATCAACAAAGGGATATCCCTATTTACTGCATATCCCTAATAAGAAAAGCCCCCTGTTCGGGAGTGGAGCGTTGTTGTTCCTCATTGTACTTTCACCGTATACCTCATCCCCTTGTCGGGTGTTGTTAAAAAGTTTTCGATAATGAAATTGACGTCTCCACCTTTAATTCCTTCGTTCAATCTCACCGTAATAGTCTGTTGTTCATTCGGGTTAATGATGTAAGGAATAATGTTAATATTGCGAAAATAGGTCAATCGCGGGTCGTGGTTGTCTTTTCTCAAGTGAAAAATCAAATCAGAATTGTTGTTGAACGTAATGTGAGCCGTATCACTGCTATTATTCATCTTTACCTTTATATCTACTGCATTCTCGAAAAGCTCTTTCAGATATTTTTCTTCGCCGATGACAAAATCGTCGAGATAAACCGCCGTGCGTCTTTCAATTAACGCTTCATGGATTGCTTCGGAGGTTTTTTCGCGGGCAAACACAAGGGTCATAGCCCTGTGTTTTCCTTCAGCGAAAGAGGGAATGGGCTGGTGACTATCCGTGGCGCCTATCATAGTCAGGTTCTTTTCCAAGCACCAACGGTGCGCTTCGATAAAATACCTGCCTCCATTAACGACTTCGATGCCGTGCATCATACCCTGTTCCAACAATGTAGTGTGTTCTTGCCACCACAAGGTAGTGTCAGGCTGTCCGTAGCTTCCTCCTAAAGCGCCGGGATGATTCCAAAAGATGAATGCATTCTGAGCCTTAGCAGCGCGGAAAGCATCCATATAATCGGGAACGTCTAACTTGTCAGCATCGCTGAGGAAAATAGCGTTGCTATGACCGGGAGGCATAGCGTGACTAATTTCGGATCCCCTGATGAGAATAATGCCTTCTTTTTCGGCCTGAGTCTTGGCTAATTCGTATGAAACATTATGCGTTATGCCGGTTAAGGTAATATCTGTTACAGTTTGCAACTGCCGCAGACGTGGGCGGATTTCAATGTGGTCGGTGATGGCAATGGCGTCAAGACCATCGCGCCGAGCCTCGTCTACACGTACTGTGGGCCAAACAGTACCGTCAGAAAAGACCGTGTGTATATGAAAATCGCATTTCAATGTTACATAATCTTTCAAATTGGGAATGTTGATACTCTTGCGCTGTGAAAATAGAGGAAGCGCAAAAAAAACGGTAAGAAATAAGGATATAATCCTAAGATTCAGTGCTCTCATCTTTTTAAATTTTTGATTAATTTTATAGCAAACAAATTTAGGTGTTTTTGATGTAAAGCTCTGCAGGTTTTACTGAA
This sequence comes from Bacteroidales bacterium, assembly GCA_009777095.1. Lineage (GTDB taxonomy): Bacteria > Bacteroidota > Bacteroidia > Bacteroidales > UBA932 > UBA932. The sequence continues at coordinate 116,335 of WRMN01000004.1, read as the reverse complement.
TGTATTGCTCCGGCATTACTACAACTGCCGCAAAATATTGAAAAAAAACCTTAAACCTCTCCTGCTTAGTCTTTCGCCTCTTTCAGTTTTTCCCGCAACTTGTTTTCTATTTCTTCGGTCAATTCAGGATTATCGAGTAGCAGTTGTTTTACGGCATCGCGACCCTGACCGATTTTGGTCTCGCCGTAACTGAACCATGAGCCGCTTTTCTTAATGATTTCGAAATCGACGCCAAGGTCAATAATTTCCCCAATTTTTGAGATACCCTCGCCAAAGACAATATCAAATTCCGCCTTTTTAAAGGGAGGCGCCATCTTGTTTTTTACCACTTTTACGCGCGTCCGGTTACCAGTCGCTTCATCTCCATCTTTCAACTGTGTTACTTTACGCACATCTAAACGCACCGAGGCATAAAACTTCAAAGCATTACCACCGGTGGTGGTTTCGGGGTTACCGAACATCATGCCGATTTTTTCGCGCAACTGGTTGATAAAAATACAACAAGTGTTGGTACGGCTAATATTGGCCGTAAGTTTACGCAGGGCCTGGCTCATCAGGCGGGCATGCAAGCCCATCTTTGAATCGCCCATCTCGCCTTCGATTTCGGCTTTGGGAGTTAAGGCAGCTACAGAGTCTATTACGATTACATCGACCGCGCCGGAGCGAATGAGGTGGTCGGCAATTTCGAGCGCCTGCTCCCCGTTGTCGGGCTGTGAAATGAGCAGCGTATCGACATTTACGCCTAATTTTTTCGCATAAGTGGGATCGAAAGCGTGCTCGGCATCAATAATAGCGGCGATTCCACCTGTTTTTTGCGCCTCGGCAATGGCATGAACGGCCAGCGTGGTTTTACCGCTCGACTCGGGGCCATAAATTTCTACTACCCTGCCTCGCGGATACCCGCCGATGCCTAAGGCATGATCGAGAGATACTGAACCTGAAGGGATTACTGAAACTTCCCATGCAGGCTTGTCGCCTAATTTCATCACTGTGCCCTTCCCAAAATCCTTGTCGATCTTATCTAAAGTGGCTTGTAAGGCTTTTAGCTTTTCGGCGCTAATCTGAGCGCCTTTCCTTTGTTCTTGGTTTTCTTTTTCTTCTTTTTTTGCCATGGTGGTTGAGTGTTAAATGGTTAAACAATTTATCCTACAAAGTTAGTACATTTTTTGGATTTTTTGCTAATTTTGCAGAAATTTGTGGAATTATGCGACCTACTCTCTTGATTATGGCTGCCGGAATGGGCAGTCGTTACGGCGGATTAAAACAACTCGACGGGCTAGGCCCTAACGGTGAGGTAATTATGGATTATTCGGTATTCGACGCCCTGCGCGCCGATTTCGGCAAGTTGGTATTTGTGATACGGCGTTCGATGGAACAGGATTTCAGGGAATATATCCTGCCCCGCTTCAATAATAAGATTTCGGTAGAGCTTGTTTTTCAGGAAATTGACATGCTCCCCGAAGGCTTTTCCTGTCCCGAAGGCCGTACAAAACCTTGGGGAACCAACCACGCCGTGATGATGGCCGCGCCGATGATTCACGAACCCTTTGCCGTTATCAATGCCGATGACTACTACGGAATTGACAGCTTCCGCGTAATGGCCGAGTACTTGAAATCCTTGGAAAACAGTCAACATCAATACTGCATGGTAGGCTTTCGTCTGGAAAATACTTTATCGGAGCGCGGCGCCGTATCGCGCGGTATATGCGCTAAAGACAACAACGATTATCTGACCTCGGTAGTAGAACGCACTTATATCGTCCGCGAGAACGAGACTATCAAGTACAAAGATGAAAACGAACAAATGATTGAGATTGCAGGAGACACTCCTGTTTCGATGAATATCTGGGGATTTACACCCGACTATTTCAAACATTCCGAGGCGCTTTTCAAGGCCTTTTTGCAAGAAAAGGGGCAAGAGTTAAAGTCGGAATTTTATATCCCCTTTGCCGTAAATAAGTTGATTCAATCGCATACAGCTACGGTAAAAGTATTGCCCACCACCTCGCAATGGTTCGGGATTACTTATCAAGAAGACCGCCCCGCCGTTGTTGAAAGATTACGGCAGTTGCATGAGGAAGGTGTGTATGATAAATTAAAATAACCCTTTACCTTATTATGATAGACCGCGCAACCATAGACAAGATTATTGATGCCTCCGATATTACGGAGGTGATTGGCGATTTTGTCAGCCTCAAAAAACGAGGGGTGAATTATTTGGCCTGCTGTCCTTTTCATAACGAAAAAACGCCCTCATTCAGCGTATCTGCGGCCAAGGGCATTTATAAATGCTTTGGTTGCGGAAAGGCAGGCAATGCGGTGAGTTTTGTCATGGAGCATGAGCATTTGACTTATGTGGAAGCCTTGAAATATTTGGGGAAGAAGTATGGAATTGAAATTAAAGAGAAGGAACTCACCGCCGAGGAGATACAGGCAGGTACTAAGCGCGAAAGCCTGATGATTGTGTCGGCTTACGCACAGGATTATTTCAGCAAAACGCTGTGGGAGCACCCCGACGGAAAAAATATAGCGCTGAGTTATTTCCGCGAACGCGGATTCAGCGATAAAACTATTAAAAAATTTCAGTTAGGCTACTGTTTGGATTCGCGCAGCGCTTTCAGCAATACCGCTATCAAGGACGGCTACAAGAAAGAATACCTTGTCGGAGTCGGATTGTCTATAGAGCGTGAGGAAGATTTGTTCGACCGCTTTTATGGACGTGTGCTCTTTCCTATCCACTCCATCAGCGGAAGGGTGATTGCCTTCGGCGCGCGCACCTTGAAACAGGATAAAAACATTGCCAAATACCTCAACTCGCCTGAGAGCGAAATTTACATCAAGAGTAATGTGCTTTATGGCATTTACTTTGCCAAACAAGCTATAGTGCGCAGTCAAAAATGTTATTTGGTGGAAGGTTATACCGATGTAATTTCCATGCATCAGGCAGGAGTGGAAAATGTGGTAGCCTCAAGCGGCACCTCGCTCACCACCGAGCAAATCAGGCTTATTAAGCGGTTTGCCCCTAATGTAACGGTGCTATACGACAGCGATGCCGCAGGCATCAAAGCCTCACTCCGCGGCATAGACATGCTGCTCGAAGAGGGTCTTAACGTGAAGGTGGCGCTCTTCCCCGAAGGCGACGACCCCGACTCTTTTGCCCGCAAACACAGCGCTTCCGAATTGGAGGCCTTTTTAGCCGATGCCGAGGAAGATTTTATTTCCTTCAAAACAAAATTACTCGCCAAAGAAGCCCAAAACGACCCCATACAACGCGCCAATCTCATTTCCGACGTAGTGCGGAGCATATCTATGATTCCCGACACTATCACACGCACGGTGTATGTGAAGGAATGTTCTCGCCTGATGGAAATGGAAGAAGAGCTGTTGAGCGGCGAAGTGGCCAAGTTGCGCAAAAAACGCTTATACGAGGGGACGAAAGACCCCCGCGCTTATCCTACGCCCTTGTCTCCGGAGGACGGCGGAGAACCCCTTACGACTACCCCGCTCCCTTCCTTTGTTAGTAATATTTACAGCGAGGCTTCGGAAAAAGAATTGTTGCATTTTATTTTAAAATACGGCGACCGACCTTTGTTCTTAGACGCTGAAAACAATAAGCTCAGCGTGGCCGAATATATTATTGCTGAACTGCGTAACGATGAATTAGAATTGCAAAATCTCCAGTATCGAAAAATTTTCGACGAATATGCGCAGGTATTGCAATTACCGGCCGAAGACCGCTCTAAGCACTTCATCAATCACCCCGATCAAGGCATTATGGACGTAGCGATAAATGTGCTGTCGGACAACTACCAGATATCCATCAAAAAGTATATTGAATCGGAAGAGCCGGAAGACACCAAGCTGCGCCGCGTGGTTCCTTACACCATTGCAGCTTATAAGTCGAATATCACCAAGCAGGCTTCTGTGGCGTTGAGCGAACAACTGAACGAAGCGCAGAAACGCAACGACAGCGAGCAAATGTCGCTGCTTGTAGAGCGCCTTCGTACTTTACAGGCTATAAGAAACACCTTTGCTAAAGACCTGTGCAGATTAACCACCTAAAGATAACTGTAAATTCGAGATAAAAACCTGCATTCGATAATTGAAATTAAACAAAAACATAAAACATTATCTAATCAATCAACTGGCTAACAAGTGATTATGTTAATTTTTGTTAAATTTAAACAATTTCTAATACTCAAGTCTCAAAATCGCTTTTTCTAAAAAATCCAAAATCAAAGTACAATTGTGTAGCATATTATCAGACCAAATGGTACTGCTATAATAATTACACATAGGTATAGTTGTCAGTTCCTTCCCTTGTATTGTCTGTGACAGCAATGACATTTCCCGTTTTATTTCTTCGGTTTTCGATTGAAAACCCTCTTCAAACAAGATATTGCTTATTAAGTATAAACTGTTATAGGCTTTCCACAGGGTTAGCAATAATTCTTTATCTCCTATAAAACGCATAGTGCCAGATAGCTTAAACATTTCAAAAGCATAACTATTACAGTTAGGTTTCCGAACACTCCATATATTATTTCCGTAGTTAATAAGTATTGTGTCAAAATTTACCGAATTTTTGTCATTTGTCTTCAAATAGTTAGCATATTCAACCTCTTTTTGCAGGTATTTTTTTTCTTCATGAAGAATTTTTATATTTTCTTCCAATTCCAATTTTACGGCATTCAAATAAAGAGCCATATCTCTTTTTTCGTTCCTGTTACTAATCCAATGACTTGCAGATAGCGTAATGGCTATGCCAATCACGATTACTAAAACTTCACGCAAAAATTTTCCAATTTTGTTCATTGAGTTATTCATATTACCTATTTTTACTAATTATACATTGCTTTAAGTTTTTATCTTATTGTCCCATTGCTCAGGTGGATTACGTATATCGTTTAGATCAATCCGAAATTTGAAAAAATTTAGTACCATTATTATTGCTTTTTTTAGATATTGATTTCACAAAACTGCTTATCCCAAACAATAGTGATATCAGTATTCCTATAATCGCTAATGGTATCGACCAAGCATTCTGTTTTTCAATAGCATATTCGTGTTCATTTTGAATTCTAAGTATATCATTCAATTCATTTAGGTTGTACAATCCTGTTTCAACATTGCTATTTTTTATTGCCCTTTGTAAGTTTAACAAAATTCTTCTTTGTTCAGATTTCAAGTTATTAAATGGCTCTCCTTTTAATTCTTCACTAATTAACTCCATTACTAAATAAAAATTATCATTATTAGTCTGATTTGTATCCGTTATCAATGATATGGAATAGTCTTCTAAAACATTTATAAATCCATATTTGAACAACACTCCATTAGATTTTCTATCAATTGAGTTAAATATTTTCTTAATTGTTTCAATATTTATCAACAAGCTGTTAGATTTATTTATCAAATTACTTGTTGTTGTAAAAAATTCTCTTTCATATTGTAAGATATTATTATTCTTTTCTTTATTGCTACCTTTTTCAAAGAACGTAGTAAATGACAATAATAAAACCGTCATTGCTACAACACTTCCAGTAAAAGATACTACTATGCGTAGGTTTCTTCTTCGTTCATATTTGCTTATTTCACTGATACTCATAATTTCATCTTTTATTTAATAATATTAACCACAATTTTCTTGTTTTTCTATCAATTTCCGCTTCATTGTCCGCTGTACTGTCTCCCGCTGACGCACAACACCTCAAATATACGCATTATATTTCCAAAAATGCAAGAGCAGCAAAAGCTTCATTAAAAATTGTTTTCTAAACTTGCAGCTGATTTTATTTACTCTGTTTTCAACGGTGTAAATAATTCTATCAAATTTTCTTCAGGGTCTCGCAAATGAACTACGCGCATTCCCCAATCGGGCATATCAATTGGCTGATTAATGAACGTAACGTCTTTTGTCAAAAGTGCTTTGTAAGTTTCATCAACATTCTCAACTTCAAACGATATCATCGTTTTTTCTCTGCAATCGGTCGGCTGACTTCTGTTCGCATTGCCGACAGCGGGAGCCATGAGGTCGGACATGAATATCGCCAAACCTTCAATGCCTTCGGCTACTTTGAAACTTGCATAACAGCCTTCTAAATTCCAAGCCGCTTCCAAACCAAGTTTTTCGGTGTAAAACTTGAAACACTTCTCGTAGTCTTTGACTAATAATCTTACATTGTTGAATTTCATCATTTCTTTTAATTTTTATGTCTTTTGGGCAGATAAGGTGAAAGAACCTTGCTCTGCTTATTTTGTTATTTGGCGACAGTCTGAGCCGAGCCGTAAACTGTTTAGCCGATTGAAAAGCAAGTTTAGTTAAGCAGCGTCCCTACTGTGTGAATACCCACCAAGCGGTCGTAGCGGTCGTACACCGTGCGGTAATAAACCCATACGGTATAATAGTTTTCCGTTTCAGCAAAACAGCCTTCTATGGCCTTGGGGTCAATATTGCCGTACTTATCAACAAAAAGATAACGATAGTTATAATAGCCTTGCTTGAGGGGAACGTTCAATTCGTAAGCGCCTCTTTCCAGATTATAAGTCATTTTAAAATTGGGGTGCAGGTTCCAGCCCGACAATTCGCCGAAGACATATACATCGCCGTTCAGCTCTTCTTCGGCTAAAGTGAAAGCGGTAATCACATACTCGGCCTCGGTTTGGCGGTTGCGCATGCGGTAGGCTTCTATGCGGAATTTGCCGTTCAGGTCGTTATAAAAGCTATAGCGCTGCTCTTCACGAGGTGCATCTACATTTAACACAGCGTAAGGGTAGCCTTGGTTATCGCGGCGCACCATCTGCACGCCCTGAGCGCCGAAATCTAAGGAGCGCGTGTCGAAAACACGGTACTCATTGCCGCCCGGGTACCAGTTTTTATCGGCCAAGATGTAAGAAACCACGCCGCGGTCGATAAACGAAGGCTGCGGCAATTCTACTCCCGGTACCTGAAGGCCGTTCTGCGTTACCCGCACCTTTAACTCCATAGTAGCATCGCGCACCGGCAAGGCCGGGTGCTGTACTGAAAATTCCAACTGCTGCAAACAGTCTTGACCCGTAATCATAGGACCTTTCGTGCGCAAATTGATATTTACCTTCCCTCTTTCATATAAAGAAAAACCTTGCACCAACACAGGTTTCGAGCGGTCTGTCTCAAAAATTTTAATCAAATAATTACCGGAGGCTTTCAGGTGTACATCTTCATTAGGAATCTGCAAGGAGTAGTGTAAATAATTTATTTTCGTTTGGAAGGAAAGAGCATAGTCGCGCAAATAATTTTCCTCGAAACCGTCCATATAATCAGCCAGATACAAGCGGTCTTCATTCCAATTGGCATCACAATGCACAATGATATATTTCAGGGAGCCGCGTTTTTCGTTAAGGTCGTCAAACCAAAGTGTAATTTTCTCGTTTCCACCTAATTCCATCACAGGGTCTGTGAGTTCATTATTGCCCACAAAGCATTGTACGCTGCGGATATCAGGGTCTTGGGCGTAGCAAAATACGGTAAGCAACAGTGAGTAAACAACAAGGTTGCTTCGCTTCGCTCGCAATGACAGGCAGTAAGCAGGAAATAATAGATAATAATAAAACCCACGCATAATCTTATTTTTTACAAAGGTAAGAAATAATTTTGTATCTTTGTAAGTTATGGATATTTATAATGCATCGGCAGGTTCGGGGAAGACTTATACCCTCACCCGACAATATTTAGAGTGGCTCTTAGCGGCGCCTTCGCCGCAGCAATTCCGCTCCCTCTTAGCCGTTACCTTCACCAACAAGGCGGCCGAGGAGATGAAAAGCCGCATTCTCAACACCTTGCATGAGTTGGTCTTAGGCAGAAACATCGGTTTGGCCGATGAATTAGTGAAAAAATTAGCCATTACTCCTCAAGAATTGCGTAAGCGGGCAACCGCTTTACAAACAGTCATACTTCACGATTATTCGCATTTTGCCGTTTCTACCATTGATAAGTTCTTTCAGAAAATTGTCCGCGCCTTTATGCACGAGGCAGGACTGCAGCCGGGCTTTGCTATAGAACTCGAAACTGAACGTTTGCTCGACGAAGGCATAGAAAGAGTATTACAGCAAATTGTTGATGATGCGCAATTAAAAAGTTGGGTCGGTAAACGAGTGGAAGAGCGCATTGAAAATGGGGAAAGCTGGGATATTAGGAAAGAACTCAAGGAAACAGGAAAAGAAATTTTTAAGGAAAGATTTAAGCAGTTAGGACAGGAATTTCAGCAAAGTTTAAAAGATAAAAATTTCTTATCGGATTATGTAAAAGAACTAAAAGCCATCGTTAGAAACTTTGAAGCGCAATTGAAGCACTGTGCTCAGGAAGCCTTGTTATTATTAGAAAAACACGCGCTTGTTGTTGACGATTTTAAAAATAAACGCAACTGTTTTATCCATTATTTTCACAAGATTCGAGCTAAAAAATATGAACCGGGAAAAAACGCTGTTAAAGCTTTAAACAATATTGAAGAATGGTATGGAAAAGACAAGTTGAAAAATGCTACTATAGACGCTATTTACACTCCTCTGAATAGCTTATTAGGACAAGCGATTCAGGTATATTCTACAGGACTAAAAGATTATAACACAGCCCTTCAAATTCTGAAAAACATATACCAAATGGGGCTTTTAGCGGATATAGCCAACAATATCACCGCTATTTCGGCAGAAGAAAATCTTTTATCCATCAGTGATTCGCTCCATCTTTTATCTGAACTGATAGGAGAAAGCGATACGCCTTTCGTTTATGAAAAAACAGGCGCGCATTACCGTTCTTTTATGATAGATGAATTTCAAGACACCTCGTCTATGCAGTGGAACAATATAAAACCTCTATTGCAGAATAGCATGGCCGAAGAAGGAAAGGCAATGGTAGTGGGCGATGTAAAGCAGTCTATCTATCGTTGGCGTAACGGCGATTGGCGTATTTTAGCTTATCAACTTGATGATGATTTTCGTTTCTTCAACCGCCAACACATCAACCTCGACACCAACTGGCGCAGCAGTAAGGCCGTAGTGGAATTTAACAACCGCGTGTTTTCCGAATTGCCGCAACGGTTGCAAGAAAAACTGAATGTTGAACTGAATGAAAACGAAAATTCCGAGAATGAAGCGCATTTATATACTGCCATTACTCATGCCTACAACAACGCTGCTCAACAGGTGTCGCCCAAGCATTCCGATAAGGAAGGTTATGTATATGTAGAGCAACTTACGGGCGATGAAGAACTCAAAGCTGCCGACGAAGCGCTGCAACGCTTGCCGCCACTGATTGCCGAACTGCTTCACCGCGGCTACCGTTCCTCAGATATTGCCCTCTTGGTACGCAGCAACAAACAGGGGCAAGCTATAGCAGAGGTTTTATTGGAACATGGGTTCAATATTATTTCTCAAGACTCGTTATTCCTCGACCGTTCTCCCGCAGTGCAATTTATTATTGCCTTACTCTACCAATCGGTATATCCGAACGATGCCATAAACCAAACGCTCATCAATAATTATCTTCACAGGCTAAATAAGTCGCAGGCCAATTATGAGGCCGAAAGCGCCAAAATAGCGCAACTGCCCCTAAGCGAAGCCATTGAGCATATTATCAGTGTGTTTAATTTTAGTCAACAATCCGAAGAAATGCCCTTTGTACAAGAGTTGCACGACCTCATTCTTAGGCATACAATCAAAGAAAGCAATGATATTTATTCTTTCATCGAATGGTGGAAGGCCAACGGCGGCAAGCAAACCCTGACTATCAGCGATGATCAGGACGCTATTCGAATACTCACCATTCATAAATCAAAAGGCTTAGAATTTAGGGTTGTTATTATTCCTTTTTGTTCATGGTCGTTAGAGCAAAAATCGGGCGAATTGCTGTGGGTAGGCTGCAACTATGCGCCTTTCAACAAAATTCCCCACCTGCCTGTAGGCTACGTTAAGGCCTTAGCCGAAACTCATTTCCGCAAGGACTATTTCACCGAAAAGGTACAAAGTCATATCGACAATTTGAATGTTTTGTATGTGGCCTTAACCCGCGCCGAGGAAGAACTCTATGTGTTTTGTCCAAAGCCCGGCAACAACAGCGCTAATAATGTGGGCAGCGCCCTGCTTGATTTGCTGCAAACGGCACAGTGGGAAAGCGGTGTAAAAGCACCTAAACTTGCTCCTGCGCAAAAGCCGATGGCGGCATTACAATACATGGCCGACTACCCCTCTTTCCCTTATTGCAACCGATTGCGTCTGAGGTACCGCGACAGCGTCGAAGGGCAAAACGCCTCCCGCAACTTGCGCGATTACGGTATTTTGATGCACCGCGCCTTTGCCCTCATCAACACTGCTGCCGATGTTGAAAAGGCAGTGTCCGACTTGGTGGATAATGGTTTCTTACCAAGCGATGCCGATTCCATCGCCGAACTCCGACAGGAAGTTAACGCAGCCTTGGCACAGTCGGAAGCAGCAAGGTGGTTCGACGGCAGCCGCACGGTGCTTTCCGAAAAGAACATTTTGTTGCCCGACATCGGCGAAGGCCTGCACCAACTGCGCCCCGACCGCATTATGCTGCACGGCGAAAAGGTGGAAGTGGTCGATTACAAATTCGGCGAGAAGGAAGAACCCGAGTACGAAAAACAAATCAAAAGCTATGTAGATTGTCTGAAAGCAATGGGCTACGCCTCGGTAGAAGGGTACTTGTGGTATGTAAATAAGAAGAAGATTTTATTGATTTGATAACCGCCAGATGCCGCAATCAAATATTAAAGCAACCTCTTTGTGTTTTATACTAAACCATTATTAACAATCTTTATTAGTACTTAAAGGGCTTACTTAAAAGCATAACGGACAGATATAATGCCGGAGGCATTACTCATTCTTTTATCGTCGGGTTGTCCGAGATTTAATAATCCTATGCTTCCATATAAACCAATACTAAAGCGGTTAAAGATACGCCAGTCATAACCTAATTTTGCTCCTATATCCCATCGAGAGAAAGGACGGAAAGCATAGGTTTCGCCATTGCGTACATAGCTTTGATCTTTGAATACATTCGTGATTTTTTCCTCAAACAATTGACCGCTGCCGTCGTCAAAGGCAATGCGTCCGCTACCGCCAAATCCATAGGCGAAATAGAAGCCCCATTTCCAAGTAAGCGCTGATTTTTTTCTTGTCTTAAAACCAAACAGTAGCGGAATTTCCACATAATCAAATGCTACATTCATATTACGAACGTTTTCGGCATAGTGCGGTATAAATCCTGTCAGCTTTGCGCCTTTACGTTCATAAGCAATTCCGGTTTCAAAATAATATACCGAATTCGTGAGAATAGATAGATTAAACCCGCCGCGAAACCCGAATTTTTCCGTAACATTCGGATTTGATACCCTCATATTGCTGAATCCTCCTCCTATTTCAACGCCGTAATTGATTTGTGCATACGATACGGCATGACAGGCAAGAAACATTGTGATGAATACTACTTTTTTCATACTATTTTATTTTTAGTTGTTAGTTAAAACGAGTCTTATAGAATGGTGGTACTTTTGATTAACCAAAAGTGCCACCATCAACGGATTATCATAATTCTAAAGTGTAAAGTTAATAATTTTTTTTTAAGTTAAAAATAATGTTTGCGTGGCGGTTGTTGAGAATGCTGTCGGCGCTCTGATATTTTTCATGGTATTTCCTCCTTCCCCCAGTAGTTCAAGGAATTATAATAATGGAAGAAAAGGTGCACTACTGATTAACCTCACTTGAGATACATAGGCTCTGACTTGCCCTCCAATATCAAATAAGCAACAATATTGCACCATATACGAGGGTATATGATTGCAAATACAATGCCCATTCTTTTATTGGATTTGAACTGTCAGATTCATGTATCAAGAATAGGACTAAACACCTTTCAGTGTTTTTCACAAAATATCATGTCTCTCACAAGACACTACAAAGATAGTTATTTTTTCGGAATTGCGGCAGGTTTTTATAAATAATTGCAAAGATATTGATTCCCTTTGCACTGCCTTAATGGGATTTAATAAGGTAATAAAACTTAAATATATTTATAATTCATTGACAATAAGTTTTTTATCATTGCCACTATATCAACAGCCTCCCTATATTTTTTGTTTATACTAAACCATTACCAACTCTTCCCCTATTGCTTTAACAACGTTTTTTATTTCCGTTTCACGCTTTCTTGACGGCTTCTTAAGTCCGTTAATATAGGCAGAAAGTAAACTTTGTGACATACCCAATCTGCGGGCAACAGCCGACACATTAAGTTCAGGGTGCATAAGAAAAAGTTTTGAAATACCAATAGGCTCTTCCATTCTGCGCAAAAAACTTTCAAAGGAAATATCTTCATCAATGTCGGGGAAATGAATGCCTGAATACGAAAAATAGTAATTGTTTCGCTGCTGCTCCGTTGCATTTAGTAAACGTTTATACCACAGAAGCGACTGTGCGTACTTTTTTTTGTTTTTGGTTTGAATGAAAATTTTATTTTCGTCAAACCAAAGCTTATTTATATCCAATTTTGTTTCCATTACTCTAACATCTTATTTTTCCAGATAGTGATAAAATTTTCTTTATTTTCTTCAATAATACTTTCTGCAAGTCGCAAGTCTTTGTTTTTCAATCCGTGATTGTAAATAATTTTTATATTCGTTTCAATTTCAAATTTAGCCTCCCCATCAGCATTTTCAACATGAATGTGTATCGGGTCGTGGTCGCCCGAATAGAAATAAAATCTTAATCCGAAAATCGTTAATAATGTAGGCATAAATGTTCTTTTTATTAAGTTACAATACAAAATTAGGTAATAATTTTATAACCTGCAAATATTTGCACTGCCTTAACGGGATTTAATAAGGTAATAAAACTTAAATATATTTATAATCCATTGACAATAAGTTTTTTATCATTGCCACTATATCAACTTCCCCCCTGCATTTGCCAACTCTCAATTCTCAATTCTCAACTCTCAATTCAATACACGCTCGTGCTGTGGGCTTTCATCTGTCTATCGTAGGTACGCGCTTTTCCGTTGGTCATCTCCTCTAACAAAGCCCAAAAGGTCGGGCCGTGATTTTTATGCCGCGTGTGGCACAATTCGTGCAGAATAACATAGTCGATTAAATGTTCGGGAAGATGCATCAGATGTATGCTGAGGTTAATACTGTTTTCAGCCGAACAGCTTCCCCAACGAGAGCGGGCGCTGCGTATGGAAAGCCGTTTATAGCTCAGTCCGTGCTGCTCGGCCAAGGCTTTCACACGCGTCGGCAGTACCTCATGTGCCTCTACCTTCCATGCATGCTCCACTGCCTTGCGAATCACTTCCTGCAACACAGGGTCATTAATATCGCGGGCGGCGGGGTAATAAATTTCCACCACATCAGGCCGTACCTTGACACGCACATTCTGTCGGTCGTCGGGGAATAGTTGCACCTTGCGGGAATAAGTGCCAAAGTCGGTTTCGGGCGTAAACTTGGTTTTTCCCCGCTCTTCTTTCACCCGCACCTTTTGAAGCGTCCGCAAAGCCCAATCCTCACGCTCTTGCAGAAAACGCAAGGCCGCATCAAACGAGGCGGCAAAAGGCAATGTTACCAGCACGCCTTCCGAGCGCACCGATATTTTCAGGCTGCGCGATCGGCGTACTTTACGCAAGGTAACCAATCCCAAGGTTTTATGTTCTATAATTCTTTCCAAGAAGCACGGTGAAATTATTTATTCTCAACAGAATAAATAGGCTTGCCCACGCGAAGAATATGATTTTTGAGGTCTTCGTTGGTCAAAGTTTGTTAATTTCATTTTCTTGCAAATTTACGTAAAAATTTTAGTAGATGACAAAAATTAAAAATTCATAAATATAAAAACATGCAGTAAAAACTGCATAAGCAAGTGTTTATTTTAATTACACAGCTATATCCTTATTCACATTCTTGCTACCGATTAGTGCATAATAGAGCATGTAGGCTAAACCTGCGATAACTACCCAGTAACTGGCAAGGTAGCCCGTACCGCCAGTCATATCAATGATGCCGTTTTGCAATAAAGGCAAAATACCGCCGCCGCAAACCATCACCATGAAAATTCCGGAAGCCTTTTCGGTATATTTTCCTAACCCTTCCACTGCAAGATTAAAGATCCCGCCCCACATCACGGAAGTACACAAACCAACCAATACAAACAAAGCAGCATTAACAGGAACATTGGCTAAGCCGAATAACCCCTCTGCACTACTTTTGAATACAGGCAAACTAACCATTATGGAAGCAGGAGCGAATATACCTGCAAAGGTCAACGCTAAGCCTATAACACAAGTTACGCTTAGCATAGCTTTTGCAGATACCTTGCTTCCAATGACTGCACCTACGAGTCGTCCTATAAGCATTAGGAACCAGTAAGTCGCTGCAACAGAGCCTGCAATAGCTTCGGCGCCCCCCAGTCCGCCTAATTGTAAAACATCTAAGTTCGGGTTTTGAAGCCATTTATTCAATACATTGGGAATACCAACTTCCACTCCGACATATACAAATATGCCGATAGCGCCCAAAACAAAATGACGGAAAGATAAGGGACTGTATTTAGATTTTTCGGCTACAGCTTGAACTTGCCGTTCTTTTTCTGGAATAGCTGTTAGTAAAATAACGAAGAATGCAAATGCAAAAATAGCCAAGGCAGCATACATCAACGGGAATACATGGCTAATTTGGGCTTTTGTGATTTCAGGAATTAATATCCCTGTCAGAATAATCACGGCTGTACCGCAAAGAGAATTGAAAGAACCTCCTATCTGGATCAGTTGGTTTCCTTTGTTCCCGCCTCCGCCTAAACCATTTAACATAGGATTAACCACAGTGTTAAGCAAACACATAGAGAAACCGGCTATAAAGGCGCCTAACAGATAAACGCCAAAACTTTCAAATGAACCTGAAAGGGTTTGAATGCCAACACCAATAAAACCTACAGCGATGGCTATAAGCGCTGTTTTTTTGTAGCCTAATTTTTGCAATAAATTACCGGCAGGATAACCCATTACGGCATAAGCTATAAAATTGGCAAAAACCCCAAGGGTTCCCATCCAGTTGGAAACGCCAAATTGGAATTTTAAAATGTCTCCCATGGGGGAGGCCAAGTTAGTAACAAATGAGATCATTCCGAAAAGGAAAATCATCACGATAATTGCCAGAATGTTGTTTTGTTTTTTTGTATTCATGTTATTAATTATTAAAGGTATAGTAAAATTAACAGTTGAACCTTAAACTTTGAACTCTATACTGCAATTGACCCAGACAGGATCAAAATTTGTTTTATACTTGCGGTAAAACCCTAAAGCCAATTCGTTCCAGTCTAAGACCTGCCAATTCATACCCGAAAATTTTCTTTCTTCAGCTTCAATTATTAATTGCTCAAATAGCAATTTACCAACACCTTGCCTTCGTTTTTCAGGAACAACATAAATATCTTCCAAGTACATGCGTTGTCCTTTCCATGTACTGTAACGGATATAATATAAGGCAAATCCATAAATAATGCTGTCAATTTCGGCTACAAAGGCCCAACATACGGGGTGAGGGCCGAAACAACTTTCTTCAAAATGACTTAGAGAAGCATCGACTTCCTCCGGTCTTTTCTCATAATCAGCTAATTCATGAATAAGATCCATGATGCGGGGGCAGTCTTCTTTAGTTGCGCGCCTGATAATTGTTGCCATATATGTATTAGTTCAACAAACAAAAGTAGGTATAAATTTTGAAAATCCAAAGTAATGTGAAAAAACATTGTACTATTTCCATGATCCATAAATTTTTCTTATTGTTAATTTTTTGAATACATTTTAGGCTTTAGGACGAAATGGACGGTTAAGTACTTTTTCATTTTTCAATTTTATGTATTATCTTTGTAAAATGGAAATTGTATATTACTTACAAACAGTTTAAACCTTGCCTAAAACTAAAAATAACAGACAAAGTATAATTAATTGATAATTAAATAAAAACAAATAATCTTATGGCAACAACAGCAGATTTTAAAAACGGACTTTGTATTAATTTTAACGGAAAACCTTGTTCTATCGTATGGTTTCAACATGTAAAACCCGGCAAGGGCGGCGCTTTTGTAAAGGTTAAAATGCGTAATCTGGAAAACGGAAAAATGTTGGAAAACACATATAACGCCGGCGAAAAAGTAGATATCATACGTATCGAACGCCGACCTTATCAATTTTTGTACAAAGATGAATCGGGTTTCCATTTTATGCACAATGAAACTTTTGAACAAATTGATTTACAGGAAGATATGGTAGATAACGCCGACCTCATGGCCGAGGGACAATATGTGGAAATGATGTTCCATGCCGACGAAGATCGAGTACTCACTTGTGAGATGCCGCCTTTTATTGAATCAGAAATAGTATATACCGAACCGGCTGTAAAGGGCGACACCGCATCAACCAATGCGCAAAAAAGCGCAACTATCGCCACCGGCGCCGAAATTATGGTTCCCCTTTTTGTCAATCAGGGCGACAAAATTAAAGTAGATACCCGTACACGGGAATATGCGGAGAGAGTGAGGTAGAATAATTGATAATTAAAATGATGAGATTAAGATTAGGCGTTTGCTTTGGCAGCTTGTTGCTCATTATGACTATCGGGGCAGGGCTGCTGCTGATAGCAGGCGAGCAAAATGAAAAATATCCTGCGCTGAATCCCAAAAGCTGCACTTCGATTATGGTAGGTAAAAAAGCCTCTACGGACGGCTCGGTAATGACTGCCCATAGTTGCGACGGCAACTACCGTACATGGTTAACTATTGAACCGGCGCGTGAATTTCCGAACGACACCCTTCGCCCTGTCTTGTGGGGTACGCCGCACACCGAAGAGCCTTGGGATATGCGCAAAGTAGCCACAAAAGGCAATATTCCCGAAGTCCGTAAAACCTACGCTTACCTCAACACAGGCTATCCCTGCATGAACGAAAAGCAATTGGCTATTGGCGAAACCACTACCGTAGGTCGGAAAGAATTGGTGAATAAAGACGGATTGTTTCTGATTGAAGAACTGCAACGCATAGCGCTGCAACGGTGCAGTACCGCCCGTGAAGCCATTCAACTCATGGGCGCCTTAGCCGAAGAATACGGCTACGGAGACTTGGCCGAATGCCTCACGGTGGCTGATAAAAAGGAAGTGTGGCATTTTGAAATCTGCGGGTCGGGCACCAGTACGCCAAAGCCCGGCGCACTATGGGTAGCTCAACGCATTCCCGATGAGCATGTAGGCGTGTCGGCGAACATTCCACGTATTTCAGATGTGGATTTTAACAACCCTGCCTTTTTTATGTACAGCAAGGACATCAGAGAAAGGGCTAAAACATTGGGATATTGGGACGGAGAGGTGCCTTTTAAATTCTGGAAGGTCGTACACGACGGCAAGAAACCTTTTGCTATCCGCGAATATTATATTCTTAGCACCTTAGCGCCCTCCTTGAATTTGCAGTTCGACGCCGATGAATTGCCTTTTTCGGTAAAACCCGACAAGAAAGTGTCGGTGCGCGATGTGATTGCCTATTATCGCCAGACTTACGAAGGCACCGAGTGGGATATGACTAAGGAATTATTGGTTGAAACGTTGAAAAGAGATGAAAAGGGGAATGTGATTGACACAGTAATGGAAAAGTCGCCGCTCATGCACAACTGGCTCAGCGCCGATATGCGCAATTTGCTGAATGCGCTGAAGCCCGGCGTTATAGAACGAATACGTACTATTGCGGTGCCGCAGTGCGCCTACTCACACGTTATTCAATGTCGCGACTGGCTGCCTGACGAGGTAGGCGGAGTAGCGTGGTTCTCGTTCGACAATCCGGGGCAGAGCCCTCGCTTTCCCATTTATGCCGGCGCCACAAAACTTCCCGCAGCAACAGCTATATGCGGACAATTGCGGTATCGGCCGGAGGCAGCGGTATGGGCCTTTCGGGAAACCAACAAACTTGCTACCCTAAACTGGAGCAAGGGACGCCAATACATTGAACCGGCCGTAGCTGAACTGGAAGAAATAATGTTTGTAGAAACGCCCTTAGTGGAGTTACATGCGCAGGAATTGATAAAGCAAGGAAAAACCGAAGAAGCCAAGGCTATATTGACAAGCTATAGCTCCTCTTTCTTTGAGATTATTGCCCAACGCTGGCGCGCCATGAAAGCCCCCCTGTGGGAACTATTCAGCAGAGGGTATTAAATTAAACCTTGATTGCTTCGTGCCTCGCAATGACGATTAAACCTTGAACCCTTTCATTATTCATTACTAAAGAACACCCTCTGCGGTTGCGGACTTACAGGGCCAAGTTGAAGGTACTGTAACAAGGTCTCGGCAGTGGTTACCTTAATACGCCTGCCCTCATCTTTTGGATTAATCAAAGGCATAAAACGTTCCTTAACATAACTGCTCATTCCGACCTGATAGGCGGCTTTCGGCAATAGCGGCTGGCCGTTATAACCGGTAACAGTAATAGAAAGGGCCTTGTCGGCATTTACAGGGTCTAAGGCCAAGGTACATTCGGCGCCGGATATACGCAACATATCCGACTTTTTATCGTTATAGGTATTTATTAACAAGGCCGACAACTCTCCTAAGGTCAGTTGGTAAACATACAACTGGTTTTCGAAAGGGTCTAATTTATAAACGTCCTCAAAACTGATATTCCCCTTAGGGTAAGCATTAATCCTCAATCCGCCACTGTTAAATATGGCAATATCAAATTTATGTACTATACGCATGGCATCGGTAAAAAGGTTCCCCAAGGCCTCTTTTCCGGTAATATCGGCAGCAGCCGTTCCAACAGTAACTTTCAGCGCCGGATCGTTTTCATAAACATCTACTAATCGTTGAATAGCACTATCTACAGCAGTTAAGGAGTCGAGAGCTATTAACTCGCTTTTCTTCTTCACTACCTTTCCAGCTTTCAAGAAGAGGGTAGTTTTGCCGATATTTTGCAAATAGGCTCCGGTTTGTGCTATCAGTACGCCGCAAGTATCCAAGCCCTGCGGTAAAGAAGTATGCGAATGTCCGCCGATAATGAGGTCGGCTTCGGGCAATAGCACAGCTAAACTAATATCTTCTCTTACTCCCAAATGGCTTAATACAAGGAAGACTTCAGCCGAATCGCGCAATGAGCGGTAAGCATCGACTAAGGAAAGGGCGTCGGCAAACTTCACGCCTTCCACATTTTCGGGCAAGGTAGAAGGAATACCTGCGTCTTCGGTTTCAATAAAGCCGAGAATAGCAGTCTTTATTCCATTCACATCAACAATAATATAGGGTTTGACTAAATTCCTCAAGTCGTTAGTGAAGGCTGCATTGGCTGCTAAAAAATCAAATTGCGCGTCTTTGATGCGCTGAATCAGCACTTCCTGGCCATAGTCAAACTCATGATTTCCTAAGGTAGCAGCCCTGTATCCTATGCGATTCATTAAATCAATCATGGGATAGCCACGTTCTTTATATTTATCGACCACCGGACTGCCGGAAAACATATCGCCGGCGCTCAGCAGTAAGACATGCGAAAAGCTATCGCGCTGACTTTGTACGTAAGCAGCCAATTTAGGCATGTCATGAATTTGCGAATGCACATCATTGGTAGAAATAATCACCAAAGTATCGCATTGCCCATCGCTGCAAACACAGGCGTTGCGGTTGCCGCAGGAGCAAATAACGATTAGCAGAAATAAAATGAGGCTCAGTTGTTTCATAATGTAGTTTTTTTTTTTGCAAAGGTAAGATAATTCAGTGAATAATGAACAATGAATAACGAATAATTGACTATTAGACAATTGGGGATTTACTACTTGAAACTTGAGAAACTGTTGCCTTCACAACAGACTCCCCTGCCAAATAACCGGTAGAGAAGGCGATTTGCAGGTTGTAGCCTCCGGTGTCGGCATCAAGATCAAGCACCTCGCCTGCAAAGTATAAGTTAAGGATATGACGCGAACGCATTGTTTTAGGGTCAACATCATTGAAGGAAACGCCGCCGGCAGTGATTACCGCTCTTTCATAACCTTGATAACCCGACATAGGTATATGCCACGATTGTAGTTGCTGCAACAATTTGTTAAGATGAGTCGCACTTAGTTCCGATAGTTTGCGCTGCTGCGAAAAACCTCCCGCAGCTGCAAAGCCCGAAATCAAGGCAGCAGGCATATATTTACGCAATAAGGCAGCAACCGTACTATCGGCTAATGTTTCAACATCGTTACGGAAGCGTTGCTGCAACTCCTCAACAGGAATAGCCGGTTTAAGATTTAGCACAAAATTAACCTTCTTTCCCTGCTCAAAAGCAATAACGGCAGCACGGCTGAGACGTAACACTGACGGCCCTTCTATTCCCGTTTCATTAAAACTGATTTCTCCAAATTCTGCATCTTTTTTTCCGCCGTCAATCCATAGCTCCAGCGCAACATTACGCAGGGCAAGGCCTTTTAGCGAAGCCGCGTGTTTATGCAGATGAATGCCGGTTAAGGAAGGGTATAGCGGCGTAACGCTGTGCCCTGTCGCCTGCGCCAAGCGATAGCCTGCGCCGGTAGAACCTGTGGCGGGATAGGAAAGTCCGCCTGTGGCAAGAATGAACGCTTTTGCCGCACACACCACAGTATGCGCACGATGCTTAACTTCTACGGCTGCAATGAGGCCCTTCTCTTGCTGAAAATTCACGACCTCGGCGTGGTTCGTAATTTCTACACCCTGCGCCTTTGCCCATTTAGTAAGCGCTTCGGCTACTTCAAAGGCATCTTGGGAAAGCGGAAAAATCCTATTACCGCGCTCCACAACAGTAGGGACTCCGATTTGTTTTAAAAAATCAACAAAATCCGTATTGGAAAAATTATAAAAAGCAGGTTTAAAAAAACGATGATTAGGGAAGACATGCTTCGAAAAATCTTCCCAAGCTTGGGTATTGGATATATTACACCTTCCCTTGCCGGTAATGCGTAATTTCCGCAAAGGTTTTTCCATTTTTTCCAACAGCAAAACCCTTCGTTTGTGCCTTACTGCTTGCCCTGCAGCCATCATTCCTGCAGGCCCGCCGCCAATAACAATTAAATCGTACTTCTCTTTTGTCACTTAAATTTAATACCTCTTACCGACAGAATTTTTTGTGCGAAACGCAGGATAGTCGGGTCGTCAAAGGTTACAATGCCTCCGTCGAGACCTCCCTGTTCATAATGCACGCCATCACCTATTACTTTGAAATTATCTGCGCCAAAATAATTACGAATAGTGTCTGCTTCAGTGTTTAATAATTCAGCAATCCGTTGCATGCTTCCATGTGGAAGCGCTCGTTTAATGCGGCGCAACTCATTAAAAGAGATGTTAATTCGCTCCATGGCTGTATTAGTTATTTATATGGTTATAAAGCGCCATAAAGGTAAGATTTTTTTCCTAATAAAAAAAATCTTACCTTTGAAATTAAATTATTAATATTTAATTAAATGAAATATAAGGGTTTAACTGATGAACAAGTAATACAGAACCGCCAATCCTTTGGAAGTAACGAACTTACTCCCCCACCCCGTCACCCTTGGTGGCAATTGTTATTGTCGAAGTTTAATGACCCGATAATAAAGCTATTACTCTTTACCGCCTGTTTAGCCTTGGGTATAGGATTTGTGGAAGGCTCTTATATAGAAGGGGTTGGAATTTTGGCAGCCGTGCTCTTAGCCACTTTATTAGCTTTTTTCAACGAATTTCAGGCCGAAAAAGAATTTGACATTCTTAACAAGGTGAATGATGAAACACCGGTTAAGGTAATGCGCCACGGACAGGTAACAAAAGTTCCCAAGCGTGAGTTAGTTGTTGGCGATATAGTGCTATTGGACCAAGGCGACGAGGTGCCGGCCGATGGACATTTATTGGAAGCCTTTAGTTTACACGTGAACGAAAGCGCCTTGAACGGCGAATCTATGCCTGCCGCCAAAGTAGTTAAGGCTCCCGAACATTATGAAACGGCTTATGCCCCGAACGTGGTATTACGTGGAACAATAGTTACTGACGGACAAGGTCTTATGGAGGTTTCTGCCGTGGGCGATGCTTCCGAAATCGGGAAAACCGCGCGGGAAGCCGCCGCCATCAATACCGAACAAACCCCCTTGAATAAACAGCTAACCCGCCTGAGCGGCGTAATCGGCAAGTTAGGCTTTGCCGTTGCAATAAGTATATTTATACTGCTTGTTGTACGCAGTTGGTTCACAGGAGAGGTTGATTTTCCTTTAGACCTTCGGGAAGGCTCGGTACTTCTGACTTACTTTATGGTAACGGTAACCATTATCGTAGCCGCTGTGCCCGAAGGATTAGCCATGAGCGTAACCCTCAGTTTGGCCTACAGTATGCGCCGCATGACCTGCACCAATAACCTTGTTCGCCGCATGCACGCTACCGAAACCATGGGCGCCACAACCGTGATTTGTACGGATAAAACCGGTACGCTTACCCAAAACGAAATGCGGGTACATGCTAATCATTTTGATGATAGCGTAAAAAATAACGATGTACTAATGGCGGAGTCCATTGCACTAAATTCAACGGCACATCTCGACCGCAGCAATCCTATCTCGGCCAATCCTGTAGGAAATCCGACTGAAGGCGCACTTTTACTTTGGATAGATGAATTGCAGGTTGATTATGAAAAGATACGCGAGGAAGGGAAAATCGCAGATCGTTTGTTGTTTACTACCGAAAATAAATTCATGGCTACCCGCTGTATCTCGCCTTCCTTGTGTAAAGATATTCTCTATGTGAAGGGTGCGCCTGAAGTTATTATGAAACGTTGTAAGGCAGTTCCTGAGGAGGTCTCGGCGATGCTGAAAGATTATCAGCAACGCGGCATGCGCACCTTGGCTTTTGCATGGAAAGAGATGAAGGCTACGGACAGCGGCGCCTTATTAGACTTATCGAATGAGCTTTGTTATTTAGGATTTGTAGCTATTGCCGACCCTGTGCGCATCGATGTGAAAGAGGCTATTAATAACTGCATGGAGGCGGGAATTGAAGTAAAAATAATTACAGGCGATACGGCTGCTACCGCTACTGAAATAGCGCGCCAGATAGATTTATGGCTGCCTTCCGATAGCGCCGACCAACAAATTACCGGCATTGAGTTTGCTGCATTGTCCGAAACAGAGGCAAAATTAGCAGCGCTTCGCATTAAAATCATGTCGCGCGCACGCCCCGCGGATAAATTGCGTTTGGTAAGACTGCTACAGCAGCAAGGCGCTGTGGTGGCGGTAACCGGCGATGGCATTAACGATGCTCCTGCCTTAAATTTTGCCGATGTAGGCCTTTCCATGGGTTCCGGAACTTCAGTCGCCAAGGAAGCCAGCGACATTGTGCTGCTCGACGACTCGTTTACCAGTATTGTGAATGCCGTGCGTTGGGGACGTTCGTTGTACCGAAATATACAACGTTTTATACAGTTTCAATTAACCATTAACGTCCTTGCGCTAATGGTAGCTTTTTTAGGGCCCTTTATCGGTGTTACCCTGCCGTTCACAGCCATACAAATGCTGTGGGTAAACCTCATCATGGACACCTTTGCAGCTTTGGCGCTGGCTACGGAACCGCCCGACAACAGTGTGATGCATCATAAACCGCGCAAGGCAAGCGATTTTATTATTACCCCCTTTATGGCTAAAAATATTTTTATCACGGCGGGAATAATGCTGTGCCTTTTATTGGCAGGAATGCTTTTCTATGTCCCGACCAATGCCGGCTATCCTTCGGTAGAGCTTACGGTGTTCTTTACGGTATTTGTGATGCTGCAATTTTGGAATTTGTTTAATGTCCGCTGTTCGGGCACTAATTGTTCCGCCTTCTGCGGTTTGCTCAAAAACAAAGCTTTCCTGTTAATTGTTGCTGCTATTCTGTTGATGCAACTACTAATTGTACAATTTGGCGGAACAGCATTCCGCACCGTTCCGTTAAGCCCAATTATTTGGGGCTGTATCATAGCAGGAACTTCGGTTGTGCTGTGGGCAGGGGAAATAATTCGAGCAGTGCAACGAATAAAGGAGACAAGGGTGATAAACAAATAAACATTAATCATTAATCACTAAAAATATGCTTTCCTACGAAATGACCCACAGGGTTGCCTACTACGAGACTGATGTCATGGGATACGTGCATCACTCCAATTATGTCCGCTATTTTGAAATTGCGCGTACCGAGATGATGCGTGCGGCGGGCTTTACTTATGCCGAGCTGGAAGCTTCGGGGGTGATGATGCCTATCATAGAAGTACACAGCCGCTATTATCAGCCGGCCAAGTACGACGATTTGCTGACCTTTAGAGCCACTGTTAAAGAGTTGCAGGGAGTTCGTTTAACAATAGAATATGAGGTTTTGAATGAAATCGGAACCTTATTGTGTTCGGGTTCTACTACTTTGGCCTTTATAGATGCTGCTACCCGCAGACCCTGCCGCGCTCCGGAAGACTTTGTAAGTAGGATTTTAGGGGTAGTTACACCAACTATAACGATTTCAAAAACAACATTCATGCAATAAGTGAATATTTAGAACGATTTTTTAGAAATTTATTACTTGGAGAAAACAATGCATTGAAAAATGAAGATTTATTAATCAGTAAGAACAGTATAAATCATAAAATGTAACGATTCAAAGATTCAAACATCAATTGAGTTCCTTAATCATTTTTTTCTGTTGGGCCAGTGCATACATCTCATCTCGGAAGCAAGCGGCGGCGACAAAATCCAATTCTTTGGCGGCCTGTTCCATCTGCTTGCGGGAGTGTGCAATGGCCTTATCTAACTGTTCTCCGTTCATTTGCTGTAATATCGGGTCTGCGGCAATAGGTGTGTACATATCCATGCCCAAGGCATAATTTCCGTCAGGACGAACAGGCGCTCCGCCCAGTATAGCGCGATTAGATTTCGATACCTGTTGCGGAGTAATGCCGCGCTCGGTATTATAACGAATTTGCTTTTCGCGACGGCGGGTGGTTTCATCAATAGTCTGCCGCATGGAATCCGTAACCGTGTCGGCATACATGATTACCCTGCCGTTCAAGTTGCGCGCTGCACGGCCTGCGGTCTGGGTCAGGGCGCGTGAGGAACGCAGAAAACCCTCCTTGTCGGCATCGAGAATGGCGACTAAAGATACCTGCGGCAGGTCAAGTCCCTCGCGCAGCAAGTTTACGCCCACCAGCACATCGAACAAGCCCCGCTGCAAGTCTTCCAGTATCTGAATACGTTCTAAAGTATCCACATCGGAATGGATATAGCGGCAGCGGATTTCGATACGTTCAAAATATTTGGTCAATTCTTCGGCCATACGTTTGGTCAGCGTGGTTACCAAAATACGTTCATCGCGGGCTGCGCGTTGGGCTATTTCTTCCACCAAATCATCAATCTGGTTTAGGGTCGGCCGTACTTCAATCACAGGATCTAAAAGGCCTGTGGGACGCACTACCTGCTCTATCACCACGCCTTCGCTTTCCTGTAATTCAAAATCGGCAGGCGTGGCGCTCACATATACTCGCTGGCCTATCAGCCTGTCAAACTCCTCGAACTTCAAGGGGCGGTTATCGGCGGCGGCAGGCAGGCGGAAACCGTACTCAATCAGCGTTTGCTTGCGCGAGCGGTCGCCCCCGTACATAGAGCGTATCTGCGACACCGTAACATGGCTTTCGTCAATAAAAGTAATAAAATCCTTGGCAAAATAATCGAGCAGGCAGAAAGGCCTTGAACCAGCCATACGCCCGTCGAAATAGCGGGAATAGTTCTCAATTCCGGAGCAATAACCTACTTCTTTAATCATCTCTAAATCGTATTCCACACGCGACTTCAGCCGTTTTGCCTCCTGCTGTTTGCCTATTTCATAAAAATAGTTGCACCGTTTCAGCATATCATCTTGAATATCTTTAATCGCCCTGTGCATGCGCTCTTTAGTAGTAGAAAAAATATTTGCAGGATAAATATTTACTTCCTCAGGCTCATCAATTGTACGTCCGCCAAGGGGTTCAAAGGTTTCTATCTTTTCTATTTCATCGCCCCAGAACACAATACGGTAAGCATAATCACCGTAAGCCAAATACACATCTACCGTATCGCCTTTCACTCGGAAGGTTCCCCGTTCGAAATTAATATCGCTGCGCGAATACAAGGCGTCAACCAAGGCATAGAGGAATTTGTTGCGCGACAACAGTTGCCCGCGTTTAATCAGCATAGTATTCGCCAAAAAATCTTCGGGATTCCCTATGCCATAAAGGCAAGAAACGCTCGACACCACAATCACATCGCGCCGTCCCGACAATAAGGAAGAGGTGGCGCTCAGGCGTAATTTTTCAATTTCGTCATTAATGCTCAAATCTTTTTCTATATAAGTATCGGAGGTTGGTAGGTAGGCCTCAGGTTGGTAATAATCGTAATACGAGACAAAATATTCCACTGCATTTTCCGGAAAAAAAGCTTTAAACTCGCCGTAGAGCTGGGCGGCTAAGGTTTTATTATGGCTAAGAATTAATGCCGGTCGTTGGGTTTGGGCAATCACATTAGCCATGGTAAAGGTTTTGCCTGAGCCGGTAACTCCCAACAAGGTAGAGGCCCTAATGTCCTTATTGAGCGCCGACACCAGGGCGGCAATAGCTTCGGGCTGGTCGCCCGTAGGCCGATAGGCAGATGTGAGTTGGAAATCCATAGTGGTGCAAAGATAGGAAAAATTGGTGAGTTGTGCGATGGTATTTTTTCTGCAAATATTTATTACCAATTCCTAAAATAGATTAAAAGTTATTCCAATTGTTGCGTACCAAATACCTCCTGAAAATGGAATTTCTTTTTATTTACTGCAAATGGCATATAGGTTACTCTTGCGTTAATTCCAAAACAAAATGAGGTACCTTTGTGCTCAGCGTTCCTTTGCATTTCTTCTCTTAAACGACTTTTAAACCTCACATAAATGTGGGGGTTAAAACTTGGATTGTTCAACATCTCCCAAAAACTGATTGATAAATGATTAATTCATTGTAAATTAATCTAATTGCACAAGATATTCTTTCCAATCTTCTGGAATATCATTAATATTGAGAATTTGCATTTCAGGAGAAATTGAAACAATTGTTGGAAGCAATGTTTCGTTAAGAAACTCCGTTTCCATTTTCCACATTGCACCTGTCGCAGGGTCAACGATAAGCATTCCTATTAAGCCTCCCAAAAGTATATTCCCAAAATACCAGCCGTCAAGTTTAAATGTAACAGGTACTATTTTGTCATTATATCCCGGACTTGAAAATCGAACTTGATACTCTGCTCTTGAAAAGAAGCCGGCACCTGCTTTTAACTCTACTACTGCGGGAGTATTGCCTACATATATTTCTTTCCCTTTTTTGTCTGTAATGCTCATTTCTGCACCGCTCGGAGTACTATTAATTGAAAGCGGATAACTGCTCTTACTCACAATTGAAGCGCAACTTGAAAAAAGAAAAACTGCTGCCATGAAAATGACACTTGCTTTTAAATACATTGATTTATTCATTTTTACATTTTTACGTCCGCTCCTTTTGCAGACAAAATTAATCCCGCTCTTACGGCTTCGCGAGTGTCTTGCCTCTGCATTAGATACAAATTTTCGGCTTTTGCTAATTTTTTTGACTGCTAATTTTCTTGTTACCACCTCTCGGTAATCATTGCCACCATTGGCTTTCAGTCGTTTAACTCTTGCAATTTCGTCCACCACTTGCACCTAAACTCTTAACTACACGCAAATATAATGAATTTTATTGAATTACACACAATCGAATAAAAATTAATTTACCGATTTGTCGTAAAGCGGTTTATGAGTTGTTATTCATTGTTCATCGTCATTGCGGGAGCAGATTGCTTCGCCCTAAAACTGCCGCCGCTGCACCGAACCGACAGTTCTGTGCAGGCATTTTCCTGTGTCAAGTTTCAGCAATTACAAGCATTTCAAAATCTTTAGTGGTTAATTGATGCTCCCTTGAAAAAGCGCCAAGTCTTGCACCGAATATGTCTATTTTCTTATATTTCAACGATTTCAACAACCACGTTATTTCGCAAGGCACATAGTATCTTTCGTTACATTCGAGCGTCTTTTTATTTCCGTCATCATCTTCAAATTCCACAGTGTTGTGGTCGCGAAAAGTCATTAAGTCAAAAGTGCTGTTTTTGCATATTGAGTTGCCGTCTTCTACTGTTGAAGCGTAAAAATCATCTACCGAGTTGAATAACGGAAACAACCCGTTGCAGGTGGTAAAGATAAGTTTTGCGTCAGATTTGAGCGATTTTGTAACATTTTTCAGTATTTCAAAGTTCATCTCATCGGTTTCCATTAAGGGAAAACCGCCTTCGCAAAGCATAATGGCAACATCAAATTCGTTGTTAAAGGGCAAATTTCGTGCATCTTGGCGTTGGAAATCAATCGACAAATTGTTTTCAGCCGCCTTTTCTCTTGCTCTTTTTAACTGCGATTCCGATAAATCAATGCCTGTTACATTATACCCACGTTTCGACAGTTCAATGGCGTGGCGACCTGTTCCGCAACCTACGTCCAGTATTTTTAGGGACTTGTCGAAATTGATTTCTTTTTCAATGAAATCACATTCTCCAGCTGTGCCTTGAGCGAAATTCTCACTGTCATACTTTTTTCCGTAGTTCTCAAAGAACGATTCGTACCATTGTTTATTCATATTTGTTTATTTTTTTTAATGTTTATTTTTCTGTTTCAAGAAAGTGCAAAGGTATTACATTTTTCGAAATGCTTATCATCTCTACTAACATTTCGTGGCACAACTTTCTTGACGATGCTTTCGCCCGCTTACATTTTGAATATTGTTTTGATGCTGTTTTCAAATTCTTTCTCTTCCCCCTCCCATTGTTTTTTGATTTCCACAAATTCTTCTTTTTCAGATCCTTCAAACATTTTCAGAATTACATTTTTGTATTCGCCCTGTATTATTCTATTCTCGTTTCTGATATGGTTGAAGTATTTTAAAATTCTTGGTGTCGCCTCGAAGTAGAATTTTGTAACAGTTGGAATATTACCTCGAAAATTTTTGTAAATTATTTTATTACATTCGAGAACTCTTAGAAGTTCGTAAATTTCATTCCGTTTGGGTGAATTATAAACACTGATCAAAAAAACATCGTCAAAAATATTCTCTCCGTATCGTAACAATACACCTGTTAGAAAAGAATACATTTTTTCTTCACTGTCAAAAATTCCTTCTTTTAATTTTCCCTGTTCATCGTAATAACTATGTAACTTTTCCGCAATTGCTCTCGAAAAAATTTCCGAATGCCTTGATTTTTCAAATTGTGTATCAACCACAATGTCATAATTTTTTTCAATGAAATCAGCAACATACTTCGCTAAAAATTCTTCATACGGATAATATCTGTCAACTTGTGTTTCTCTGTTTACATACGCAAATCTTCCCATATAATCAGAAAAAGTTCCTAACAAAAAATAGTCGGGATTTATTTTCGTTTCAAAATTTATACTGTCTTTATATCGAAAGTCTTTTGTCATCTGTTCCTGTTTATGACCTGCAACTTGTCCGAAAACCGAAAAATTAATCAACGAACAAAAAATTAGGGCGATAATTGAATTTGTTTTCATATTTCTCTGTTTTTAAATTTATAAATTTCTCTTTCGTGTTCGCACCGCACTACCCGAATTATCTACAACGTCCGAGCAGCAGAACATGTGCTTTTATTCATTGCCTGCCTGTTTCTTTATCTTATCCACTAATGGTTTTTCATTCATAACATCGCTATTTTTCATTCACTTTTTTGCCATACTTTTTATTAAAAAAAGAATCTTTGGTTTTAAAACAGACCCAATGTTTGTCTTTCATAAATGCCGCAAATTCGGCTCGACCTTTTGTTTTAATCATTTCGATTGCTTTACTGCGGTCGCTGCTCTCAACCCACGAGGCTATCTTGAGTAACAGAGGATTGTACTTTTTACACTCTTTTGTTGAAGCGTATATTGTACAGTCGGCGCAAGTAAAAAATCCATGTTCGACACAGCAAGGTTTTACCTGACAGGCTTTATATACAACGGCAGACTTTGCCGAATTACTCCTGCAGCCATCGCATTTACCTGAAATAAATGCAGGACAGAATTTACAATAAAGACCGCAGTACGCAATTAATTGTTCATCGTCGGTCATTTGGATATCAATGTATTTTGTCCTATTCATTCCTCTAATCTTCTAAATATTGATAAAAATCATTCGGTAAGACAATATCTATATCTTTTGCTCTTTTGTAATCATTGATATTTCTAGTAACAATCATATCCATACCGCTACGAACAGCAACATGAGCCTGAAGTGCATCCTCAAAATCATCCCAACCCGAATAGAGTGCGGAATAAACATCATCTCTGTAAACGGTCAATACGTCAAGAATAATTAATAAATCGTCAAGGGAATTCAATGCAAATGCTTTTCCATTTGTCTTTTGCAGCAAATAAAAGACATCGGTAGCCATTGACGCAGTGATGTATCCTTCTACATTTCCATTAACTATTTCTTTTATAATATCTTGGGCATCTACGTAATTGGGTTCCCGTCTTAAAAGAAAGTCGAGAATAACATTGGAGTCCAACAATACTCTTTTCATTGATGCTTTTCTTTCAAAGATTCGTATCTGATATTATCTAATTCTTGGTCAGTCCAATGAGAAATGGGCATACTGTTCTGTCTTTTTAGCAGTCGTTCCATTGCTCGTTTACGTTGCTCAAATTTCGTTGAGTTATCTTCGGATGAGATAATTATCAACTTCACTTTTTTGTTATGCAAATACGGCATTTCGGGAAGATTGATTACTCCCCCTTCCGAAATTGAGGTATCTATTTGATATGTCTGCATGATAATCTATTTTTATTTGAGTGCAAAAATACAATTTTTTAGTGAATAACAAATGATTTTTCGTTTTTTTAATTTTCGAGGAGCATTTTATTCTCGGTATGGTATTCTCGACGACGACATTAAACCTTTGCATCAAAAAACAGTCTAATAATAAACGAGGCATTGTATTTCCTAATTTTTTCCTATCTTTGCCTTATGCTAAGCAACAATAAAATATTCTCTGTGGCGCAAATCCGCGAGGCCGATGCTTACACCATAAACCGCGAGGGGATTGCTTCTATTGACCTGATGGAGCGTGCGGCCGCTGCCTGTGTGCAGTGGATAGGCGAGCATTCGGGTTTCGATAAACACTTTGCTATTGCCTGCGGAACAGGGAATAATGGCGGCGACGGCTTGGCTATTGCCCGAATGCTTTCCCAAAAGCGGGAAGTGAAAGGAGTTGATGTTTATATCCTGCGCTTCTCGGAGCGTTGTACGTCCGATTTTTTGGAGAATCTTCACCGTTTGCAGCAGTGCGCCGAAGTCGCTATCCACGAATTGGCGCCCGACAGCGTATTTCAACTGCGGCGGCCTGCCGATTGGTTCATCGACGCTATGCTCGGCTCCGGCCTCTCGGCTCCGGCGAGCGGTTGGTTAAAAGAGGTGATTACCACAATTAATGCTTTGAATATACCGACGATTGCTATTGATATTCCTTCGGGAATGTTTGCCGATACGCTGCCTTGCAAAGATGCCGCCATACTAAAGGCTAAGCATGTATTGTCGTTCCAGTTTCCAAAATTGTCGTTTATGTTTCCGGAGTCGGAAGCGTTTATGGAAGATTTTCATGTCTTGCCCATAGGAATAGCGGACGCTTATATTACACAGACAGCTACGCCTTGGCGTTACATTACGGAAGAAGCGCTTGCCGCATTATTGAGAAAACGCCGAAAGTTCGCCCACAAGGGCGATTTTGGACATGCCCTGCTCATGGCCGGAAGCTACGGCAAGATGGGAGCGGCAGTGTTGTCTGCCCGCGCCTGTCTACGCGCGGGTGCCGGCTTGCTGACGGTGCATGTTCCGCAGAAAGGGGTTGAAGTACTGCAAATAGCCTGTCCGGAAGCTATGGTAAGTGTTGATGACGGACAGGAAATTATTAGCTCTTTTCCGAAAAACCTGTCAACTTATGATGCGGCAGGGGTGGGGCCGGGAATAGGAACACAGTCGGCCGCTCGTGAAGCCTTGCACTCCTTGCTGAAACACATCGGCACGGTTCCCTTAGCGCTTGACGCCGATGCTTTAAATATCTTAGCCTCGGAATCGGAAATGTTGAGGCTCTTACCCGAAAACACCATTCTAACTCCGCATGTGAAAGAGTTTGAACGCTTGTCGGGACACAGCTACGCCAGTAGCATGGACCGTTTGCAGGCAGCGCAATCCTTTGCCGTGCAACATAAGGCGATAGTAGTCTTAAAGGGCGCTCATACGGCTGTGTGCGCACCCGACGGCGATGTTTGTTTTAATACCACCGGAAATCCCGGCATGGCCACTGCCGGCAGCGGCGATGTGCTTACCGGTATCATCACCTCGTTGTTGGCGCAAGGCTATGAACCTTTAGCCGCGGCTATTATCGGAGTGTGCCTGCACGGTTGCGCCGGCGACAAGGCAGCTGAACGAAAAGGCCAATCGGCCCTGATTGCCTCGGATATTATTGAACATTTGTCGTGAAGATAATGTAGATTTTCAATCTTGTTTTTCATTGCATGCAAATTCATTACTCTATGATATTTTCAAAATCATCTTCAAAATTACCAAATTTTGAATAATTAATTCTACTTTTTCGGTCTTCTTCATTGTATTGAATCTGTTTAAAACTTTTCCCCTCTTTAAAATCTTTTGCATAATACCTTTTTATTTGTACTATTTCTTGAATTCCGTTCTGCCCGGATATGGCAACAGCAACTCGAAACCGGCTTTTCACCTTGTTTAACTTATCATTATCAAATAAAATAGCATCTTCTAAATCAGTTAAAAAATCATCATTAACATCAACATTACAAATATGATCATGTCTTCCAAAAAAACCTATTAATTGTTCCTGCACCTTTAAAATAGTAACTTTAGCCATTACATTTCCGACACAATGTTCTGAGTAATGAACTCTAATTTCAGGGTTAATCAGTGGTACACTATGAATATTCAGTAATCTAAAGCCAATTTTTTGATTTTTCTTATCAAAAAATATATTTTTTGAAAAAACAATGGTATCATCGGGATGAAATATCTTGACAGTCAAAACGGCAATTAGTAAAGCAAAAAGCAGAGAGGTTATAATCATATGTAAAATGACAAGTACTTTTCCAAATACGTTAACAGGAACAAAATCTCCATACCCAAGAGAAAATGAGGTAACATTGGAAAAATAGAAACAATCAAAGAAAGTCATTTCTTCATTGAACTCACATAGACTATAATATCCTGCTGAAAAGATAAGATTTACCAAAAGATAACAAAGCATCAATAAAATTAAAAGCAATCCTATCTTTACTTTTTTTATAAACTTTAACCATGAAAATATTTCTTTTGTCTTCATATCTCGAAATTTTTATTTGTATTCTTTTTTATTTTTCTAATCAACTCTCCTCCAATTTTTAATAAATTTTCCAGATCTTCTTTCTCATACAACCAGTCATTGGTTTCTACTCCTATAATTTTTTTGTCAATTAATGGCTCTATTATTGAAAATAAATAGTTGTTTTCCACAACCAACTTATATGGTTTCCCTGCTTTATTTATTTCTAAAAACAAATTAGCATTTTCCAAATTTAACTCTTTTGAGGGTATCCATTTAGGAGAAGCAATGGTTAAATTCTTATCTATGTACTTAATTCCAACTTTTTGTTTTTTGGAAAAAAATAGAAAATCAAACCAATCTCTTTTATGTACCTTATATTCTGCTTCTACTGGAAGTTCTATCGAAGAATATAT
Source organism: Bacteroidales bacterium (assembly GCA_009777095.1). Taxonomy (GTDB): domain Bacteria; phylum Bacteroidota; class Bacteroidia; order Bacteroidales; family UBA932; genus UBA932. The sequence continues at coordinate 82,474 of WRMN01000004.1, read as the reverse complement.
TCCTGTGAATGAGGAAGACACATTAGATCGGGCTAAAAAATATGTTGCGTCCGACAATAATACTGTAACAGTAGTACTACTTGCAAATCTATTATGGCGTGGGAAAAATGCGCCTTTATTTTCTACATAAACATCAGGATATAACCCTAATTCTGCAAGATTTTCAATAAGTTTATCAAGTCCACTTTTTTCTTCCATTTTTTTACACATATTTTTTTACTTCAATTTTCATTTTGTTGCGCTCTCCTCCACTTGCGCGTTCGGCATTCTTCCGAGAGTGTTCTCTTTGTCGGTTCCACTTTATTGTCGGGTTTTCATGTAATCCAAAAACGGTTTAGGATTGTCACCGCGATAATTGAATGACAGAATAAAAGTGTCAAACACTGATTGATAATTTTCGTAATCCTTTGAGGTAGTGGCGGAAAATGTGAAAACAATTATTGCTGTTTCTGTCTCTGCATAAAGAACTTCTTCCTTATATCTATCTTTCAAGTTAGAAAATGAGTATAATTTCCCATTCTTAACGCCTCCATTAAATTCAACTTCTACTATTTCGTATTTGAAGTCAGGATATTTTTTGCGATAGGTCTGTAAGTCACCGCTAATAAAATCTTGCAATGTTTTTTTATTGCTCTCTTTATCAATTCCAAGCACATACATGTAACTTTTCTGGATTAAAGAGGTATTTGTCATTGCATAGAAGAAATTGACAAGCCCAATCTTTTGTGCATTCACTTTATCGTTAATCCAACCAATTGGCGTTTCGATTGTGAAAATATGTCTCTGTCCATAAACTACGTTTATGTCAGTCGTTTGATTATTTTGTCCGGTTTGAGCCAAACCAATATAGGGAAAAAAAGTCCCCAAGCAAAGAATTGTGATTCTGGCAAATCTCATTTTTATCGTGTAAAAATTTGTTTATATTTCGTAAAACTGCTTGTTAGGCGTTCGTGCTTTTTATTCGTCTGAATGTTTGGCAAACCTCCATTCTAAATTTCTGCAAAATCCATCAATGTCTGGAAATATTGTCGCATAATTTATTCCCAACATTGAAAGTTGTTTTCTGATTTTAGCAAAATCCTTCCCTTTTATCAAAAGTTTTATCAACTTAGATTTGTAGTTCTTGTTCGTTTCAAATCTAACCATTTGATTTTCTTTAAGTATTTTGTGAACGGTAAATACTCCTGCTTGTGCCGAAATTCTTCTACTCACGACTGCTGATCGAAAGATTTTAGTTATGCTATTATCCAATGGGTCTGCCGTTGTTGTATCCGTTCTAAAATCATCAACATCAGCATTTAAGATCCATAGTACCCCATTTTCGAGGTTTCCGCATTCATCTTTTTGTGGAGGACTATCTACTGCAAACCACAATGCAATTAATGCACTATAAGACCAATCCAAAAGCCTTGTTGGTAATCCGTGGTGCTGTGCCAATGCCAATAAATCCCAGTTATTTTCAGGTTTAAATTCTGTTAATGGAAGAATACCTCTTCTAAATTCTTCGAGCATTAATTTTTCGGTTTTTATAATATCGGTCTCAATTCTCAAGTTAAGTCTTCCGATTTTTGGTAATAATGGCTTATCAACACCCTGTCCTCGAAAAAGCAATTCTGCTTTTTTTCCACTTTGCTCATTTAATTCTTTAAAGCGTTCAATATAACCTACAAAACTTGAGACACTCTTGATAAAATTAGGTTTTTTAATTGTCATATTCTTTTATTTTAAAATTGTTTATGTTTACCCGCTTAAGCCGCATGACGCCTAACACTAAAATCTACCTATGCCACCGCGCGCGCTTGTTCCATCATTCACAGCTCACTATCCGCTGCCCATTCTCGCCCGCCTCAATGCGCAGGCGGAGGGTCTGTTCGGGAAGCAGCGCTTCTATTAATTCAGGCCATTCAATTAAGCACAGGTGTCCGCTGTAGAAATAGTCTTCATAGCCCATATCAAACACTTCTTCCATTTTATTGATGCGGTAGAAATCGAAATGGTAAACAGGTTCGCCGCTTGGCAAACGGTATTCGTTTACTAAAGCAAAAGTAGGACTGTTGACCATATTGCTAACGCCCATGGCCTCGCACAGGGCTTTGACGAGGGTGGTTTTTCCTGCGCCCATAGCGCCATAGAAAGCAACAACATTATGTCGGGAAATAAGCGGCAATAAGCGTCGGGCTACAGCAGGCAATTCCTCCAGCCTGTTAATTACCAAGGATTCCATATTGGGTGTTGAAGAATTCGATATAGTCTATCACATTCATTTCCTTAATCAACAAGTCATAATTTTCAGGCGTAATCAATAACGGTCTGAAATTTACAGGACTGAATTGATTAAGCGCATTATCATTATATATCTTGTTGGCGTAATTCATGGCTGCTTGCCGAGTTCGGAAGTCTTTAACTAATAGTATGGCATAGTTGTTAGTGATATCGCTAATGCTTATTTCATAGTTTTCTTCCAAGAAATATTCTGCATTGTATGATTCAAGTATAAACATCAATTCATTGCTGCTGCCCTTATCGCTAAACAGCAGGGCGAAATAATGCCTGCCTTCGCTTAAAGTAAAGTTCGATGTAATAGGCGCTGTTACTGTTGCTTCTGTAGTTACAGGAGTGGTAGGCGAGTCGTATTTCAGCGCATTTTCTTCTAAGGTAGCCAGCAGTTCTTTAGCTGTTGCCGCAACGTCTGTCGATGGATATAGCGACATAATATCGGTCAGCGCTTGTTTATAAGTTCCGATACTTCCTGTTTTAGCAATACAGAAAGCATTCAACAGGGACATTTGCGGCTGTATCAGATTTTGCGGATACAGGGCATTGATGCGGGCGGTTAAGGCAAGGGCTTCGTTATAATGGCCGACATTGTAAGCTGCTAAAGCTTCGCTGTAAATATTATCTATTTGCTCTTGTGTAGCCCGCTGCTCGGCTAAATAATTGGGGTTTATTAATTGCTGGGTAATGGGCGCCTGAGGATATTGCTGCACTAATAATTGTTTATATTGATTAGCCTTGCTATGGTTTCCGCTATCGGTATATAAGGAGTACAGGTAATAATAAGCAGGTATCAAATATTCGTTATCAACAGGAAATCGTTCTACCAAGCGCTCAAAGGTATTAATGGCTTCATTGGGCAGGTGTACATCGTTCATATAGGCCTCGCCCAGATTGAACATGGCCGGACGAAGTTTGTTGTTCGATGCCGTCATGAGTTCAGGCGTTAGCGGTAAATCCTGAAGATAATACTCGCGCGACTTATTGGAAATCTGAGCCCTTGCCGTAGCCGCGCTATCCGATGGGGTTTCCTCAGGCATAAGTGCTGTCAACAGGCTCTTTTCCTTACGCCGCCAATTATCTTCCAAGCGGCGTTTACCCCAACGCGCCGTAAAAGCGCTCTGGCCTGAATTCACCGAGTTGATATTGTAGAAATACCATTTATTGGTCCCGCTTGTAGTACTTCTATAGCGGTCTTGTTCTATGCGGTAAGCCGCAGCCATTCGTTCTTGTTGGGCAGCCATTTCCTGCCGTTCTTTTTCAACAATTTGCTGAATAATGCCGTCAACGAGCCTGTCGCGGTCGGCAGGCGTCATTTTGGCAATACGTTGCAAGCTGTCTTCGCGGTGCACAATTTTCCAATTAGTGGCTAAATTTTTCAAAGAAAGCGCCCTGTCGTTTATTTCCTGATAGCGCGAATAGTTGGGTCCCAAATTAGAAGCCGCCTCTGTAAGATTATCGTACGCTTGAGGATACAGTTTTCGGTCATAATAATAATTACCCAGCATTTCGTAAGCCAAACCGGTTTGCCGCAAATTTCCGGACTCTGCCTGAACGGTTAATTCCAAATACCTGATAGCGCCGGTATCGTTGCCCACGACCTTTTCCACCTTAGCTAAGGCGAAATAAATGCGGTCGGCATAATCGCTGTTTCGCTCGTCTTTTAACAGTTTATTCAGATTATTCCTAAGCTCTTGTACATTAGCCTCATTGGCCGTTCCGGCCAATAACAGGCGGGCAGCAAGTTCCTGCTCATAATCGTTGGTTGCCTTAATCGCTTTCTGAAGATATTGCAGCGACTCGTTAGTGTTGCCTGCACGTTCGCTAAGATTAGCTAAAATGAAATAATAACGTATTTTATTTGCTTTTTTGGGTTCATATTTTAAGGCAAGGGCAAGTTCGTTGGCCGCCTGGTTAAAATTCTGCTGTTTAATGTAATAATTGGCATAAGCAGCATGAATGTTAGCCTTATTTGCCTTTGATAATTTTTCGTTCTCACCGGCTTCCTGCAATAATTTCAACACACGGTCTGTATCCGTTTCGTAAGTGAGGGCTATGGCCAACCAGATTTTCACTTCGGGAATAACACGGGCCTTGGGATACTCCGTCAACATATAGTCGAAAGTAATGATAGCCTGTGCGTAGTTTTGTGAATACAGGCTGGCTTTGCCGGATAGCAAATAAGCCTTAGGTACTACGGCATTAAATTCCCGCTGATTGTAAAACTCGCGTTCTTTCTGCGTAAGCACGCCACTTTTTTTCTTGGGCTTTGCGGTGATGGAGTGTTTGGCAACTAATTTATTACATTTATCTATAGTGCGTTCCATTTCACTGCTTATTTGCGAGGCCGCTCCTTCGTAAGCGAATGCAAAAACCGGTTGCAACTCATTGTAATCGGGCGAAGGGTAAGTTTCTACTTTTTTTACGCCGGCCTTAAAACTTTCGTAGCCGTTGAATTTAACGTTAAATTCCGAGTTAACATTATGGTAAGCGCGAGTGGACCATGTATTGTTTTTGGTTGAACAGCCCAGAACAATAAGCAAAGAAAATATAGAGATACAATACTTCATACTAATATATAAAACGCAAAAATACAAATTTTTTCTTAGAAACTGTTTACATTTAATGAAAAATCGTAATTCACTCCGAAAATAACACTATATTGTCATACTTTTGTTGGAGTAATGAAATAATTATTATTACGCTTACTTGGAAATATTTAGGAATAAAAACATTGGACAATATACAATGTACGCCACAGGGCTGAAACATTTAATTCTTATACCTTATCCACTTCCACATTTCTTTTAAACTTGGTTTTTTGCCGTACATTAAAATGCCCACACGGTAAATTTTTCCTGTAAACCATACCAAGGCAAGGAAGGCAACAAAGAGGATAGACAGGGACAAGATGATTTGCCAAGTCGGAATGCCGAAAGGTATGCGCGCCATCATCACCATTGGCGAGGTGAAAGGCACCATCGATGTCCAAAAAGAAAGGCTGCTGTCGGGGTATTGGAAGGCATGCACCATTAATAATAATCCAATAATTAGCGGAATAGTAACCGGCAACATCAGTTGTTGGGTATCTGCCTCATTTTCTACTGCCGATTATTCGATATTTTTTTAGCACCTTTTTGATATTCAATCAAATAAACAATAGAGATGAATAAAACAAACGATCCAACTAACCTAACCGAAAAACAATGGTAAGCTATTTGGAAATATTTTAGATAGCAAAAAAATCGAAAGCATTCATTACGAGAGATATTCGATGCTACCTGTTACCTGCTTAAAATTAGAGTATCAATGGCGTATAACTCCGTTAGATTTTCCTAAATATATAAATTTTTCGTAGATTTGCGCTATAAAATATTAAAACATTTTGCATTATGGAATAGAACAACGCTTAATACGCACATTGTAAACATATTAGAAAAACGTTTTTTCTTGCATTTTTGAACTTGAATCTTCGACAAATTCAAATCACAAATAATTAAAAATGATGAGTTAGAGACGTTCTCGCTTCGGCGTGAACTTTACTTATTAATCTAATTATTTGGCAGTCGAAGGCCTCAAGTTCGGATATAAAGAGTTTTGTTTACGCTTTTTGTTTTGGATATAAGCAAAATAAATTAACGGATAAAACTCAAATTGAAATTAATCCAATCCCTTGATTTTATGAAAGTTTTTAAACAAATACAGCAATTGCAACAAATACATCAGCTTATAATATCCGAACAAACTGGTACGCCTAAAGAGTTTGCCCGAAAATTAGGCATAAGTCCTCGTCGATTATACGATATTTTAGATGAGTTGAAAAGTCGCGGGGCCCCTATTGCTTACTCTCGTACCATTAAAAGTTATTTTTATAATAAAAAATTTCAATTAGATATATCGTGTCATTTCCTTTAGTTTATCAACAAAATTAAGAATCTTTATTCACTGCTTGTTTTGTGCCGTGAAGCAACTTACTTTTGTATCTCAATAATGGAGAAGAAAAGAAACGTATGGAATTAAAAGATTATATCAATGTCAAGCCACGAATATTAACCATTATTCCTACACATAAATGCACTGCAGCATGTGATGAATGTTGTTTCAGGTGTACCCCTCAAGTAGAAACCATAATGGATTATCATAAAATCGAACGATATATTGATGAGGCTATTGATAGTTTTCCGAATATTGAAATTGTAGTATTTACAGGAGGGGAACCATTTTTGCTTGATGATAAATTGCCATTAGTAATAAAGCGAGTTGCTTCACATAAGCGCCTTACAAGAGTAGTTACGAACGGATATTGGGCTTCTTCATACGAAAATGCTATAAAAAAATTAACACCTTTAAAGGAGGCTGGATTAACAGAAATTAATTTTAGCACAGGCGATAACCATCAGAAGTTCATTTCTATTGATAATATTGTTTACGGGACTAAAGCAGCTTATAACTTAGGGGTAAGGCCTATTTGCATATCTGTTGAATCCCCACCTACTGCACAATTCAAAACATCTGACATCTACAATGACTCTATTTTATCACCAATGATAGAAGAAGGAACTTTATTAGTTCTTAATGCTGCATGGATGACGTTTAAAACAAATTTAGACAATAATAATCTTTCTTTCAGCCTCGAAAATTTGAGACCACATACCCCTTGCCATAATCTTTATGAAAATATTGTAATAAATCCTTATTCTCAAATGTTGGCGTGCTGTGGCCTTACTGTTGAATATAATGAGTATTTAAAACTAGGGTCTTTAGCAGATTATTCGATAGCAAATTTATATTATCAACAGTATGAGGATTTGTTTAAATTTTGGCTCTATGTTGATGGTCCTGAATATATCTACGAGAAAATAATGAGCATTAGGGGAATAAAAAAAGATTTTTTTCCTCATGAATGTGCATACTGTGTAGAATTAGTTAGAAATCAAGAAAATATATCTATTCTAAAACGAATTATGAAACAAGAATTGTCAGGAATAATTTATAGATATGAAATACGTAAAAAAAAATTAATAGTATAACTTAAAATTTAATAATCATGAAACAAATGAAACCTATTGTAACGAAAACTGTTTGTGGAGTTGTTGCTTCAAACATTTTATTAGTTTCCTGCATGCAGGGGTACAATTTTGATGATAGCTTGTATGGTACTTTTACCGACAATCCAACAACACACACTGCAATGGTAAGCATTAGCGAGAGTAATCTATCCGAAGAACTTATTCATCAAATTAACAGTATTAATGCAATCATTGGGAAAATTATTACAGATAAGGAAGAAGCAAAAAACTTTGCAACAGATCCCCAAGCCTATTTAGCTTCACAAGAAATGAACTTTCAGATAATGCTTTCCGAACAAGAAAAAGCAGTCTTAATAGCCTTATCTGATAACGATATTGCCAATGCTGTCAGGAACAATGACATCGCATTATTTCTTAAGATATGTAAAGAAAAAGGTTATATTAATGCATTGAATGAAAGTAGGCTACCAAATTTATATAATACTACTAATTACATGGGAGAAGAAATTCAAGAACAATTCATCGCATTTTTTATAGTAGTAGCAGCTGTTATAGCTGTAGTTGGTGCACTTACCGTTACAGCAACAAGCACTGCTACTATAGCTGTCGCAGCAGTAAAAGTAAAAACTATTGGATTAGAGGAACAATTCTTACCCAAGAATTGCATTAACACCATTGAACCTGTGTTGAAAATTTGGACTGATAATAATGGCTTGATCGCAGACACTGTATTATATGATGAATTTATTGAATATCAAACAAATGAAATTGTTGATATAATAGTTGAAAAAGAAAATATTGTACCAGACACAAAAAAAGAACAAATGAGGCATTTTTTAAAATTACAATTAGAAGGATATTATGGACTCCGAAAATAACACTATATTGTCACATTTTTGTTGGAGTAATGAAATAATTATTATTACGCTTATTAGTTTATTCTTCATAGTAGCAGCAATTCTATTGATACCTGTTTTTGCAAAAGGGTCCGTTGCTGAAATATGCAGATATATTGTTGTGCCACTTTGTATAATAGTCATTTGGCTATCTATAAGTTTTACGCCTCGCTATCTTAGTATTGATAGTAAATGTATAAAATTACAACGCATTGTCGGAACTATAGAAATCCCATTAACTACCGTGTACTCTATTGATATTGTATCTTCAGCAATGATAAAAGGATCTATCCGTCTTTTTGGTAGCGGCGGATTCTTTGGTTACTTGGGAATATTTAGGAATAAAAACATTGGACAATATACAATGTACGCCACAGAACTGAAACATTTAATCATGGTTAAAACAACACATAAAACTTACGTGTTCAGTTGTAGAAACGGCGAAACATTTAAAACTTTTTTAAAATCAAGCGCAAGTCGATAATTCATTGGTTTTTAATTCTTATACCTTATCCACTTCCACATTTCTTTTAAACTTGGTTTTTTGCCGTACATTAAAATGCCCACACGGTAAATTTTTCCTGCAAACCATACCAAGGCAAGAAAAGTAACAAAGAGGATAGACAAGGACAAGATGATTTGCCAAGTCGGAATGCCGAAAGGTATGCGCGCCATCATCACCATTGGCGAGGTGAAAGGCACCATCGATGTCCAAAAAGAAAGGCTGCTGTCGGGGTATTGGAAGGCATGCACCATTAATAATAATCCAATAATCAGCGGAATAGTAACCGGCAACATCAGTTGTTGGGTATCGGCCTCATTTTCTACTGCCGAGCCTATGGCTGCAAATAAAGAAGCATAAAGCAGGTAACCGAAGAGGAAGAAAAATAAAAACGAAATTATAATCGGCAGAAAATTAATATTAGCGATTACCGTAAACATATCGGAAGAATTTGCTTCCTTAGCAAACTGTTGCATGGCTTCCTGCGTAACAGGGTCGGCTACCATCATTTGTCCGGCCTCGCCTCCGCCTATGAATCCTTGCACGGAAACGAATATAATTATAGTCAATACAACCCAGATAATAAACTGCAACAGTCCCACAGAAGCTACACCGATAATCTTGCCCATCATCAGTTGGAAAGGCTTCACCGACGAGATGATAACCTCCACAATGCGGCTGGCTTTTTCTTCAATAATGCTACGCATTACTAAGGCGCCAAACATGAAGATAAACGCATAAATCAAAATGCTGAGAATATAGGAAATGCCCATAAAGATGATGCTATTACTGGCTTTTTCCTTACCCGACTCATCCCACACAAAGGTCTTTACCAAGAGGTCGGTTTTAACGTCAGCTAAAATGGCGTCTAAACCTTCAATGTTATAAGTTTTTAGTTTTTCTGTTTCTATAGCCCTTTTCAAACTTCGTTCAATATTTTTTTGCACATCAAGGTTGGGCTGCTTAAACGAATACATTTCCAAACTTACGGGGGCATTATTAGTTATCTGTCCAACGACTAAAACAGCATATAATTTTTCTTGTTTAAAATTTTGTTTTATACTGTCAAGAGAAGTAGCCGGCGAAAACACGAAGGTTAACAGGTCGGCGCTTTCCAAGGCCTGTTCGGCTATGCCCGAATGGTCAATTACCATAATGGTTTTGTCTTCGGTATCTTTCACGCCCTGTAAAAAAAACGACGTAACCAATAATGCTGCAAAAAACAGAGGTGCCAGCAAGGTAATAATAATAAACGATTTTTTCTTTACCCGCGTTAAAAATTCGCGTTCTATAATGAGGAATATCTTTTTCATAATATTTTAGGATACTAATTTAATAAAAATGTCGTTCATACTTGGGATTATTTCCCTGAATCCATGTATTTCTACATGGGGAATAAGTTGCTGCAGCAATTGATTGGCCGGTTGCGGGTCATTGATTCTGACGGTAGCCGCCTGCAAGCCGTTTTGCTCTTTTTGGGCTACAAGGCTATAAATCGGCGTAAGGAGCGTATCTAAGCCTGTGTCGCCGCGGAAAAGAATTTCCACGAGATTATCGCCATGGTTACGCCGCACTTCATTTACGCCGCCGGTAACTATTACCTTCGATTTGTCGATAAGGGCTATATTATCGCACAATTCTTCTACGGAAGCCATGTTATGGGTAGAGAAGATAATGGTGCTGCCCTTCTCTTTCAGCCTTAAAATTTCTTGCTTGAGTAAGTTGACATTTACAGGGTCGAAGCCGCTGAAAGGTTCGTCGAAGATAAGCAACTTGGGCTGGTGCAGTATGGTAATAATAAACTGCACTTTCTGCGCCATTCCTTTCGACAACTCTTCCACCTTACGGTTCCACCAGCCCTGAATTCCGAATTTTGTAAACCATACTTTCAGCTGAGCTACGGCTTCGGCATTCGACAGACCTTTGAGGCGCGCCAGATACAGGGCTTGCTCCCCTACTTTCATCTTTTTATACAGCCCGCGCTCTTCCGGAAGGTAGCCTATTTGGTAAACATCGTCGGCTTGAAGCGGACGTCCATCGAAAATAACTTGCCCGCTGTCGGGAGCTGTAATTTGATTAATAATACGGATAAGGGTGGTTTTTCCCGCTCCGTTAGGCCCCAGCAATCCGAAAATCCCGCCTTTTGGGACGGCTATAGATACCTCATTTAAGGCAAGATGATTGCTGTAGCGTTTAACAATTTTTTCGGCAATAAGGAGATTCATAACAGAAAAATTATAATAATATTATACAAAGATATAAAAAAAATCGTACCTTTGTAGATTAATAATAAAATTATTTATGAGTTCAGATTTTAATCCCAATGCAGTAGGCCAGCCTAACGGCAACTATTTTGCCCTGCCGTATAATTTGGACGAATCTGAAATTATCTTATTATCAGTACCGTGGGACGCTACGGCTTCTTATGGCGCCGGCGCTCATCTTGCTCCTGAAGCCATTATTGACGCTTCGGAGCAGGTTGATTTGTTCGATGCCGACGTAGCTGATGCCTGGGCTATCAAAATAGGGACAGAACCTATTGACAAGTCGTTACATAAATTGAATAAACATGCACGCCGTTGCAGCGAGTTGGTAATAGCAGCCTTGCAGGCAGGAATAGAAGATGTAAGCCTGCAAAAAGAACTTTCCTTTGTGAACACAGCAAGCATGCAAATTAATGATTATGTATATAATAAGGCTAAAAAACACCTGTCGAAAAATAAATTGACTGGCGTAGTCGGAGGCGAACATAGCGCTCCCTTCGGTTTAATCAAGGCGCTGAATGAACAGCATCAGTCCTTTGGCATATTACACATTGATGCCCATGCCGATTTGCGGGAAGCTTATGAAGGTCTTACTTATTCTCACGCCTCTATTATGTACAATGTACTCAAGGAATTGGAGCATGTAGAAAAAATTGTATCGGTGGCTGTGCGCGATTATTGTAACGACGAAGCGCAACTTATGGCTACGCACCCTCGCATCAAAGCATTTACGGACAAATATTTAGCAGAGGCTATGTTTAAGGGACAAACTTGGGAGGCGCTGTGCGACGAGATTATAGCCGCATTGCCCGACAAGGTCTATATCAGTTTCGACATCGACGGTCTCAGTCCGGAAAATTGTCCGCATACCGGTACGCCTGTCCCCGGCGGCCTCCGCTATAATCAGGCTTTATTTTTACTAAACAAATTGATCTTATCGGGTAAGCAAATTATCGGTTTCGATTTGTGCGAAGTAGCCGTTGATGATACCGACGAATGGGACGCCAATGTAGGCGCACGCTTGTTATACAAACTATGTTGCTATACATATATTACAAATTTCAAAAAATAAACAATTAAAAAGTATTAAAATGAGAACGTTAAAAATTATTTTATTTGCAGCAGCTTTAATTTTAGCTGCTCAATCATGCGGGCAAAAGAAAGAAGCTCCTCAAGGTATCACTCAAGATCAGGTCGATTCGTTGAGTTATTCACTCGGTGTAATAATTGGTTCGCAGTTCAAAGATTCAAAGTTGACTTATTTGAATATGGCTGAATACGAACGGGCTATAGAAGATGTTATGGCTGATAAGACATTGAAAATTGAAGTGATGAACGCCCAAATGTTCCTTCAAAACTATTTTACACGGCTGCAAGAAATGGAGTCTGCAAGAAATTTGGAAGAAGGACAAAAATTCCTTGCTGAGAATAAGGAAAAGGAAGGTGTAATTGAAACTCCGAGCGGCTTACAATATAAGATTATTACTGAGGGGACAGGCCCTATGGCTACTGCTATAGACACAGTAGAAGTTCATTACATCGGAACCCTGATTGACGGTACCGAGTTTGACTCCTCTCATAAAAACGGCCAAACCGCAACTTTCCCGCTGACCGGAGTGATTCAAGGTTGGATTGAAGGACTGCAACTGATACCTGAAGGCTCTACGGTAATGTTTTACATTCCTTCGGAATTAGCTTACGGCAACCGTCAGGCAAGCAGAGAAATCTTACCTAACTCTACTCTGATTTTCGAAATTGAGCTAATAAAGGTAAAACAAGCTGTTGAAAAAAAATAAAACACTATGGCGCTTGAGATAACAGGAAAATTAATTAAAGTCCTTCCGTTACAAAGCGGTACTAATGCCCGCGGCACATGGAGCAGACAGGAGTTTGTTCTTGAGACCTTAGAACAGTACCCTCGAAAAGTGTGTGTTTCGGCTTGGGGCGAACGGGTGAACGAATTAAGCGCTCTTCAGGCAGGAGACATCTTAAAAGTTTCTTTCAGTGTGGAATCGCGCGAATATAATGAACGTTGGTACACCGATGTACGCGCTTTTCGTATAGAAAAACAAGTTGCCGCCAACCCTGTTGAAGCAACTGCTCCGGTAACTACTTCGGCCACTGTTTCGCAGTCGCCAAGCCAAGAACCAACTTTTATTAACCAACAAGAGGTTGACGATTTACCGTTTTAACCAAAGTTTATAGAGAAAAAAGAGCGATGTGGTTTGTTGCATCGCTCTTTTTTTAATAATCCTTTTTGGTTCGCAAAATTTGGGATTAGTAAATTTGTATAGATACTTAGTCCGTCGAAAAATTTTTATAGACGAGTTTTTAAGGTGATTTTTGTCTATTAGACCGATTTACTAATATCTCTATGTAGAAATGTAAGGGTTTACTCGGCAGTGTCTCGTTCTTGTTTTTGCTCTTGTTGAGCAGCCTGTGGTTGCTCTTTTAAAAGTAAAACAACACCCCATATTATCATGCCAAGAGACATTCCGGTGAAAAAACCTGCCCAGAAATCACCCATCACTATCATTCGGTTTAGAATGTTAGCCAATGAAGTCATACCGCCTCCAAAAACGATCATAGCAAGAGCAAATCTTTTTGATTTCGACATGTTATTGTTCATTATTTAAAATCTTCTGCGGTTAACCCTGTGTTGACTTCAATACTACTTACTGTCATTGGCATATCCATACCTCCTGCCTTCTGCTTGACAGTATAGGGGAACAACATGCCGCCCACCGAACGATAGTCGCTATATTCTTCCACTTGTTGCATAGCCCCTTGAGGTGTTTCGGTCGTAGCCGAGGTTTTTAGCAATAGTCCGCTTTGGATATCGAAATAATAGGTCTTTACGCTACCGCTGTTCACATCAAGAACGTAGGCCTCGGCATCGCCTACTTGTTCTATGCCTTTTACGGTCATTTGATAGCCATTCTTTACAAAATTCATGGGTGGGCAAACAGCAGCTTCAGCTTTGAAAGTATCAAATTCTTCTCCTTCGGTAAATTCCTGACTGCCGCCCATACCCGACATGCTCAATTTTTCACCATCGAATACTGCTTTTTGTACAGCCATACCACCCATGGTGATAGCCATGAGGCTCATTTCAGGTTTTTTAAACATCTGACTGTAACCTAATTCTTGTCCCATAGCGTTTACCGTGCCGGTAATTTTATAATCGTTGACGGCTTCAATGGCCGCTACGCCTCCTAAGGCCTTTACGTAGTTTTCAATAATTTGCTCGGCGCCGATTTCCGCAGTTTTAGTTTCGGGAGCGGCTATCGGATTCACATTGATGTCGTAGAATTGCACGATTTGGTCGTCGGCGAATTGTTTCAGATTTTCGGCGTGTGCCTTATCGCCTGCCACAACTATCCACGCATTATCGGGCTTCAGGTACTTCTTGGCAGCGGCCTGAACATCGGCAATAGTCAACGCTTCCAAGCGTTTCAAATAATTTTTAAAATAATCTTTGGGTAGATTATACTTGTCGATATTTATAGCAAATGAGGCTAAGGTATTGGGGTCTTCTAATGAACGGCCGAAGCTGCCTGCAAAGTACGATTTGGCATCTGCCAGCTCTTGCTCGGTAATAGGGGTGTTAATCAGTCCTTGCATCTCTTCCCTGATGAAATAGACAGCGCTATCGGTAGCAGCGGCTTTTACCTGTGCTGCGCCGCGTCCGGAAGAGAGCTGGTAACGGCCTATCAATTCATTGGGCGAAAGGAAATTATACACGCCGTAAGTATAGCTGCGCTTTTCGCGAAGATTTTGCGTCAAACGGCCGTTCATGCCGCCGCCCATGACGTAGCTCATTATGTTGGCAGCGATAAGATCGGGAGCGGCGGGGTGTAATTCTACAGGATAACTCACATCAATGGCCGATTGCACAGCACCCGGCTTCTCAATAAAGGCTACCTTGTTTGCTGCAGGTGCAGCGGGAATAGCGTATTTAGTTGTCGGCACGTTTTTCTTTGCCCATTTACCAAAATATTTTTCAGCATTAACTTTGGCTTCTGCAAGGGTAATGTCGCCCACAACTACCAAGCGGGCTACGTTAGGCGCAAAGTAGGTCTGGTGGAAATTTTCAAAATCATTCAGGCTGATATTTTCTATGCTTTCCTTGGTTTGCACTTCACCTTCGGGGTAATTTTTCCCGTAAGTTAAAGCGTCGGAAACACGCATATTTAAAGAGCCGATGTCATCACCCAACAATTCTAAAGCGCTGAGCGTTTTTTTACGATTAAGTTCCAATTCGTCGGCAACAAAAACAGGGTTTAACAAGATATCCGAAAGGAGTTCGAGCATTCTGGTTTCATGTTTCTTTAATCCCCGTGCGGAGCCGCCCCGACTGCCACTGTAGATACGTGCGCCAATCAGGTCTATTTCGCGGTTGAGTTCTTCTTTTTCAAGGGTTTTAGTAGCCGTTCCCATAACGGAAGTAAACAGATCCTGCATACCGGCCTTATCGCCTTCCAAAGCGGGATAAATATCCAATGATACGGAATACAATACAATGGGAGCACGCTTGTCTTCTACTACAAACACCTTTAATCCGTTAGGAAGTGTGAAAATTTCTGCATCTTTAATGTCAATGGCTTTTGCCGCCGCTGCCGCAGGCTTTATGCTACGGTCGAGTTGCTGGGCATTAGCTGCAACGATAATCAAAAATAGCGCTATGATGTTAATTAACTTTTTCATAATGTAAAAAATTTATAATTTATAAGGTTAATCTTTTTCTGATTCAGGAAGATAATACAAGACTACACGGTTATTGCGGTGGAAATATTTTTGAGCGACTTCCTGCAGATCTTCACGTGTAATATCCTGATAAAAACTCAGCTCTTGATTAATGCGTTCCGCATCTCTGAAATAGGTATAGTTGTTAGCCAAGCTTTGTGCAATATTGCTGATGCGGGTTAATCCGCCTGCTACCTCAAATTCCTTGGAAGCCATAGCCATTTTAAACTCGTCTTCCGATACCAATTCATTCTGTACACGTTCAAATTCGGCAGTCATGGCCTCCTCTAAGGATTCGACAGTAACGCCGACGTTAGGGATTCCTACCACATAGGTTAGTCCCGGATGTTCCAGTATGTATGGAAACACTAAGGTTTGCATAGCCAATCCCTTATCGTCGATATTGGTTTTGAAGCGGGAACTGTTGCCGCCATATAATATTTTACAAAGGATTTCAACGGCATAAGCCTCCTTGTTCATGGCAGGTGCGCGATAGCCCATGAATACTCCGGGTAGCTGCACCTTATCATATACCACGTCGCGTACTTCTTCAGCTAATGGCGGCTCTACTACTGTAGGACGATTCATGGGACGGTCGCCGCGGGGAATATCGCCAAAATACTTTTCAATCCACACTTTGGTTTGCGCCTCGTCAATATCGCCCACTACTACAAGTACGGTATTATTGGGCACATAGTAGGTTTTGTAAAAATTGAACACATCGTCGAAAGTAGAATTGCGGATATGTTCAGGGTCGCCTATAGTTTGCCAGCGGTAAGGGTGTGTGGTAAAGGCGCGTTTGCCCAATTCTTCCATAAAAGTACCGTAGGGGCGGCTGTCGTAGCTTTGGTTACGTTCTTCAATCACTACGCCTTTTTGGGTAGCCACGCCAATAGAGTCGATGTTAGCGTGCAGCATGCGTTCCGCTTCCATCCACAATGCCAATTCCAATTGGTTGGCAGGCATCATTTCGAAATAGTACGTGCGGTCTTGTGTGGTATTGGCATTCAGTTCGCCACCGGCAGCCTGTACTATTTTAAAATAATCACCGCGGGCAATATTTTGCGAGCCTTCAAACATCAGGTGTTCAAAAAGATGAGCAAAACCTGTGCGCTCAGGGTCTTCGTTCTTGGCGCCTACGTGGTACATCAGCGACACAACTACATTGGGCGTATTGTGGTCCTGATGCAGAATCACATGCAGCCCGTTAGGGAGATCATACTCGATAAATTTGATTTTTTCCGTTTGCGCAGAAACAGTCAAAATCATTAGCAGCAAAAAGCTGAGAATTGTAAATAGTTTTTTCATAACTCATTAAAATTATATTGCAAAGTTGCAACTAAAACTTACAATATGCAAATAAAACTTCATATTTTTTTTCTTTTTGAAAGAAAATGCCTATCTTTGTAAAAGAGTAAAAAGTCAATTATTAACGTAAAAATATATTTTATATGCAAAATGGATACTTTAACATTGCAAAGCCGGTAAATGAGCCGGTAAGATCTTATGCTCCTGAGAGCGCAGAACGTAAAGCCTTGTTGGACACTTATAATAAGATGTTCAATGAAGAAATTGATATTCCGATGTATATCGGTGGACAAGAGGTGCGTACAGGAAAAACAAAGGCGGTAACACCTCCGCACGACCATCAACATGTGATAGGGCGCTATCATCAGGGAGGCAGGTCGGAGGTACAGCAGGCTATTGCTGCGGCGCTGAAGGCCAAACCGGCCTGGGAAGCCATGCCATGGCAGGAACGGGCGGCTATTTTTATGAAAGCGAGCGATTTGCTGGCTACCAAATACCGCTATGTTTTGAATGCGGCAACCATGCTGGCGCAGTCGAAAAATGTGTATCAGGCAGAGATTGACTCGGCTTGTGAGTTAATCGACTTCTTCCGCTTTAATGTGTATTATATGTCGTTGATATATAATGAACAACCCCTTTCGTCTTTCGGATTGTGGAATCGTTTGAGCTACCGTCCGCTCGAAGGTTTTGTCTTCGCCCTTACGCCTTTCAATTTTACGGCTATTGCGGGTAATCTGCCCACTTCTGCTGCCTTAATGGGTAACACTGTGGTATGGAAACCTTCGAATACGGCTGTGTATTCCGCTTATTTTATCATGCAATTATTGCGCGAAGCCGGTCTGCCCGACGGCGTTATTAACTTAGTGTATGTCAGTGGTAAGGACGCTGCTGCGGAAGTCTTTACCCACCGCGATTTTGCAGGTATTCACTTTACAGGTTCTACGGGAGTATTTCAGGAAATATGGAAAACCATAGGCGAAAATGTGGCTAATTACCGTACCTACCCGCGCTTAGTGGGTGAAACGGGCGGAAAGGATTTTGTGGTTGTTCACCCTTCGGCGTATCCTACGCAGGTGGTGGCTAATCTTATCCGCGGCGCTTTCGAATATCAGGGGCAAAAATGTTCGGCGGCTTCCCGCGCCTACATTCCCCAATCCTTATGGCCTATTGTAAAACAGCTCTTGATTGATGAGTTGAAAACCATAAAGGTAGGTACTACAGGCGATCCTTCAAACTTTGTAAATGCCGTTATTGATAAAGCGGCTTTCGATAACATTACCAAATACATTGATTATTGCAAGTCGGCCAACGATGCTGAAATTATTTTCGGCGGAACTTATGACGGTGCGAAAGGTTACTTTATCGACCCAACCGTTGTGGTAACTACCGATCCTCATTTTAAAACTATGGAAGAGGAAATCTTCGGGCCTGTGTTAACGATTTATGTTTATAAAGATGAAGATTGGACAGCTACTTTGGACTTGGTGGACAGCACCTCTCCTTATGCCTTGACCGGTGCGGTGTTTGCTAACGACCGTGCAGCTATTATGGAAGCTTCGGCTAAATTGTATAACGCAGCAGGTAATTTCTATATTAACGACAAGCCTACGGGAGCGGTAGTGGGGCAGCAGCCTTTTGGCGGCGCGCGCGCTTCGGGAACTAACGATAAGGCTGGTTCCTACCTGAATCTTTTGCGTTGGGTATCGCCGCAAACCATCAAGGAAACCTTTGTTACAGCCGAAGATTATCGGTATCCTTTCTTAGGCTAATGAAATTTTTTGTCGGCATACTGATAGTTGTTCTCTTTGTTCCAACGCTTCATGCGCAAAGTACTGACAGCCTGAAAGTGCCGAGGGGCGTGAGCGAGGCGCGCTACATCAGATCGAATGAGTTTTATGATGCTCTGCAGGAGCGGTCATCAAGGTCCAGGTTCACGGATTTTATTGTCAGTTCTATTATTTCGAGCAGCGATTGGCGGGGCGAAGATGCTCGAGACGCTTCGCAGCAGTTGATTGATGAAGAAACCTATTTTTGTAACTTTGAAGGAAAGGAAATTGCCCAAATATATGTGCTTCCGCAAAATGTCTATTGCGATTCTATAGTTACGCCTTTTACCCGTATGGTAAACGCCGTGCACCATACTACCCGCGTATGGGCCTTGCGTAAATATTTGTTGTTTAAAGAAGGCGATAAGGTGGACGCTTTGACCATGATTCATAATGAAGAAGTGCTGCGTAGCCTGAGTTTTATTTCGGACGCCTACATCATGCTTACCGCACGCGACAGCCTCGGAGAGCCGAACAAGGTTGATGTCTTTGTGTATTCGCGCGACCACTGGAGTATTGAATTTGATGCTGATGAAAAAACTGTCGGAGAGTATGGTATCTACGGATATGAACATAACTTCTTGGGGTGGGGGCACAAGCTTACTTTAGGAACTTATGCACGGACAAAAGCTCCACACGTAGCCGGATACAGGTTTGGATACGACATAGAAAATATCTGGGGTTCCTTCTTCCGATTTAGCGGTTTGGCCGACAACAGTAAGGAGCAATATACCTATAGGGTGGGTTTGCAAAAACCTTTTATCCGACATAGGGACTATACGGCAGGATTGAACTATGCCTTAGAATCCATACAGGAAGGGCAGTTGCTGGCCGATACCGCCCATCATGTACTGCGGCAAACTATTGATGTTTGGAGCGGTGTTTCGTGGAAACTTAAAGGGATAAAGAGTAATCTATTCCTCACCGCTCGATGGACGGATATTTTTTACAGGGAACGAGATATAGATGTAGCATCAGGGCTAAATCCTTATTATCATAACCAGCGTTTATTTTTAGTCTCAACAGGTGTTTACCGCGAGAGTTTTTACCGTGGTAATTATATTTTCGGTTTTACACACAGTGAAGATATTCCCTACGGATATAAGTTTGAATTGCTCAGCGGCTACTTGTGGAGTGAATACTATCAATCTTATTACTTGGGCGGCAAACTGAGCTTTGGACAACGGACGCCTATAGGATTTTTGAGCGGAAATATTAATTACGGCTCCTTTTTCGATAAAGATTGGCTGCCGAAGCAAACAGCCTTGTCGGCGCAAGTTAACTATTTTACTAATTTGTTTAAATTGGGAAAAGGATCTGTTCGCAATTTTATTTCGTTACAATATCTTGCAGGCTACCATCGCTTAGAAGGCGAGCGGGAACGCATAACTTATAATAGCGCTAATATGCGTATCTTGGAATTGCCTCGTGTAAGCGGCTTAAACAGAATGGTAATAAGAACGGAAACAGTTTATTTCTCACCGATTTATTTTTATAATTTTCGTTTTGCTTTTTATACTTTTGCTGATATGGGCTGGTTAGGCAGCAGGAATAACGTGTTTAATAATAATTTCAGCCTGTCGTCAGGCTTAGGTCTGCGTATAAAGAATGACCGTTTAATTTTTACTTCTATACAGCTTCAGTTCGGCTATGCTTTTGTGAATCCCGAAAAGGGCATGAGCGAATGGTTCTCATTGGGGAATGAGCCCTATATTAACGCCCAGCGCTATAGGCCGCTCAATCCGAATGTAGTGGAGTATAGGTAGGATTATTTATGGTTGTTCAAAAGTAGCGGGAGTGGCACGTAGAATTTGCACTTAGCTGAAAAAGCGAAACCCGGCGGGAAGGTCCTCCGCCGGGCTTCTTGCCACCAGTCAATTAATAGAAAATACAAATTTTATACCTAATTTAAGGTGGCCGTTCCATTAAAAATCCGCTTTCGGCCGTTCGGGAGGCAGGTCGAAGTCCTTATTTTGAGGGATTTTCCTTTGAGGAAGATTCATTTTCGAGCCGAAGGTAACATGCCCTTCGGGGAAGGCGGTAATTTTACTGTCAATTTGCCTTAATTCTTCTTCGTCAAGATTGCTAAACCGAACCTGTTCGTGATAAAAACGCAGCTTAACATCGCCGGTAGCACCGTTACGGTGCTTGGCAATAATGATTTCGGCAATACCAACAGAGGAAGTACCATCGGTTAATTCAGGAATTCCATAATATTCAGGTCGATGGATAAAGAGTACAAGGTCGGCGTCCTGTTCAATGGCGCCGGATTCGCGCAGGTCGCTTAATTGCGGCCGTTTATTGCCGCCCCGTGTTTCTACCGCACGGTTCAACTGCGAAAGGGCTATAATCGGCACATTCAATTCTTTCGCAATGGCTTTCAGTGAGCGGGAAATAGCCGACACTTCCTGTTCGCGCAGGCCGCGCAGATCGGGCGGACCGGTCATCAACTGCAGGTAGTCGATGACGATAACTTTGATCTGGTGAGCCATTACCAAACGCCGCGCCTTCGACCTGAATTCAAAAATCGACAGGGCGGGAGTGTCGTCAATGTAGAGCGGTGCATCAATCAAATTACGCACCTTAGTCTCCAATTGTTTCCATTCATGATCGGCTAAGCGCTGCCCCCCGCGTATTTTATCGGAGGCAATACCGGTTTCGGAGGTTATTAAACGCTTAACTAAGTGTAACGAAGACATTTCGAGAGAAAAGAACGCTACGGGCGTATGGTGGTCTATGGCCATGTTTCGGGCCATAGAAAGTACAAAGGCCGTTTTACCCATCGAAGGCCGCGCTGCAACAATGGTCAGGTCGGAAGGTTGAAAACCTAAGGTGAACTTATCTATTTCCATGAAGCCGGAGGCTGTGCCGCTTAAACCGTCTGAGCGTTGTTGAGATGCTTCTATTTCTTTGATAGCTTCGTCAATAATATTGCCTACATGGCGGGTTTCACTTCGGATATTCTTTTCGGCCAAATCAAATATTTTCTGTTGGGCATTATCCAATAAGTTACCGACATGAATATCATCATCAAAGGCATCGCGTTGGATCTCGGAACTGATGCCGATAAGCGAGCGTTGAATGTATTTTTCGGCAATAACCTTAGCGTGATATTCGATATGGGCAGCCGAACCCACCCGCAAAGTGAGCTGTGCTAAATAGTAAGGGCCGCCTACTTCCTCTAAAACTCCTTTCCGTTTTAATTCTTCTGCAACAGTGTATATATCAATTGGCTGATGTTGTGTTGATAAATCTTGTATGGAGCGGTATATCTTTTGATGGGCTTCCTTATAGAAACTTTCCATCTTTAGCAGGTCCTGTACATTAATGATGGCGTCTTTTTCCAGCATTATAGCGCCCAAAACTGCCTCCTCAAGGTCTATAGCTTGAGGTGGTTTCTTCCCTATATCTAATCCTGCAAGGTGAATATTGGCATCTTTTTTCTTACTATATGCGGGTTCTGTTTTTGCCATTGCGCTACATTTCTTAAAAGCAAAGATAGTCATTTTAGGAAGTCTCGCAATGAGCCATGCTGCATTTTGTGTATAAACTATATTAACTATTTTATAAACAGTATTTTACGAATTACATAAATTGTTAATAACTTGTTGATAAATTGTTGACGGGTTGTTGGAATGAATTAATGAGTTGGATTAGGGACAAAAGATTTTATAACTCATAAGGGGTGGTGCAAATTCGCACAAATGTTTCTGCGGGTATAAGTACCCCTAAAATCCGACAGTAAAGATAGTGATTAATTCGATTGATAATTAGTGTTAAAATTTTTTCTATTTTTTATGTTAAAAATTACGATGTTTTAGCTAAATTTGCAAAAAACTTAAAGAACTATATGAAAAGAGAAATCAAATTTAGCTTGCTGTATCGCGATATGTGGCAGTCGTCCGGTAAGTATGTGCCACGCATTGACCAACTTCGACAAATTGCCCCTGTAATTATTGATATGGGCTGCTTTGCCCGTGTAGAAACCAATGGCGGAGCATTTGAGCAGGTGAATTTGTTATTTGGCGAAAATCCGAATAAGGCGGTACGCGAATGGACAGCGCCTTTTAACAGGGCCGGTATCCAGACACACATGTTGGAACGTGCGCTCAACGGATTACGTATGAATCCCGTACCTGCAGATGTACGCCGACTAATGTTTAAGATCAAAAAAGCGCAGGGAACCGACATTGCCCGTTCTTTCTGCGGACTTAATGACCCGCGCAACCTGCGCCCATCTATAGAATATGCCAAAGCGGCGGGAATGATTTCGCAAGCAGCAATGAGCATTACCTATGGGCAAGTATTTACGACTGATTATTACGTACAACTCGCCGATCGGTTGGCCGAATTTGGAGCCGATGAAATTGCGCTGAAAGATATGGCCGGCATAGGACGTCCTGCTTTTCTGGGAAAAATTGTAAAAAAGATAAAAGAGCGTCATCCGAATTTAATTGTTCAATATCACGGACATTCCGGCCCCGGCTTTTCGGTTGCTTCTATGTTGGAAGTAGCGCGCGCCGGCGCCGATTATATTGATGTAGCAATGGAACCGCTCTCGTGGGGCACCTCGCACCCCGACGTGATTACTATTCAGGCCATGCTGAAAGACGACGGCTTCATTGTTCCCGACATCAACATGAGCGCATATATGGAAGCGCGCCGCCTGACACAAACATTTATAGACGATTTTCTGGGATATTTCATTGACCCGTCGAACAAGCACACATCTTCGCTCTTGGTGGGTTGCGGCTTGCCGGGCGGCATGATGGGTTCGATGATGGCCGACCTGCGCGGCATACATACTGCCATTAATGCAGCGCTGGCGCAAAACAAGAAAGCGGAAGTATCGCTCAACGAGCTTGTGGTGCAACTCTTTCAGGAAGTGGAATATGTGTGGCCAAAACTCGGCTGTCCGCCTTTAGTAACGCCATTCAGCCAATATGTGAAAAATATTGCGTTAATGAATATCCTCTTCATGGCGCAAGGGAAGCCACGGTTTAGCACTATTGACAAAGACAGTTGGAATATGATTCTCGGCAAGATGGGTAAGCTGCCAGGCGAATTGGCGCCCGAAATTACAGCACTTGCTCAGGCAAACCAACTTGAATTTTATACCGACGACCCGCAAACGCCTTATCCCGACACCCTCAACGAGTATCGTAAAGAGATGGACGAGAACCAATGGGAGCTTGGTGAAGATGAAGAAGAATTGTTTGAATTAGCCATGCACGACCGACAGTACCGCGACTATAAATCGGGGGTAGCTAAAGAACGTTTTACGAAGGAACTGGAAGATGCTCGCGAAAAAGCAGGCGCGCCTATTATAGTAAAACGACCTGTACTGGAGATACCAAGATTCGATATATCGAAAATCAGGGAAATATACCCTAACTCACAACCGGTGCAAGCGCCCGCTGCCGGCAAAATGCTGTGGCAATATGACCTTACCGACGCATCTACCGCACCTGTTATCGGCACTGCATTTAAGGAAGGTGAAACGCTGTGCTATCTGCAAACCTATTACGGAATAGAACCTGTAGTCGCCCTTGCCGATGGTAAAATCATACAAGTAGATGTAAAACAAGGCGAAGACGTCAAAAAGAATCAGGTAATTGCAATTTTAAATTGAACTCTATATAGAGAAAGCATCGAAGCCGCCGTCAATTACGGTAAGGGTGCCGGTTACAAAATTAGAAGCATCGCTGGCTAACCATTGGAGGGTGCCCAGTAATTCTTCCGCTTCGCCAAAGCGGCGGAAGGGTGTATGCGCTATAATTGATTCTGCACGAGCCGTATAGCTGCCATCAGCATTTAGCAATAAATTTCGGTTTTGCTCGGAGATGAAAAACCCCGGCGCAATAGCATTAACACGCAAACCGGGTCCAAATTTAATAGCCATCTCACCTGCCATATATTGGGTAAAATTCACCACAGCTGCTTTAGCGCTACCATAGCCGGCCACGCGGGTTAGGGGACGTATGGCCGATTCGGAAGCTATATTGATAATACTTCCTTTCCCCTGTTTCACCATCGCCTTAGAAAAGACCATGGTAGGAAGAATGGTGCCGAATAAATTAAGGTCAACCACCTTCTTAAAGGCTTCAATCTCAAGGTCGAAGATAGTTTTATCAGGCGGAATGGTGGCTCCGGGCATATTACCGCCTGCGCCGTTAATTAACACATCAATATGGCCGTAGGCCTGCATGATGGCTTCATAATTCTGTTCCAATACCGCTTTTTCCAGTACATTGGTAATCAAAAACATAGCCTCGTGGCCTTTGGCTTTCACTTCATTTACCAAGTTGTTACCGCTTGTCTCATTCATGTCGAGTACTACTACTTTTGCGCCTTCCGCTGCAAAATGATGTACCATTGATTTGCCTAATATACCGGCTCCTCCGGTAATCAGCACTACTTTGTCTTTTAAATCAAATAATTTAGCCATGGGTATAATCTATTATTTATTATTGATGATTTAGTTATTTGTGCATTATATTTACGAACATATTGAACTTTAAACCACATAAGTTGAGGCGGAGGTATTTCCTCCTCTGCCTGTCCAGTTGGTGTGGAAAAACTCGCCGCGGGGTTTATCAATACGCTCATAAGTATGTGCGCCGAAGTAATCGCGTTGCGCCTGCAGCAAATTCGCAGGAAGTCTTTCGGCACGGTATCCGTCAAAATAGTTAAGGGCTGCACAGAGGCAGGGCGCAGGAATACCATTTGCAATAGCTGCTGTAACCACCCTTCTCCAACTGTCCTGAGAACTCAACACCTTTTCTTTGAAGAAAGGATCAAGCAACAAGTTGCTCAAGTCGGGATTTTTGTCAAAGGCCTCCTTAATTTTCCCCAAGAAAACGGAACGAATAATACAGCCGCCTCTCCACATCAAGGCAATACCACCATTATTCAGCTTCCATTTATATTCTTTGGCTGCTTCACGCATTAAGAGGTAGCCCTGTGCATAAGACACAATTTTTGAAGCGTACAAAGCATTTTTCAAATCGTTGATGAAGACCGCTTTATCACCTGTAAATAGAGGTTTCGGTCCGAGAAGCTGCTTGGAGGCTATCACCCGCTCATCTTTCTGAGCAGACAAACAGCGTGCAAACACTGACTCTCCGATTAAGGTCAAGGGAGTTCCCAAATCCAATGCAGCCACGCCTGTCCACTTGCCTGTACCCTTTTGCCCGGCGGTATCTAAAATTTTATCTACAACCACTTCGCCTTCCTCATTTTTATAGGCTAGAATATCGCGCGTGATTTCAATCAGGTAACTGCCCAATTCGCCTTCGTTCCATTCTTTGAAGACCTCGTGCATTTCCTGTGCCGACATGCCCAGCAAATCTTTCATGATTTGGTAAACCTCGCAAATCAATTGCATATCGCCATATTCAATACCGTTATGCACCATTTTCACAAAGTGGCCTGCGCCATTCTCTCCTACCCAGTCGCAGCAGGGAGCGTCATCAGCCTTGGCGCAAATAGCCTGAAAGACAGGTTTCACCAACTCCCATGCAGCCTTTGAGCCTCCGGGCATAATGGAAGGGCCTCTCAGCGCGCCTTCTTCTCCTCCCGACACTCCCGTACCTATATACAGCAAGCCTTTCTTTTCCACATAAGCCGTGCGGCGAATGGTGTCGGGGAAATGGGTATTTCCTCCATCAATAATTATATCTCCGGGTTCCAAAAATGGAATGACTTGTTCGATAAAATCATCAACTGCCTGTCCGGCTTTCACCAGCATCATCACCTTGCGTGGACGTTGCAAGGACTTACATAATTCTTCGATTGAATGTGCTCCAATGAAATTTTTTCCCTTACCGCGTCCGTTCAAAAAATCATCTACTTTAGAGGTGGTACGGTTATACACGGCAACCGTAAACCCTTTGCTCTCCATGTTGAGCACCAAGTTTTCGCCCATTACGGCTAAGCCTATTAATCCAATGTCTGCTAATTTTTCCATAGTTTATTTGTTTAATTATTCAATTTAAATCCTAATGATAAGAGGGTGTTCATTATGTGTTCGGTGGGGTGTTTAAGTTGTATGGTGAATGCATCAAACTCGCGGCGAGGCCAATAGCTGCCTCTTTGCGCCTCAAATTCGGCAGGATTTTGTTTCAAGCGTTGTGTGTCTTCCCAAATCGGGTAGGTGTGCGTTACCGCATCATACAGCGCTTCTTGCTCCGTTTTTCCTGCACAATCAATAGTAATAAGCGTTGACGTGGGAGGTGCAGGAAGTGCAGAGGGATACCAATCGGTTAAAACATTTAATCCGAAAAAGCGGCAAAATTCGCGCACACAGACGGCAGTACCTTTGGCTTTACCATCTACCGAATAACCTGCAATATGCGGAGTGCCGATGAATGCTTTTTCCAACAATTCAAGGTCGAGCAGCGGCTCGCCTTCCCAAACATCTAAGATATAAGCGCTCAATTTCGATTGTACAGCCTGCTTTAAAGCCGAAGTATCGGTTACGGCGCCACGCGCCGAATTAATGTACACTGCTCCTTCCTTCATTTTATCAAAAAAATCAACATTTGATAAATGATAAGTCGGATAAGGTCCCTCTTTAGTTAGCGGCGTATGGCAACTCATGATATCGCTTTGCGCCAATAACTGCTCCAAGTCTGTAAACTGCGCAGCGCCTTCTTTTTCAGCGCGCGGAGGGTCGTTCAACAATACACGCATACCCAAAGCTGCTGCGGCCTTTGCCACCTTGCTGCCTACATTCCCCACGCCTATAACCCCTAAGGTCATATCTTGCAGATTCAAATTCTTTTCTTTGGCTAACACAAGTAAAGCAGCGGCAATATATTGCTGCACCGAGGAGGAGTTGCAGCCCGGAGCACTGACCCATCGAATATCCTGCGCTTCGCAGTAAGCCGTATCAATATGGTCATAACCAATCGTTGCGGTTACAATTAGCTTAACTGCACTTTGAGATAACAGGGCCTCATTACAATGTGTACGTGTTCGCGTAAAAATTGCATCGGCATCGGCCACATCGGCAGCCGTAATTTTAGCGCCCGACAGATAAACTATATTTACAAAGGGCTCCAGCACTCCTTTCAAGAAAGGAATTTTATCATCAGCTACTATTTTTATTTTTTTTGTCAATGTTTTTCTTTTATTATTTAAAACGTTCACGATAGGCCCATAGGCCTAAGGCGGGGTTGGAAATGTAATAAATTTCTTCACCCTCTACTTCGTTCCAGCCATCTTTCAATACGGAAGGATTGTATTTTTTCATCATTTCGTTCAAGTCGGCATATTGAAAGCCTACACTTTCGACTTCTTCTTTTGTTAAATGTCCCGGACAATAAGTTATGCTGAAACGCCCCTCGGAAGTACCGTGTATAAGATGTGCTGCAACGCTCAAATTGTTTTTAAGGTCTTCGTTCTCTTTCACCAATTCCAATACCTGAGGCGTATGTACGTAACCGTATTTGCGAATCAGTACATCAATGGTCGGGTCTTCTCCAAACTGATGCAATCCCGGCGCGAGCACAATTAATTCTCCCTTATCGGCTATGGCCATTCGGGTACGGTAAATACTTTTGTTGCCGAGCCATGTACTGCGAAATTCTTCAGGGTCAAGAAATACAACTACCTTTTTCATTTCCCTGTCCATCATACGAAAGTTAGTATCGAGCGAGAGTTTAGCTGCTTTTTCAAAACATTCGAAATCGTCTCCTATGTACAGTCCGCGCATTTGCAAGCCATCATTTCCTTCCGATATCACTGTTTGAAGATAGACTATGGAAAGATTTTTGGTAAAATGTTCCGAAGCGTAATTCAGCACCTTTCTCACAGGTCCTAAAGCCCTGCCCATGATACGTTCCATGCCATAAACAGCGCCTATGAAATGACTTTTATTGATACATTCTGCACCGCCTACGCCAACAAATATATTTTTGTTATAATTGGCCATACCAATCACTTCGTGCGGCACCACCTGTCCGAGCGAGAGTATAAGGTCGTAGCCGCCGTCCAATAACATACGGTTTACCTGCATCGGCACAGGGTAATCTACAGCACCTTCCGAAACTTCCTTCACAAATTCACTCGGCACGATACCTACCGTTACCACATCGTCCCGCCAGTTATGCACACGGAAAAGCGAGACGGGAACACTCGGAAACATCTTTTTGATTTCCTCCTCGGTCATCGGGAAATGGGTTCCCAGCGCCGGAAGAATGTCCGTCAAAGCGCTTCCGTAATACTCATACACATACTGTGTAAGTTCTCCTGCTCGCGAGTGATAGCGCGTGAAGTCGGGTGGAATAGCAAGTACTTTTTTCTTTGGCCCAAGCTTATCTAAGGTAGCAAAGAGCACGGCTTTCAGTTCATCGGAACTAAAAGCATAATTCGGGGAACCTTTTTCGAAATAGAGCATTTATATGTTAATTGAGAGTTGAAAATTGAAAATTGAGAGTTGTTTGTTACCTCAGCACTCTTGCGTTGCCTTTCCAGATGCTCCATACCTGATCCTCGTCGGCGGGTTGTCCGTAATCGGTGATGAAAGTAGTGGCCAGCGCACCGGTAGCCCAACCGAATTGCGCCCATTTCACAGGCTCCCAACCTTTCAGTATGCCATATAACAATCCACCCACAAAGCCGTCGCCTCCGCCGATACGGTCAAGTACGTTGATAGTACGCGGTTCAATCACCTGCCATTCGTTGTCGGCCAATAAAATTGCGCCCCACAAGTGCTCGCCTACACTAAGCACTTCACGTAAGGTGTTGGCGAATACCGTAACATTCGGAAAGCTTTGTTTTACGTTGCGTATCATTCCCTTGAAGCTTTCGATGGTAGCAGCAATATCCTTACCGCCGGCTTCGGGGCCTTTAATGCCCAAGCAAAGCTGGAAGTCTTCCTCGTTGCCGACCAGTACATCAGAAACGGAAGCAATTTCCTTAAAAATTTCGCTTAGCTCCTGCTCTCTGCCTTCCCAGAAGGTGGCGCGGTGGTTCAAGTCGAATGAAATTTTCGTATCATGTTTTTTGGCAGCCCGCGCCAGCTCTAAGCAAAAGCGACCGGTGTCGGGCGACAAGGCTGCAATCAAGCCCGAAAGGTGTAATATCTGCACTCCTTCTTGAGCAAAAAGTCGCTCTAAGTCGAAGTCTTTCACATTCAGGGTACGGCCAACCTCGCCGCTACGGTCGTTCCACACGCGGGGGCCGCGCGCACCGCAGCCGCTGTCGGCAATATTAATCTGGTGGCGGAAGCCCCAGGGGCCGCCCTGTTCTACTTCTTTCCCTTCGAAAGACAAGTTGCGGCTACGCAAGTTATCCTTAATAAATTGGGCTATCGGACTACCTTTCACGAAGGTAGTCAGCACCTTAACAGGTAAGCCTAAGTATGCAGGAACGCTGGCCACGTTTGTTTCGGCGCTGGTAGCCTGCATGAACAGTTGGTCGCTTTTGTGGATAGGCTGCCCCTGTGCCACAGGAGTCAGGCGAATTCCCATGCTGGTAGGAACCACCAAGGACCACTTATAATTCTCTTTTAATTTCATACGTTTATGATTGATGTTTTATTCATTGCTCTTTATTCATTGTAGTTTTATGCAATCGATTGCATAAAATTGTATAACACAAATGCAAAGATAAATAATTTATTTTGCATTTTGCAATGGAAGATTAAAAAAACTCCAAGATTTTTATAAATGCTTGGTTTATTGGTTTTTTTGTAATATTAAATAAGCTACTCCCGATTCCTTAATCGATATAGCGCCATTTCCTCGTATTGTGTTCCTTTTTTTCCGTAATTCGCATAGGGGTAAATACTTATGCCGCCTCGAGGGGTGAAAGCGCCGACTACCTCTATATATTTAGGCTCCATCAGGGCAATCAGGTCTTTCATGATAATATTGACACAATCTTCGTGAAAGGCGCCGTGGTTTCGGAAGCTGAACAAATATAATTTTAGGCTCTTACTTTCCACCATCTTCTCAGCGGGAATATAGGCTATGTGAATAGTAGCAAAATCGGGCTGACCCGTAATCGGACACAGGCTCGTAAATTCAGGACATTCGAAATGCACCCAATAATCATTTTCAGGGTGCCTGTTAATAAAGGTTTCCAGTACCTGCGGAGCGTACTCCGATTTATATTCGGTTTTGTTGCCTAATAGGGTTAACTTATCATTCATTTTAGTTATTTGTTATCTCATTATCACATTATCACATTATCACATTATCACATTATCACATTATCACATTATCTCATTATCTCATTGTCTCATTAAGAAATTGGCGCAAGCCTTCGTTACGCAACTTGCAGGAAGGGCAATGGCCACAGCCGTCGCCTTTGATGCCGTTATAGCAGGTCAGCGTTTCATTACGAACTATGTCTAAAGCGCCTAAGTCGTTGGCCAATTGCCAAGTCTGCGCTTTATTTAACCACATCAAAGGGGTGTGGATAATAAATTGTTCTTCCATCGCTAAATTGAGGGTAACATTCAAGGATCGGATAAAGGTGTCGCGGCAGTCGGGGTAGCCGCTGAAGTCGGTTTGTGATACACCTATGATGATATCCAAGATGCCCAAACTTCTTGCCAACACTGCCGCCAAACTAAGGAAAATCATATTTCGTCCGGGCACAAAGGTATTGATATGTCCGCTGGGGGGCAAGACGCTATCCATTGCCATAGCGCTGTTGGTTAGCGCATTATCCGAAAGGCTGGCTAATACCGACAGGTCTCGCAGGTGAAAGGGCAGTTTCAATTTTTCGGCAAGGCTACGCGCTACTTCTACCTCTGCGGCGTGCCGCTGGCCGTAAGAAAAGCAGAAAGTTTCCACCTGATCAAAGTTCTTCATAGCCCAGAACAGGCAGGTAGTAGAGTCCTGTCCGCCGGAGAACAGCACTAATGCGTTTTTATCTTTCATAAAACACAAATATATAAAAAATATTCCGACTATAAAAAAAACGACCATCTTTTTCAAATGGTCGTTTCCTGTGGAGAATGTCGGAGTCGAACCGACGACCCCTTGCTTGCAAAGCAAGTGCTCTAGCCAACTGAGCTAATCCCCCGATGTTAATTGAAAATTGAAAGTTGAGAATTGAGAATTGAGAATGATTTTAATTTTCAATTATTAATGGTCAATTGTTTTGTAGTCCCGAGCGGAGTTGAACCGCTGACCCCTACATTATCAGTGTAGTGCTCTAACCAACTGAGCTACGGGACTGTAGTGATTGTCCAATCCGACATCAAGATATATAAATTGGCAAGACAAGCAGCAGAGCGGGTGCAAAAAGCACCACAGTAAGATTATACAGCTCCAAAAAGGAGGTGTTCCAGCCACACCTTCCGGTACGGCTACCTTGTTACGACTTAGCCCCAGTCACCGGTTTTGCCCTAGGTCGCCCCTTGCGGTTACGAACTTCAGGCACCCCCAGCTCCCATGGCTTGACGGGCGGTGTGTACAAGGCCCGGGAACGTATTCACCGCGCCATGGCTGATGCGCGATTACTAGCGAATCCAACTTCACGGAGTCGAGTTGCAGACTCCGATCCGAACTGAGAGAGGTTTTCGAGATTGGCATCCTGTCACCAGGTAGCGGCCCTCTGTACCCCCCATTGTAACACGTGTGTCGCCCCGGACGTAAGGGCCGTGCTGATTTGACGTCATCCCCCCCTTCCTCACAGCTTACGCTGGCAGTCTCGTTAGAGTCCCCGACTTTACTCGATGGCAACTAACAACAAGGGTTGCGCTCGTTATGGCACTTAAGCCGACACCTCACGGCACGAGCTGACGACAACCATGCAGCACCTCGACTACAGTCATTGCTGACTACAATATCTCTATCATATTCCATAGCCGTTCGAGCCCGGGTAAGGTTCCTCGCGTATCATCGAATTAAACCACATGTTCCTCCGCTTGTGCGGGCCCCCGTCAATTCCTTTGAGTTTCAACCTTGCGGTCGTACTCCCCAGGTGGATAACTTATCGCTTTCGCTTGGTCACCGACACTATATCGCCGACAACTAGTTATCATCGTTTACAGTGTGGACTACCAGGGTATCTAATCCTGTTTGATCCCCACACTTTCGTGCCTCAGCGTCAAAGGTAGTTTAGTGGCCTGCCTTCGCTATCGATATTCTGTGGGATATCTATGCATTTCACCGCTACACCACACATTCCGACCACTTCATCTACTTTCTAGCTACACAGTATCAACGGCAGTCTTACAGTTAAGCTGCAAAATTTCACCGCTGACTTACATAGCCGCCTACGCACCCTTTAAACCCAATAAATCCGGATAACGCTCGCATCCTCCGTATTACCGCGGCTGCTGGCACGGAGTTAGCCGATGCTTATTCGTATAGTACTCTCATCTGACCACACGTGGCCATTATTGCTCCCATACAAAAGCAGTTTACAATCCATAGGACCGTCTTCCTGCACGCGGCATGGCTGGATCAGGCTTCCGCCCATTGTCCAATATTCCTCACTGCTGCCTCCCGTAGGAGTCTGGGCCGTGTCTCAGTCCCAGTGTGGGGGATCTTCCTCTCAGAACCCCTAAACATCGTTGCCTTGGTAGGCCGTTACCCTACCAACTAACTAATGTTACGCGAGCCAATCTGTAACCATCGAAACTTTTACTTCATCAAGATGCCTTAATAAAGTCTTATGGAATATTAGTCCGTCTTTCGACGGGTTATCCTCCTGTTACAGGCATGTTGCTCACGCGTTACGCACCCTTGCGCCGGTCGCCGACAGATATTGCTATCCTCGCTGCCCCTCGACTTGCATGTGTTAAGCCTGCCGCTAGCGTTCATCCTGAGCCAGGATCAAACTCTTCATTGTATATTTCTATTTTATGTTTCTTTGTAATACCTCATTAATTACTAATAAGATACTATCCGCTGATCCTTACTGCTCTTTAGTGTTGTTTCTCAACAACAAAAATTGACGCTCTACTTTTAAATACTTCACGTTTAAATTTAAAGTTGTACTTGTCTTCCAATATGTCAAAGAGCTTTATCTTGCCTCCTCTAAGCAAAAAAATGCCGAAAAGGGCTGCAAAGGTAAGAACTTTTTTCTAACCCACAAAATTATTTTGTAATATTTTTGTATAATTAACGTAAAATACTGATAATCATATAGAAAAAATTATTTTGATAGATCTTGAATTCAGAGTATTTTTATTTAGTTATCAGTACTATCAAAAAAAGCTGCTTCATTTTACCGAAGCAGCTTAAATCGCTATATAAAACAAAAGTTTTAGAAGCTGCGCTCTACACGTTCGCGGGCTACCGACACATTGATAGTGCGGCCCTTCTGTTCTGATCCGTTCAGGGCATTAATAGCAGCATTAGCCTCAGCTTCATTCGGCATCTCAACAAAGCCGTAGCCTTTTGAGCGATGAGTGTCGCGGTCGGTAATGATACGTGCTGAAGTTACTTCCCCGTAAGTTTCGAACAATTGTTTTAATTCCTCGCTGTGAGTCTTAAAACTTAAACTGGATACAAAAATGTTCATGGAACAAAAATAAAAAATTAATAAAAAGGTTAGTATTTTGAATTAAAAATTCAAATCTTTTACAAAGGTAGGAAAATTAATTGACATACAAAAATTTGCGTATATTTTTTTTCGAGCGGGAAACGAGGTTCGAACTCGCGGCCCTCAGCTTGGGAAGCTGATGCTCTACCGACTGAGCTATTCCCGCATTTAAAACGCAAATGTAGGTATTCCATAGCATTATACCAAATTTAAATGGAACTTGTTCGTGTCCGATAAACAATTCATCGAATTTTGCTACCTTTGCAAGATTTTTTTTAATGACAAATTTTCAGCCGGTACGCATTATTACCCCTATTGTAATAGGGCTGGGTTCAGAGTTATCATGCTTTGGGAGTTTACCTCCGCCGTAATCAGCGTAACACTAAGCATGGCCGCAATGATGGCAAAGCTACGATGCCTTTGCCACAGGCAGTACCGAAACATAGGAACGGTTATCTTTCTTTTTACGGAAAACAATTACTCCGTCAATCAGAGCAAAGAGGGTATGGTCTTTACCAATGCCCACATTGTCGCCCGGATAATGTACGGTGCCGCGTTGGCGAACCAAAATGTTGCCGGCCTTGGCTACCTGTCCGCCGAATAATTTGACTCCAAGTCGTTTACTGTGTGATTCCCGGCCGTTCTTTGAACTGCCGACGCCTTTTTTATGTGCCATATCTCAATTTCTTTTTTTACTGTTAAACAATACTGTCAATTTGAATTTGCGTAAAACATTGACGATGTCCGTTTTTCTTCTGATACCCTTTGCGGCGGCGTTTGTGAAATACAATCACCTTGTCGCCCTTTACATGCTTCAGGATAGTAGCTTCTACCGAGGCTCCGTCAATAATCGGATTGCCTAATACCACAGCGCCCTCGTTGTCTTTCAATAAAACCTTCTCAAAATTAACTTTAGCGCCTTCTTCGCCCTGGAGGCGGTGAACGTAGATGGCTTTTCCGGCCTCTACCTTGAATTGTTGTCCTGCAATATCTACAATTGCGTACATAAAAAATTATTTTTAAGTCCCGACAGCAAGCGGCTAACCTTATATATTTAGCTCTTTATCTGTAGCTTACACGTCCTTAATGTTGCTTTTTCCCTAAAAATGGGGCTACAAAAGTACAAAAAATTATTTATCCTGCAAATTTTTCCTGCTTAAAGTTGCATTTGCTAATTGAAATTACATTTGCTAGTTGAAATTAGAATTTACGCAAACAGTTTCTTTATGTTCTCTTTGTAGCGTTTTTGCACCAAATTTCTTTTCACCTTTAATGTTGGTGTAAGAATTTCGGTGAGTTGCGACCATTCGTCCGGAATAAGCTCATATTTCTTAATCTGCTCCGTATCGCCGAAACAGACATTGTATTTGGCTACTTCTTTAGCAAAACGTTTGATTACGTCCGGGTGTTTTACAATTTCCTGAGGAGAGATGTAAGGAATGCTGTGCCGTGCGCACCAGCCTTGAAGAAAATTAAAGTCGGGAGAGATTAATGCCGCTGCAAATTTTTCGCCCTCTCCCATTACTACAATATTTTCAATAAAAGGCGACTCCGTAAATTTTTCTTCTATCAATTGCGGGTTAATGTATTTCCCGAAAGAAGTTTTAAAAAGGCTTTTCAACCGTCCGGTAAGCATTACCTGCCCCTTTTCATTAATACTTCCAAGGTCGCCGGTATGGAACCAACCTTCGCTGTCTATAACCGAGCGCGTTAGTTCTTCGTCCTTATAATAGCCCAGCATAACATTATGCCCACGGCAACAAAGCTCGCCGCTTTCCGCAAATTTAATTTCTATGCCGGGTAAAGGAAATCCTACCACACTCGCTTCGCGCCCGTCTTTTGCGCGACAACTTACCGCTACGACCGGCGATGTTTCGGAAAGGCCATAACCTTCAAATATAGGTACGCCTATAGCAGAAAAAAACGAAGCTAAGCGAGGCTGAAGACTTGCCGCTCCGGAAACTACAATATCGAAATTTCCTCCTATCTTTTTCCTCATTTTACTATAAACCAATATGTCGGCTATTTTATGTTTAAAATTATACCAGCATGTTCGCTGATAATCCTGAATTCTATACTGTGTAGCTAAGGTTATAGCCCACATGGCTATGTGTTTTTTTAGTCCGCGCGAATTACTGCTCGTAGTGTAAATTTTATCGTAAATTTTTTCCAACACGCGGGGAACCGATGACATCATGGTGGGCTTTATTTCTTTGATGTTTTCAGCAATAGTTCCCAAGTTCTGAACATAGTAAACCGACATGCCAAGATATTGGTACAAGAACACAAGCATTCTTTCATACGCATGGCACAGCGGAAGAAAACTCAAGGCGGTTTTCGACCATTTGGCAGGTGTCGTTTCTAATCCAAAGAGCTGATTTACAATATTACTATGCGATAGCATGACGCCTTTAGGGGTGCCCGTCGTCCCTGATGTGTAAATAATGGTAGCGCAATCCTGTGTTTGTATCTGCGATTTTATTTTTTCCAATTCTTCAGGGTATTGCTTCTCTTTGCCTAAATCGAGCAATTGCTGGAAAAAAGGAAATTTGTTACGGTCAACAAAGGTATAAACATACTTTAAATCGGGAAGTTTTTGCATAATATTGGCAATTTTCCCCATGACTTCCGCTCCTTCCAAAATGATCATTTTAGCTTCGCAATGACCTAAAATGTACAAATAATCGGTTTCCGTAATGGTAGGGTAAATGGGAACAGATATGGCGCCTATTTGCATAATAGCCATGTCTAACATGTTCCACTCAGGGCGGTTATTGGCTATAATGGCCACTTTGTCGCCCGACTTAATGCCCAACTCAATCATTGCATAACTGAGCAGGTTTACGTTATCAATATATTCCTGCAAAGAATATCTTCTCCACTCTTTATCCGATTTGCCGGCTAATGCCACTTGCTGGTTGGGGTACAGTTTTTGATAACGTTCTAAAATGTCAAAAATCCTGGTAATTTTCATAGATTTGAATTAAAAATAGGGTACAAACGTAGGAAAAATTATTTAAAAATAATATCAAATGTAACTATTTTTTAAATATTATATTGCAATTATTTAAATTACAAGAAGTTAAATAACCTACCCCAGCGGATATTCTTGGGAAAACGCTTATTGCCGTCAGAAGACAGCCAAATCATAGCCGGCGTACCTACGATATGGTCTTCGGGAACGAAGCCCCAATAGCGGGAATCCAAGGAGTTGTGCCTGTTGTCGCCCAACATGAAATAATAATCCATTTTAAAGGTATAACTATCTGTTTCAACATCATTTATATAGATATTTGTGCCATCAACCTTTAAAGTATTATGCTCATAGACCTCTATAATACGGCGGTATAAGGGCAGATTTTCTATGCTCAACTGCACGGTAGCGCCCTTAGCCGGCACCCAGAGCGGGCCGAAATTATCGCGCGTCCATTCATAATTGCCTTCAAAGGGGAAGATGCTCTGAGGAGTATCCGAATAGTCGGGCGGATAAATATCGTCGTACTGCTCTACTTCTAATACGTTGGGGATTTCTTTTATTTGCGCTACATTTTCCTTAGTCAGCAGAATTCGGGGATAGCCCGGTAAATAACTGTTAAATTCTGTTGTATATATATCTATACCCATCTTTTCCAACACCTTAGTATTGATAGGCATTCCATTGGTCTTTACGGAATAAGTGATTTGAATACCGGGTATATCTTTTTGAGGAAGACCATTAACTATCACATTACCATGCTGAATTTCAACAGTGTCGCCTGCTATGGCTACACAACGTTTCACATAATTATCTTTTTTATCCACAGGACGCACAACTATCGGCCCGAAGGTGGCTACGGTATAGGCCTTTCCGCTCGTCCGCACCGAATAATAATAGTCCAGCATAGGCTGTTTAGTCAAGACTGTGTCGCCATGCGGGAAGCCAAAGACCACAATATCGTCGCGTTTTACCTTATGGCGGCCGGCCATACGGCGGTAATCCCATTTAACCCACTCAAGGTAGGAAGAAATATTCAAAAAAGGAATGCTATTATGAATCAATGGCAATGCCAGCGGGGTTTCGGGCACACGCGGTCCGTAGTAGGATTTGCTGACAAAGAGGTAATCGCCGGTCATCAGGGTGCGTTCCATGGAGGAGGAAGGAATAACGTAGGCCTCATAAAAATACATACGTATAAAAGTAGCAGCAATAAGTGCAAAGATGATAGCATCTAACCAATCAAGCCAGAGGTTGCGCTTTTCGCCTTCTTTATATTTTTTCTTCCAAAAAGCCCATTTTACTTTTTTGGTAATATAAAGGTCGAAGATGACCCCTAAGCCGAGCAGCCACCAAAAGTTCGACAACCAAATTACCCATAGCAGGTAACAAAATGCTACCACTCCGAATTTAAACCATTTGTTGGTAAGAATTTCACGAAATTTTTCCATAAAATTATTTTTTTACGCCGTTTCGGCCTTATTATTATTCAAAAAATCAGTTATTATCATATCTACCTCAGCCTTAGCCTGCTCTAACTTGTCGTTAACAATCACCCTGTCGAATTGTGCGGCGAAGGCCAATTCTTCTTCGGCTTTACCTAAGCGGCGCTGAATAGCCTCCGACGTATCGGTTCCCCTGCTTTCCAAGCGCTGCCTTAAGACCTCAATAGAAGGCGGACTCACAAATATGGATAAGGCTTGTTTACCATATAGCCGCTTTAGGTTTACGCCGCCGCATACATCTATATCAAAGGCGATTACCTTTCCTTCCGACCAAATACGCTCCACCTCGCTACTAAGGGTGCCGTAACAAAGGCCGGAATAGACCTCTTCCCATTCCACAAAATCGCCTCTATTTACCCGTAGTTCAAATTCTTCGGGTGTAAGAAAAAAGTAGTCGCGCCCGTTTTTTTCTTCTCCTCTCGGCGCACGATTGGTAGCCGATACGGAAAACTCCAATTGCGGAAACTTTTGGAGCGCATGACGCACCAAGGTCGTTTTTCCGGAACCGGAAGGAGCTGAGAATATGATTACTTTGTTCATGTTATGAATTATGAGTTATGAGTGTTGATTTTGCGGTTATCTGTTAATCATTATAATACGTTTAGCAACTGTTCTTTGATTTTTTCGAGTTCGTCTTTCATTTGCACTACGATACGCTGGATTTCCACATGGTTGGCCTTGGAGCCTAAGGTGTTGATTTCACGGCCTATTTCCTGAGCAATGAAGCCCAATTTACGGCCGGGAGCTTCCTCGCTTTTAGCGCTTTCCAAAAAGTAGGCGCAATGCTGTTTCAAGCGTATTTTTTCTTCTGTAATATCAAATTTTTCAATATAATAGATTAATTCCTGTTCAAAACGATTTTTATCGTACTCTACTCCCGGAATCTGTTCTAAGTTCGTTAAAATGCGCTGTTTAACGGTTTCTAACCGCTCGTTTTCATAAGGCGCTATTTGAGCTAAGAGTTGTTCAATAAGCGTAATGCGTTGCAGAATATCCTGCATAATGATTTTACCCTCCCCGCTTCTGAAATTATCAAAAGCGGCTAACGCCTTGTTAAAGCACTCAAACACAGCCTTCCACTCTTGTTCATCTAAATTTTCGGGCTCTTGGTTCATGACATCGGGCAGGCGCAAAATGCTGCTTACGAGCTGCGAGCGGTCAAACTCAGCGCCCTCTTCCTTCAGCAATTGCTCTAACTGGCTCAGGTAGGCTGTGAATGCCGCCTTGTTGATGACAAAGCCGGACTTAACGCTTGAGGCATCAACAGTCATAAAAACGTCAATCTTACCTCGTTGCGCCACTTTATTCAATTGGTTGCGGATTTCCCCCTCTTTATCACGGAAATTTATCGGAAACTTAATATTAACATCTAATGATTTACCATTAACCGACCGAATTTCTATGCTGAATTGTTTGGTATTATAAGTACAATTATGCTTGCCGTAGCCGGTCATAGATTTCGCCATATTCAAAATATTTACAAATTAGTAATCTGCAAAGATACAAATTTTCAAAAAAAAACCTTAAATTTGCAGTTTCTTATTTATTAAAATTTAAAAAAACAAAAAATTATGGGAAAGATTAAAGTCGGCATTAATGGCTTTGGCCGCATCGGACGCTTAGTGTTCCGCGCCGCTATGGAAGAACGTAACGACATCGAAGTTGTAGGTATCAACGACCTTATTGATGTTAACTACATGGCTTATATGCTTCGTTATGATTCAGTTCACGGACAATTTAAAGGTAGTATTGA
This sequence comes from Bacteroidales bacterium, assembly GCA_009777095.1. GTDB lineage: Bacteria > Bacteroidota > Bacteroidia > Bacteroidales > UBA932 > UBA932. The sequence continues at coordinate 41,883 of WRMN01000004.1, read as the reverse complement.
AGTAAAAGACGGTAAATTAGTGGTCAACGGACAGGCTATCCGCATAACCAATGAAAAGAATCCTGCCGATTTGAGGTGGAATGAAGTTGGCGCTGAGTATATTATAGAGTCAACAGGTTTGTTTTTAACCAAAGAAACCGCCGAAGCGCACCTTAAGGCAGGCGCTAAGCGTGTGGTCTTGTCGGCCCCCTCAAAAGACGATACGCCGATGTTCGTATATGGTGTAAATCATAAGAATTATAAAGGCGAAGCTGTTGTTTCCAACGCTTCCTGCACCACCAACTGTTTGGCTCCTTTGGCCAAGGTTATTCACGAGAATTTCGGCATTGTAGAAGGCTTGATGACTACCGTTCACGCTACCACTGCTACTCAAAAAACCGTTGACGCTCCTTCGGCTAAGGATTGGCGCGGCGGACGTGCTGCAGCTGCTAACATTATCCCTTCAAGCACAGGCGCCGCTAAGGCTGTAGGCGTGGTTATTCCTTCGTTGAAAGGCAAATTGACCGGTATGGCTTTCCGCGTTCCTACCATCAATGTTTCTGTGGTTGACCTTACCTGCCGTATTGAGAAAGGCGCAAGCTACGACGAAATTAAAGCGGCTGTTAAAGCTGCCGCCGAAGGCGAAATGAAGGGCGTGTTGGGCTATACCGAAGACGATGTGGTATCTACCGATTTCAATCATGAAAAACGCACCTCTGTGTTCGATGCCAAGGCAGGTATTTCCTTAAACGCTAACTTCGTTAAATTAGTGGCCTGGTATGATAACGAATGGGGTTATTCCAACAAGATGTTAGACCTCGTTGCGTACATGGCTACGGTGTAGGGGCTCAAGGTTCAAAGTTCAAGTAGTCAATAGTTAAATAAATCTGTAAATTTGTAAATCTGTAAATTTATTTTCTTACCTTTGTATATAATCATCAGACCGACTACGGCATAGACTTAGATGAAGTATTATATCATTTCGGGGGAAGCGTCGGGCGATTTGCACGGCAGTAGGTTGATGCAGGGCTTGAAAGAGGCCGACACTGCCGCCGAGTTCCGCTTTTGGGGCGGCGACCTTATGGCTGCCGAAGGTGGTATTATGGTTAGGCACTATAAAGAAACTGCCGTCATGGGTTTTTGGGAAGTGCTGATGAAACTCCGCAAGATTACCCGCAATATCAAAGAATGTAAACAAGATTTGCTTGCCTACCGTCCCGATGTCGTCATTTTAATTGACTACCCCGGCTTTAATTTTCGGATAGCTAAATTTGCCAAAAGACATGGCATCAAGGTATTTTACTATATTGCGCCGAAAGTATGGGCATGGAAAGAAAAGCGCGTACACCGCCTCCGTAAATACGTGGATAAGTTATTTATTATTTTTCCATTTGAAGTCGATTATTTTAAAAAATGGGGAATTGAAGCCTTTTATAGCGGAAATCCCTTGACTGACGTGGTGAACGAGCGTTTGGCCAATAAGCCCGATTTCAATGAATTTGTTTTATCCAATCAATTGCACAACAAGCCTGTCATCGCTATTTTGGCCGGTAGCCGCACAATGGAAATTAAGTATATATTACCGCGTATCCTGCCGCTTGTTCAATATTATCCCGATTATCAATTTGTGGTAGCAGGCGCACCGGCTATAGCTCCGCAGCAATATGAAAAACACTTGAAAGGCTCCGATATCGGCTTGGTAATGGGCAAAACCCACGAATTGTTGGCAGTGTCCGATGCCGCTATTGTAGCCTCCGGTACAGCCACGCTCGAAGCTGCCCTGATTGGCGTTCCGCAAGTAGTATGCTACGGCGGTAACGAACTCTCGTACCAAATAGCCAAACGTTTAATAAAAGTGAAATACGCATCGCTGGTGAACCTTATTATGAATGCTCCGGTAGTTACCGAACTGCTGCAACACGACCTGACGCTATCTAATTTGCAGCGCGAACTCTCGGCTATTCTGCCCGAGGGACCACAACGCCAAACCATCTTAGACAGCTACGCCGCACTCCGCACCCTGCTTGGCAAACCTGCCGCTGCCGCCCGCATAGCATTGAAGATGAAGGAAGAATTAATGATATTTAAAAAGTAAAATATGGAACAGAAAGACTATTTATTGAGAGAAATTGAAAAAATAGGTTCAATAACGAGTGCTTTAAGACAAAAAATTTTTGGTGGTAAAGAGAATTTGGCAATAACTGCCGAACAGCAAATCAAAAATGCTAAAGGACAGTTATTAAGCGAAATAAATTTCGACCTTGATAAGTTTTTGGACTTAAATATTGATAAATCTAATGAATATATATTGAGTTTTGAAGGATTTAGCGTTGAAAATATTGAGATTTTAGCAGAATGTTTTTCAGAAATAGGGTTTAGTGAAAACTGCGAAAATTCAAAAAAGCACCTTGAAAAAGCATTACAACTCTACAAGCTATGTAGCTTGAAAAACAAAACGTATTCCTTTGGACGTGAAACAAATATAAATGCAATTAAAAACGCTTTAAAATTAGAGTAATAAATAATCATCAGATGCTTACTATCCTGCTTAAAGAAATACGTTCCTTCTTCTCCTCGCTCACGGGCTACATTGCCATCGTTATATTCCTATTGGTGAATGCCTGGTTTATGTGGATTGGCCCCGGCGAATTTAATGTTTTAGATGGCGGCTATGCCAATTTAGACACCCTCTTTATAATAGCGCCCTGGGTATTTTTATTTCTGCTGCCGGCAGTAACCATGCGCAGTTTTGCCGAAGAAAAGAAAAGCGGAACACTGGAACTTTTGCTGACCAAGCCTGTTACCCGACTGCAACTGATTGTCGGAAAATATTTGGCTGCCGTGGTTTTGGCGCTGTTCGCCCTTTTGCCTACCTTGCTTTATTACTACAGTATTTACCAATTGGGACACCCTGTGGGTAATCTCGACAGCGGCGCCATCTGGGGATCATACATAGGCTTGATATGCTTAGCTGCAAGCTATGCGGCAATCGGCATCTGTATGTCTATCTTTACTACTAACCAGATTGTAGCGTATATTTTAACCGCTGTGCTCTGCTTCTTCTGCTACGCGGGTTTCGACGGATTGTCGCAATTGGCCGACAATAGCGCTTTCGGCAATATTATTCTCTCCTTAGGCATCAATGAGCATTATCAATCTATCAGCCGCGGCGTGGTTGATTCGCGCGACCTGCTTTACTTTCTAAGCCTGATTATTATTTTTCTGGGCATTACGCATTTGCAGATTAATTCATGGAGGCCTCGCCTCAGCATGCGTTTTTGCTATATAGCCGCTGCACTGTTGCTGCTGAATTTCATGTTCCACAATTTATTTTTTCGTATCGACCTTACGGGCGATAAGCGCTACACCCTTGCTGCAGTAAGCAAGGAAACCGTCAAATCATTGACCGGACATTGTTTGGTAGAAGTATTTTTAGAGGGCGAAATGCCTGTATCCGTAAGGAAATTGCGCACCACTATTAAGGAAACATTAGATGAATTAAAGGTCTATGCCGGACATCATATTCAATATGACTTTATAGACATAGAAAAAGAAGCCCCCGAAGGTAATCCTGAAAATATATACATAGCCTTACACGAGAACGGCCTGGTGCCTTTTGTCGTACAGGAAAACATCGGCGGCACTACCAGTGAAAGGATATTGTTTCCCGGAGCTATTATCACTTATATCTGTATGGTAAAAGAAGGGGATTCTACCTTTATGGAAAAACGGGAAATTCCGATTAATTTCATGCACAACGATGCGCAAAGCGACCCGGAAGCCAATATATTGTTGGCGCAACAAAATGTAGAATATGAACTTGTGAATGCTATTGCCTGCATCAGCCGCGAAGAATATCCACATATTGCCTTTGTTGAAGGGCACGGCGAGTTAGACGAATATGAAGCCGGAGATATTGGCCGTGCGCTGTCGGACTTTTGTTACATCGACCGTATTAATATTCAGGGCAGGCTCGGCATTCTTGATAATTACGCTCTGGTAATTATAGCCAAGCCTATGGAAGAATGGTCGGAAGCCGATAAGTTTGTCGTTGACCAGTACATTATGCGCGGCGGGCGCGTAGCCTGGTTCGTAGATGCCGCACATGTTCACCACGACAGTCTTGCCCGAGGATACTATACCTTTGCTTTAGCCGCTCAACACCGGCTCGAAGACCAGTTGTTCCGCTACGGCGTGCGCCTTAATCCCAATATTGTTCAAGACCTGAAGTGTTCGTATCTGCCGGTGAATATTGCTCCGGCCGGGCACACTACTGACTATAAGCCCGCAGCCTGGCCTTACTACCCGTTGCTTACCCCTCCTGATAATAGCGCCATTACCCGCGGCTTAAACCTCATTATGTCGCAATATCCGGGAAGCATCGACACGGTTAATATACGTCCCGATGTGCATAAAACTTACTTGTTGTATAGTTCGGAATACAGCAAGGCGACTCAGGTACCGCTGCGCATAAGTTTGACGGAAACCAACCAGCAATATACGCCGGAACAGTTTCCGCAATCCCGCCTTCCGGTAGCTGTGTTAATGGAAGGTTCCTTCCCTTCCGCCTTTGAGAATCGCCCCATAGCGCAATATGTGCAGGGACAGGCATTCCGCTATATCAACAAAAGCGAGCCTGCCAAATTGGTCGTTGTGGCCGATGGCGATATCATACGCAACGAGGTTCACCGCCGCGCCGACGGCGACCGCATATATCGCTTGGGCTTCGACCGCTATACCAACATTCAGTTCGGCAATAAAAACTTCGTCAAAAACATTGTATATTACCTGCTCGGCGATGAAACTTTGATGCAGTTGCGCAGCCGCGAATGGGAACTTCGACTCTTAGATAAACGTAAAGTAAAACAGCAGCGCTCAAGCCAAGTGGCTGTGAACACTATTGCCCCTCCCCTGTTTGTTATACTTATCGGCCTGGCGTTTATGTGGGTGAGAAAAAGGAAGTATGGTATTTAAAAACTGTTTTGAATTTTTCTTCCGATATTTGAACCCTAAAGTTGCATTCACTTGTTGAATCTACACGACCCGATAATTTTTATCTGTTTGTGTGTAAATTGAGGTTTTTATGCTAACTTTGTAAATTATACCATATTTTTATGCGTTACAGCTTATTGATAATTTCCTTGTTTGCTTTTCTTTGTGCTGTGTTTAATGCACAGGCTCAAATTCAGAGACCTGTTACTAGAGAAACGTCGCCTACAATGCGCAGCGGGACGATAACAGAGCGAGGCAGTCGTCAACCACCGGGAACTCATACCTCTCCCGGCGGCACTTTTAGCGCCCCGGACAATTTGCCTGAGAAGCCTCCAAAGACGCCTAATGAGGAAGACGACAAGCCAAAAGTGGAACAACTTGACAGCTACGCCTTTGATAAGGAAATAGTGAAAAACCGCCTTTTCACATGGCAGGTAAACCGTTACATTAACACCCCTGTTATAGGCAGGATAGATACCTTAATTAATGACCGCCGCCGCGATCTTATCTATCGTAAAGATGTTGGAGCAATTCATCTGGGGGTTTCCGGTTCGGCGGCCATGCCCTTGAATTATTTTCAACGAAAGCAACATGATTTCATGTATGCGCTCACGCCCTTCGACGAGTACTTTGTAACTCCCGACAATTTGAATTTTTACAATACCCGATCGCCCTTTACCCGTTTTACTTATAGCGGAAATCCCTTTTCCAGCAACCAATTCGAAGAGCTTAATCTTGAAGCGCTGAATACGCAGAATATTACTCCCGAATGGAATTTCGGCATACTTTATCGGCACTTTGGCGGAAAGGGGCTTTTAGCTAACGAATCTACCGATGTCAGGAATTTCACCTTATTTACTTCTTACTCGGGAAGAAACTATCTTGCTCAAGCGGGCTATATTTACAACAGCAGCAATAATAAACAAAACGGCGGCATCATTGACGACAGCGCTATCTTAGATACCACTATAGACGTAAGAACTATCTCCGTCAACCTTACTAATGCCCGAGAGAAGATTAGCACCAACACTTTCTTCCTCGTACATAGTTATGGCATTCCGTTGAAATTCCTGTATTCACGAGCAGTAGCCGACAGCTTGGGCACCGGAGAAGGATCTATTGTGTATTTCGGCAATAGCTTGGAATATACGAATACCAAACGAATGTACTACGACAACATTACCGATGAAGCAGGAAGGACCTTTTATAATAACAACTTTTTCATTAACCCTACAATTTCAAACGATTCTATACACAGTACGCTTTTCGACGCACGCTTATTTATGACCCTGCAACCCTTTGCGCCCGACTTCCTTATCTCAAAAGTTACCGGCGGTATAGGCTACCGTAACCTGTCAAACTATGGTTTTCAACAGGCATATTATATCCGTCCTGTTCAAAACAACAAACAAAATAACTTTTATCTCTATGGCCACGCGCAGGGAAATTTCAGACAATACTTCGCCTGGTCGGCTTTTGCACGCTATTACCTCACCGGTTATAATATGAGCGACTTATATTTCAGCGCCGATGCGAGTTTGTCGTTATTTCCCATAAAACACGGCATTCATTTGTGGGGCAGGTTTTCTATAGATAACCGAACGCCCGACTATTTTTTGCAAAACTATTACAGTAACCATCTGCAATGGCGTAACAATTTCGATAAGACCATTGAAACAAAAGTAGAAGCAGGAATCCGTATTCCTCATTGGGACCTGAATGCTTCCATCGGCAATTCCTTATTAAAATCGCCTGTATTTTTCGATACCACCGCCATGCCTCGTCAGACTGACGAAATAGTAAATATTTTATCGGTATTGATTGAAAAAAATTTCAAACTGTGGTTAGTTCATCTCGACAACCGTGTACTCTTTCAGGTTTCATCGGCTCAGGATATCGTACCCTTGCCTGCCTTGGCACTAAACTCGGCCCTGTACATTGAAATGGAGGCCGTAAAAAATGTATTGACTGCACAAATAGGCGGCGATATGTATTACAATACCCGCTACTATACTTACGGATATAACCCGGCTGCCGGCGCTTTTCATTTACAGCGCAATCGCGAAACAGGCAATTGCCCGACTATAGATATTTTCCTCAATGTAAAATGGAAAAAAGCCACCTTCTATGTAAAGTATGTTAACGCCTTTGAAGGGTGGCCCAACAGCGATTATTTCTCTGCTTCGCATTATATTAAACCGCAAACTGTGTTAAAGTTCGGGCTTTCATGGCCATTTTATCTATGAAAAAACTTCTTTATATATGCGCTCTGTTACTATTGTTGCTGCATATCCCTGTTTTTTTACGTGTTATTACTGAAAAAAAGCCGATATGGAGTTCTAATGAAGTCGGAGACACTATAGTAATGGCCGTTCGCCCCAATACGAATGATTTTTACCTCTACCGCAGCGAAGTAGTTGGCTTTCATTTAGAGCTTATTCAGGCTTATGCTTATACCAACCAATATACTTGCCAAATCTATTGGGAATCCGAGGAAGATAAGCGCTGGCAGAAATTATTAAACGGAAAAATTACTATTATGGTATGTAATCCCGAGGACAGCACACTGAATAGTTTACGCCAAGAACATAAGGTTTTTCACAGTACGCCATTGGAGAATTACGCCAATACCGTATGGGTAGTCAATAAGAAAAACAGGCATTTATTAGCCGAGATCAATAGCTGGATAAGCTATTATCGCACTACGCCGGAATATGAACTCAAATGGTTAAAATATTTTGTATCGCGCAACCCTGAACAAATCCAACAGCAAACGGAGCTATCGCCTTACGACAAGTTGATTAAATTGCATGCCAAACGTATCGAATGGGATTGGCGTTTGCTGGCTTCAATGATTTATCAGGAATCCAGATTTCGGCCTGAGGCCGAGTCTCATCGCGGAGCTTACGGTTTAATGCAAATCATGCCGACAACTGCCGAACATTATCGTTTAGGCAATATAACAGCGCCGGAAGATAATATAAAAGGCGGCGCCTATATACTTAGTTCTTTACAAAAAGAAACAGGCAGTGATACGATAAGTTTTTACGACAATATTTGTTTCCTATTAGCGGCATACAACGCCGGAGCCAACCGCGTTTCCCAATGTCGGTATTTTGCCGAATTAATGGGAAAAGACCCTTATAAATGGAAGGAAGTAGCCTCCGTTATTCCTTTGATGAAACATTCGGTATATTATGAGAACATTGATAATATTTACCGCTTCAAAGGCGCCGAGACCCTTAACTATGTAGAGAAAATAATGGAAAGATTTGAATTTTATAAAATATTGTTACCGGACTAATGTTGAGTTACCTGCAAGCGGGCAGAAGTGTGTCAAGGAAAAAGCGGTTTGAAGCTCGAAAAAGACGAATAATATGCAATATAAAGAATACCGACCGAATAGTTTATTATCGCCATATATTGAAACCTATTGGGTAAGCAATGATTTTTGGGGTGAAGGGAAATTTCACAAAATACTTCCCGACGGTTGCGTGGATATTATTTTCTCATTCGACAGGGCAAAATCAACATTCTTTACAAAGATTGTTGGCACAATGACTTCATTTCTTGAAATCACTTATCCGCAAACAGTAGAAATGTTCGGTATTCGTTTCCGACCCGCAGGAATTACAGCCTTCACTCGCGTTCCAGTCGAAGAATTTACCGACAGGGATATAGAATTGGCATTGGTTGATACCTTGTTTGACAAGTCCTTTTGTGAAACGCTGCCCGAAAGACAATCTGTTGAAGAAATGATAAGACATACGGATAATTATCTGATTAACAGCATTCCCTACCTGTATCATTCAGAAAAACAGATTATTCGCGCCATAGATTTGATTTACTTTGCAAAAGGACAACTGTCTCCCGCAAAACTCGCCTGCGAAGTTTGTTTGTGCCAGAGGCATTTCGAACGAAAATTCAAAGCGGCAATTGGCATCAGCCCGAAAACATTTGCTAAAATACACAGATTCAAATATGCTTTGCGTTATTTGCGGGACAATCCTAATCAAGATTTGGTATCTGTTGCCATTGAATGTGGATACTAGGACCATACACATCTGATTAAAGATTTTAAAACACTTTCCGGCAATACCCCAACCGCCCTGCGATAAAAAAGTCGTTTTTTTACACAAAACGTTGTTACAGGAAAGTGTATCTTTGCAAAAATTTTAATAATACATAGTAATATGAAAGTAGATACATTAACACCAAATTTGGCTGTTGCCGACATACGGCAAACCGTGCAATTTTATTGCGAGAATTTAGGATTTGAATTGGTTATGGCTGTGCCTGAAACGCAAGACGGCATAGACCAGCAACTATCCGAAGACAAAACATATGTTTATGCGATGTTGAACAAAGACAATGCTTCGTTGATGTTCCAACGGATAGACACGCTCAAGGAAGATGTCTCCCTTTTCGACAAAACGGAAATTGGAGCAAGCGTTTCGTTATATATGCAGGGAAAAGGGATAGATGCGTTTTTTGAGGAATTGAAGAACAAAAATATCCAGATTACCGAAATGCGACTTACTTGGTACGGAATAAAAGAGTTTTACATTAAGGATAATAACGGTTACATTTTAGGCTTTGCCGAAGAAACGGAAAAGACAGAAGAATAATATGGCAAAAGAAAAGTATCAATTTGAGGACTTCCTCGCCGAAGTTAACCAAGAACAAAAAGCGGCGGTAGCAACCATTCACGAAACAATGACGGGAAGCGGTTATAAGAACAAAGTCGAAAAAAAGGCTTCGGGTTTTTTAGTTGCTTATACGTATCCAAAAACCAAGAAGAGCATACTCAATCTGTTTTTTCGTAAAGACGGACTTCAAGCGCGAATTTACGCCGAAAACCATAAGCAGTATGCAAATTTTATAGATAATCTTCCCGAAGATATGGAGGCGCAAATCGCAGAGGCTACAGACTGCAAACGCTTCCTGACGCCGCCTGAATGCAGCGATACCTGTTCGGCAGGGTATGACATATCAATTAGAGGCAATCGCTATCAAAAGTGTCGTTACTCTTGTTTTCATTTCAATGCGAATACAAAGAACTTTCCTGTAATCATCGAATTTATAGAACAGGAAAAAGCATCGAGATAAAACGAAGAAGTGAACGCTGCGCCAAGCCGCTCGGACGATTTACGCTATTCGCTTTTTATAGTCTTGTCGGGGCTGATACGGGCAATCACTAATACCGGCAAAGCCAACAGCAGCGTTATTCCTATAAAGCCAAATACATTAACGGCTATAAGCGGCCATGCGCGCAGCATTATCGGAACATAACTCATATAATAATTAGCAGGGTCTAAAGGTACCAAATGAAAATAATATTGCAGCAGGCAAAAACTCAGCGCAATGATATTTCCCCAAAGCATTCCTTTCAACACAATAAAGGCCGCCCTATATAAAAAAATACGCTGTACGCCGACATTCCGCATGCCCATAGCCTTTATCAAGCCTATCATCGCCGTTTTCTCAAATACTAAAATCAACAAACCTGAAATCATATTAAAACCCGCTACCAACAACATCAGCACAAGAATCACCACTACATTCATGTCTAACAAATTCAACCAGTCGAAAAGCTGCATATAAAGGTCGGCCACTGTTTCCACCTTCAATCGCCGCCCTTCGTCGGTAATTGTGTAAGCCATCAAATCGTCAATTTGCTCCGCTATGCGTGTCAAATTCGCCATGTCATTAATAAAAATTTCTACTGCGCCCACCTGTTCGTTTGTCCAGCCGTTCAAGCGGCGGATATGCTTTATATCGGCTAAAATAAGCGCATCTGAAACATTGTCGAAGGGCGCATTGTAAAGCCCGCTAACTACAAAGTTCCTGACGCGCGGAGGATCCTGAATAAAATACATATCGAAGCTATCGCCTACTTTTAGAAATAAACGTTTAGCTAATGAAACCGGCATCAACGCTTTGTTGGTGATGGCCGAGTCGCTGAAGGTCGGCAGTTCGCCTTCTACTAAATAATCGGCAAAAGCGCTTAGACCGACATCTGCGTCAAATCCTTTAAGCACAGCGCCCTGCACTTCATCTGCAGTTTTGATAATTCCTCCCTTGGTAGCCGAAGGGCGAACAATAAGCACTCCTTTAATTTTTAATAATTCGGGAATATTAGCCTGCGCAATAGCTACAGGAGTTGCTTCAAAGGAGATATTCGAGTCGTAATTGCTTAATATAATATGTCCGGTAAGGTCCACCGCCTTCTTCCGTACTTCGTTTTGAAAACCGGCAGTTACTGCTATAGCAATAATCATTACGGCCATGCTTAGCATCACGCTGACTACGGCTATGCGGGCCATCAGTTTCGATAAGCGGCTGCCCGAACCTGTTTTTCCGGCCATGCGTTTTGCCATAAAGATTTCGAATGAAGAAAATAAATTCATAACCTGTTATTTGTTTTTTCGGAATTTAGTAGTAAGCCAGCGTGGAAATATAATAGCGCCCAATATCAGGTATGGATAATAGCTGATGAGGCGCCAAAGGAGTGCGAATCCGTAGGTAAGGCCGGAGTACGGAATAAAACTGCCCATAAAATTTTTGAAGATTAATTCCGCGAAACCGCTGCCTCCGGGCGTAGGCATTACCAATAAGATTAACCACATCACTAAATGGCGCGCAAAGAGCAAGAAATGGTCATCAATAACAAAAAAAGCCATAAATATGGCATTGACCACCAAATAGCGTGAAGTCCATGATATAAAAGTGGATAAGAAAGCTTTAGCCCAAAAAATCAAGGATTGTTGTTTAAATTCTACAGAGCTGTTAATGATATCGGCTCCCGCTTTTTCGGCTCCTGCTTTCCATCGCCGCAAGCCGGGCAATCTAAACACGCCAACTATTAATTTGCAGATAGCTTTCGGATTAACAAAGATTCCGTAAGAGAGCAAAAGCACCCAGGCCAATTTCAGAAAATAACCTATCCACGACAATAAAAGCAGGCTATTGGTTATAGAGTTAGAACTTACATCAAAGAGGTCGTGTGTCCCGACAAATAAGAGGATTAAGGGGAACATTAAGATAAAATAAATTTCATCTAACAATGAGGTAGCCATGACAATAGCAGAACTCCGCCCTACGGTTTCACCTTCTTTATGGACAAAAACCACAGCCACGCTGGTGCCTCCCACAGCAAAGGGGGTAACGGCGGAGGTAAACTCCCAAAGCATGATAACTCTGAATGCTTGCCTCCAATTGATTCGTTGTCCAGAAAGTAAGCGTAAGCGCCACATATAACCTATATCGCGCCCTGCCATAAGTATTATTGCCAGGAATAACCAAAAAACCGACCTCCATCTAAAAGTAAGATGATGTAAAGCGTTTATATCGAAATCTTTATAACAAAAATAAGCAACCACACCCAGCCCTATTACAATAGGGATAATAATGCGTACAGGCCGAGCCTGCTGTTGAAAATTTGCCATGTAAAAAAAATATCTCGCAAAGGTAGCAAAATTCAATGAATTGTTTGTCGGACGCAAACAAGTTCCATTTAAATTTGGTATAATGCTATGGAATACCTATCCACTATTACCGGATAGCTGAACGACGGCCGGCTCCGAAATAATATGCTTGTATTTTTCGCTGCGCTCCTGCCATTTTTGACGGGCGTACTGCTGCATGTCTTCTATGCTATCTGTTTCATCAACAATTTCCAGGCCTAAAATAGATTCAATAATATCTTCCATAGTAACAATACCGGCAAAGGAGCCATATTCATCTACGATTAAGGCAATATGTTCTTTTTCTTTCAGAAGCGTTTCCCACAGCGTTGTTATGGAAAGCCCTTCCCGTGCAATCACAATATTGCGCCGTATGTCTTTCAACTTAATCAAGAAATCGTCATTGGCTAAATGGTCCAAAACCGTTTTCTGCAAGACGTAACCCGTAATATTGTCTTCATTATCTTCTTCATATACAGGTATTCTGGAGTAGTTCAAATAGGATTTATCGCGATGAAAGGCGCTTACCGTTAAATCTTCGGAAGCGGTTAGAACAACAATCTGCGGGGTCATAATATCTTCCACTTTGATGGTTTCCAGGCGCATGATATTTTGTATGACCTTATTTTCCTTAACTTCAACCTCGCCCTCATCGGTGGCAAGGTTGGCCATTGCCGAGACTTCTTCCCGACTTACCGTTGCTTCATTTTCATCGGTTCCGAATGTTTTTGCGATAAGTTTCGACAGCAGAACGAAAGGATAGGCAATGAAAATCAAGCATTTCAAGGGCACGACGATTCGCATGGCAAGCTGTCGGTAAAAGCGGGAACCTATTGTTTTAGGGATAATTTCCGAAAAAATGAGGATTAAAAGCGTTAATATTGCCGATATAATGCCAAAATAGCTATTTCCGAACAATGTCGCCGCTTGTGCGCCGACTCCTGCTGCGCCAATGGTATTGGCTATGGTATTGACCGATAGAATGGCTGCTAAGGGCTTGTTAATATTTTCCTTAAAATCTTTTAAGGCGCTTGCCTGCTTGTGGCCTTCCGCCTCTTTCATGTTAATAAACGAAATAGGCGTGGACAGCAGCACCGACTCCATTATAGAACAAATAAAGGATAAAGTTAAGGCGAAGAATAAAAAAAAGATGAGTAAACCCATATTTTATGTTCTAATTATTTACAAATGTACGTAGAATTTTTAAATATCAAAGATTTCGTAAGGGAAAGTTGTTAATTTCCCGCTCAAAAAAACTGAAATTCACGCTGCCGTAAACCTTGTGCTTAGTGTAGCGGAGGTCCTTGGTGAAATCGTGTTGGCGCGAATGTTCGAGAATGAAGACACCGCCCTCTTTTACTAAATTATGCTCGAAAATGCGCTGCGGTAAAGTATCAATGCCAGTGGTGTCGTAAGGCGGGTCGGCAAAGATAATATCGTATTGCACGGTGCAAATGTCGGGAAATTCAAAGGCGTTGAGCCGCAGGGCATGTATTTGCGGCAGCCTAAGCTTAGCGGCGGTTTCTTTGATAAACCGCTGGTGCAGAGGATTAATATCTATGCAATCAATATGCGGGCAACCGCGGGAAGCAAATTCAAAACTGATGCTGCCGGCGCCGGCAAAAAGGTCTAACACCCGTATTTCGGTAAAATCATAAGTGTTTTCCAACATGTTGAATAAGGCCTCTTTAGCAAAGTCAGTGGTGGGCCGTGCATTGAACTTCGTTGGCGGAACAATGGTTTTTCCGCGCAGCGAGCCGCCGATTATTCGCATATAGACAATTGTTGAAGCAGGTGAAATTTCTTGCCGGCTGCCTGTCCGAAAGCTAAGCCTATAGCTTTACTGCTGAGTGGTATTAGTTTAGGATAGTAGCTTTCAAACAACATTTTATCGGCGTCCGTGAGATTTCCTGAAAGGAATACAGGTGTATCTTTCAGGCTCAGATTCCATTGTTGCAGCAGGTTGCTTAAATAATACAAGGTGTCGGTAAAACTGTGTACATTAAAAGTATTACTTAAAACTAAGCGGCCTTCAGCATAAAGTGCTATAGACGAGATGTTAGCGCTTAAATGCAGTATAAGGCCTTCCTGAAGATCCTTTTCCTGCAGCAGATGAATCAACGGAATACTTTGGTGCAAAAAGAGGGTATTCGGTTGATAAGTATGAACAATAGCAGCTATTGGACTGGGTATGGCAAACACATTTATAGCTTCCGATACAGGAAGTTGGCGGAAATGTATTTCATCTAAATCATCTAAAGGGGTTACAAAATCAAGATAGCTGCGTAAGTGCTGAACATCAAAAAGATGAGAAGGAATTAAGGTTGATTTATTGGAAATAAATAAGCAATAGCATTTTTTATAGCTTAATCTTAACAATTCTTCCTGTCGGAACAATTTATGAATTTCCTGGTCTAAATCGTCGTAATCAAGAATTGTATAAGTATATTGCTTGAGTACACGGCAGCTTCCTTTACTGTCGAATATACCAAAAGAAAATCCATTCAAGTCGGCTTGAATGGATAGGGTAGAATCCCGAACACTATGATTACTCCCAGTTTCCGGCATTATTATTTGGTTGGTCAACACTGCCTACTTTTATGCCTGAATAGCGTTTGTTGGTAGTTAAATTTTTGTTGATAGCTTCTGTCTCAGCATTAATATTGACTACCAATTGGCGGTCTAAACCGTCTAATAATCTGTCGAAAGGAACGCGGGCCTCAAACAAAGGCACATCAACTCCGGATACCCGTTTAACTACCGCTTCCATTTCAAATTCCCCGCCGACAATAGGAACAAAGCGGAGGGAGTCGGCCTTGTCGCCTACGGTACGTAATTTAATTTCATTGCGAACCGGAACAGTAATGATATTACGCTGTACGAGTTTTTGGGCAACGGCTACAGAGTCGTCCATAGAACCGATTTGCTGTACGATTTTCAACATTCCTTCGTTATAAAAATAAATCAAGGTGTCGAAATTGTCGGTAAACTTGCCGTATTGTGATTTATAGGCTACCTGAACATCACGAATGTCTTTCAACCGTTCAGCCGCCCTTTCCGAACGAAACTTTCTTGCTTGTTCAAAGCGCACGGGATCACTAATACCGCTTATTAAAAGGTATGCTAATACAACAATAGCAACGGGCAATACAAAAAATACAAAAAGGTTTTTCATCATTTTTAAGTTTTAATGCCTGCAAATTTATAAAAAAAGTTGCGAACAAACTAATTTTTTGCAAATATTTTAATTTTTGTTGAAAAATATCCTCTTTATGAAGGATTTTTGTACCTTTGTAGATTAAATCAAACAATAATAGCGAATAATGAAGCTACCCATTGATATCGAAACAGTTAGCATATTAAGTCGTTTACTGAACGAGTCAAGGAAGATTGTAATACTGATGCACGTCAACCCCGACGGCGATGCTATGGGAGCTTGTTTGGCAATCTATCATTCTGTGTTACAGCTATATTCGGAGAAAGAAGTAGTCATGGTTTCGCCTAATCATTATCCCGCTTTTTTACAATGGTTGGAATCTTCCACGAAGATATTGATTTTTAAGGATAAACGAAAAATTGTAAAAGAAAAAATAGCGGAGGCGGATTTGATTATCTGCGTGGATTTTAATTCTTTAGCAAGATTGGAAGATGTAGAAACGCCTCTTCGCCATTCATCGGTGCCCAAAATATTGATAGACCACCATATTCACCCTAATAGAGAAGAATTTGCGGTGGCAATCAGCGATACAACAGCAAGCTCTACCTCCGAAATCGTTTACCGACTGTTGCAAGCAATGAATCTGCCTGTTCCTGTGCCGGCGGCAGAGGCGCTCTTGACCGGTATTATGACCGATACCAATAATTTTCGAGATAACGCTTCCACGCCCGAAACTTTTGAGGTACTGGCCGATTTATTGCGCTTAGGCGTGGATAAAGATAAGGTAACGGCGGCTATTTATGAGAATTTCTCCGCCTCAAGAATGAAACTTTTGGGTTATGCCTTGGAAAATATGGTAACGCTTCCGGAATATAATGCGGCTTACATGTCCCTGTCCTTGGAAGAATTAAACCGTTTTAATTTTCAGCCCGGTGATACGGAGAGTTTTGTAAACTACCCGCTGAATATTGCCAAAATAAAACTTTCGGCCTATATGTCGGAACAACAAGATGGTTCTATTCGATGCTCCTTCCGCTCCAGAGGCGATTTTTCGGTGAACGATTTGGCGCGGAAGCATTTTAACGGAGGCGGGCATCGTAATGCAGCCGGCGGCCGACTAACCTGTTCTTTGAAGGAAGCAACAGCCTTTTTTGTTGCACAATTGGAAAATTATAAAGATGTATTACAATAGTCTGTATAATCTTTTGGGTATAGTATTGCTGCTTTGCGCTTCCTGTTCGTCGGAGGAGCCCCGCGAGGCAGTGAGAAAAGGCGCGACCTCAGTCGAGACCATGGCCTTAACCGAACTTAACAGGCAATTGACGGAAAAAGACGAGGATATTATTGAGTGCCTGATGCGGCGGAAAAACTGGACTATGAATTATCATTCGGAAGGTTTTTACAGTATGGTGTTGAATGAGGGACGTGGAAAAAATATAGCGGATAATTCAATGGTTGAATTATTGTGTAAGGTGCAATTATTGGACGGTACGGTATGTTATGAACGGCAACTACGTTCTTTTAAAGTAAATACTACGAATGAAATTGCAGGTTTGCATCAAGGAATGTTAAACAGGCGCGGAGGCGATAAACTGCGTTTTATCTTTCCTCCCTACATGGCTTACGGCCTCTTGGGCGATAGAGATAAAATTCCTCCCCGCGCTGCATTAATTTTTGAAGTGGAAGTTTTAAATGTTGATTAAAGAAATGAGCAGAAAAAACACATATAGCTTAATATTATTGGTATTACTGCTTACTGCCTGCACGGCTGAAAGCCGTAAGGAGCAGTTAGTGCGGCAAGAAGAGGCTATCGAAGCTTATATCCAAAGAAAGATAGACAGCGGCGAGGTAAATGCCGATAGCGTATTTTATAATGGCGGGGTATATCGCTTAGTGTATCTCAGCGGAGTGGGTGGAGAGGCTGCTTCGGGGGATTCTGTAATCTTTCATTATAAGGCTTCTATCTTTAATACCACGCGATATTATGATAGTACTTACCAGCACTACCCCGAAAGAGGAATCTTAGGTGCAGGGCATTATATGAGCGGCTTGGAAAAAGGGCTTGTGGGAATGCAAAAAAATGAAGAAGCAGAAATCCTGCTGACAGGCGAGCAGGCTTATGGTAATGCAGGTATGGGAATTTTACCGACATACAGTTCGGTGAAGTTTGAAATAAAAATGTTAAACGTAGTAAAAAATCATTAAATATGAAAAAAATAAATTGTCTTTTAGGCTTTATTGCCGCCGCTTTCTTGTTGTTTTCGTCATGCGCTAAAGAAGTAAATGAGTCGGCCGATACGGTAGAACAACGACTGCTTGATGCTTACATTTTTAAGAATTACATAGAACAGGGGGTGAATATACAGCCTACGGCTTCGGGCTTATATTTTATTCCGCAATCACCTCAATACGCCGGCACATCGCCTGCGGGTGATGATTTTCTGTATATGCGTTGTACTTCACGCTCAATTGATGAAACGATTGGGTCAACATCGGTCGATTCTTTGGCTAAGATGTTAGGTACGCATTCTAAAAAGAACTATTATGGCCCTCAACTATATATGATGTCAACAGGAACAGCGGTACGGGGCTTACAAGAAGGATTTTCTTATATGGCGCCGGGCGATAAGGCCCGCATCATCATGCCTTCCTGGTTGTCTAATTATATAGAGTCGGGGACAAGAGCCTACAGTTCGCCAACTATCCATGATTTGGAGTTGTTAGGGGTAGTTCCCGATATAGCCGCTTTTCAAACCGACTCGTTGAAACAATATAGCATTCAAAATTTTGGCGGAGTGGATTCATTGAAATACGATTGGTATTTTGTTTCCACAACGCCGGGAAACGACACGCTTCCGGTTGCCGGCGATACCATAAAGATTCGTTATGCAGGATATTTATTAGACGGATTTCTGTTTGATTCTAATATTCAATCTGTGGCAGACTTTCATTATGGTGATGAAGCAGCAACCAGTTATGATGAATTGACAGTGATTATGAATGATGAAGTGTCGAATATGGGCGTTGTTGAAGGCTTTGGCCTTGCCTTGCAAAATATGAGCGACGGCGAAAAAGCTACGACTTTCTTTTCTTCCGATTATGGCTATGGCGCTACCACCCAAGGCCAGATACAACCCTATTCCATGCTGCGCTTTGATATAGAAGTAACTATAGCCCGAAAAAGTACGGATACGGAATAAGAAGATAGCCTCATAGGAGGTATAATGCTCGGCATATTATGATTTACTGTACGGCCATGCTTGTCAAAGGCTCATGTTTATAATTAAGCCATAAAAAAACCACTAATCATATCAGTAATCTTAATTCTCGCTTCCTGCTCTAAAGACATCGAAATCAACTATCTTACCTCAACCACTTTTGCCCATTAGACCTTTTTTTAGGTGATTAATAGAAGAACTGTAGCCCCGGGCAGAATCGAACTGCCATCTAAAGTTTAGGAAACTTCCATTCTATCCGTTGAACTACGGGGCCAAAGAATTTATAGATGATTTCTAATACGCCCACTTATAGTAGTGCGCTCCCCAGGTGAAGCCTGCGCCGAAAGCGGCGAAGATGAGTATATCCCCTTTTTTGAACTGCTTTTCAAAATCCATCAACACTAAAGGAATAGACACTGCTGAGGTATTACCATATTTGGCTATATTAATTAATACTTTATCATCGGTAAGCCCCATGCGTTTACCGGTGGCGTCAATGATACGAAGATTGGCCTGATGAGGTATCAGATAAGCGATGTCATTTGCAGTAAGTTGATGCCTTTCCATTATTTCGGCAGCCGTATCGGCCATATTGCTTACGGCATATTTGAATACGGTTTTGCCGTCCTGATAAACACAATGTTCGCGATTTTCCACTGTTTCTACCGTAGGCGGATAGCATGAGCCGCCCGCTTTCATGTAAAGGAACTTGCGGCCAATTCCATCGACATGCAGAATATCGTCAATCAAACCTAAGCCTTCGGTGTTAGGCTCTATCATCATAGCAACGGCGGCATCGCCGAAAAGCGGACAGGTATTGCGGTCGGTGTAATCGGTGATGGACGACATTTTTTCAGCAGCTACAAGAATGACTTTCTTAGCGCGGCCTGTTTTGATAAACTGAGACAGGGTTGACAGCGTAAACAGGAAACCGGAACAGCCTGCATTCATGTCAAAGCCCCAGGCGTTGAGAATGCCTATCTTGTCGCATATAATGTTAGCGGTAGCGGGGAATACGTGGTCGGGCGTTACCGTGCAACAAACTAACATATCAATATCTTCGGGCCTTGTATTGGTTTTGCGAAGCAATTCTTCTACCGCCTTTGCGCCCATATAGGAAGACCCTTCGTGTTCCGCCTTTAATATGTGGCGTTCCTTAATGCCCGTACGGGTAGTAATCCACTCATCACTGGTATCGACAATACGCGAAAGTTCTTCGTTAGTTAATATGTATTCCGGCACGTATCCGGCAATAGCAGTAATAGCGGCAGTTATTTTTGTCATTTGTCTAAGGCTTCAGTAATTTTATCAACCAAACGGACTTTTATAGCATGTTCTGTTTGCAGAATCATGTTTTCTATTGCTGTAGGCGAAGATATTCCATGGCCGATGATAATTGGGGCGTTTACGCCAAGTACCGGCGTACCGCCGTAAATTTCATAGTTAAAACGGTTAAAGTATTCGCTGTCTATACCTTGCTCTTTGGCTAACACATACATGGCCTCGGCCTGTTTCAGCACTACATTGCCTACAAATCCATCGGCTACAATTACATCAGCTATTTCTCCCGAGAAGATGTGATTAGCTTCGATATTACCTGCAAAGTTGAAATCGGTAGTATCTTGCATCATCTTGAATGCCTCTTTGGTTTGCAAATTGCCTTTTTCTTCTTCTTCGCCGATGTTGAGCAGGGCAACACGCGGATTGTCAATGCCCATCATGTGTTTGACATAAATTGAGCCGAGTAGTCCGTATTGATACAATACATCGGGCTTACAATCCACATTAAGCCCTACGTCTAACAAGAAGGCTGTTTTTCCGGTTAGCAAGGGGTACTCGCTGCAAATCGCCGGACGTATAATGCCCGGAATTGACTTCACAGTGTACATCGCACCTGCCAGCATCGCGCCTGTATTGCCGGCGCTGGCAAAACCATCGATTTTACAATTGGCGAGCGCATGAAAACCTACGGTGATACTGGAGTCGGACTTTTGCTGAAAAGCCTTGGCCGGGTGGTCGCCCATACCAATGACCTGTGAGGTATGCACAATTTCAAATTTAGCGGCATCGAAGCCTGCTTCACGGCATTCGGCGTCTATCAGGCTTTTATCGCCAAATAATACTAACCGTGTTTTAGGTTGTATGCGCGCATAGGCTTGAATAGCGCCAAGAACAATGTTCTTTGGAGCAAAATCGCCGCCCATCGCGTCAATTCCTATTCTAACCATTAGGGTAAGGTTTTAAAACTTTAATTAAGCGCTTGCTTTGTCAATCATCAAACGACCGCGGTAGAAGCCGCAATCGGGGCATACACGGTGATAAAGTACAGCCGAGCCGCAATTAGAGCAGTTGGCCAAAGTAGGCAAATCTAATTTGTCGTGTGTCCGACGTTTGTCGCGGCGCTGTTTTGAGATTTTGTGTTTCGGGTGAGCCATTTTATTTCAATTTTTTATTGTTTTTAAATTAATTTACCATGAAATGTTGCAATTTTTCCGTCATTTCCGGATTACATTGCCCCTCAGTATGAATGCGCTGAAGCGGCAAGGCTACATTAATACTGTCGTAAATATATTGCGACAGGTCAATTTCCCCTTCGGAAGGATCAAGCACTATCAAATCATCATCAGGATTTGAGTTGTCGCTTTTTCCGAAACGAACGGCTAATTCGCCGTTAGTACTTACCGTTAAAATCAAATTATCCAAACAGCGGTCGCAAGCAATATCTACCGTACCATTAATAGTAACAGTAATTTGCATACACGCCGACTGCTTGTCTAATAAGACCTCGGCAGAGAGGCTACCATGCTCTATTTCAGAGCCTTCAAACAGTTTAAAGAACGAATCGCCTATTTCAAACCGAAAAGAGTGTTTATCGTCTGAAAGGCCTTTAAATGCTACTATACAATTACTTACGTTTTTCATAGACGTAAAAATGGGCTACAAAGATAGTAAAAAAATAGAAGAATGAAAAAAAACCACTATCTTTGCAGTTTAGAATTAAAAATAAAGTAACATGAAACAAATTATTGCCAGTCCCCATGCTCCTAAAGCTGTTGGCCCTTACAGCCAGGCAGTTGAAGCAAACGGCACTTTGTATATATCGGGACAATTACCCTTAAACCCTGAAACTGGAAAAATCGTTGAAGGTGGTGTAAAAGAGCAAGCTATGCAATGTTTACATAATATTGGCGAAATCTTGACGGAAGCCGACTATAATTTTGCCGATGTGGTAAAATCAACGGTTTTGTTGGCCGACATGAACGACTTTGCTGCTGTGAACGAGGTATATGCCTCTTTTTATAAGGAACCTTATCCGGCTCGGGTATGCTATCAGGTGGCTAAGCTGCCGATGGGCGCATTAGTTGAAATTGAAACTATTGCCGTTAAATAAAATTGTAAAATCCATAAAAAAAACAGACATGGAGCAAAAAAATGAAATTAACATTGAATTAAAAGAAGACATGGCACAGGGAACTTATGCCAATTTGGCTGTAATTTCTCATTCGCCCAGTGAGTTTGTTATCGACTTTGTGTGCCTTATGCCCGGCATGCCTAAGGCTCAGGTAAAAAGCCGTATCATTCTTACCCCCGAACATGCTAAACGTTTGCTGAATGCCTTGCAGGAAAATATTAAGAAATATGAAAATATTTTCGGGAATATCAAGATGAAAGAAGGCGGTATGCCCTCTTTTCCGATGACTTTCGGCAGCGGCACGGCGCAAGCGTAAATCATAACCCATAACTAAATTAAATGAATTCTTTAAAAATTGTTGTATTAGCCAAACAAGTGCCCGATACGCGCAATGTGGGTAAGAATGCAATGAAAGAAGACGGAACTGTAAACAGAGCCGCGCTTCCTGCTATTTTTAACCCCGAAGATTTGAATGCGCTCGAACAGGCCTTGCGGCTGAAAGACCGTTTTATCGGTTCCACTATCCAATTATTAACCATGGGCCCCGGCCGCGCTGCCGACATTATCCGCGAAGGTTTGTTCCGCGGAGCCGATGGCGGCGTGTTGCTTACCGACCGTAAGTTCGCAGGCGCCGATACCCTTGCTACTTCCTACGCACTGGCGCAAGCGTTGCGTAAGATGCAGCCCGATGTAATCATTGCAGGTCGGCAGGCTATCGACGGCGATACGGCTCAAGTAGGTCCGCAGGTAGCCGAAAAATTAAGATGGCCGCAAGTAACCTACGCAGAAGAAATTGTTTCGTATGACGGTAAAGAAATGGTGGTTAAACGCCGCCTCGAACGTGGCGTAGAAACCGTAGCCGCCGCCTTACCTTTAGTAATTACCGTTCACGGCTCGGCACCCGCTTGCCGTCCGCGCCATGCCAAACAGTTAATGAAGTATAAACATGCTAAAACCCTGACTGAAATTCAGGAGGCAGGCGCCGATTACTATGAGGAATTGCAAAACATCGACTACCTGCGTATTCCCGAATGGGGTGTTACCGATGTGGGAGGAGAAGAAGCGCAATACGGACTTTCGGGTTCGCCTACCAAGGTGAAAAAGATTGAGAATATCGTATTTCAGGCGAAGGAATCCAAGAAACTTACTGCCGCCGATACCGATATTGATGATTTGATGAAAGAATTGATGGCTAACCACACTATCGGATAATTTGTGAATCTTTAATTTTGACTGTAACATGAATAATATATTTGTATATTGCGAATTAGAAGGAACAAAAGTAGCCGAGGTGAGCCTTGAGCTGCTGACCAAGGCACGCAGCTTGGCCGCTCAAGTAGGCGTTAAGGTCGAAGCGCTGGTGATTGGCCATAAGCTGGAGGGCATTGAAAAAGAATTGATGAACTACGGCGCCGAAATCATACACTTGGCCGATGACCAATGTTTAGAGCCTTTCCGCACGCTGCCGCATACTGCTATTACTGTTGGCGTGATGAAAGAAGTACAGCCGCAGGTTGCGCTCTTCGGAGCATCGAGCATAGGCCGCGACTTGGCTCCCCGCGTGTCCAGCGCGCTGAAGAGCGGACTCACAGCTGACTGTACCAGCCTTGAAATCGGCGACCATACCGATACTAAAGGAAATACTTATAAAAACCTGTTGTACCAAATCCGCCCGGCCTTCGGGGGGAATATTATTGCTACCATCATCAATCCCGAATGCCGTCCGCAAATGGCTACGGTGCGCGAGGGCGTGATGAAGAAAGAAGTCTTGCCGACTCCGGTGAAAGCTGAAGTAGTGCAGGTGGACGTGAAAAAATATTTAAATGATACCGACTTCGCAGTACGTATTATTGAACGTCATATCGAAGAGCGTAAAATTGACATCAAAGGCGCGGGAATCATTGTTTCCGGAGGTTATGGCGTGGGCAGCAAAGAGAACTTCAACCAACTCTTCGACCTTGCAGCAGTGCTGGGCGGCGAGGTGGGCGCTTCGCGCGCTGCTGTTGACTCGGGCTATGCCGACCATGCACGCCAAGTGGGACAAACCGGAATTACCGTTCGTCCCAAGCTCTATATCGCCTGCGGCATATCGGGACAAATTCAGCACACGGCCGGAATGGACCAGTCGGCAATTATCATTTCCATCAATACCGACTCCGCTGCTCCCATTAATCAAATAGCCGATTACGCTATTGTAGGCGACCTGAATGAGGTTATTCCGAAGATGATTGCTTCGTACAGAAGAAACAGTAAATAATAATAAAAAGTAGTTAGAGTAAAGGTTCTTTAGAAGAATGTCGCTACTATTTTATTCTTTCAAAAACAAAACTACTACTAACTACATTTAACTACTACTAACTACATGAACTACTACACCGACAACAAAGACATAGCCTTCCAGTTACAGCACCCCCTGATGCGTAAAATTGTGGAATTAAAAGAAAAGAATTTTGCTGATAAAGGCAAGTATCCGCACGCTTTTTTAGATGTTGACGATGCCTTAGACAGCTATGACAAGGTGCTGGCCATACTGGGCGAAATTTGCGGCGATATTTTGGCGCCCCATGCGGAAGCTATTGACCACGAAGGGCCGCAGGTGGTTGATGGCCGTGTGAAATATGCCACACACACGCAACAAAACCATGACGCCTTAACACAGGCAGGTCTCTACGGCATGTCGCTGCCCCGCGAGTACGACGGATTGAATTTCACTATGGTGCCCTACGTTATGGCTGCCGAGATTGTGAGCCGCGCCGATGCAGGTTTTGCCAATATCTGGGGTTTGCAGGATTGTGCCGAAACCATACATGAATTTGCATCGAAAGAAATAAAAGAAGAATTTTTACCGCGTATCAATAAAGGCGATACCTGCTCGATGGACCTTACGGAGCCCGATGCGGGAAGCGACCTGCAGGCGGTAATGCTGAAAGCCGAATGGAACGAACAAAAAGGAATGTGGCTGCTCAACGGCGTGAAACGTTTTATCACCAACGGCGATGCGGAAATTAAATTGGTATTGGCACGTTCGGAAGAAGGCACTACCGATGCCCGCGGCTTATCGTACTTTATTTACGCCAAAGAGTGGGGAGGCGTGCGCGTACGCCGTATCGAAAATAAATTAGGAATTAAAGGCTCGCCAACCGCCGAGTTGGTGTTTACCAATGCGCCGGCCAAATTAGTGGGCGAGCGCAAGCTGGGCTTGATTAAATATGTGATGTCGCTGATGAACGGTGCGCGTCTAGGCGTGGGCGCACAGTCGGTAGGCCTTTCCGAAGGCGCTTACCGCGAGGCCTTAAAGTATGCCCATGAGCGCATGCAGTTCGGCAAAACAATTGTCAACTTCCCGGCGGTATATGAAATGTTGGCAGTAATTAAGGCCAAACTACAAGCCTCGCGCGCCTTGCTCTACGAAACCGCACGTTTTGTAGATTTATATAAGGCTTATGGCTTGATAACCGAAGACCGCAAGTTGACGCCTGAAGAGCGTAGCGAACAGAAGAACTACCAAAAATTAGCCGATGCTTTCACTCCGCTATTGAAACTTTTTGCCAGCGAATATGCCAATCAAAATGCTTATGATTCATTGCAGATTCACGGCGGTTCCGGCTTTATGAAAGACTACCCGATTGAGCGAATGTATCGCGATGCCCGTATTCTCACCATTTATGAAGGAACTTCGCAGTTGCAGGTGGTAGCGGCTATTCGTGCGGTAACCACCGGCGCTTATTTGAACCGCATACGCGAGTACGAAAAAATGCCGTTGCGGGCGGAGCATGAGCAACTGCGGAAAGTTTTGATAACTATGGCCGAACAATACGAGAAAGCCGTTGAAATGGTAACCGACAAGAACGACGGCGAGCAGTTCGATTTCCATGCCCGCCGTTTGGTAGAGATGGCCGGACATATTGTGATGGGTTATTTACTCTTATTAGATGCACAGCGCAGCGATAGCTTTGAGCATTCGGCTGCTGTTTATATTACCCGCGGAAAAGTTTGGAACGACGAGCGTTTCAATTTCATTGCCAACTTTGTTCCCGACCACCTCGGCGCCTACAGCGTGATGAAAGAGACAAAGGCGGAATAGTTTGAGGCGCGAGGTGAAAGGTAAAGAGGAAATTATAATAGGGATATTTCGTAAATAAAATTCAAATCCCAACAAATTCAAAATGAATTTGTTGGGATTTTTTGTATCTTTGTGCCTTACCCCGAAAATACGGTTTCACGGCCAAAATCGGGGTAACTAAATTCGAAAAACTACAGTTTTTTGAAAACCCAATCCTGCTACAAAAGAAAATCCTGTCAAAATGTTTTACCATGAACAGGATTTTTTGATTTTACTGAATATCCCGAAGCAATCAATTCTCAATTTCCTGCGCGCCGTATCCCTCTACTGCTCCGAAGAATTTGAGCGCCTCGCGCCAGGGGTAGCGGTTAGCATACATGCTAACCGACGACTGTATGGTTCCGGTCATGTTCATGCCCATTGCCTGACGGAATGTGTTTGCAGGCGAATTGGGATCGTGGCTTGTGGTTTCCTTGTACGACGTTGACAGAAATCCGTTCAGGTAAGGCTCGTTGATGACGTCCTTGAAGAGGGCGGGGTCGCTCATCGACTTGTTGCCGCCCGATTTTGCAAGTTGGTCAACATCTGAAAAATCCTCAACGTTCACGCGCATGTACATGCCGCCGCCGGGCAGGGTCAGGTCGCCCTGCCTGTTGAGGAAGAAGATATTGTTTTCGGCGGTGGTAACGCGCGCCGCTTCCCGCGCCTTGTCGCTCTCGCTGCGTGTGCGGTCAATGCCTGCAAAAATGCTTAACCCGATGATGTTGTTGTTCAGGTAGTGGTTAATGTTGCCTGTCATGAAGCGATAACCGTAGCCCATGTCGCCCAAATCGCGTGTGCGCGACCATGAAAAGAGAACGGTGTTGTACGAGAAATGTATTTCTTTGGTCTCAACGGCCATTCCGCCGCCGGGGATTTCGCAGGCTGCCATCACATTGTTGATGAAGATACAGTTGGTGATGACCATCTTTTTACCCCCAAACATTCCGTTGACGGCATAGTTGGGACCATTAATAAAGGCGCAGTTACGAATGGTAACATCGCAACGCGAATTGTTCAGATTAATCATGCTCGTTTGCTTGGTGAACACGCTGGAGGTGGTCAATTCTGCTCCTCCCACACCCGATGTGCCAATGGGGTTCATCATCGGCGAAACCACGCCTTCGGGCTTGCCTTCGCCCCGCGTATTATACGAGATGGAATTGCCGCGGTCGAAAATCAAACCGTCAATCACCACCTCGGTGTTGGGCGTGTTGATTTTAATCTGCATGGTGCCTCCCGACGCTTCGGTTGTTCCGTTGGCTTCGGGCGTAGGTTGCACCATAGTGAGATGTGTCAACACGTCGCGCACGGAAAAATCTGTCGAATAGCCGCCGAAAATCTTCACAGGCTTAGTAACATTGATGTTACCTTTGTTCAATGTGCCGTAGTAATTACCTTCGGCAACGTAGATAGTTGCATTCTCCGAAGCTGCGTCAATTGCCTTCTGAATGTTTTTGAAAGGTGCGGATTGGCTTCCGTCGTTGCCGTTGTTTCCTGTTTGGGAACTCACATACAATTGCGCATATACGCTGATGTTTGCTGCGAATATGACGGCTATCGCCGCCATTATTCTAAAGATGCTTTGTTTTTTCATTTTTATTAGTCTTTAATTGTCGATTCTAAAACCTGAATCTGCGCGATGTTGATGCGCTCTATTTCGGTCAGGTGCGAGGTTACATCGTCGTATTGCGGAATATACCACTCCTTTGCACCAAAATAATTTGCCATATCCGCAGTTTTGAATTTATAGCCGTAGCGCGCAAATATTTCGTTGCGCATGATTTTGAGATTTGGGAGCGCGGGATATCCTGCGTAAAGCTGCAGTTCTTCCTTTGTCATCACCTGTTCCGAGGCGAGGGTAAACCGTCCGCAGACGCCCTGTTTTTCTTCCAACGGCAAATTTGACCACGCTTCGGCGGTTTTGACCAATGCGATGCTTGGCTGCGATTCGTCTTCTTCCCACCAGTTATCTTCGGCACTGAATTTTGCGGGGAAAAGTTCTAATCCTGTAAGGGTTTTTCTTACGACGTATGCCCTGTCCTTATTGGAATGTACGATGGTCAGCACGGGGCTTTCATATTCTTCGCCGAAAGTGAACTCAGCACAATCGCTCGTGTCCCACAATCCCGATACGCAGCATTTGTCTGTATGGAAAGTAATCGTTTTGTCGGCGGCGCTACTATATGTTCCTGCCAAGCCGTAGCGGAGATAGTTGTTCAGATACAGGGCGCGCAAATCGCCTCCCTCCATCTTTTTCCACACATCTTTTACTGCCTTTGTGCGTAGGTCGCTAAAAATCAATAGCGGTTGTTCGCCAACGATGCGGTATTCCACGATGTCGCCCTTTTTGAAAGGACCGTAATCGCTGCCCGCTGTCGTCATTCTTCCGTCGGCGTCAAGCAGTACCTCGTGTCCGATGCCTCCTTCGTGCAGGGTGCCGCCTACAAAGTAAATCGTATTTCCGTCTGAACGGAACGCAGCGTCAAAGTCGCGCAGGTCATAAAAGAAAGGGCGGTAAGAGGCAGAACCGTCTGTCCAATAGTTTACCTCATAATGGTTATCTTCCGTCAAATCTAACCGCCCGAAAAGGTTTGCGATGGTTTGCTGCCGCGGGGTTTGCGCCGCAGCGCTTATGGTTGTCAGAACCATGATTAATAGGATTAATTTGATTTTCATAATGATATTAATTTTTAATTGTCAGTTGGCAATTCTCAATTCGTATGCGGATTTTCCTTTCCGTCACTGTCAATCCAGAAGCGTTTGCCGTCGCGTTCTACAAAGGCTACTTCGCCATACATGGTACCAAACAAATCCATTGATACGCTGTCGTATTTGAATGGAACTACCAATTCGTTTTCCCTGTTTATAAATCCCCATTTTCCGTTGCGTTTGACGGGCGCCAAGCCGTTGTTAAATTCGAGGATAGCATCGTATTCGGCACGGATAACGATTTTGTCGTTGGGTTCGACCAATCCCCATTTGCCATTCAGACAAAAACCCCAATTTTCTTCCACGTTAAAGTGTAAATTATCGTACTTCAATGAAAGGACTGTATTGCCATTGAAATCGACACAGCCCCACTTGCCGTCTTTTTCAACCCTCAACCAATTATCATGTACGGGAAAGTAATAATCCAATTTGTCATAAATAAGCGGCACTACTACCTCTTTGGTGGCTTTATTGATGACACCCACTTTGCCGTTTGATTTTGCAAAGACCAAGTTTTCATGAAATGCCGACACCTCCTCGTCTTCCCATACCTCGTCATACATTGGCTTACTGCTGCGCCACGCTGACAAGGTCATTTCGCTGTCTAAAGCGATGTCGTAGAACCTGATTTCGTATTCAGGCTCGGTATAGACGTGAAACCAGAAACTTGTTGCAAAATGGCTGTCCATGTTGCTGCCTCCCTTTACGGTATAATAAGGTTCGGCGACGGTAGGCGTCTCCACAATCATTACTGCAGCGTTGGGAAATTGCATTTCGGGCAGCGATAAAATATCTTTCGTGATAGTTTCTTCCGTGATTTGATTTTGGGCGACCGCGAGGGTTGCCCCTACGGTTGTTTTCGACTGCCTTATTATTTTGCTAAACAGCGAATACACTTCTCCGTATTCCTCCTCCCTTTCATCGGGCGAAAGTTTTTTACCGTTATCGCCGAGACCCCGAAAACAACTCCCTTTTTTAACATACCACCTCCGCTCTTTGCCTGCGTTTGATTTAGAGTAAATAAACGACAAATACCTATCTAAAAAATAGTACTCGACTGTTTCGTTTGCGAGAGAGGCTACTATTTTTTCCAATTCTTTTTCGGAATAATAATACGTCAGCATGGCGCCTCCAATGCTTAAATCTAATACTTCTTTTTTGTCAATCCACGCCCAGTTGTTAATGGCATTGATGCGTTGAAAATTGGGACGGAGGTCGTTTTGTACGTACTTTTCCGCAGCGGGGTCGTCTTCTACAGGTTCTCCATACGAAATGTCAATTCCGCGCTTGTAAAGGCTAAAACTTCCTTTTTTATCCCAATGTGCGAGTGTGATGCAGATGGCGTTCATAGAGGGCGATGCCGAAATTACGACATCGCCGTTTTCGCAAATCGTATAATCGAAACGCCAATAAGTATGGTCTTTTTCAAATTCTTCTCTGTCGAACTCGTAAGCTGAGGGGATTGTGAAAGGGAGGTCGGTTGCTTTCAGCGCTCCTGTTTTGCGGTCGAAAGTAAAACACTTCAGCCACGGCTCGGGAGGATAATTGTAACTTACCATGACTCGGTCGTTTGCAGCAGTTGGTTGTTCATACCAATACATTTGCAACTCCTTATGTCCATATTCGGCGTTCTCGGCAGAGCGGTAAAGATAATGTCTCTCGTCTGAATAAGTGCGGTCGTACTTTTCGTTGATTTCGGGAACCTGCGCAGCAAGCGTTCGGGCAATGGATTGAATGTCTGTTTTTGTTTGCCCGAAAGCCGTTGCACAAATTGTCAGAACCGAGATTAATAGGATTAATTTGATTTTTTGGTTTGACATGTAATTTTAATTTTTTTTTGGTTAATGGTTTTTTATCTGTCATTTCGGGCGGTGCCCCTACGCCGTTGGGCAAATGGGCAACGTTTATTGTTGCTGTAGGGACAAACCTATGTGTTTGTCCTGTTCATTTGGGCGAACACGCATTTGGGCGAACACACCGTAGGGGCGAACACGCATTTGGGCGAACACACCGTAGGGGCGAACACGCATTTGGGCGAACACACCGTAGGGGCGAACACGCATTTGGGCGAACACACCGTAGGGGCGAACACGCAGGTTCGCCCCTACGGATAATCTTGGCCATTCAGAATTTTGTATTTGTAAAATCGGTTGCCGTCCCATTTGTAATACGCTATCTTTCCATCAATGACGTATTCATCGTAAACAGAATAGTTTTTTTCGTAAAATTCCCATACGTCTAAATATACGGCGAAGCCCTCTTTGTTAAAATCTCGATAGTGGAACTTCATCTTTTTACTGAAAAACTCTTTCGCTTTTTGGTAAAAGGCTTGGTTGTTGAAATTGGTTTCAACAATCATTTCGTCAACGGTCGGCATCTCTATCGGACGTTCAATTTCGGTAAATTCTCTGGTTTCGATGTTATAGTTCAGTGTTTTATCCGATTTTACTAAAAATCCGTCCAAGCCTGAACCGTATTGTACAATCAGCAGCACATTGCCCTTGTCTTCGGTCAGATAGCCTGCCATTTCCCATGCATCGTATCCGTAGTCGTGATGCAGGTAATGAGAGAAAACGGCAGGGTTCACGTAATCGTCGTTGCCGAGATAGTTCGTTACGACTTCGCGGCGCTGTTCTTCCGTTTTGAGATAGTCGGGCATAACCGATACGGGAAGTTGGCAGATGATTTCCAGTAATAATTCGCTGAATGCCTTATCGCTCATTTCTGCTACTGCTTCTTCCAAGATTTCTATCTGCGTCTCATTGTCGGCTGCTTCTGTTTTCGGCTGCCGATGCCCACAAGATGCTGATATAATTATCAGAACTGTAACTAATGTGATTTGTTTGATGTTCATGATGCTGTTCATTTTTTATTTCAAATAATTGATATACATAGATATAACTAACCTGCCTTCTTCATTAAGCAATTCAACGATAAGGGACGCTCCGTCGCTGCTTCGGTCATAACGCCACCATGACTCGAACCATTCCGGTCCGCCTTCCTGTTGAACAAAACCCGCTCCTCGGAGCTGTTGTTTGTATGATTCCGTAAAACCTGCATCGTCATAGATATATGCTGTACTCGTCATTCCTTCTTCGGGAGGTGAAAAGTCGTTATATGGAATAACTGCGCCCTGACGCGTGGGGACAGGGAACATTCTGTCGGGGATACTTGAATAATAATACTGCAATTCATTCCATTCCTTCAAGCTGTTTACATTGTCTGTTGTGAACGGTGTCCATCTAACATCTTCTTTTTCGTTATGCACAGCCCAAAGAGCCTGAGACTGTTGTTGTGTAACCTGAGCATAAAATATATGATAACTGCTCTCCTCCTCATTCGGTTCTGACGCCGCCTCTGCCACTATTACCCTTTCGGTATTGGCCTCGTAAAATGTTTGTCGCCCAATGCCACTGTTAAACGCAGAATTTGACCACTCAAAGGAGCCGTCTTTTTTAATTCCGTTCATGCCCCTGCCGTCGAAGGTAAAGCCATATACCTTTCCTGCTTGGTAACGCAAGACTCTTATTTCACCGGGGAAATGTTCGATAAGCACTTCAGGTATGCCGTCGCCGTCAAGGTCAACGATGGCAAAACGCATCTCTGTTTCTGCAACATTTTTATCCCTGAAGTAATCTTTCAGGAAGATATTTTGTTCCTTTTCCGCATCGATATGCGTTGTTTTGTTGGTTAATACCGCTTTAAATATTTTCAGGATATTTGCAGGGCTATTCCCGTCGGTGTTTCCCAAGCCGTCCTTATTGCAATAAAAATTAATTTCATAGAACTGCTTATCAACAAATCCTTTTGGCAACAGGGGATAGACCTCGTCTAATTTGATATCGAACACGTCCTGGTCTTTAAAATCACTCAAATCGACCGTGCCATTAATGGTCGTTATTACTGCAAAATCGTTATAAACAGCAACTTCAAATTCATAGCCTTTTTCATTGTAACGGAACGAATTGCCGCTTAAACGGGCTGTTCCCTGTATGTCTATCTTTATCCAAAACATACCGTTTATTTCGACTTTAATTTGAAAATCTACTTCGCCTGCTTTTGCTGCGGGCGCGATGCGGATTTCCCTTTTATCCCATTCGCCGATTTGGTATCCGTACAGGCGTCCGCCGACAACCGCTGTTTCTTCGGGTAAAAACGGCGTTGCGCGAGGACGGGCTGCACTGTTTGACGTACACAGTTCAAATTCGGGAAAGAGCCAGTTGTAGAATGCATCGGGGTGCTTGGCTATTTCCTGTTCTGCGTCGGGCGACAGTTTTTGCTGTTTCAAGTTCCAACTGCGATGCTCGCCTGATGCATTGGGCACCGGGCCCCAGTTTGCCTCAAATACATTGTCGGTAATTTTTCCTGTGAACTGCGCGTAGAGGCTGCCGTCGTTTATATCAAAGCCTGCGCCGCGCACATTACCTTCCTTATCAATAATGCCGACAATCGGAACGCTTGCGCGTTCCTGAAAGTTCGGGTCGATATATTCGCCGCGAAACACATGAGCCATTCGGGTGAAAATAACCACTTCTCCTTCATTGCCAAGCCAGTAATGATGCTCGGTTTCAAATGAGCCACCGCTTCCGCAAGCGGCGGTTATCAGCAGCATGGCTGCAATCAGTAAGATTCTTTTCATGTTTATTTGTTTAATTGTTTAACTGTTTAGTTGTTTAATTGTTTATTTGTTGATTTGATGAAGGTTGATTAATCACTAACCACTAATCACTAATCACTAACAACTAACAACTAATCACTAACCACTATTAATACCACCAGCCGTCGTCTTCCTGTATGCCGCTGCATTTGCCTGTGAAAGGTTTGCCGTATAAGACTACGCTGAATTCGAGCGTAAAGGTGCCGTCAGATTGTTTGGTAAGCTGCACCCAGTTGTCGCTGCCTGACAGATTTGCATTAGAGGGGTAACTCTCGTCGCCGAAACCATAATAAGTTCCACCTATTGCGAGGTCGCCAGAAAGAGCATAATTTTTGTCGTAACTCTGATTGAAAGAGGCTTTTTGCCCGAGCAGGTCGTCCCACACTCCTATAACCAATAAGTCGGGTTCGTCCCATATACTACTACCTGCGGGTACTACAGGGCAGAGACCTATTACTACACTTTGGCTACCGTCACCGTTTGTAACATAAACACCCCTTGCCCATTTAACCTCGAACACCTGTCCGTCGTAGGTGTAGGAGTTGGTTACTTGCGGTTCTTCGCCGCCGTTGTCTTTCGAGCAGCCTGCCAGCGCTGCGCCGACTATTGCTGCAATCAGTAAGATTTTTTTCATGTTTATTTGTTTAATTGTTTAACTGTTTAACTGTTTATTTGTTTATTTGTTTAATTGTTTATTTGATTTGATGAAGGTTGTTTTTTCGTCATTGCGAGGTACGAAGCAATCTATACCTTTCACTAACAACTAATCACTAACCACTAATCACTAATCACTAACCACTAATTTAGTTCGGCAGTTTAATTCTGTGCATGATTAAGTGTACCTTGGTTTTGCAGGCGTCATTATTCAAATCGCCGGGTTCACCCTTCGTAAGACCGCTTTTATATACCATCTCAACCCATTTCCATTGTTCGTTAGGATTGGTTGAAGGCGGGAGCGATGTGCTGACGCTTCTACCCGAAATACCGCCCACATGGTCAATCACCCAGTCTCCTTTTTTGGCTTTTTTGCCATAAAGAAAAATATCGTCGCAACCACCACACTGGTTGTAACTTACCGTTGCAATCTTGACAAAACCTGCCGGAATATGTTTCAGGGCGTCTCCTGCTTTAGCTGCAAGAATTTCCGTATAGCCCATTTCGGCTTTATCGGTAATCATTTTGCTGTACACCGTGAAAATCTTTGATTCGGAAGCATCTTTATCGGCATCGAGAAAGGGGTCGTTGTTTTTATTCCAAACCACTTCGGGCGTAAAAATATCGGGTCCGTTAGCCCTGTTTGTGAGGTCATTCAATACGGTATAAGGAAAGGTTGAATTGCCTGAGTTCAGAAAGGCCTGATATTGCTTCTCATCGCCGCTGTTTTTAAGATGAAACCGCAATACGCTGAAACCGTTGATGATTCCCTGTCCGGTGGGGAATCCGTTAATAACTGTTTGGGAAGCCGCAAGCCTTGTCTCAAATGCTTTCTGCACTTCATTGGCTTTGGTTGGATTCACTGGAGCGATGATTTTCCAGAGCGGAATCATGGCATTTGTTTCATCAAATACACCGTCCAAACCACAGGCAGCCATATTGTTTGTAGCAAGCCCTTTCATCCAGTTGTTCAATTGGTCAACGAATTTACCTAAATCCGTACCTGCATCAATGTTGCCGCCGCCATCTTTAATAAATTTAAAATAGGTATTCTCCGAGAAGTTTTTGTATTTTTTTTCGCTTTTGTTTATTGATGAAGCACTTAATCCTGCAAAAGAACCTTTGATGGTGGCTTCAATTTCCGAATCGCTCGTAATGGTCGAACCTACGTAGGTATAATAGGCTTCGATGACGCCTCCCCAGTTGCATCGTGCAATCATGTGCGACCCGTAGGTATCAAGCAGTTGTGTGGCAGTTTTGGTACTCACATCTGTTTTAAACTGCGCCGTCCAATAGTTCGACAGGTTTTTGGCGTCGGGTGCATTGATATACTCCCGCATCATCACAATTTGCACATTATACTTGGCAACTTTGGATTCGGTTTTAGACGATTTCGCCTGCGAATAATTGGCTGCTACGTCCACAGAGAAAGCGCCCTTGTAACTGACTTTGTTTTTAGACGAAAAATTTTCGCTCATCTCTTTTACCGTATTTGCCACAGAAATGGTGGTTTCCTGTGTTTTGCCCAAACCGGAGTTTTGGACAATTCTCTTTTCCGCATTCAGTTTATCCACATCTATTATGGGTCTGTTAAAATAGATGTACTTACTGGAAACCGTAGCGGCTTTGGTGATGTCAATACCGCGTCCGAGCGCAGTATTTGTCATTGGCTGCACCGTTGGCGTGGTGTTGGTAACTGTTGCGGCAGGTTGCGTTGCAGGCGTGCGCGCCGGCTGTCTCTCCAGCGTTCTTGTTTGCGCAATGGCGCTGAAATTTACTGCGAGCATGAAAGCTATCGCCATCATTACTCTAAAAAATTGATTTTTTTTCATTTTGTTTGTTTTATTTGGGTTGTTTGTTTTTAAAATCATAATTATCTGACTGTTTTATTATTTGCTCCTTCCATTGTTTTGTTCTTAAGCCCTTTTCTTGTAAGAACAAATTCATCTTTCTTTCGCAGGTTGGCCATTGTTGCCTTGGTTTCCTTTTCGTGGTAATGACGTACGCCTTTATTGCGGTATCTTGCATACATAAAACCGTAGAAAATAAAACCTAAGGTTAAGAAAATCCAACTGTAACTGTCATCGCTGTTTTCCAAGACTAAAAAAGGCATTGTTATCAAAAAAAGAATAAAACCTATTATCTCTACAAGAACAGATACGCCAAATAATTTGAGCTGATGTATGGGTACGCTTCCCATCGTTTCTTTTGTTCGTGCATTGACCGCTACATAATGGAGCAGGTTTTTGTTTTTTTGATGATAACTGTACAGCCATACAGGAAAATAGGCCGCTTTCCATTGCTCTCCTTTCACCACCAGATCTTCCCTGTGCCAGGCAACGCCGCGGTCGTATGTTTTTAAGGTATCGTTCGCTTTATGGCGCGTTATATCTTTTGTCTGCGTAGTTACACGTCCCTTTAACTGTTCGATATTGGTATCTCTTTTTTCGGAGGTGTAGCCTTTTAAATAGTTAGCATTCCATTTAAGGCTGTTTTCAATATCAAAAGGCATAATCGCGTTGATAATGTTGTTTGTTTTATTGCTTGCCTTACTGTTTAATTTGTCTGCGCTTGATTCAACGGTTAATCCGTCAACAACTATATCAAATTCCCGTTCCACATTATATAAATCTGCATCATAGAATGTTTCCCTGTCTTTTCCTGCTCCGCGGCTATAGCTTTTGACCTGATGTTCGCCCTGACCCGAAAGATTTGCGTGCGCATTCACATCGACTACCATGTAGGGCAGGTAAACGCCCATCACATTGTCGGCAGTAAATTCCTTTTTGAACTGCGGGTGGGCAAAAAACTTGCGTTTGGCTACAAACTTTTCAATCTTGCCTTGAGCCTCTTCTTTTTTTATCTTAAACGGTAAAACGACGTCGGGCACAGCACCGTTGGGGATTTGCTGATTCACCGATAAGGTGTTGCGGCACCAGTGGCATCGCGCCTGCAATGCCGAGGTGGTATCAATGACCACCTCCGCAGCGCAACTGCTGCATTTAAAGGTTAATACATCGTTGGCATCTGCTGCTATGTTTTGAGCACCTGAGCCAATTATCTGACCTTCCAATGTGCTTAGATCGCTCTCTAAACCTGCCGCTTTTTCCGGCTCAAATTCGTGCCGACAAAAATTGCATGTCAAAAGCCCTTTATTTATATTGAGCGAAATATCAGTCGCTCCGCACTTGGGACATTTATTTTGTCCGTCTTTTGCGCCTTCATTCGTTTGAATAATTCTTGCTTCTTCCATGATAATTTATTATTTATCAATTTTTATTTTTATTAAATTAATCCAACCCTTCAAAGGGTTTTGCAAAAGAAACTTCTCTTACCTGCGAATACATATCGCAACTGTCGTTTACGATAAAATATTTTCCTTCGCTCGGCTCTCCGGGTTTAAGCGTTTTAACGACGCTGACCGGACTCCATACCTTGTCTTTTCCGCCTTCAACGTTGATGTCCAAATAAAGAATCATCGCTTGAAAGGTATTGCTGTTTTCGTGCTTCACGCCCGGTCTGGTTCTTATTGTTACCGTATAAGGTTTATCGGGCGTATAGCCGTTTTGCCAGCTTGCGCCTTTCAGATAGGCCGCCATTTGATAGGGGCGCGAATAAGTATCGTTTGGACGATTCAGTTCATTCAGACGGCTTACCGTTTGATTGACATTGGTTCTCAGGTTGTTCAATTCGATACACTCCTTTCCGAGCGTTTTGTCCCGACTATACATTTCGTAAGCCATCACCTGCAAGGCAATAGCGCCGTGAGGCTCATTGCCGATTTGTTCGCGTACCTGCAGAAATTCCTCAATAGAAGCGGGAAAGCGGTTAAAAGATACCGTTGCCGTTTGTTCTGCCGACCATACTGCGTGGTCAATTTTACCGTTTATGGTTACTGTAACAGTTGACATATTTATTAGTTTTATTACTATTAATTAATTCTCAATTACATTATTGGCGGAGGAGGTGGAGGCGGAACTGCGCCAAATACGGCAGCTAAGGTCGGTACTGTCCCTGCGGCAGCCCAGGCGGGCATTCCGGCGCACCAAACCAATGTATTCGGTGTCAACTGTCCTGCTTGTGCCATTTGCTGTAATTGCTCCATGGCGAAGGGTCCCTGTTGCACGCCACCCAGCATCGCATGAAACATTGGTTGTTGCGGCGGCATTGGCGGCGGCGCTTGCTGCTGTTGCTGCATGGGTTGGTTTTGAATAAACTGCGATTGGGGTGTTGCCTCTTGCTGCTGCGTAGCTCCCATCATGTTTCCTGCTGCTCCCATTCCCATTCCCATAAATGCCATTCCCATTCCGCCGCCACCGGTAGGATTTTCACCTACTGCCTGCATACCGCGGGCAACCGATTGCTGCATGAACGAACTTCCGCGCGCGCCTGATAAAGCGTCTGCTTTTTTGACGTCGCTCAGCAATTTTTTCGTATCCTCGTCATATTCAATGGCTACCAAGGCCACTTTTACTATTTCCAATCCACGGTCTGATTTCCATTGATAACCGTCTTCAACGGCTTGCGTCAATGATTGTGCGAAACCAATCTGATCGCCTTGAATTTTAGTGATGCGGTTGCCTTTGCTGGGGTCGTTGGTGTAATTTGAAAATGCAGCCGACAGACTGCCTACCACTTCATTAAACAATTGCGATCCCGCATCGTTGTCCATATCCGCAAAATCGAATACAGGGGCGTCGGGCTGCAAATATTGGGCAGGCACAAAGTTTTTCACAAAGAGTATCGGGTCGATTATTTTCATGGTATAGGTACCGCGTGTAACCGCTCCGACTTGCGCTCCGAGATAAGCGTCGTCCCAATAGATTTCCGATTGTGTTCCAAATCTATTGTTTGGAATTTCTTTTAGATTAACGTAAAACGCTAATTGTTGCGCTCCCGGTTGTCCGCCAAACTTAAACCTTTCCCAGGAAGTTTTAACAAGAGGCGATAAAAATCCATCTCCGGAGAAGATTGATTTTGAATTTTGGTCGTCCGACCTGTATTCAAATCCTCCCGCTTCGGCGATGAAACCGGTAATGGCTCCATCTTGAAAGGTGATGAGCGCCGTTCCCTCCGGCACAATGATTTTGCTGCCGTTAGTAATAACGTTTTTCGAGCCTTTGGTGTTTGAGCCGCGACCTGCGTTTTGACCTTGCGGTACTGCTTCAAATAAGGCTGCTGTTCCCGGAACGCCGGGTTTGGGCATCAGGAAGTCTTTCCATTGGTCGGCAAATGTGCCACCGATTGCCCCTGCGAATGCTTTAATAAATCCCATAATAGTAATTTTGTTAATTGTTGATTTTGTTTTTTGCCGCAAAGTTAGGGGGCATATTTTTAATATGCACCAGTAAAATTGACAGTAGAGCACCAGTAAAAATACCAGTAGCCCACTGGTAAAATTACTGGTGGATTTTTGACTTATGCCAATATTTGAAGGGGCGAGGAAGTAAAATAAGCTAATAAAATTTGTTTTAATTAGCTTGTTTTCAGATGATAAGGTTGAAAATTATTTATGGTTTTGAACCTTTGTCTTAAAAAAACGTCTAATAAGAAAAGAAGCCCTGTTCGGGACTGGGTTTACTATGTTAAAATTTTCACGCTATTTTCGTTAATTCAAGCGAACGACCATAATCTGTAATATCTTCGTAGCTACAGTCTTCAAAAACAGTGTTTTTAAAATTTACATTCTCACATTCTGTTCCTGAAAAATCAATATCATGTAGTTCGGCGTTAGAAAAATCAATATCACATAGTACGGCTCCAGAGAAATCGACCTTGTTAATACGGTCATGATCCAATTCGGTATCTATAATTTGAAGCTTGCTAAATTTTGCTTCTTTGAAATGAACATCATTTAATTCAGCATCTGAAAACCAACATCCACGTATTTCAGCATTATCGAAACGGATATTATTTAAAAATTTAGTACACCCAAAATCTGTACAATATAATTTTGCTCCTCCAAAATTAACATTGCTTAATTCTGCATCAAAAAAATGAACACCGTGAAAAGGGTCATCAATATTATCGCCATATATGTGCAATTCTGCGCCATCGAAAAACACATTCTTTAATGTTGCTTTATTGAAATCAACTCTGCTCATCTCTGCTATTTCTGAAATAAACTTGGCTAAATTGGCTCCTTTGAAAAAGACATTGTCTAATTTAGCTTCTCTGAAACGGACATCGTTTATTTTTGCGTTGTTGAAGTCTATATTATTTAATGTGGCCTCTTCGAAATCTACATCGCTTAATGTAGCCTCAGAAAAACATATATTTTCTGAATCACTCTTACCTATTAATTTTGCATTTTTGAAGGTTACATTATTTAATTTTGCATATCTGAAATTAATATTGTTGAGTAACTCAGCATTCTTAAAATCAACATTGTTTAATTCGGCAGCATCGAAATCAATATTGTATAATGTTGCGCCATCGAAATCGACAAGGTTTATTATAGTAGCATAATCATAAAAATCTTTGGTACAATCTGAATCAACCATACTCATTTTTACAAAATACTTTATTCCCTCTAACTCAACCTCGCTTCTAGTGCCAAAATAAAAATTAAATCCGCATAAAAAAGATTTTGAAAGATTCTTACTACATCTGTCAAAAATGCATTTATGATTATTATCCCTTTTAAATAGTATACTTAAAATAGCTTGAATCTCGTTTGAAGGCTCCTTTTTATGTTTTTCTTGGTATTTTTTTTCCCCCGTTACAATACGGATATGGGCACAAAGAATTTCGCAAACAAGTTGGAGATATTCTTCCGGAAATTCGTTTGCAAGGAAATAGAGGTTATTGGCTCCGCCAATACGAGTAGATTCCGTTTCGTTACCCAATTGTTCAACGCCAGACGAAAAACGAGTTTCACGCAATTGTTTTTGCTGAATTTGTATTAGTTCGTTCTGTTTTTCAATTTGAACATTGAATTGTTCATTTTGTGCTTTATGTAATTCTTCCCGTTTTCTATCTTGTTTTTCTGTCTCTTCCCTTCTACGTTTTTTAAGCCAAGAAACAAAATAAATAACAGAAGATATGATTGTTAGTAGACCAGAAACAACATAAAGTAATGTAAAATAAATGTCATTAATAGCAACCATACTAAGTTATAAATTATATAAAAACTTCTTCATAATGTTTAAAGTGTTGTGCTTCCTATTTGTTAGACCATTTTTCGTCGGTTCTTAAGTGACGCTTTGCAGGTTTAGCATTGCAAATTTAATACATTTTTTCAAATAATACTTTTTTTATTTCATTTTTCACAAAGCGGAACGGAGTGATGGCGCGCCGAAACGAAGTTCCGCTTTGAATCGCAATTCATTACGACACCTTTCCAACAGGACTGTAGCTTTTCACCGGCGGCACATTTTCTATTCCCTGATGAGGACGTTCCATG
Source organism: Bacteroidales bacterium (assembly GCA_009777095.1). Lineage (GTDB taxonomy): Bacteria > Bacteroidota > Bacteroidia > Bacteroidales > UBA932 > UBA932. Next base: position 129 of record WRMN01000004.1, on the reverse strand, counting down.
TTGTAAAACGGGGCTTAATAGTCAAAAGTGGTGATGAAATAGCTCTTTTTTTCATTAATAGTCAAAAGTGGTGATGATTATGGCGGGATTAATCCCGCCATAATCATTTAAAAGTAGCTTTAAAGTACT